>NZ_JBIVNT010000002.1:370841-1030109 GCF_044753725.1 Micromonospora sp. NPDC093243 | reverse complement strand
CCCGGATCATCCGAAAGACAGGGGCAGGAAGTCATACCGGGCCGAGCGACCGAGGGTCCCCGGCTGGGGACGATCAAAAAGGTAACGGGGGGGGGTGAAATAGCGATACGGATTCCGTTGCCATCAACGTACCGGCTCGCTAAATCCGTTGTCGTACCGCCAGAACACCACCGATACCACTTGCCTTTCCGGGTCGGGCTGTGCGATAACCGTGGGCAGAGCGGCCGGCGTCACCCCTTGGACCGGCCCGACGACCGATGGGGCTGACATGGCCAACGCCACCGACCACCTCTGGATGCACTTCACCCGGATGGCGAGCTACTCCGCCGGCGAGGTACCGACCATCGTGCGCGGCGAGGGCGCGTACATCTGGGACTCCCAAGGGCGGCGCTACCTGGACGGGCTCGCCGGCCTCTTCGTCGTCAACGCCGGCCACGGCCGCACCGAGCTGGCCGAGGCGGCCGCCAAGCAGGCGGGCGAGCTGGCCTACTTCCCGCTCTGGTCCTACGCCCACCCGAAGGCGGTCGAGCTGGCCGAGAAGATCGCCACGCTGACCCCGGGCGACCTGAACCGGGTCTTCTTCACCACCGGCGGCTCCGAGGCCGTGGAGGCGGCGTGGAAGCTCGCCCGCGCCTACTTCAAGCGCACCGGCCAGCCCAACAAGCACAAGGTGGTCAGCCGCTACATCGCCTACCACGGCACCTCCATGGGCGCCCTGTCGATCACCGGCCTGCCGGGCATCAAGAGCGACTTCGAGCCGTTGGTCCCGGGTGGCATCAAGGTGCCGAACACCAACTTCTACCGCGCCCCGGAGCACGGTGACTCGCCCGAGGCGTTCGGCCGCTGGGCCGCCGAAGAGATCGGCCGGGCGATCGAGCGGGAAGGCCCGGACACCGTGGCCGCGGTCTTCCTGGAGCCGGTGCAGAACTCCGGCGGCTGCTTCCCGCCGCCGCCCGGCTACTTCGAGCGGGTCCGCGAGATCTGCGACGCGTACGACGTGCTGCTCGTCTCCGACGAGGTGATCTGCTCGTGGGGCCGGCTCGGCGAGTACTTCGGCGCCCTCCGCTACGGCTACCAGCCGGACATCATCACCACCGCGAAGGGCATCACCTCCGGCTACGCACCGCTCGGCGCGATGATCGCCAGCGACCGGCTGATGGAGCCGTTCCTCACCGAGACCGGCATGTTCGCCCACGGGGTGACCTTCGGCGGCCACCCGGTCTCCTGCGCGGTGGCGCTGGCCAACCTTGAGGTCTTCGCCCGTGAGGACCTGGTCGGGCACGTCCGGGCCAACGAGGGGGCGTTCCGCGCCACCCTGGAGAAGCTCAACGACCTGCCGATCGTCGGCGACGTGCGGGGCGACGGCTACTTCTACGGCATCGAGCTGGTCAAGGACAAGGCAACCCGGGAGACCTTCGACGAGGCCGAGTCGGAGCGGCTGCTGCGCGGCTTCCTCTCCACCGCGCTCTTCCAGGCCGGCCTCTACTGCCGCGCCGACGACCGGGGTGACCCGGTGGTGCAGCTGGCCCCGCCGCTGATCGCCGAGCAGCAGCAGTTCGACGAGATCGAGCAGATCCTGCGTGCCGTGCTCACCGAGGCATGGCAGCGGCTCTGACCGGCGCGTCGACGCCCTCGGCCGACGCACCGGAGCGCTGATGCGTTACCAGGACCTGTCGTACTGGCTCTCCACCGTGGACGATCCGCTGACACCGCGTCCGTCGCTGCCCGGCGACGCCGACGCCGACGTGGCGATCGTCGGCGCCGGTTACACCGGGCTCTGGACGGCCTACTACCTGGCCCGCGCCGACCCGACGCTGCGGATCATGGTGCTGGAGCAGGAGATCGCCGGCTTCGGGGCGTCGGGGCGCAACGGCGGCTGGTGCTCGGCGCTCTTCCCCACCTCGCTCACCGGGCTGGCCCGCCGGCACGGCCCGGACGCGGCGATCGCGATGCAGCGGGCCATGCACGAGACGGTGCGCGAGGTGGGGCGGGTGGTGGCGGCCGAGGGCATCGACTGTGACTGGGCGGCCGGCGGGACGGTGGTGCTCGCCCGCAGCGACGCCCAGCTCGGCCGGGCCCGGGCCGCGGTCGACGAGGCGCGGGCCTTCGGTTTCGGCCCGGCGGACCTGGCGCTGCTGGACGCCGGCGAGGCCGCCGCCCGCTGCGCCGCCGAGGGGGTACGCGGCGGGACGTACACGCCGCACTGCGCGGCGGTGCATCCGGCGAAGCTGGTTCGGGGCCTGGCCCGGGCGGTGGAGCGGCTCGGGGTGACCATCCAGGAACGGACGCCGGTCCAGGAGCTGAGTCCGGGCCGGGTGGTCACCCCCACCGGGGTGGTCCGCGCGCCCGTGGTGGTCCGCGCCACCGAGGGGTACACGCCGGCGCTGCCCGGCCAGCGGCGCGCCGTGGTGCCGGTCTACTCGCTGATGGTCGCCACCGAGCCGCTGCCCGATCCGACCTGGGCGCGGATCGGGTTGGCCGAGCGGGAGACCTTCTCCGACCATCGGCACGTGATCATCTACGGGCAGCGCACCGCGGACGGCCGGCTGGCCTTCGGCGGGCGCGGCGCCCCGTACCACTTCGGCTCCCGGGTCCGGCCCGGCTACGACCGCGAGCCGGCGGTCTTCGCGGCGCTGCGGCGTACCCTCGGCGACCTCTTCCCGGTGCTCGGCCCGGACGTGCCGTTGACCCACCGCTGGGGCGGCCCGCTCGGCGTCGCCCGCGACTGGTCGGCGTCGGTCGGGCTGGACCGGGCGACCGGGCTCGCCTGGGCCGGCGGGTACGTCGGCGACGGGGTCTCGACGACCAACCTCGCCGGGCGCACCCTCGCCGACCTGATCCGGGGCGTGCCGAGTGAACTGACCGCGCTGCCCTGGGTGGGCCACCTGTCGCCGCACTGGGAGCCGGAGCCGGTGCGCTGGCTCGCGGTCAACGCCGGACTGCGGGTGATGTTCTCGGCCGACGCGGCCGAGGCCCGCACCGGCCGCCCGTCGCGACGCGCGGCGCTCTTCGGCCGCTTCCTCGGGCACTGACCCGGCCGCCGCGCCCGCCGCGGGTGTTCGGCGAACCGGCACCGGGCCGCCGTCCGGCTCCCTAGCCTGACAGACAGGAGCAGCTCAGGGAGCTTGACGGAGGTTGGCGTGAGCACTGAGGCGGTCATGGACGCGTTCGACGGTGAGCAGGAAATCGAGATCACCGTGACCGGGCGGAAGAGCGGCCGGCAGATCAGCCACCCGGTGTGGTTCGTGCAGGAGGAGCAGAGCATGTTCCTGGTGCCGGTGACCGGCTCGGACAGCGACTGGTACAAGAACGTGAGCCGGACGCCGATGATCCGGGTGGCCGCGAACGGTACGGCCGTGAACGCGCCCGCCACCCCGATCACCGAACCGGACCAGGTCGACCACGTGGTGGCGATGTTCCGCGACAAGTACGGCGCCGACCGGGTGGAGAGCTACTACCCGAAGCACGACGTCGCGGTCCAGGTGCCGCTCGGCTGACCGCCCCGCTCAGAGGTTCGGCGGGATGACCCGGAGGTGGCCGCGCCGGCCGGTCGAGTGGGCCTGCTGGTCGCGGTCGTCCTCCGGCGGGCGGGGGGCCGGGCGGGCCGCCTCCCGGACCGCCTCGGCGAGGGCGACCAGGTCGTCGGTGGTCGGCGGCGGCGGCTCGAACTCGCCCTCGTGGCGTACCACGTCCCAGCCCCGGGGTGCGGTCAGGCTGCGGGCGTGCGGCTCACAGAGGTCGTACGTGTGCGGCTCGGCGAAGGCGGCCAGCGGGCCCACCACCGCGGTCGACTCGTTGTAGACATAGGTCAATGTGGCGACCGCTTGCCGGGGGCAGCCGTTACGGGAGCAGCGCCGTGGTGACCTCACGGCGGCAGGGTATCCCCATTACCGGGTCCGGCGCACCGCTTCGCGTTGCGACACGCCCGTCACGGTGATCACAATTCGCGGCGCCGACGCGCCGCCCCGGGACTCCGGCGCGCCAGCGCGCGGCGCTGCCGCAGGCCAGGCCCGGGTGGGGGCTACCCTTTGCCTCATGACGAGCCCGGAACACCGCCGCCCCGGTTCCGGCCGGCGCGCGCACCGCGACCGGCACGGGCGCGGCCTGCGCGGGCGGCTGGTGCCGGCCACCGTGCCGCTGGCCCGGACGAAGGCCGAGGTCTTCGACGACCTGGTCCTGGACACGGTGGAGACCCTGGAACGCCGGTTCGCCAAGGAGCTGGCCGGGGTCGAGTTCGCGGTGGAGGACGTCCCGCCCGACCTGAACGTCTACGACTCCGACGTGCTGGAGGACGGCGAGGTGCCGCTGGCCCGCCTGCTGCCCGGCCGACCGGGCCGGCAGGAGGTGCCGCCACGGATCGTGCTCTACCGCCGTCCGCTGGAGTTCCGGGCGATGGACCGGGAAGATCTCGCCGACCTGGTGCACGACGTGATCATCGAGCAGGTGGCGAACCTGCTCGGGGTCGACCCGGACGAACTGGCCTAGCGGCCCGCCCCCGACCGGGCCACCGTGCGCCGCCACACGCGGCACGCCGGACAGGGCCTGAACCGGGCGGCCCCCACCGCCCGGAACCGGCACCGGTCAGGCCGCCCGCCGCTTCAGCTTGCGCCGCTCCCGCTCGGAGAGCCCACCCCAGATCCCGAACCGCTCGTCGTGGCCGAGAGCGTATTCGAGGCACTCCGTCTTGACCTCGCAACGCGAGCAGATCCGCTTCGCCTCACGGGTCGAGCCGCCCTTCTCGGGAAAGAACGCCTCCGGGTCGGTCTGCGAGCAGAGCGCTCGCTCCTGCCACTCCGGCGCGTTTCCGAGCAGGTCGGCCACCTCAAGCTGGCCGTCCATCAAATGCCTCCTTGTCGCGCACCGGCGTCATCGCCGCTGCAACCCCCCACGCGAAAGGCGTGCTAGTCCGTACGGTCCGGTTTGATGCGTTCCGTGCGAACAACCCCATTCAAATTACACGCGTGTAATGCGTGCGCCGTCAAGCCAAACTTGATAATGGAGTCGCCCTCCCGACAGACCCCCGGACGGCCATCCGGCCACCCGGCCCTCGCAACCTGCCCTATCGATTCAGACCCCGGCCGAGTAACGCCCTCACCGGCGAGTTGCCGGAGATTTCTCCCGTGGCGACCTCCTCAGCGGCCCGGTCGGGGCGGACGTGGACACGCCGCCGGAAGACCCCGACAGCAATGCTGATCTTGGTGGGGCACAGGTTAACCCGAGTGACGCCGGACCGCCCGTCGAGCGGGACACGACAACCGCGCCCCGTCCACATGGTGGACGGGGCGCGGCGCACGGCGGCCGGCTCGACGTCAGTCGAAACCCGACGGAACGCTGCTCGGCCAGACGAACTCGGCGACCACGCCGCCGGTGACACAGATCGCTCCGGCCGTCCTCCGCTCGTCCCACCAGACGGTATAGACCCCGGCGGGCAGGTCCGGGTAGACGGCACTGTGGAAGACCCCGTCCTGGACCCGCCGCTCACGGACCGCCGCGTGGGTGCGCGGCCCGTCCGGCCGGCCCGCCGGGCTGATCTCGATTTCCCGCCCGTGCAGCTCCCGTCCGGTGTAGATGATCAGTGCGCCCGTCGCACCGCCCAGGTCGAGGACGACGCTGCCGGTCTCCGACGGCCCGTACGCGCTCGGCTCCATGCCCGCTCCCCCGTCACGCCGCCGCCGACGGGTTGCCGAACCCGTCGTACGGCGTGCCGAGGAACGGGAAGCCGGCCAGGAACGGCGCGGTCACGTCGGCGGCGCTCAACCCGGGGGTGACCGCGGCGGCCGCCGCGTCCGGCCGGAACGCCTTGTCCACCAGCGGCACGGTCAGCCCGGCGATGGCCCGCAGCGCGATGGTGACCACGTCGTCGCCGACCCGACGACCGTTGGGGAAGCCGGCGAGATCGCCGCCGAGCACCCCGAACCGGTCCGGCCGGCGGCTCGGCGGGATCGCGGTGTTCAACCGCAGCATGTCCGCTTGGACGTCGCCGGTGGCGTTGGTGAAGCCGTCGATCAGCCCGGCCGGCACCCCGGTCAGCAGGAGCGCCACCAGGTCCGCTCGGGCCTTCTTGGACTTGTTGAGCCGGTCCAGGTTGGCGAAGACCCCCGGGTAGAGCGCCGGCAGCAGGGCGGCCAGCTCCGGCTGCTCGACGAACCGGGCGAACCGCTTGTCCTCCGAGGGCGGCAGCGAGTTCCACAGGTCCTTCTTGGACATCGGCACGATGACCTCGTTGAAGAGCGGATTGCCCAACCGGGAGACCTGCGTGAACGGGCCGGTGGAGACCTCCGTGCCCGGGTCGCTGCCGAGCACCCGGACCTGCCGGCGGGACGCCGCGGTCCAGACGCCGATCACCGAAGCCTGATCGCCGACCGCGTACCGGTTGGCCCGGCGGCGCACCATGTTCAACGGCACCTGGACGGCGATGCTGTGCACGTTCATCCGGTCCGTCGCGTTGACCGGTTCCCCCTCGGCCTTGAACAGCTTCTTACCGGCCACGTGCAGCTGCTGGAACGGCCGCAGGGTGCCCAGGTCGAAGACCGCACCCAGGTCCACGAAGAAGCCGTCCGCCCGCTGGCCGGCGAAGACGCGCTCGCCGGTCGAGAGGGTGAACGTCGCCTGGCGGACCAGCTCCGCGTAGTTCGGCGTGGAGAGCGGGCCGACGTTGCACGGCGGGCAGGGCAGCTTGTGCGCGAGGCGGTGCTCCCGGCCGCCGGCCACCCGGGTCAGGCTGTAGAACTGCCGCCGGTTCCAGTTCCGGCTGTCCAGCGACTCGATCGGCCCGGTGTTGTAGAGAAAGCTGTTCGGATTCGTGATCTCGGTGGTGAATTCGAACCGGTAGGTGACATCGGGACGGCCGTCACCGTCGTTGTCGATATGGATCTCGTAGCGCACGTCGTCGCCGAACTCGAAGAAGTTCGGGCCGCCGGAAGGAAGTTGCAGCGGCACATAATTGGCGATCAACGTCACCGAGTCGGGGCGATCGGGGCTGACGAACGCGTACAGGTCAGCGGAATCGGCGACCGGATCCTTGGCGATTTCCGGAGCCTCGCGGTGCGAAGACATGACGGACCAACCTCACTGGGCGGGGGACGGGTCGAGGACCGGCCGGGCGCCGGAAGATCCGCGCCGGGGCCGGATGAGTGCGGTCGGATCGGTCAGCGGCGGGCAGCGCGCCGCAGCCGCTCCGCCAGGCTGCGGTCGCGTACCTCGATCCGGGAGGTGCCGACGAAGACGTCCATGGTGCCGGTGGCGGCGTCGCGCAGGTGCACCACGATCGGCTCGTCGGCCGCGGCCGCGCCGGGTGCGTTCTGAGCGGCCGACAGGCCGGGCACGGTGAGCGCGGCGGCGCCGAGCGTCGCGCTCGCCGCCGCGGTCAACGTCTGCCGGCGGGTCAGTCGCGGCCAGGGCCGCTTCCGCACTTCACTGGTCATGGGCAACCTTTCCGGCGGCGCGGGCACGCCCGCGAGGTCGGACGGGAGCCGGCCGCGCGCCGCGTGGCGGCCGCCGCCGGAGCCCGCCGGGGGCGCCGGCGGCGGTCCTCGCCGCTACCGCCGCCGGCGTCCGTTGGTACGGCCGGCGACGCGGAAAGGTTCGACCTCAGGGCAGCAGATGACCGTACGCGGTGCTGCGCTTACGCGCCGGACGCCCGGCGGCCGTCGCGATCGCCCGCAACTGCTCCTCGGTGCGGGCCGAACCGTTGGCCGAGCCGGCCATCCGGGAGATGGTCTCCTCCATCAGCGTGCCGCCCAGGTCGTTGCAGCCACCCTGGAGCATCGCCACCGTGCCCGCGTCGCCGAGCTTCACCCAGGAGCACTGGATGTTGTCGATCCGCCCGTGCAACAGCAGCCGGGCCATCGCGTGCACCACCCGGTTCTCCCGCCAGGTCGGCCCGGGCCGGGCGATGCCGGCCAGGTAGATGGGGGCGTTGGTGTGCACGAACGGCAGCGCCACGAACTCGGTGAAACCACCGGTGCGGTCCTGTACCCCGGCCAGCACCCGGAAGTGCGCCAGCCACTGCCCGGGGTGGTCGACGTGCCCGTACATCATCGTGGAGCTGGAGCGGATGCCCAGCTCGTGGGCGGTGCTGACCACGTCGACCCAGGCGGCGGCGGGCAGCTTGCCCTTGGTCAGCACCCAGCGGACCTCGTCGTCGAGGATCTCCGCGGCGGTGCCCGGGATGGTGTCCAGCCCGGCCTCCCGCAGCAGGGTCAGCCACTCCCGCACCGGCACGCCCGCCTTCGCGGCGGCGGTGACGATCTCCATCGGCGAGAAGGCGTGCACGTGCATCTGCGGCACCCGCGCCTTGATCGCCCGCACGATGTCGGCGTACCCGGTCACCGGCATCTTCGGGTCGATGCCGCCCTGCAGGCACACCTCGGTCGCCCCGGCCGCCCACGCCTCCTCGGCCCGGTCGGCCACCTGGTCGACCGAGAGCCGGTACGCGTCCGCGTCCCGCTCCCGCTGGGCGAAGGCGCAGAACCGGCAGCCGACGTAGCAGACGTTGCTGAAGTTGATGTTCCGGTTGACCACGTACGTGACATCGTCGCCGACGGTCGCCCGGCGGACGTCGTCGGCGAGCCGGCACAGCTCGTCCAGCGCCGGACCGTCGGCGCCGAAGAGCGCCAGCGCGGCGTCGGTGTGCCCGGGCTCCAGCAGCGCCGCCGGGTCGTCGGCGGCGAGCCGCAGGCCCGCCCGCAGGTCGGCGTCGCCGGAGCCGGCGGCGGCCGGTGCCGCGGTCACCTTCGTGGCGACCTCGGCCCAGTCGCCGTAGACGCTGTCGAAGTCGCCCCGGCGGTCGTCGGTGCGGCCGGTGCTGTCGATGGTGACGTGCAGGTCGGTCCGCCCGCCGAACACCTCCTCCGGCTCCTGCCACGGGCGGCCGACCGGGCGCGCGTCCGCGACGGCCAGCCCGGTCTGCGGGTCGGCCAGCGCGGTGACGTGTGCGAGCAGCCGCGGGTCGAGCCACGGGTCGCCGGCGCGGACGTACTCCGGGTAGATGGTGAGCCGCTCCCGCAGGGTGAACCCGGCCTCGGCGGTACGCCGGGCCAGGTCGTCCAGGTGCGGCCAGGGCCGCTCCGGGTTCACGTGGTCCGGGGTCAGCGGCGACACCCCGCCCCAGTCGTCGATGCCGGCGCGCAACAGCAGGTCGAACTCGCCCGCGATGAGGTTCGGCGGCGCCTGGATGCGGGCCCGCGGCCCGAGCAGCACCCGGGCCACCGCCACCGTCGCGGCCAGGTTGTGCAGCTCCGCGTCCGGCATGCCGCGCATCGCGGTGTCCGGCTTGGCGCGGAAGTTCTGCACGATCACCTCCTGGAGGTGGCCGTACTCCCGGTGCGCGCGACGGATCGCGAAGATCGCATCGACCCGCTCGGCGTGCGTCTCCCCGATGCCGATGAGGATGCCGGTGGTGAACGGCACCCCGACCCGGCCGGCGTCGTCGAGCACCCGCAGTCGCACCGCCGGCTCCTTGTCCGGTGAGCCGAAGTGCGGGCCACCCGGCTCCGACCAGAGCCGGGTCGCGGTGGTCTCCAGCATCATCCCCATGCTCGGCGCGACCGGCTTGAGCCGTTGCAGCTCCGACCAGGAGAGCACCCCGGGGTTCAGGTGCGGCAGCAGGCCGGTCTCCTCCAGCACCGCCACCGCGCAGGCCCGCACGTAGTCCAACGTGGAGTCGTAGCCCCGCTCGTCCAACCACTGCCGGGCCGCCGGCCAGCGCTCCTCCGGCCGGTCACCGAGGGTGAACAGCGCCTCCTTGCAGCCCTGCTCGGCACCGGCCCGGGCGATCGCGAGCACCTCGTCCCGGTCGAGGAAGGGCGCCGGCAGCCGGTGCGGCACGGTGGCGAACGTGCAGTAGTGGCAACGGTCCCGGCAGAGCCGGGTCAGCGGAATGAAGACCTTCTTGGAGTACGTGACCACGCCCGGTCGGCCGGCCTCACGCAACCCCGCGTCGCGGATCCCGGCGGCGACGCCGAGCAGTTCGTCGAGGGCCTCACCGCGAGCGCCGAGCAGCGCCGTCGCCTCGTCGACATCCAGCGCGCGCCCGGTCGCGGCCCGGCGCAACGCCCGGCGCACGCTCGCCTCGGTCGGGCCGGACTCGGTGCGATCAACCATCCGCTCAGCCTAAGCCGTGATCGGGACCGCGCCGCCACCTCCGCCCGCACCGTGGGCAAGCCCACCCCCCGCGGGATCAGGCGGCAGACAACAGGGAAAGAGTGGCCTCCCTGGCGCGGGAGGCCACTCTTTCCCTGAATTTTGCGCGCGGCTCGACGGCGTGCGGCGCGCTGGGTCAGCGGGGGGCGTTCGGGTCGTCGCCCGGGTTGATCCGCTGGGTACGGTCGCTCTCGCCGTCGGTCGGGCGCGGAATCGCCTGGGTGGGCTCGGCGGGCTGGCGCGGGATCGCCTGGGTCGGCTCGGCCGACGGCGGCTGCCCGAACGGCGGCGCCGAGTGCGGGGCCGGACCGGCCGGCGGGGCCGACTGCGGAACCGGGTTGGCCGGCGGCGCCGAGTGCGGCGCGGGGTTGAACGGCGGTGCCGACTGGGGCGCCGGGGCGAACGGCGGGGTCGGCTGGCCGTACTGGCCGGGCTGGCCGGGCTGGCCGGCGTACGGGCCGGGGTAGCCGGGCTGACCCGGGGCCGGGTAACCGCCGGGCTGGCCGGGAGCGGGGTAGCCACCGGGCTGACCGGGTGCCGGATAGCCGCCTCCCGGCTGGCCAGGGCCGGGCCAGCCACCGGGCTGCTGCGGCCAGCCGGCCTGCGGCGAGCCGTAGACGCCCGGCTGGGGCTTGGGCTTCGGCACGTAGTAGAGCGCCCGCCAGACGGTGAAGACGACGTACGCGGCGACCGCGAAGATCGCCAGCCAGGCGACCCGGGTGAGCAGACCGAGCAGGGCGTCGAGCACCTCGCCCTCAGCCAGCCGGCCGACCAGCCACATCAGGAAGGTCAGCGCACCGAAGAGCGCGCTGGCGGCGTACTCGGCCAGCGCCACCTGGGTGATCAGTTTGGCCTTCGCCAGCACCGGCTGGACGTGGGTGGCGAGCAGCACGGCCAGCACCGGCAACACCACCGCCTCGACGCCGATGAACGCGAAGAAGGTGCTCCCCGCCCGGTCGGTGAAGGTCCCGAAATCGGCGGGCGTCAGCAGTCTGATCAGGCCGACGAAGAGCAGAACGGCATTCGCGCCGAGCAGCACGAGCGCCGCCAGTTCGCGTAGCGGCTTGGTCAGCTGGCGGGCCTGCGTCGCGTCGGCGGACGCGGGCTCGGCGGGGCTGGTCACGAGCTCCCCCTCGGGGCGAAAGCGGACAGTTGCCGACGTGAGCCTAGTCTCCCCGACCACCGGCGGACCGCAGGCGTCTCGTGCGCGAGGATGGACGGCATGCGCATCGTGGTTCTCGCGGGCGGCATCGGCGGCGCCCGGTTCCTGGTCGGCGTGCGGGAGTACGCCCGCCAGGTGGGCGCCGAGGTGACCGCCGTGGTCAACGTCGGCGACGACCTGTGGCTGCACGGCCTGAAGATCTGCCCCGACCTGGACAGCGTGATGTACACCCTGGGCGGCGGCGCCGACCCGGAGCGGGGGTGGGGGCGGGTCGGCGAGAGCTGGACGGTCAAGTCCGAGCTGGCCGCCTACGGGGCGGAGCCGACCTGGTTCGGCCTGGGCGACAAGGACATCGCCACCCACCTGGTGCGCTCCACGATGCTCAACGCCGGCTATCCGCTGTCCGCGGTGACCGAGGCGCTGGCCACCCGCTGGCAGCCCGGCGTGCGGCTGCTGCCGGCGACCGACGACCGGCTGGAGACCCACGCGATCGTGAGCGGGACGAGCCCCGCAGCCGCGAGCACCACCGGCACGGCCGACGTCGACGGTGGCCAGCGGGCGATCCACTTCCAGGAGTGGTGGGTTCGGTACCGGGCGGACATCCCGACCCACCGGTTCGTCTTCGTCGGCGCCGAGACCGCCAAGCCGGCGCCCGGGGTGCTCGACGCCATCGCCTCGGCCGACATCGTCCTGATCGCGCCCAGCAACCCGGTGGTGAGCATCGCCCCGGTGCTGGCCGTGCCCGGGCTGCGCGAGGCGATCGTCGACGGCCCGGCCCCCGTGGTGGGCGTCTCGCCGATCATCGGCGGCGCTCCGGTACGCGGCATGGCCGACCGCTGCCTGGCGGTGCTCGGCGTCGAGTGCAGCGCGGCCGGCGTGGGCGGCCTCTACGGCGGCCGGTCGGCCGGCGGCCTGCTCGACGGCTGGCTGGTCGCCGAGGAGGACGCCGGCACGCTGGTGCCGGAGGTGACGGTCCGCGCGGTACCGCTGCGGATGACCGACGAGGCGGCGACGGCGGCGATGGTCCGCGCTGCGGTGGAGCTGCGGTGAAGCTGGAGATCCTGCCGGTGCTGGGCATCGGCGAAGTGTCCGAGGGCGATGACGTGGCGGCGCTGATCGCCGCCGCGGCGCCCTGGCTGCGCGACGGCGACGTGCTCGTGGTGACCAGCAAGATCGTCTCCAAGGCGGAGGGGCGGCTGGTGGACGTCCCGGCGGACGGGCCGGAGCGGGACAACGCCCGCGACGAGGTGCTGGCCGCCGAGACGGCCCGGGTGGTCGCTGCCCGGGGCGCGACCAGGATCGTGCAGACCCACCACGGCTTCGTGATGGCCTCGGCGGGGATCGACGCCTCGAACGTCGACAGGACCCGGCTGGTGCTACTGCCGAAGGACCCGGACGCCTCGGCGCGATCGCTGCGCGCCGCCCTGCGCGAGCGCTACGACCTGGACGTCGCCGTGATCATCAGCGACACCATGGGGCGGCCGTGGCGCAACGGGCTGACCGATGTAGCCCTCGGGGTGGCCGGGATGGACGCCATCCGGGACCACCGCGGCGAGGTCGACGCGTACGGCAACGAGCTCCAGCTGACCCAGATGGCGGTGGTGGACGAGCTGGCCGGCGCCGGTGAGCTGATCAAGGGCAAGATCGACCAGGTGCCCGTCGCGGTGGTCCGCGGCTACCTGGCCGCCACCCGCTCCGACCCGGACGAGGTCGGCGCGACCGCGCTGGTCCGGGACGCCGCCCAGGATCTCTTCTCGCTCGGCACCGCCGAGGCGAAGGCGGCCGGACTGGCCGCCGCCGTCACCCTGCCGGACGGTCCCGGCCCGACCCCGGCCGACCCGGCCGCGGTCGGCCGCGCCCTCGCCGCGGTGACCGACGTGGTCGCGCCCGGCACGGTCTTCACCCTGGTCGCCGAGGACGACGAGCTGCGGGCTGGGCTGATCGACGCGGTGCCCGGCTGGCCGGAGCAGGCCACCACCCTGATCCTCGGCTCACCGCCGACCCCGGTGGACCCGACCGACCTGGTCCGGTTCGGCGCCGACCTGCACCGGCTGCGGATCGCCCTGGCCGCCGAGGGCGTCCCGTCCCTCCTGCTGCCACCGCCCGCCCACAGCACCGCCAGCGCCGCCCTGGCCCTCTGACCGACGGGTCAGCTCTCCAGGACTGCTCTGACCCTCGGGTCAGCTCTCCAGGACGGCGCGGCCCAGCGGGGTCAGGGTGTGCAGCACGGTGTTGCGGTCCCGCTGGCTGACCAGCAGCCCGGCGTTGCGCAGCACGGTGGCGTGCTGACTGGCCGCTGCCGCCGAGATGTTCAACCGGCGGGCCATCTCGCCCGTGGTGCAGCCGTCGTCGCTGACCTCCAGCACCGCCGCCCGGGTCCGACCGAGCAGCGCGGCCAGCGCCTCCCGGCCCGGGTTCGGCCCGGACGCTCCGCCGCCCTCCCCCGACGCGGGGGCCAGCCCACCGAGGCGATCCACCGGATAGACCAGCACCGGCGGAAGCGCCGGGTTGAGCAGCGCGACGGGGGTACGGGCGCAGAAGAACGACGGCACGAGCAGCAGCCCTCGCCCGTCCAGGTGCAGCTCGCGGCTGTCCGGGTAGTCGCGGACCTCCAGCACGCCGGAGTCCCACCGCATCGCCGGCCGCAGGCTGGTCAGCAACCCCTCCACCCCGCCGTCGAGCAGCGCTCGGGCCCGGCGGCTGCGGTCCGCCTCCACGGCCGCCTGGATCCGCGCCCAGTACGGGCTGATCGCCAGCGACCGGTACTGCTCCATCGAGTCGGTCAGCTGCCGCAGCACATCCGGCTCCCCCCGGGCCAGCGCCGACGCCGACGAGGGCAGCAGGTTCTCGGCGGCCAGCACGGTCAGGTCGTGGTGCAGCAGCGGCACCGGCGTGCTGCGGACCGCGTCCAGCCCCGCCTCGAAGCCGCTGACGCTGGCGTACGGGGTGAGGAAGTCGGGGAAGTAGCCGCGTGGCGGGTTCAGCGCGAAGAGCAGCCGGAGCTGGTCGGACGCGATGTCCTGGCGCAGGCCACGGGCCACCGCCCGGCGCCAGGTGGCCATCAGCGGATCCCGGCTCCGACCTTGCAGCAGGTGCAGGCTGAGGACCATCTCCCAGACCGGGTCGGCACCCGGCGCGACCCGGGTCCGGAGGATGTCCTCACCGGAAAAGTAGATCTTCAGCATGACCCGCTCCCGTTCGCCCGGTGGGGGTTACCGGACGACCGTTTGCACTCTACCGGCCGGCACTTATCTCCATCTTTAAGCCACGGCTGAAAAACCTCGACGCCCTCGGCGCCCGTTGGGCATGCTTCCACTGCCCACCAGCGGTGTCGGCGCGTCAAACGCGCTCGGCACCCGGGCACCGGGACCGGGGAGGACCGGCGACCGGGCGGCACCACGAGGGTCTGCGGCCCTTGCACCGCAGGGGTGCCGCCCGGCTGTCCCGCCCGGCGCACGCGACGCGGCCCGACCGCCAGCCATCGCCGCACCGCCAGCCCGCCCGGCGACCGCCATCGAACGCGCCGCCGACCGACGACCCGCTGCGGCCCGGCGTGCCGGCGCATCAACCCACCCAGAGCGCCACCCGGTGATCCTCGTCGGTGACGTAGAAGCATCGGCCGTCCAGCTCCGCCAGCCCTTCCACGTGGTGGAACGGCGCGAGGTCGGCGACCAGCTCCCCGGCGAGCAGGTGGGCATCCCCGGCCGGCACGTCGGCCGGATCGCCGGCGAGGGCGGGCGACGGACCGGCGGGCAGCCGGAACCGGATGTGCCGGGAGGTCACCTCACCGCCGCCGGGATGGTCGTCGAGCAGCACCGAGCCCTTGCCGAGCGCGTCGATGGACCCGATCACGGCCGCGTACCCGCCGTCCGAGCCGACGGCGATCGCCCGGAATCCGGTCAACGCGCCGGGCGGAGTCACCCCGCTGAGCGCGTACGCCCGCACCGCCAGCGGCCAGGCCGGCTCGGCGTCGAACATGGCCGGTACGCCGGCCAGCTCGACCAGGATCGGCTCGCCGTCCACGGTGACCGGAAAGCGCAGCCCGAGCAGCACCGTCCCGGTCGGCGTGAAGGCCGCCGCCTCCACGTTCAACGGCAGATCGTCCGGGGTGAGCCGGCTGACCCAGCTCTTCGCCCCCGCGGTGCCCCGGGCCAGGGTCTCCACGATGAACCGGGCCCGCACCCGCTCCCCCGGCGGCAGCGGCGTCAACGCCGCGCCGGCGAGCGCGTCGTTGATCGCCCGGTGCACCCGGAACCGGTTGCGCACCACCTGGACCGGCAGCGGGCTGGTCGCCGCGTCGTCCTCGCGGAACCGGGCGACGAAGGCCCGTCGGGGCCGCAGCGGACCGGCCTTGGAACCGAAGTGCGAACCGAAGACGTAGACCCAGCCGTCGTGGTGGGCGAGCGCCTCGCCGTCCTCGGTCCGGCCGTTCTCCACGCCGGCGTCGGCGGCCACGTGATGGGCGACCCAGGCCCCGTCCTCCCGCTCCAACAGCAGGGCCAGGCAACGCTCCACCGGCCCCTCGTCCAGCACCGTCCAGAAGCCGCGCCGGGCACCGTGCGCGCGCAGCAACGCCGCGGAGCGGACCGGTAGCAGGTCGCTGGCCTCGTTGCCGCCGACGACGAACTCGAGGAGTCGCAGGGTCACCCGGCAAGGGTAGGCGGCACCGGCTCGTACAGTGTCGGCATGCCCGAAGCCCCGCCCACCACCGCTCCGGCCACCACGTACGCGGCACTGCACGCGGACGCGACCACGCTGCTGGCCGGCTGGACACCGACCAGCCCGGCCGCCGCCGTGGCCCGAGACCGGACGCTCGCGCTGCTCGCCGCCGGGCCGGTGGCGATGAGTCGGGAGCACCGCCCGGGGCACGTCACCGCCAGCGTGCTGGTGCTCGACGCCACCGGCACCCGGGTGCTGCTCTGCCTGCACGGCAAGCTGCACCGTTGGGTGCAGCTCGGCGGGCACTGCGAGCCGGGCGACCGGACGCTGGCCGGCGCCGCGCTGCGCGAGGCGACCGAGGAGTCCGGGATCGCCGGCCTGCGGATCGACCCGGTACCGATCGACGTGGACATCCACCCGGTCGGCTGCCAGGGCGGTTCGCTGCATTATGACGTCCGGTTCGCCGTCGTCGCCCCGGCCGGCGCGGTGGAGCGGGTCAGCGACGAGTCCGCCGCGCTCGGCTGGTTCCCGCCGGACCGGCTGCCCGAGCCGCTGGCCGACGGGACCGTCCAGCTCGTCGCGCCGGCCCGCGCGGCGCTCAGACGTAGCCCTCTTCGCCCCGCTCCTTGAGCTCGTCGACCACGGCCTTGACGTCCTGGGCCCGGTCGCGCGGGCAGACCAGCACCGCGTCCGGAGTGTCCACCACGATCAGGTCGTGCACCCCGATGGCGGCGACCAGCCGCCCCGAGTGCGGCACCACCACCAGGCCGGTGCTGTCGCGCAGCAGCACGCCCGGTTTCGCGCCGCCGAGCACCACGTTGCGCGCCGGGTCGGCCGGCAGCACGTCGCCGAGGGTGTGGAAGTCACCGACGTCGTTCCAGCCGAAGTCGCCGGGCACCGTCGCCACCCGCCCGGCGGTCGCCGCGCCCTCCATCACCGCGTAGTCGACGGAGATCTTCGGCAACGTCGGCCAGACGGCGCCCAGCACGTCGTCCTGCTGCGGGGTGCCCCAGGCCGCCGCGATCGCGGTGACGCCGGAGTGCAGGGCCGGTTGCTGCCGAGCCAGCTCGGCGAGGAAGACGTCCACCCGCCAGACGAACATGCTGGCGTTCCAGAGGTGCCGGCCGGAGCGCACGTACGCCTCGGCCACGTCGGCGGCGGGCTTCTCCTTGAACTCGGCGACCATGCGCAGCGCGCCGTCGCCGAGCAGCTCGCCGCACTCCAGGTAGCCGTAGCCGGTCTCCGGGCGGGTCGGGGTGATCCCGACCGTCATCAGCAACCCCTTCTCGGCGCCGCGCATCGCCTCCCGGACCACCTCCGCCCACCGCTGCGGGTCGCCGATCAGGTGGTCGGCCGCGAACGAGCCCATCACCGCGTCCGGGTCACGCAGCGCGATCACCGCGGCGGCCAGCGCGATCGCCGCGCAGGAATCCCGCGGCGACGGCTCGACCAGGATGTTCTCCTCCGGCAGGCCGGTCAGCTGCCGCGCCACCGCCGTCACGTGCGCGGCGCCGGTGACCACCAGCGTCCGCTCCGCTGTGGTCAGCGACGCCAACCGCTCGACGGTCGCCTGAAGCAGCGAGGCGGACGACCCGGTGAGCGGGTGCAGGAATTTGGGGTGCCCGGCACGGGACAGCGGCCACAACCTTGTGCCGCTGCCACCCGCCGGGATGACGGCGTAGAGCATCAGCACATCATGCCCGACGGTCGCACGCACGGGCGGCTGGTTGCCCGGGCCGCGCGCGGCATCAGGACCGGGCCCGACTCCACGCCGCGATGTGCACCTCGGCGCTGGACTCCCAGGTGAACTCCTTGGCCCGGTCGAAGCCGGCCTTGGCGAGCGTCAACCGGCGCTGCTCGTCGTCGAGCAGGGCGGTCAGGTCGGTGGCGATCTGATCCGGGCTCTCGCTGGTGTAGGCGACCGCGTCACCGCCCACTTCGGGCAGCGAGAGCCGGGGCGTGGTGAGCACCGGCGCGGCGCACGCCATCGCCTCCAGGATCGGCAGGCCGAAACCCTCCCCGTAGGACGGGTAGGCGGCGACCAGCGCGCCACCGAGGAAACCGGGCAGATCCGCGTAGCGCAGGTAGCCCGGGCGCAGCAGCCGCAGGTGCGACGGCACCTCGGCGACCGCGCGGTCGATGTCGTCGTCGTGCCCCTGGCCGCCGGCCACCACCAGCGCCGGCGGGTCCGGCCGGTCGCCGACGGCGCGGGCCCAGCCACGGATCAGGTTGGGTACGTTCTTGCGCGGCTCCTTGGCGCCGAGGAACGCGATGTAGCTGCTGCTGCCGAGCCCCAGCCGGGCACGCACCCGGGCCTTCTCCTCCTCGCTCGGGGCGTGGAAGGCGGCGTGGTCGACCCCGTGGTAGGCGACGTCGATCCGCGTCGGGTCGGCGTCCAGCAGCCGGATCAGCTCGTCGCGGGTGGCCTTGCTGGGCACGATCACCCGGTCGGCGCGGCGCAGCGACGTCTTGATCGCGCTGCGGAAGAAGGTGCGCCGGGACTTGTCGTAGTGCTCCGGCTCGGTGAAGAAGGTCGCGTCGTGCACCGTCACCGTGACCGGACATCCCGCCCGCAGCGGGCAGGTGTAGAACGGCGAGTGCAGCACGTGCGCGCCGACCTGTTGGGCGAGCATCGGCAGCCCGGTCTGCTCCCAGGCGAGCCGGGCCGGGCGGTGCGCCACGGCCGCGGGGGCGGGGATGATCTCCGCGCCCGGCAGCATCCGGGTGTAGCGCTCCAGGTCGGTGCGGAGGCTGACCACGGCCAGTTCCACCCCCGACCCGCACACCTTGCCGAGGGCGCCGAGCAGGCCGTCAACGTATCTACCGACGCCGCCGCGGTCGGCGGGGACGCTCGTGGCGTCGATGAGCACGCGGGGCGGGCGACCGGCGGTCACGGGGCGACTCCTTGATGCTGATGGATCTGTGGGGAACAACACTCCGGGGGATAAGCCTACGCCGGAGCCCGCCCCGGACGCTGACTGCGACCCGACGGTACGCCGACTTGTCATCGTCATCGAGTACGGCCCGCGAGCGCGTATCGTTCGCGCCGATGGCCGAGAACATTGCCCGGGCGCTCGCCGACGCGGTGGCGCCCGACCCCACGCGACCGTTGCTCACCTGGTACGACGACGCCACCGGCGAACGCACCGAACTTTCCGGCGCCACGCTGGCGAACTGGGTGGCCAAGACGGCCAACCTGCTCGTCGACGAGGTCGCCCTCGGGCCCGACGACACCGCCGGGGTGCTCCTGCCGCCGCACTGGCAGACCGCCGCGGTGCTGCTGGGCTGCTGGTCGGCCGGGCTCACGGTGGCCGCGGCGCCCGGCCCCGTCGACGTGCTCTTCGCCGCCGCCGACCGGGTGGACGAGGCACAGGCCTGGCCGGCGGGCGAGCGGTACGCGTTCGCGTTGGCCCCGTTCGCCATGCCGCTGCGCGAGGTGCCGTCCGGCTTCGCCGACTTCGTGGTGCAGGTACGCGGCCACGGCGACCACTTCACTCCGTACGCGGTCGGTTCGGGCGACGCCGACCTGCTGGCCCGGGCGGCCACCCGGGCGACGGAGTTCGGCCTCACCGCCGGGGACCGGGTCCTGGTCGACGCGGCCCGCCACCCCGACCCGGTGGACTGGCTGCTCGCCCCGCTCAGCGTCGGCGCCAGCCTCGTCCTCTGCGGCAACCTCGACCCGTCCCGCCTCCCCACCCGCGAGACCACAGAAAAAGTCACCCGCACCCTGCCCTAACCCCAGTCCCACCCCCCGCCCCCCCGCCCCCCGCCCCCGCCCCCCACCCCCGCCCCGTCGATCATGGAGTTGTGGTGGGCGGTTCGCGCCGCTTCGCACCTTGTGTGAGGCACCACAACTGCATGATCGACGGCGGCCAGCGGGCGGTGGGCGGCGGGGGGTCGGGGGGCTGGTGTGGGCCGGTCAGGAGGCGGGGGTGGGGTGGTGCGGGGCGCGGCGTTGGGCGAGTTGGGCGAAGGCGGTCAGCGACTCGGGGTTGGCCAGGGCGCCCTTGGCGGCGGCGCGGTCGACCGGGGTGCCGGTGAGGATCTTCTTGACCGGGACCTCGAGCTTCTTCGCCGACAGGGTGCGCGGCACCGCACGGACCTGGTGGATCTCGTCGGGCACGTGCCGGGGCGAGAGCGCGGTCCGCAGCTCACGGCAGATCCTGCCGCGGAGCGCGTCGTCCAGCTCCAGCCCCTCGGCGAGCACCACGAAGAGCAGCAGCTCGCCGGCACCGCCCTCGTCGTCCTCCAGGTGCACGACGACCGAGTCGACGACCTCGTCCATCCCCTCCACCACGGAGTAGAACTCGGCGGTGCCCAGCCGTACGCCGCCCCGGTTGAGGGTCGCGTCTGAGCGTCCGGTGATCACACAGCCACCGCGCTCGTTGATCGTGATCCAGTCGCCGTGCCGCCAGACTCCCGGATAGACCTCGAAATACGCCTCCCGGTAGCGCGCGCCGTCCGGGTCGTTCCAGAAGCCCACCGGCATGCTCGGCATCGGCTCGGTGATCACCAGCTCGCCCAGCTCGCCGATGACCGGGGTGCCGTCGGCGGAGCGGGCCTCGACCTTGGCGCCGAGCGCCCGGCAGGTGATCTCACCGGCATGCACCGGCAGCAGCGGAACCCCGCCGACGAAGCCGGTGCAGACGTCCGTGCCGCCGGAGAGGGACTGGAGCTGGAGCTGGTCACCGACCGTCTCGTACACCCAGGTGAAGCCCTCGACGGGCAGCGGGGCGCCGGTCGAGCCGAGGCCGCGCAGCGCGCCGAGGTCGGCGATCTCCGCGGGCACCAGCCCGGCCTTGCGGCAGGCCAGCAGGTACGGCGCGGACGTGCCGAAGTAGGTGGTGCCGCTCTCCTCGGCCAGTCGCCAGAGCGCGCCCAGGTCCGGGTGGCCCGGGTTGCCGTCGAAGAGCACGATCGCCGCGCCCACTGCCGGCCCGGAGACCAGGAAGTTCCACATCATCCAGCCGGTGGTGGTGAACCAGAAGAACCGGTCGGCCGGGCCCAGGTCGTGGTGCAGCGCGAGCATCTTCAGGTGCTCCAGCAGGATGCCCCCGTGCCCGTGCACGATCGGCTTGGGCAGCCCGGTGGTGCCCGAGGAGTAGAGCACGTAGAGCGGATGGTCGAAGGCGACCGGGGTGAAGGTGAGCGGCTCGTCGGTCGCCGCGGCCAGCTCGGCCCAGGAGATCGCCCCCGTCGGCTCGGCGGCGGGGTCGAGGTAGCCGATGCCGACGGTGTGCTGCAGCGACGGCAGGGCGGCCCGGATGGCGGCCACCTCGGCCCGCCGGTCCACCGCCTTCTCGCCGTACCGGTAGCCGTCGACGGCGACCAGCACCTTCGGCTCGATCTGCTGCCAGCGGTCGGTGACGCTGCGGGTGCCGAACTCGGGCGCGCAGGAGGAAAAGATCGCACCGAGGCTGCTGGTGGCGAGCAGCAGCACGTAGGTCTCCGGGATGTTCGGCGCGTACGCCGCCACCCGGTCGCCGGCGGTGACGCCGAGCCGGCGCAGACCGGCGGCCACCCGGCGGACCTGCTCGCGCAGCTCGGCCGCGGTGAGGGTGACCGGCGGGCGGGTCTGCCCGTACGCGATCACCACCGGCTCGTCGTCGCCCCGGCCCGGCATCCGCAGCACGTTCTCGGCGTAGTTGAGCGTGGCGCCGGGGAACCAGCGCGCCCCCGGCATGCCACGGTCGACCAGCGTCGCGGTCGGCGGGGTGTGCGCGACCACCTCGAAGTGCTCCCAGATCGAGCTCCAGAAGGCCTCGAGGTCGGTGACCGACCAGCGCCACAGCGCGTCGTAGTCGGCGAAGTCCAGGCCGCGGTGCTCCCGCAGCCAGCGCAGGTAGTTCCCGATCCGGGACCGCTCGCGTACGTCCGCCGGCGGCGTCCACAGCACGTCACCCACTGCTCCACCCTCCCCTGGCCCTGACACGACACTGTGAATGGGCCGTGGCGCCATCTTGCCCTACCTCAGAGCGCCATTCTGCGCACCGGGTGCCGCCGCCGACGCGTGCCCGGCCCACACCCCCACCAGCCACCCTGTGTGGGCGCCGGTCCCTCAGCCGGCCCGGTGGGCCTGGATCGCCCGGCGGCGGGCGAGCCGGTGCGCCCGGCGGATCTCCGCCTCCCGGAACCGGCGCTCGTCCTCCGGGGTCTCCGGCAGCACCGGCCGGACGGCCCGTGGCGCGCCGCTCACGTCCACCCCGACGAAGACCAGGTACGCGGTGGCCACCCGCACCGGCTCGTCCTCGGCCGAGTCCCACCGCTCGGCGACCACCCGGACGCCGACCTCCATCGAGGTCTGCCCGCTCCAGTTCACCTGGGCGTGCGCGTGCACCAGATCGCCGACCCGGACCGGCTCGGAGAAGACGATCTCGTCGATCGCGGCGGTCACCGCCGTGCCGCCGCTGTGCCGGGCGGCGGCGGCCCCGGCCACGTCGTCGACGAACTTCATCAGCACGCCGCCGTGCACGGTGCCGTAGAGGTTGACGTCCACGGCCGTCATGATCCGGCTCAACGTGACTCGGGAGTAGGACGTCGGCTTGCCCGACGGTGCGGTGGAGGGGTGCTCGGTCATGTCGAAAACGGTACGGTGCGCGAATGCGTCATCTCTGGAGCTTCCTCGCCGGGTTGGTGGTGGCACCCGTCACGTGGGTGCTGGTCACGCTCGGACAGGACGGGTCGAGCCGAACCGTCGACCGTTGGGTGGAGATCGGAACGTTCAACACCGCCAACCTGATCGAGCCGGCCGTCTACCTCGGTGTCGGTGGTGTCCTGCTGGGCCTGCTCGGCACGCTGCGGATCTCGCCGGCCGGCACGTTGACGGCCGGGTTGCTGCTGGTCACCCCGTACATCGGGATGTTCGTCGCGCCGTTTCAGGTGCGCGATCAGATCCCGGACGGCTGGAAGGTGTTCGGCGATCCGCTCCCACTGCAGCTGCCGGTGGAGAACGGAACGCTCTTCCTGATCGGCCTGCTGCTGCTCATGGCCACATTCAGCGTGCAGCGCTGGCGTCGCTGGCCGCACCCGGCGGTCGAGGCGGCCCCCGTTCCGGCGGCGTCCGACACGCCGACGCGGGACTTCACTCTCACCGACTGGCCGCCGGCCGACTCGACGGACCGGGACACCGCCCCGCTCACCCTGGGATACCCGGATTCGTCGACGCCGACCGAGCCGCTGCCCCGGCGCACCGGCGGCGAGTCGCCCTGGTCGGCGCCGCCCCGCTCCACCAACCGGCCCGAGGACAGCACCGGCATCCGTTGAGACCGTGGGCGGGCCGGCATCCCCGGCCCGCCCCCGACCAGCCGCTCAGCCGAGCAGCTGGCGGGCCATCACGATCCGCTGCACCTGGTTGGTGCCCTCGTAGATCTGAGTGATCTTGGCGTCGCGCATCATCCGCTCGACCGGGTAGTCCCGGGTGTAGCCGTAGCCGCCGAGCAGCTGCACCGCGTCGGTGGTGATTTCCATGGCCGCGTCGGAGGCGAAGCACTTGGCCGCCGCGCCGAAGTAGGTCAGGTCGGCGTCGCCGCGCTCGGACTTCCCGGCCGCCGCGTACGTCAACTGCCGGGCCGCCTCCAGCTTCATGCCCATGTCCGCGAGCATGAACTGCACGCCCTGGAACTCGGCGACCGCCTTGCCGAACTGCTTGCGCTCGCGCACGTAGCCCTTGGCGTAGTCGAGCGCGCCCTGGGCGATGCCGACCGCCTGGGCGGCGATGGTGACCCGGGTGTGGTCGAGGGTGCGCATGGCGGTGCCGAAGCCGGTCCCCTCGGCGCCGATCATCCGGTCCGCCGGGATCCGGACGTTGTCCAGGTAGACCTCGCGGGTCGGTGAGCCCTTGATGCCGAGCTTCTTCTCCGGCGCGCCGAAGCTCACCCCCGGGTCCGACTTCTCGACCACGAACGCGGAGATTCCCCGGGACCGGGCGGACGGGTCGGTGACGGCGAAGACGGTGTAGAACTCGGACACCCCGGCGTTGGTGATCCACCGCTTCACACCGTTGAGGATCCAGTGATCCCCGTCACGCACCGCGCGGGTGGTCATCGACGCGGCGTCGCTGCCGGCCTCCGGCTCGGAGAGGCAGTAGGAGAACATCGCCTCGCCCGCGGCGACCGGCGTGAGGTAGCGGCGCTTGAGCTCCTCGGAGCCGGCCAGCAGCAGCGGCATGGTGCCGAGCTTGTTGACCGCCGGGATCAGCGAGGACGAGGCGCAGGCCCGCGCGACCTCCTCGATCACGATGGCGGTGGCGAGGGCGTCCGCGCCGGCGCCGCCGTATTCGACCGGGATGTGCGGGGCGTGGAAGTCCGCCGCGCGCAGCGCCTCGTAGGACGCCTTCGGGAACTCGCCGGTCTCGTCGGCCTCGGCGGCGTTCGGGGCCACCTTCGCCGTACACACCTCACGGACCGCTTCCCGGATCGCCTCGTGCTCCTCGGGCAACCGGTAGACGTCGAACGACTCCTCTGCGGCCATGCCGGCCCCTCCCCTTCACCGCTATCATGCGCAGTCTGTGCAGTCCGCTGACCGCCGACCGCGCAGACTGAAGGATAGCGACCAAGGTTCAGGTACAAGTTACCGCGGCGTACGCTCGTGCTTGATGAGCGCCGACGTCGCCCGGCGAGCATAGGAAAGACCAGCATCACCCCTCCGGTGCCCGGTTCGGCGCCACAGCAGAGCGCGACGCGACGGTGCGCCGCCCAGTGCGAGCGGAGAAGACAGGCGTGACGATCCCGTACCCCAACAGCCAGCCGGTGCCCGCCATCGCGGCGGTCTCG
The DNA here is from genome assembly GCF_044753725.1 of Micromonospora sp. NPDC093243. Classification (NCBI taxonomy): domain Bacteria; kingdom Bacillati; phylum Actinomycetota; class Actinomycetes; order Micromonosporales; family Micromonosporaceae; genus Micromonospora; species Micromonospora sp. NPDC093243. The sequence continues at coordinate 1,005,374 of NZ_JBIVNT010000002.1, read as the reverse complement.
CCCCCCTCGGGCGCCGCTCGGCCGCGGGTGACCTTCCTGGGCACCGGCTACCTCGGTGCGACGTACGCCATCTGCTATGCGGAACTGGGCTACGACGTGCTCGGCTTCGACGTCGACGCCGACAAGATCGCGATGCTCAACGCCGGTCAGGTGCCGATCCACGAGCCCGGGCTGGACGAGCTGCTCAAGCGCAACATCGCCGCCGGCCGGCTGCGGTTCAGCACCGACATCGCCGAGACCGCCGAGTTCGGTGACGTGCACTTCATCTGCGTCGGCACCCCGCAGCGCGCCGACGGCATGGGCGCCGACCTGTCGTACGTCGAGGCGTCGGTGACCAGCCTGGCGCAGCACCTGACCCGCAAGGCGCTGATCGTCGGCAAGTCCACCGTGCCGGTCGGCACCGCCGAGTGGGTGGAGCAGCTGGTCGGCAAGCACACCCCGGCCGACCTCGGCGTCGAGGTGGCCTGGAGCCCCGAGTTCCTCCAGGAGGGCTTCGCGGTCGACGACGTGCTGCGGCCCAACCGGATCGTGGTCGGCGTGAAGAGCGAGTGGGCCAACGGCATGCTCTACGCCGCGCACAAGGGCGTCTTCGACCTGGCCGCCACCGAGGACCGCGAGGTGCCCCTGGTGGTCACCGACTTCGCCACCGCCGAGCTGGTCAAGGTCGCCGCGAACGCGTTCCTGGCCACCAAGATCTCCTTCATCAACGCGATGGCCGAGGTCTGCGAGGTCGCCGGCGGCGACGTCACCCAGCTCGCCCGGGCGATCGGCTACGACCCGCGCATCGGCAACCGGTTCCTCCAGGCCGGCCTCGGCTTCGGCGGCGCCTGCCTGCCCAAGGACATCCGCGCCTTCCAGGCCCGGGCCCAGGAGCTGGGCGCCGGCGAGGCGCTGCGGTTCCTGCACGAGGTCGACCTGATCAACCAGCGCCGCCGCACCCGGGTGCTCCAGCTCGCCGCCGAGCTGCTCGGGCGCCGCTCCGGCCCGGCCGGGCCGGACCTCTCCGGCACCCGGGTCGCCGTGCTCGGCGCCACCTTCAAGCCCAACACCGACGACGTACGCGACGCACCGGCGCTCTCGGTCGCCGCGCTGCTGCACAAGGCCGGCGCGGACGTGCACGTCTTCGACCCGCAGGGCACCGACAACGCCCGCCGCGCGATGCCCGAGCTGACCTACGAGACCAGCATGGCCGACGCGGCCACCGGGGCCGACCTGGTCTGCGTGCTCACCGAGTGGGCCGACTTCCGCAACGCCGACCCGGTCGCCCTCGGCGAGCTGGTGGCCGGCCGCAAGGTGGTCGACGGGCGCAACTGCCTCGACCCGGCACTGTGGACGCAGGCCGGCTGGGAGTACCGGGGCATGGGCCGCCCCTGACCCACACGTCACGACGGCCGGTCGCGGAACTGCTCCGCGGCCGGCCGTTTCCTGTGTGCCCCCGGACTCGTTTGTCCCGGACCCGCCGACAACTGTCGAAAATCGCGCCAGCTTTGGGCATGCTGCGACAGTGGGAGTCCACAGTGCGGGCGGAGGGGTGTCGTGGCGACCTTTCAGTGCTCCTCGTGCGGTCGGGAGATCAAGCCGGCCGTCCGCTGCCCGCACTGCGGCGCCGAACAGCCACAGTGGGTAGAACATCTGGCGGACATCGAGCGGTCCATCGCGGAGATGAAGGCGCGCGACGCCGCCATCGCCCGTGAACAGCGGCAGATCGCCGCCAAGATGCAGGCCGCGCTCTTCCAGCGGGACATCCTCTCGCACGCCGGCGAGGAGCGGGTGAAGCAGGCCACCCGGCCGCGCCGGGTGCTGCGTAAGCGGCCCGGTCGCCGCCCACCCACCGCCGCCACCGGCGCCCCGCCCCGGGTGCCCCGGCAGGGCACCCCGCCCGGGCCGGGCGAGCCGCCCCCGCCGCCCCCCACCTGGCTGGACGCGGACGATCCCGAGCACCCGCCGGAGGCGTCCTCCCGGGAGGTGCAGAACATTCCGCTCGGGCTGGGCGCGCTGCTGCTCGGCGTGGCCGCGGTGGTCTTCGCCGCGGTGGCCACCAGTTCGATGGACGCGCTGGCCCGGCTCGCCATCCTGGTCGTCGCGACGGTGCTGCTGCTGCTCGCCCCGCCGGTGCTGGCCCGGCGCGGACTGACCTCCACCGCCGAGACGATCGCCGCGGTCGGCCTGCTGCTGGTGCCGCTCGCCGGGTACGCGCTCTGGGCGGTGGACCGGATCGGCAACGGCGGCGCCTCGGGCGCGGTCTTCACCGGCGTGATCTTCGCGGCCACCGCCGCGGTGTCGGTCGGCTACGCCGGCTGGACAGGGCTACGGACTCCGCGGTTCGCCACCGTGCTCGCCGCGCAGCCGGTGGTGCCGCTGCTGGCGTACGACCGGATCACCGGGCCCGGCGGCTGGGCCCTGGCGCTGACCGTGGTCGCCCTGCTCGACCTCTGGCTGGTGCGCTCCGGCGTGGTGATCGAGCGGCCCGTCCGCCGAGACCTTTCCGAGCCGCCGGCGGCCACCACCCCCGGGGCCGCGCCCCGGCAACGGAGCGCCGACAGCCGCCCCGAGGGCGCGCCGGAGGAGGACGCCGAGGTGGTCGCGCCGGTGGCGCCGACCCCGGCCGACCAGCCCGCGCGTCCGGTCCCCGGGCTGCGCGAGCTGACCTGGCTGCTGCACGGGATCGCGGTCGCGGTCGCCCTGGCGTACGCGGTGACCGCCCTGCTCCGGGCGAGCACGGTGCCGACCGCCACCGGCGCGGGACTGGTGCTGCTGCTCGCGGCCGCCGTCGCGCTGGCCGGCACGCTGGCGCTGCGCCGCCCGCCGCTGCCCGACGTCGGCGCCGGCATCCTGACCCTGGCCGTCATCGGCGCGCTGAGCCGCATCGCCTCGGTGGCGTTGCCCGGGCGGGCGCTGCTGCTCATCGCCGCGGTCATCGCGGTCACCGGGCTCGCCGTCCGGGCCGTCCCGGAGGCCGCCCGGCGCGGGCCGCAGCTCGCGTCGGCGGTGGCGCTGACGGTGAGCGGGCTTGTCGTCGCCGGGGGCGCGCTGCGCGCCGGCGTCGCCCCGGTGCGGGCCGCGCTGCCCGCCTGGGCGAGTGACCTCGACCGCTACCCCGCCGAACTGGCCGCCGCGGTGGGTCCGGCCGCCTGGCAGCTCGCCGCGAGCGCCTTCCTGCTCACCGTCGCGGCGGTGCTGGCCCTGCCGCCGGACATCCGCCGCGAGTTCGCGGTGGCCGGGGCGGCGTTGACCGCGCTGGCCGTACCGGCCTCGTTCAATCTCGGCTGGGCGGTGGCGCCGTGGCCGATGGTGCTGGCCGCGGTCGGCATCGGGGTGGCCGGTCTCTCCGCCCGGACCACCCGGGCCGCCCTGGCGCACGCGATCGGCGCGGCAGGGGTGGGCCTGTTCGGCGCGGGCGCGGGGCTGGCCCGGCCGGCGCTCACCGCCGCCGTCCTGCTGGTGCTCTTCGCGGCCGGGGTCCTGGTGGCGGTTGCGCCCCGGGTCCGGATCGCCCCGGCGTCGGCCGACGTCGTCTCCGCCTGGGCCGCCGGTGGCGCCGCGTTCGCGCTGCCCGGGGCGGTGGCCGCGTTCGTCGCCGCGACGGTGCCCACCGACTCGACGCCCACCCCGGCGAGCCTGCGCGAGGTGACCATTCCGGTGCTGGCCGCCGCCTTCCTGGCGGTCTGCGTGACGCTCGGCTACGCCGCGATCGTGCAGGTCTCCCAGCGGCACATCCCGGCGCCGCTGGCGGTCGGCACCGGGCTCGGCGCGCTGGTGGTGACCGCCGCCGCGTTCGGCGCCCCCGGGGCGACCGTGGCCGACGCCTGGGTCGCCGCGCTGCTGCTGGTTGCCGCGGTGCTGCTCTTCCTGGCCCCGTCGATCGACGCCGGCCGCCGCTCGGACCTCACCCTGGACGGCTCGGATCTCGCCGCCGCCGCGGTGACCGCCGCGCTGATCGCCACGCTGCTGCGGATCGCCACCGTGCTCGCGCCGGGCGGGCAGTTGGCGGTCGCCGCCGGGCTGGTGCTGGTCGTGGCCGTGGCGGCCCGCGCCATGCCGGAGGAGTGGCGACGCGGGCCGATCCTCGGCCTCGCCGTGGGTGGCCTGCTGATCGGCCTGCTCGCGGGCTGGACCGCGCTGCGTGGCGGGGTCGGCGTGCTGGCCACCCCCGGCCCGATCTGGGCCGGTGACCTCACCGGCTGGCCGGCGGCGCCCACCGGCGGCTCGACCTGGCAGGCGCCGATCGCCCTGGCACTGCTCGCGGTCGCCGCCGGGATCCTGCTGCCGCCTCCGTGGCGCTACGACGTCTCCGGCGCGGCCGTGGTGCTCGCCACCATCGGGGCACCGGCCGCGTTCGAGCTGCCCTGGTGGTCACCGGTCCTGGTCGGCGGCATGGTCGCCACCGTCTTCGGGATGGCCGCGGTGGCCGCGATCGACCCGCGGGCCGCACTGTCCCGGGCCACGGTCGCCGGGGTGGTCGCTTTGCACGCGGCCGGGGCCGGCCTGGTCCGGCCGTGGACGACCGCGCTGGCGCTGGGCAGCATCGCGCTTATCGGCGTGGTGGTGGCCGCGCTCGCCCGCAACCTCGCCGAGCCGCTGGTGGAGGAGATCGAGACCGAGGGCATGCCGCCGCACCTGGTGCAGATCGGCGGGGCCGCGGCCGGGGCCGCGCTGCTCGCCCTCCCCGGTGCGGTCGCCGCGCTCGCCGCCGAGTTCGGCCACTCGGCGCAGGTGGTCCTGACCGGCGCGCTCGCCGCGTCCAGCCTCGGGTTGGCCGCGGTGGCCGCGGTCCGCCGGCACGTGCCGCAGTATCTGCCGTGGGCCAGCGTGGCGGTGGCCGGCGGCGCCACGGTCAGCGCGCTGGCCGCCTTCCCCACCGGCCTCGCCGTCGGCGTCTACGCGGCCGCCGCGGCCCTGCTCGGCGTGCTGGCCGAGCTGGTCCGCGGGGCGACCGTCCCGCCGGCCGGGTCGGCCCAGCCGGTGCGGCGCTGGTCGGTGCTGCTCAACGGGGCGTTGCGCCGGCTGCCGGACGACCCGGAGCGGCGCCGCTGGCGGGTCAGCCCGGCTGCCGGGGCGCTGGCCGCGGCGGCGCTGCCGACCGCCCTGGCGCTCGCCTCGATCGCGCAGGCCCTGGAGGTCGCGCTGGTCGAACCGCATCGGACGCTGGCCCGGATCTGGCAGGGGCCACCTCCGGAGCTGCTCACCCCGCCGCCCGGCGCGGTCGACCCGACCCACGTGCTGACCGCGCTGCTGCTGACCGTGACCGCGGCGCTGGCCGCCACCGGCTTCAGCGGCGGGCGGCGCTCCCGGGCGGTGCCCGTGGTGCTGCCCGGCGCGGCGGTCACCCTGCTGATCACCCCGATCGCGTTGGGCAGTGGCTGGCCGGCCAGCGTGCTCGCCGCGCTCTCGGTCTTCACCATCTCGATGCTGGGACTGGCGCTGACCCCGCCGCCCCCGCTGGTCGAACCGGCCCGGTCACTGCGGCTGGCCCGGGTCCTGGTCTTCGCCATCGGTCTGGCCGCCGGGGGCGCCGGACTCGCCGGCAGCCTGGCCACCCGGGAGTTGACCCTCTTCACCCTCGGCGGCGCGGTCGGCGTGGGCGCGGTGGCGGCGTTCTTCGGCACCACCCAGCGGGCCCGCATCCTGGGCTGGCTCTTCGCCTCGCTGATGGCGCAGCTCTTCGTGCTCACCGCCGGCCTGGTCGCCGGGCTGGCGGCGGTCTGGTCCGCCTTCGGGGTGCTCGCGGTCGGCGCGGCGTTGCAGGTCTTCGCCGCGACGCTGCCCCGACTCCGCCGTCCGGAGGCCCAGCGCGAGGCCGCGACCGTGGAGTGGAGCGGATACGCCGCCGCGCTGATCGCGCTGGCGCTCGCCTTCGACTCACCCCGGCACATCGCCGCCCTGCTGGCCGCCTGGGGCGCCGTGCTGGGCATCGCCGCGGCCCGGCCGGGTCGTCGCCCGGTGGAGCGGCGGATCCTCTTCTGGTCCGTGGTGGTCTGCGAGATCACCGCCTGGTGGATCCTGATGCGGGTCGCCGACGTGGCGCTGCCCGAGGCGTACACCCTGCCGTTCGCCGCGCTGGCCCTGCTGGTCGGCGTGCTGGAGCTGCGTCACCGGCCGGACATGAGCAGTTGGGTGGCGTACGGTCCGGCGCTGGTCGCCGCCTTCCTGCCGACCCTGGCGATCGTGCTGGCCAGCGAGTCCAGCACCCTACGGCAGGTGCTGCTGCTGCTCGGCGGGGTCGCCGTGCTCGTCTTCGGCTCGTCGAGCCGGCAGCAGGCGCCGGTGATCGTCGGGGCCACGGTCACCGCGATCACCGCCATCCACGCCCTGTTCGCCTTCGGACCGTGGCTGGCGCTGATCCCGGTCGGCATTCTGCTGCTGATCCTCGGCGCGAGCAACGAGCGCCGCCGCCGCGCCCAGGAGCGCCTGCAGACCGCGCTGCGGGGCATGCGATGAATCGGAGGGTCACGGCGGGCAGCGTCGGGCGGGGGCAGAGCATGCCGGGTTCCTGCATGGGGCGGCCGGGCAGAGCGTGCCGGTTCGTGCGTCGGCCACGACGCGTCGGCCCTGGGCCGGCAGCCAGGCGGTGACCTGCGGGCGGCTGCCTCAGGCGAGGGTGGCGCGCAGCTTGGCGTCCTTCTCGGCGACCATCTGCTCCAGGCCCTCCTGGTAGGCGGCCATCCGGGCGCGCAGCTCGGTGTCGGCCGCCCCGAGGATCCGGACGGCGAGCAGGCCGGCGTTGCGGGCGTTGCCGATCGACACGGTGGCGACCGGGATCCCCGCTGGCATCTGCACGATGGAGAGCAGCGAGTCCATCCCGTCCAGGTGCTTGAGCGGCACCGGCACGCCGATCACCGGCAACGGGGTGACCGAGGCGACCATGCCGGGCAGGTGGGCGGCGCCGCCGGCCCCCGCGATGATCACCTTGAGGCCGCGGTCGGCGGCGGCGCGGCCGTACTCGATCATCTTGACCGGGGTGCGGTGCGCGGAGACCACGCCGACCTCGTAGGGCACCCCGAACTCGTCGAGGATCTCGGCCGCGGCCTTCATGGTCGGCCAGTCCGAGTCGCTGCCCATGATCAACCCGACGACCGTCACGCTCGACTGCCTTTCGTTCCCGACCGCGGGGCTCGCAAGCTCGCTCCTCGCGCTCACTCGTGTCCCTCGCGAAGCCAGCGTGCCGCCCGCGCGGCCCGCGCCCGTACGTCGTCCAGGTCGTCGCCGAGCACCGTGACGTGCCCGATCTTGCGGCCCGGGCGGACCTGCTTGCCGTAGAGGTGCACCTTCGCGCCCGGCTCCGCCGCGAAGAGGTGGTGCAGCCGCTCGTCGACGGAGATCCCGCCGGGCTCGCCACCCAGCACGTTCGCCATCACCACGACCGGCGCGGCGAGCGAGGTGTCCCCCATCGGGTAGTCGAGCACCGCCCGCAGGTGCTGCTCGAACTGCGACGTACGCGCGCCCTCGATGGTCCAGTGCCCCGAGTTGTGCGGCCGCATCGCCAGCTCGTTGACCACGATCCGGCTGCCGTCCGGCCCCGCCACCTCGAACAGCTCGACCGCCAGCAGGCCCACCACGCCGAGCGAGGTCGCCAGGTCGATGGCGAGCTGCTGGGCGGCGAGCGCCAGCTCCTCCGGCAGATCCGGGGCCGGGGCGAGCACCTCGACGCAGATGCCGTCGGCCTGCACGGTCTCCACCACCGGGTAGGCGGCGACCTGACCGAACGGCGAGCGGGCCACCTGCACGGCCAACTCCCGGCGCAGCGGCACCCGCTCCTCGACGATCAGCTCGGTGCCACCGGCGAGCAGCGTGCCGGCCAGCTCGGCAGCGTGCGCCGCGTCGGTCACCATCCAGACGCCACGCCCGTCGTAGCCGCCACGGGCCGCCTTGAGCACCACCGGCCAGCCCACCTCGGTGCCGAAGGTGACCAGGTCGTCCGGCGCGCCGACCGGCCGCCAGGCCGGCACCGGGGCGCCCAGCTCGGTCAGCCGCTCCCGCATCGCGCGCTTGTCCTGCGCGTACCGCAGCGCGTCCGCCGGCGGATAGAGCGTGACCCCCTCGGCGGCGAGCGTGCGGACGTGCTCGTTCGGCACGTGCTCGTGGTCGAAGGTGACCACGTCGCAGCCCTTGGCGAAGGTGCGCAGCGCGGCGAGATCGGTGTGATCGCCGTACTGGACGTCGGCGGCGACCAGCGCGGCGCCGTCGTCGGGGGCCAGCGCGAGAACGCGCAGCGACTGGCCGAGGGCGATCGAGGCCTGGTGGGTCATCCGGGCCAGCTGGCCACCACCCACCATGCCGACAACTGGCAGACCGGTACGGGAATCCATAGCGGCGCCAGCCTATCGGGGCCCGGCGCCGCCGCCGCTACCGGCCGGCGAGCTGCCCGACCAGGTCAGCCACCTCGGTGACCGGCCGCTCGCAGACGAACCCCCGGCAGGCGTACGCGGTGGACCGCCCGTCGACCATCGGCCGGTCGGCGAGCAGCGGAACCCCGGGCTGGTCGGGCCGGCCCGCCACGATCACCGCCCCCGGCGGGGCGTGCCGATGCGCGGCCGCGATCAGTGGGTCGCCCACCGGCTGGTCGGTGACCACGGCGATCTCGTAGGGCCCGGAGAGCAGCGCCTCCCCGACGGCCGCCGAGTACCCGGTGAACCGGGCGTGCCGGCCGACGATCGGCGCCACGGTGGCCAGCGCGGCCTCCGCCGCCTCCCGGTAGCGGGTCTCGCCGGTCAACGCCGTGTACGCCACCAGCGCCGCGACGATCGCCGACCGGCCGGCGGGGGTGGCGTTGTCGGTCGGGTCGGCCGGCCGGGTGACCAGCCGCTCGGCGTCGTCGGCGGTGTCGTAGAACCCGCCGTCCGGGGCAGCGAACCGCTCCAGCGCGACATCGAGCAACCGGCCCGCCAACTCCAGCCAGCGCCCCTCGCCGGTGAGCTGGTGCATCGCGCAGAACGCCTCGGCCACGCAGCCGTAGTCCTCCAGCACCCCGGCGGGCGCGCCGACCACGCCGGCCCGGGAGACCCGGCGCAGCCGCCCGTCCACCAGGTGCACCTTGGCCAGGTGCTCGGCGGTGTCGCGCATCGCGCCGTCGGTGACGATGAGCACACCGTCCATCAGGTTCGCGTCCTCGTCGTCCGGGTTCGCGTAGGCGGCGGCGACCTGCTGAAAGTCGGCGATCGCGGTGATCGCCAGCCCGTTCCAGGCGGCCACCACCTTGTCGTCGCGGGCCGGCTGGGGCCGGGTGTCCCGGGCGACCAGCAGCCGTCCCACCACCTGTTGCCAGCGCTGCCGCACCGCCGGGTCGGCGTCGTCGACGTCCCGGGCCAGCCGCAGCACGCTGCTGCCGTGCTCGAAGGTCCCCTCGGCGGTGACTGCGAACAGGTCGGCGGCCCACCGACCGTCCTCCTCGCCCAGCACCTCGACGAGCTGCTGCGGAGTCCAGACGTAGGTGAGGCCTTCGACGCCGGCGGTGTCCGCGTCCAGCGCGGAGGCGAAACCCTCGCCGGCCCGATGCAGCTCGTCGGCGAGGAACCGAGCGGTGTCCCGGGCCACCCGTCGGGCGAGCGGGTCGCCGGTGAGCCGCCAGAGCTGGGTGTACGTCCGCAGCAGCAGCGCGTTGTCGTAGAGCATCTTCTCGAAGTGCGGCACGGTCCAGTGCCCGTCGACCGAGTAGCGGGCGAAGCCGCCGGCGAGCTGGTCGTAGATGCCGCCGCGGGCCATCGCCTCGCAGGTGTGCCGGACGATCTCCAGGCTCCGGGCCGATCCGGTGCGCTGGTGGTGCCGGAGCAGGAAGAGCAGGTTCATGTGCGGCGGGAACTTCGGCGCGCCGCCGAAGCCGCCGTTCGTCTCGTCGTACTCCTGGGCGAGCTGCGCGGCGGCGGCATCGAGCAGCGTCCCCTCCAGCGGTGCGGTGGGCCCGCCCACGGCCTGGGCCCCGCCGATCGCCTCGACCACGGCGGCGCCCTGCCGGAGCACGGCTTCACGCTGCTCGCGCCAGGCGGTGGCCACCGACTGCAGCAGCTGGCGGAAGTTGTCGCGGGGGAAGTAGGTGCCGCAGAAGAACGGGGTGCCGTCCGGGGTGGCGAAGACCGTCATCGGCCAGCCGCCCTGGCCGGTCATCGCCTGGGTGGCGGTCATGTAGACCGCGTCGACGTCCGGCCGCTCCTCCCGGTCCACTTTGATCGACACGAAGTCGCCGTTCATCAGCGCGGCCACCGACTCGTTCTCGAACGACTCGTGCGCCATCACGTGGCACCAGTGGCACGCGGCGTAGCCGACCGAGATGATCACGGGTACGTCCCGGCGGCGCGCCTCGGCGAAGGCCTCCTCGCACCACGGCCACCAGTCGACCGGGTTCTCCGCGTGCTGAAGCAGGTAGGGCGAGGTCGCGTCGGCGAGTCGATTCACCCAACGACCCTATCCACCCGCCGCCGCCCCCGCCCGACTCCGACCCCAAGACGGGTTGATCATGAAGTTGTTGCCCGGACACGCCGGGGCGGCCGGCAATAACTTCATGATCAACCCCGGCCAGCGGGGGCGGGGGGTTAGGAGGCGCCGTCGGCGCGGAGAGGGAAGACGTTGGGGCGGGCCTCGTCCAGGAGGGTGCCGAGCACCGCGCTGATCTTGTCGGCCGGCATCGGCTTGAAGAAGTGGTAGCCCTGGGCCGCGGTGCAGCCCAGCTCGGCCAGGGCGGAGCGCTGCTCGGCGGTCTCCACCCCCTCGGCCACCACCCGCAGCCCCAACTCGTGCGCCAGCCCGACGGTGGTCCGCACGATCGCCGCCGCCTCCGGAGAGTCGACCATGCGGATCACGAACGAACGGTCCACCTTCAACTCGTCCACCGCGATCCGGGTCAGGAACGTCAACGACGAGAAGCCGGTGCCGAAGTCGTCCACCGCGAGCTGCACACCCATCGAACGCAGCGTGGCCAGCACCTCGTCGATGACCTCCAGCTCGCTCATCACCACCGTCTCGGTGATCTCCAGGACCAGCCGCTGCGGGGGCACCTGGTGCCGGCGCAGCGCCTCGGCGATCTCGGTGGGCAGCCGCGGGTCGAGCAGGCTGCGCGCGGAGAGGTTGACCGAGATCGGCACCTCCAGCCCCTCGCGCGCCCAACCGGCGGCGACCGCGAGCGCCTTGTCCAGCACGTAGCGGGTGAAGGTGCCGAGCTGCTCGCTGTTCTCCACCGGCCGGATGAAGTCGACCGGGCTGAGCCAACCCCGGCGCGGGTGCCGCCAGCGGATCAGCGCCTCGACCCCGGTCGGCGCCCCGGTCGACAGGTCGACCGCCGGCTGCAGCGCCAGCACGAGCTGGTCCTCCACCTTCAGCGCCTCACGCAGCTCGGCCAGGAGCGCGAGCTGGTCGGTGCTGGCCGCATCCCGGGTGCTGTCGTACGCGGCGACGTTGCCGCCGCCCTCCTTGGCCTGGTACATCGCGATGTCGGCCCGGCGCAGCAGCTCGGTCAGGTCGGCGGTGCCGGCGTCGGCGACCACCACGCCGACGGAGACCTCGACGGACATCCGCACCCCGGCGACCTCGGTCGGCGTGGCGAGCCGCTCGGCGATCTCGCGGGCCTGGCGCAGCGCGTACGCCATCGGGGCCGTCCGGTCAGCGACCACCGGGACCGAGGTCAGCAGCAGCGCGAACTCGTCGCCGCCGAGGCGGCCGAGCAGGTCGCCGGTGCGGGCCAGCGCGCCCAGCCGGTTGGCGGTCAGCCGCAGCAGCTGGTCACCGGCGGCGTGCCCGAGCGTGTCGTTGACCTCCTTGAACTGGTCGATGTCGAGCAGCAGCAGGGCCACCGGGTGGTCGTGCGCGAGCTGGCGCAGCGCCTGGTCGCCCTTGCCGAGCATCGCCGCCCGGTTGACCAGCCCGGTGAGCGGATCGTGCACCGCCTCGTAGGACGAGCGGGCGGTGACCAGCCGCAGCTCGCGATGGGTCGCCGCGTCGTGCAGCGCGGCGGCGAGCGCGTCACCGTAGGCGGCCACCGCGTCCCGTTCCCGGCCACTGGGTGGCGCGGTGCGGGGGAAGCGGACCCGCAACCGACCGACCGGCACGGCACCGACGGCGAGCGGACGCACCAGCTCGTGTTCGTCCGGCTCCTCGGACCCGGGCTGGGCGATCTCCCGGTCGACCAGGCCACCGGCCGCGTCGCCCCGGTAGCGCCGCCAACGGCCGTCACCGCGGGCCACGTCCACGTCGACCAGTTCGGCGTCGAAGAGGGCCAGCGCCCCGGTGACCGCCGCGCTGGCCACACCCCGCTCGTCGAGCTGATTGAGCGCGGCGGTGGCGTCGGCGAACGCCCGCCAGGTCCGGCGCTCCTGATCGGCGCGGAGGCGGTGCCGGTAGGTCTGCTGGAGCAGCCAGAGCGGTGGAGGGAGCAGCAGCAGCCAACGCGGGTCGACCTCGAGCAGCGCCACCACGACCAGGCCGACAGCGACGTTGCCGACGAACATCAGCAGCTTGCCGCGCACCGCGGCGAACAGCGCCGGCCCGATCGGCACGCCGTGCCGCAGGCCGAGGGTGACCCCGCCCAGCCAGGCCGTGACGAGCAGGTAGGTCACCGACCCGGCGACCATGGCGGCGGCCAGCGTCGGGGTGGGCGCGGTGAGCAGCGGACGCCCCAGCGCGGTGGTGACCGACACGGCGACCGCGGACGCGGCGGCCAGTGACGCCGCGATCCGGACGACCTCCAGCGCCGGCCGCCGCTCCCCGAACGCCGAGAGCGCCGACCAGGCGAGCCCGGCGCCGAGCAGCGTGGCGGACGGGAGCCAGCCGGGCGGCACCAGATAGAGGCAGATGATCAGGGCGGCCTCGCCCCAGGTGATGCTCACCATGCCGCCCGCGGCGCGGAACCGCAGCCGGAACAGCTGGGCCACGGCGAGCACGGCCACGGCCATGCCGTAGCGCGCCGGGGCGGGAATCGGGTCGTCGGCGGGGAGGCGGTGCGGCAGGCTCAGCCCGACCACGGCGGCCACGAGGGCGGTCAGGGTGACCGCGGCGGTGAGCACCAGCACCCGTGGTGGAGTCTCACGCAATCCGAGCCGGTCGACCTGCTCGCCGGCCCTGCCGGAGGTCACCGACCCGCCCCGTGGACGGGCCGATCGAGCGTACGGCGGGCGGCCGTTGCTGTGACAGTCATCGGCACCCCCTTCCGCGCACGGCTCGGGGACTTTTGGTCCCCCCGGCGGAAGGCTAAGCCAAACCCGGTGGTCGCAACAGGGGTCGACGACCGGGTTGGGCGTGATTCATGCGCCGACTACCCGTTCCGGCGCTGCTGACGGCCCATGGGAGCGTCCGAGGATGAATCCGGTCCCCCGGTCCCGTCTGTCGGATCGGCGACTTCCGCGTCGGTCCGCCCCGACTCGACCGGTCGACCCTGCTGGGGGAAGCGGTCGGGCAGCCGGCGCAGCCGTGCGTTCATGTTGCGGATCAGCAGGACGGTGGCGGCGCCCAGCACCAGGATGAGGAAGAGACCCATCGGCCCGGCCAGGCCGCCCGTGCGGGTGTCCCCGAAGTTGTTCTCCGCGAGCACCTGGGCAGCGGTCAACATGGCGTTCCTCCGATGTGCGACTGGTGACCAGCGTAGCGCCGCGCTGACTCAGCGGGCATGCGCCGTCTCCCGCACCCCGGCGAAGAGGTCCGACTCGGGCATCGGGCTGTCGACCATCGAGCGCACCAGCTCGAAGTCTTCGGTCGGCCAGGCGCGCTTCTGCAGCTCCATCGGCACGTGGAACCAGAAGCCGTCCGGGTCGACCTGGGTGGCGTGGGCGCGCAGCGCGTCGTCGCGGACCGGGAAGTATTCCGCGCACTCGACCCGGGTGGTGATCCGCGGGCCCTTGTCGGGCCGCTCCTCCCAGCGCTTGAGCCACTCCTCGTAGGGCGACTCGAGACCGGCGGCGAGCATCGCCTCGTGCAGCGCCATGATCTTGGCCTTGGAGAAGCCGATGTCGTAGTAGAGCTTGAGCGGCTGCCAGGGCTCACCCAGCTCGGGGTAGCGCTCCGGGTCGCCGGCGGCCTCGAAGGCGGCCATCGTCACCTTGTGGCACATGATGTGGTCGGGGTGGGGGTAGCCACCCTCCTCGTCGTACGTGGTGACCACGTGCGGACGGAACTCGCGCATCAGCCGCACCAGCGGGCGGGCGGCCACCTCGACGTCCTGGAGGGCGAAGCACCCCTCGGGCAGCGGCGGCAGCGGGTCTCCCTCGGGCAGCCCGGAGTCGACGAAACCGAGCCAGGCCTGCTCGACACCGAGGATCGCCCGGGCGGCGTCCATCTCGGCGCGGCGGATCTCGCCGATGTTGGCCCAGACGTCCGGCCGGTCGAGCTTCGGGTTGAGCACGCTGCCGCGCTCACCCCCGGTGCACGTGGCGACCAGGACGTCCACCCCCTCGGCGACGTATTTCGCCATGGTCGCGGCGCCCTTGCTGGACTCGTCGTCCGGGTGCGCGTGGACGGCCATGAGACGCAACTGCTCTGCCAACGTCGGCACTCCTCGTCTGGGTCGACCGGTGGGCCCGGGGCCGAGCCGGCGGACCTGCCGTGATCCTTCCCTGCCGGCGGCCCGCGGGGACGCCGGCCGGTCGACACCCGTGGTCGACCTGCCATGCTTTACCGAGAGCCGGGCTGGAAGAATGGACACTGCCATTCTTGCCGATGCCACCGACAACAACGCCAGGAGATACCCGCCGGTGAGCGAGACGCACGCCACAATCGCACCGGGAGCGCCGGTCTTTCCGCCGGGGCGCTACGGCCGTCGCCGGGAGCCCGGTGGCCGCCGCCGCGTCCTGCTGGCCACGGTGGCCCTGCTCGTGCTGGTGTCCGTGCTGAGCCTGATCTCGGTCCGGCTCTACCGGCAGTACGGTGACCCGAACTACGACGCACAGGTCATCACGTACACGGACATCACCGACAACCAGCTACGACTCGACTTCCGGGTGACCGTGCCGGCCGGCGGGTCGACGGTCTGTCTGCTGCGCGCCCGGGACCGGGACGGCGCCGAGGTGGCCCGGGAGCAGATCACCGTCACCGCGCCCCCGGGACAGCGGCACGTGACCACCAGCCACCTGCTGGCGACCACCGGGCGGGCGTTCATCGGCGAGGTGCTGCGCTGCCGCCCGACCGGCTGAGCGACCCGGCGTTCAGCGATCGGGCCCGCCCCGACGGCGGGACGATCGGCTGACGGAAGTCGGTCGACACCCTGACAAAGCGTGCCGGACGATGGCACCAGGGGTGATCGACGCCACCTCTTGTCGTACCTCACTGGTAATTTGGTAGTTCACCTGTCAGCCAGCCACGCACAACTGAGGAGACCGCCTGTGTCCACTGGCAACGAGGCGCCCGCCACCTGGCTGTCCCAGGACGCTTACGACCGACTCCAGGGCGAGCTGGACGAGCTGATCGCCAACCGGCCGGTCATCGCCGCCGAGATCAACGCTCGGCGCGAGGAGGGCGACCTGCGGGAGAACGGTGGCTACCACGCCGCCCGCGAGGAGCAGGGCAAGGCCGAGGGGCGGATCCGCTACCTCCAGGAGCTGCTGCGCACCGCCAAGGTCGGCGGGGCTCCGTCGGCCGACGCGGTCTCGCCCGGCATGGTCGTGACGATCTACTTCGACGACGACAAGGACGACACCGAGACGTTCCTGCTCGGTTCCCGCGAGATCGCGTCGACCACCGACCTGACCGTCTACAGCCCCGAGTCGGCGCTGGGCAAGGCCATCCTGGGTGGCCGGGCCGGGCAGACCTGCACCTACACGGCGCCGAGCGGCGCCGACATCAAGGTGACCGTGGTCAGCTTCGAGCCGTTCTCCGGCTGAGCCGGCGGCCGGGGCCCGCGCCCCGGCCCACCGCAGCATCCCCGGGCGAGGCGTGACACCGTCGGTGTCACGCCTCGCCCGCAAAGACCACCTGGTAGCCGCTCGCCCGCAGGGCGCTGATCAGCGTGTCCGAGTGCTGCACGCCCCGGGTCTCCACCGACAGCGCCACCTCCACCTCGCCGAGGTGCAGGTTGGCCCGCTGGTGCTCCACGTCCACCACGTTCGCCCGGTGCTCGGCGATCTCGCCGAGCAGCGAGGCGAGCTGGCCCGGGCGGTCCGAGCAGCGCACCGTGAGCCGCAGGTAACGGCCGGCGGCGGCGAGCCCGTGCTCGATCACCCGCAGCAACAGCAGCGGGTCGATGTTCCCGCCGGAGAGCACCGCGACCACCGGGGCCTCCACCTGCACCGACCCGGCCAGCAGCGCGGCGACGCCGACCGCGCCCGCCGGCTCCACCACCTGCTTGCTCCGCTCCAGCAGCATCAGCAGCGCCCGGGAGATGTCCTCCTCCGACACGGTCACCACCTCGTCCACCAGCTTGCGCACGTGGCTGAAGGTGAGATCGCCGGGCCGACCGACCGCGATGCCGTCGGCGATGGTGCTGAACGCCGGCAGCCGCACCGGCTCGCCGGCGAGCAGTGAGGGCGGGTACGCCGCCGCGCCGGCCGCCTGGACCCCGATCACCCGGACGTCCGGGCGCAGCGCCTTGGCGGCCACCGCGATCCCGGAGACCAGCCCACCGCCGCCCACCCCGGTGACGATCGTCCTCACGTCCGGGCACTGTTCGAGGATCTCCAGGGCGACCGTGCCCTGCCCGGCGATCACATCCGGGTGGTCGAACGGGTGGATCAGCACCGCCCCGGTCCGCTCGGCGAAGGTCTGCGCCGCGACCAGCGACTCGTCGACCGTGGCACCGACCAGCTCGATCTGCGCGCCGTACCCCTTGGTGGCGGCCACCTTCGGCAGCGGCGCACCCACCGGCATGAAGACCGTGGCGTGCGTACCGACCAGGCCGGCGGCGAGGGCCACCCCCTGGGCGTGGTTGCCGGCGCTCGCCGCCACCACGCCCCGGGCCCGCTCCTCCGCCGACAGCCGGGAGATCCGCACGTACGCGCCACGCACCTTGTACGAGCCGGCGCGCTGGACGTTCTCGCACTTGAGCCAGGTGGGCCCGCCGAGCACCGCGCTGAGCGGCCGGGAGGGCTCCAGCGGGGTGGTCCGGGTGACGCCGGCGAGCAGTTCCCGCGCGGCCTGTACGTCGGCGAGACCGACCAGTTCGTTCATGCCCCGATCGTGCCACCCGACGCCGGCGGGGCCGGCGGGGACACCGGCGTCGCACCGGCCTGCACCTGCGGCGACGGCGCCGTCACCGGCTGCGGATGGGCGGGCATCCCGGGCGTGCCCGGCGGCAGTTGCATCCCCGGGACGATCGACCAGGCGGGGGCTGCGCGGGCGATGCGGTCCTGCTGGGCGGCCGAGATCCGCTGGACCAGCACGATGAATGCGACCGCGGCGACCAGGCAGGCCAGCGCGGGGACCAGGTGCCGGCCGACCATCTGCTGGTAGTGGTCGACGTACGCCTGGAAGTCGGCGTCGGTGGAGGGCGACTCCGGCAACCGGACGGCCGCCACCTCGTCCTTCATGTCGACCACCCGCTCCCCGACGCTGAAGACCAGCCAGGCGATCCACCAGAGCGCGACCAGTCCACCGGTGCCGTGCCGGAGGCTGTCCCGGGCGATGTTGGCCACCACCCGGGCCGGCACCACGAAGTTGACGAAGGGCACCAGCCACCCGGCGATCGCCCAGCCGGCGCCCATCGAGGGCAGCGCGCCCGGGAAGACGTCGGTGTTCTTGCGCGCCCGCCACGTCCAGATGACGACCAGCACCGCCGCGGTCACGTAGGCCAGCAGGAAGGGCACGCTCAGCGCCAGCTCGACGATCATCGCGCCGAGCAGCTTGTCGGCATCCCGGTCGGCCGCGGCCTGCTGGACGAGCGCCTGCCCGTAGATCGGAAAGAGCTCCGCCAGGAGGAAGAACAGCGTGGTCACGCCGACCGCGATCGAGGCGGCCAAGCCGATGCCACGCACCCCGTACGTCGGAAGCCCCGGCGTCACGGCCGGCTGGCCGATCGGCGTACGGCAGGTCTGGCACTCGTTGAAGCTCGGGGACGTGGCGTCCCCGCAGGTCTGGCACTGCATGGTGACCGTCCAGGGTGCGGCGCGTGGGTGCGCGCGCACACGCTAGACGATCATGCGACGGCTGGCGACCCCGTGCCGACCCGCGGATAGCCGGGGGCGTGCCGGGACCACGGGGCGGCCATCTCGAACTGGCCGGCCACCCCGAGCAGCAGCAGCTCCGAGCCGGGCGGCCCGACCAGCTGCACGGCCACCGGCAGTCCGTCCGGGCGGCGCCCGACCGGCACCACGATCGACGGCAGACCGGCGATGTTCCACGGCGCGGCGAACGGGGCGTACCGGATGTTGGCCGCCATGTTGGCCCGCCAGGACCGACCGGACCAGACGGCGGCCTCCGGCGGCGGACCGGCCAACGCCGGGGTGAGCAGCAGGTCGATCGAGTGGTCGGTGAAGAAGCCGATGGACCGCTCCCGCCAGGCGGCCCGGTCGGCCTCCCGGACGTACCCGCGCCGCTGCGCCCATTCGCCGAGCGCGACGTGCCGGCGGCTGCGCGGTTGCAGGTCGCGGCGCTGGATGCCGGTGGCCCGGACGTCCGCGGCCGCCGCGGCGAACCAGGTGGCGATGCCCTGAAGGCCGAGCCGGGTCGGGTAGACCGGATTCGCCGGCACGGTGTCGTGACCGGCTGCGGCGAGCAGCCGCCCGGCGGTGGCGACCGCGTCCCGGTTGGGCGCGTCCGGGGAGACGCCACGCACCGGCGAGCGGAGCGAGACACCGACTCGCAGTCGCTGCGGCGGCACCAGCTTCTCCGGACGCCGCCCCGCGAGCACCGAGAAGCCCACCGCGGCGTCGGCGACCGTGGTGGTCAACATGCCATGTTCGGTGAGGCCGAACCAGTCTTCCGCGCCGAGTTGGCACGGGATCACGCCCCGGCCGGGCTTGAGCCCGACCAGGCCGCAGCAGGCCGCCGGGATGCGGATCGAGCCGAGGCCGTCGTTGCCGTGCGCGATCGGCACCAGTCCGGCGGCCACCGCGGCCGCGGCGCCGCCGGACGAGCCGCCCGGCGTACGCGCGGTGTCCCACGGATTGCGGGTCACCCCGGTTTCGTCGTCGGTGAGCGCCCAGAGGCCGAGCTCCGGCATCCGGGTCACCCCGAGGATCACCGCACCGGCGCCGCGCAGCCGGCGGACCACCTCGTGGTCGGCCTCGGCGACTCCGGTACGCACCGCCGCCGAACCGTTCCAGGTGGGCAGGCCGGCGACCGGGGTGTTCTCCTTGACCGCCACCGGCACCCCGGCCAGCGGAAGGTTGGCGAGATCCTCCTGCTCGTCGACCTTCTCCGCCTCGGTGATCGCCTCGCCGCCGCGAACCGCCCGGAACGCGGCGAGCTCGGCGTCGGCCCGGGAGATGTGGTCGAGGTGGTCGGCCACCACCTGGGTGGCGGAGACGTCGCCCCGCCGCACGCCGCGAGCGATCTGCTTCGCGGTCGCCCCCACCCAGGTCGGCATGATGTCCTGCACGGCCACCCTCCCCAGCCAGCGGTCAGCCCAGCGCCTGCTCCAGATCGGCGAGCAGGTCCTCGACCGTCTCGATGCCGACAGACAGTCGCACGAGATCGCCGGGAACTTCAAGCGGCGAGCCGGCAGCACTTGCGTGTGTCATCCGGCCCGGGTGCTCGATCAGCGATTCCACCCCGCCGAGCGACTCGGCGAGCACGAAGAGCTTGGCCCGGTTGCAGATCTCGACCGCGTGCTCCTCGCCCCCGGCCGCCCGGAAGGAGATCATGCCGCCGAACCGGCGCATCTGCTTCGCGGCCACCTCGTGACCGGGGTGCGAGGGCAGCCCGGGGTAGATCACCTGGGACACCTTGGCGTGCCCGTCGAGGTAGGCGGCCAGCCGCTCCGCGTTGTCGCAGTGCCGGTCCATCCGTACGCCCAGGGTCTTGATGCCGCGCAGGGTGAGCCAGGCGTCGAACGGCCCGTTGATCGCGCCCATCGCGTTCTGGTGATAGCGCAGCTCCTCGCCGAGCCCGGCGTCGGCGGCGATCAGCGCGCCACCGACCACGTCGGAGTGCCCGCCGATGTACTTGGTGGTGGAGTGCACCACTACGTCGGCGCCGTGCGCGATCGGCTGCTGCAGGTACGGCGAGGCGAAGGTGTTGTCGACCACCAGCAGGGCGCCCGCGTCGTGCGCGATGGTCGCCAGCGCGGCGATGTCGGCGATGCCGAGCAGCGGGTTGGTCGGCGTCTCCACCCAGACGATCTTCGTCCGGCCGGGCTGCACGGCGGCGCGGATCGCGTCCGGGTCGGAGACCTTCGCCGGGGTGAAGTCCAGGCCCCACCGCTCCACGACGCGGGCGAAGAGCCGGTAGGTGCCGCCGTACGCGTCGTCCGGGATGACCACGTGGTCACCCGGCTTGCAGACGGTCCGCAGCAGCGTGTCCTCGGCGGCCAGTCCGCTGGCGAAGGCCAGCCCGACCGGCCCGCCCTCCAGCGCGGCCAGGCACTCCTGGAGCGCGTCCCGGGTCGGGTTGCCGGAGCGGCTGTACTCGTAGCCGAGGCGCGGCGCCCCGACGGCGTCTTGTGCGTACGTGCTGGTCTGGAAGATAGGTGTGATCACCGCGCCGGTGCGGGCCTCGGGGTCCTGACCGGCGTGGATCGCGAGCGTCTCAAAGCCGTGACTCATTCCCGTGACGTTAGTCCGCCACCCGTACCCATCGGGCGCAACCCGGCGCGGGTCACGTCAGCGCCGTGTCGTACCGGTCGGTGATACTGGCTTCGTGACCTCGACCGCCGCCCTGCCCTCCCGCCTGATCGGCGCGGCAGACCGCATCCCGGCCTCGCTCGAACTGCTGGCCGGGCCGGAAACCGGCCGCGTGGAGCTTCCCGTCCGATTGGCCTGATCCGGGCCGAACGACTTCGACGTCACCGACCCACGGCAGCGATTGACCCTCTACTGCCTCCTGCTCGACTGCGGGCAGCGCGATGACGTCATTCGTTACGTCAACGCCGGGTTGCTGCGACAGGACTGGCCGCGCATCCGGCGGCTGACCGCCCGACGGGTGATCTCCCTCTGGGAACGGCTGCTGCCCGGCCTCGCGACTGCCTGATGGACGCCCTGCACCGCCAACTACTTGAGATCGGCTTCGAGGCTGGTGACGATCTCGGTCTGGTGCTGGCTGGCGGGTACGCCATGTGTGCGCACGAGTTGCTCGACCGGCCTTCGCAGGACATCGACTTCGCCACCGCTACCGCGCTACCGCTTTCGGCGGTGGTGAACCGGCTCTCCGCCGCCTTCTCGGGCGCCGGTTTCGTCACCCAGATCATCGAGGTCACTCCTCGGATGGCCCGAATGGTGGTGTCTGACGCGACAGGCTCGTGCGAGGTGGATCTGCTCAAGGAAGCACTTGGGCCGCCAGCCCGGTTGAGCATTGGTCCGGTCCTCGCGTTCGAGGACCCGGTCGGGCTGAAGGTACGCGCCCTGCACGACCGGGCCGCCCATCGTGACTTCATTGACATCCACGCCGCGAACGGCCGGCTCGAGTGGGCCGAGCTGGAACGGCTCGGCGCTCGTCACACCGCCGGCTTCTCACTGGAGGAGCTGGCCGATCGGCTTGGCGCCGTCGATGAGCGGGACGGACGCACATTCCGGTCCTACGGCCTCAGCGACTCCGAAGTCACGGAGCTGCGAAGCTGGGCGAGACGGTGGGAGTCCGACATCAGGGTCCGCCTGGCGACCGGCGAAACCGGCCCGGCCGGAATCGCCGAGAGCGAGTGGGAAAGCTACCTGGACGAACGATGATGATCACGCGGGCGGGGCGGGCGGTTCAGCGGCGACGGCACTAGCCTGGGTCGGTGGCCGGGTGCGTGTTCTGCGGGATCGTCGCGGGTGAGGTGCCCGCGTTCCGGGTCGTCGACGTCCCGGACGGGGTGGGGTTCCTGGACACCCGGCCGGTCTTCCGGGGCCATGTGCTGGTGGTGCCGCGTACCCACCTGGTGACGCTGGCCGAGCTGCCGGCAGAGGATCTGGCCGGCTACTTCGGCCTGGTCCAGCGGGTGGCGGTGGCGGTGGAGTCCGGTCTGGGAGCCGGCGGGACGTTCGTGGCGATGAACAACAAGGTGTCCCAGTCCGTCCCGCACCTGCACACCCACGTCGTACCCCGGACCAAGGGCGACGGGCTGCGCGGCTTCTTCTGGCCCCGCACCCGCTACACCGACGACGCCGAGGCGCAGGAGTACGCGGACCGCATCAGCGCCGCGCTCTGACCGGCGGGAGATATCGGCACGAACCGTCCACGATCTCTCCCACCCCTCCCGGCGGCCTGACTCGGGGTGCAGCGGGTAAGGCTGAGGGACCCGCTGGTGTTACACGCTGGGAGAGGTACGAGAGGAGTCCCACCGTGTTCCTGCGCCGAATGAAGGCCGAGATGATTTCTCCCGACCAGGCCCTGTCGGGCCGCCCGATCTCGATGCCGGTCGCCGATCGGCACGAGGTGCTGGGCACCCCGCTGAAGGGCCCGTTCCCCGAGGGCAGCCAGATCGCCGTCTTCGGCATGGGGTGTTTCTGGGGTGCCGAGCGACTGTTCTGGACCCTGCCCGGCGTGATCACCACCTCCGCCGGCTACGCGGGCGGCTACACGCCGAACCCGACGTACGAGGAGGTCTGCTCGGGGCGGACCGGGCACGCCGAGGCGGTCCAGGTCGTCTACGACCCCTCGAAGATCAGCTACGAGGACCTGCTGAAGGTCTTCTGGGAGAACCACGACCCGACCCAGGGCATGCGCCAGGGCAACGACGTGGGCACCCAGTACCGGTCCGCGATCTACGCCAGCACCGACGAGCAGTTGGCCACCGCGATCGCCTCCCGCGACGCGTTCGCACCGATCGTGGCCCGCGCCGGTAAGGGCGAGATCACCACGGAGATCGACCGGCTCGGCAGCTACTACCTGGCCGAGGACTACCACCAGCAGTATCTGGCGCCGACGAAGAACCCCAACGGGTACTGCAACCACGGCCCGAACGGGCTGAGCTGCCCGGTGGGCGTGGCCCGTACCGCCGGCTGACCCGCCCTCACCTGGGCGATCCCGATGCCCGGCCGCCGACGAGGCGGCCGGGCATTCCCGTTTCCCCCTGTGATCGAAATCCGTTGCCGAGCCGCGCGGAGACTCGATAGCGTGGCGGTACACGCGAAAGGAGGTGGTCCAGACTTGTATAGCAATCGGACTCGTGAGGTGGCTGTCCGCTAGCCGCTGTCCTCGACAGTGATCACGTCCGTCGCTAGGCGGGCACTGCACCATCGTCGAGACCGTGTGGCAGCGGTGCGGCGAAACCACGACAGCCACCCGACCCCCGGGGCGCCGGCCCAGTCCAGCCGGCCCGCGCGCAAGCGCGGACGCCCCGGGGGTCGCTTCATGTCTGGGAGACCGACGATGTCGATGCGCGAGCTGGTGGTGCTCGGAACGGCCAGCCAGGCGCCGACCCGGCAGCGCAACCACAACGGGTACGTGCTCCGCTGGGACGACGAGGTGATCCTCTTCGACCCGGGCGAAGGCAGCCAGCGGCAGCTGCTGCACACCACGGTCACGGCGACCGACCTGACCCGCATCTGCGTCACCCACTTCCACGGTGACCACTGCCTCGGCCTGCCCGGCACCATCCAGCGCCTCTCCCTGGACCGGGTGCCGCACCCGGTCGCGGTGCACTTCCCGGCCGGCGGCGCCGAGTACTTCGCCCGACTGCGGCACGCCACCTCCTTCTACGAGACCGCCGAGTTGCGCGTCGAACCGATCGAGGCGGACGGGCAGCGGATCGCGCTGAGCTGCGGCACGCTGGAGGCCCGCCGGCTACGGCACCCCATCGAGACGTACGGCTACCGGCTGGTCGAGCCGGACGGCTGCCGGATGCTGCCGGAGAAGCTGGCCGCGTACGGGATCGCCGGGCCGGCCGTCGGCGAGCTGATCCGGGTCGGCCACCTCGACCTGGACGGGCGCCGGATCACCCGCGACGAGGTGAGCCTCCCCCGGCCGGGGCAACGGTTCGCCTTCGTGATGGACACCGGCCTCTGCGACGGGGTCTACGCCCTGGCCGAACACGCGGACCTGCTGGTGATCGAGTCGACCTTCCTCGAATCGGAGGCCGCGCTCGCCGCCGAGGTCGGCCACCTCACCGCGGCGCAGGCCGCCCGGGTGGCGGCCGAGTCGGGGGTACGCCGGCTGGTGCTCACCCACTTCTCCCAGCGGTATTCCGACCCGCGCCGGTTCCACGACGAGGCCCGCGCGCACTTCGACGGCGAGCTGGTGATCGCCGAGGACCTGACCACCGTCCAGGTGCCGCCGCGCCGGGTAACCTCGCCCCGATGACCGTCATCCTCCGCCGGGCCACCGCCGACGACCTGTTGGCGATCGGCGCGCTGCACCAGCGCTCCCGGGTCGCCACCTACTCGTCCTTCCTGTCGCCTGAGGCGCTCGCCGAACCGACGCCGGAGGCGATGGGGCGCTACTGGGCCGAACGGTGGGCCTGGGAGCGGGACGACCACCTGATGACCGTCGCCGAACGCGACGGCACGCTGGTCGGCTTCAGCTACGTCGGCCCGGACGACGAGGGCGACCCGGCGACCGGCCTGCTCAACGCCATCCACCTCGACCCCGCCGAACGGGGACGCGGCCTGGGCCGGGAACTGATGACCGACGCGTTGGACACCATGCGGAGCCGGGGCTGGCGCCGGGCGGTGCTCTGGGTGCTCGCGCAGAACGATTCCGCCCGCCGGTTCTACGAACGCGGCGGCTGGACGCCGACCGGCGCGAAGCGGGAGGACCTGATCGGCCCCGCGGTCACCACCCAGCTGCGCTACGCCCGCCCCCTGTGACCCGCCAGAGCGCGCTGACCGATCGTTCGCGGTAACCGGCCGTTCGCTCTGAGCTGATCCGGGCATGCCCGTCGATCCGGCCGCGTTGCTCGGGTCATGGACACCGAGCACACCGCGCCGGAGCCGACCGAGGCCGCCGCTCTGGACGCGTACTCCCAGGTGGTCACGGGCGTGGCGGCCCGGGTGCTGCCCAGCGTGGCCGCCCTGTCGGTGCGGACCGCGCGCGGGGCCGGCGCCGGCTCCGCGGTCACCGTGGGCACCGACGGCCTGCTGTTGACCAGCGCGCACGTGGTGCAGGGCGCGCAGGACGGGTCAGCCGCCTTCGCCGACGGAACCGAGACCCGGTTCCGGGTGGTCGGCGCCGACCCGTTGTCGGACCTCGCCGTGCTGCGGGTCGAGGAGACCACCGTGCCACCGGTCGAGCTGGGCGACGCCGACGGGCTGCGGATCGGCCAGCTGGTGGTCGCCGTGGGCAACCCGATGGGGCTGGCCGGCTCGGTGACCGCCGGCGTGGTCTCCGGGCTGGGCCGCTCGCTGCCGGCCCGGGACGGCCGGGTCACCCGGCTCATCGAGGACGTGATCCAGACCGACGCGGCGCTGAACCCGGGCAACTCCGGCGGGGCGCTGGCCGACTCGGCCGGCCGGGTGATCGGGGTCAACACGGCGGTCGCCGGGTACGGGCTCGGGTTGGCGGTGCCGATCAACGCCACCACCCGGCAGATCATCGCCGACCTCACCGCCCACGGCCGGGTCCGCCGGGCCTGGCTGGGGGTGGCCGGCGTGCCGGTGCCGCTCCCGCCCGAGGTGACCGCGCGGACCGGCCAGCGGCGCGGCCTGCGGGTGGTGGAGGTCGTTCCGGGGAGCCCGGCCGGGTTGGCCGGGATCTACCTGGGCGACGTGATCCTCTCCGCCGGCGACCGCCCGGTCCGCGACGGTCAGGGCCTGCAACGGCTCATGCTCGGCCCGGCCATCGGCGCCCGGCTGCCGGTGACGGTGCTGCGCAAGGGCGCCCTGGTCGACGTGGTGGCCGTCCCCACGGAACTCGCCCGCTGACGGGTGACCCGCGCTTCGGCGTGTCGCGCGCGGTCCGTCGCCCGCTCATCGCCACAGCGCGACGGCGCCCTCCCGGCCGGGAGGGCGCCGTCGTGTCGTCGTCGGGTCAGTGCGCGCCGAGGTGGGCGAGCAGGTCCTGCCGGGTGAGCACGCCCTTCGGCTTGCCGTCGACCAGCACGAGCGCGGCGTCGGACTTCTCCAGCAGGCCGACCGCCTCGCTCACCGGCTGCCCGCCGCCGATCATCGGCAGCGGCGCGCCCATGTGCCGCTCGATCGTGTCGTGCAGGTGCGCCTGACCGGTGAAGAGCGCGTCCAGCAGGTCCCTCTCGGCGATCGAGCCGGCCACCTCGCCGGTGACCACCGGCGGCTCGGCCTTGAGCACCGGCAGCTGGGAGACGCCGTACTCGCGCATGTAGTCGATCGCGTCGCGGACCGTCTCGGTCGGGTGCACGTGCACCAGCTCGGGCAGGGCGCCCGGCTTGCTCGCCAGGGCGTCCGCCACGGTCGGCTCGGCGCCGGAGTTGTCCAGGAAGCCGTACCGGGCCATCCACGCGTCGTTGAAGATCTTGGAGAGGTAACCCCGGCCACCGTCCGGCAGCAGCACCACGACCACGTCGTCCGGGCCGGCCTTGCGGGCCACCTCCAGCGCGGCCACCACGGCCATCCCGCAGGAGCCGCCGACCAGCAGCCCCTCCTCGCGGGCCAGCCGCCGGGTCATCTCGAACG
Source organism: Micromonospora sp. NPDC093243 (assembly GCF_044753725.1). Taxonomy (NCBI): domain Bacteria; kingdom Bacillati; phylum Actinomycetota; class Actinomycetes; order Micromonosporales; family Micromonosporaceae; genus Micromonospora; species Micromonospora sp. NPDC093243. The sequence continues at coordinate 978,810 of NZ_JBIVNT010000002.1, read as the reverse complement.
AGGCCTTGTCGGAGACCTCGACGATCTCGTCGGCGACCCCCCGGTCGTACGTCTGCGGCCAGAAGTCCTCGCCGACGCCCTCGACCAGGTAGGGCCGGCCGGTGCCGCCGGAGTACACCGAGCCCTCCGGGTCGGCGCCGATGATCCGCACCCGCCCGTCGGAGGCCTCCTTCAGGTAGCGGCCGATGCCCGAGATGGTGCCGCCGGTGCCCACGCCCGCGACGAAGTGGGTGATCTCGCCCTCGGTCTGCTTCCACAGCTCCGGGCCGGTGCTCTCGTAGTGCGAGCGCGGGTTCGCCGGGTGGCTGTACTGGTCCGGCTTCCAGGCGCCGGGGATCTCCCGGGCCAGCCGGTCGGAGACGTTGTAGTAGGAGCGCGGGTCCTCCGGGGCGACCGCCGTGGGGCAGACCACCACCTCGGCGCCGTACGCCCGCAGCACGTCCTGCTTGTCCTGGCTGACCTTGTCGGGGCAGACGAAGACGCACTTGTAGCCCTTGAGCTGGGCCACCAGGGCCAGCCCGACACCGGTGTTGCCGCTGGTCGGCTCGACGATGGTGCCGCCCGGCCGCAGGATGCCGGCCTTCTCGGCGTCCTCCACCATGCGCAGCGCGATCCGGTCCTTCACCGAACCGCCCGGATTCAGGTACTCCACCTTCGCCAGCACGGTGGCCTGGATGCCGGCCGTGACGTTGCGCAGCCGTACCAGGGGGGTGTTGCCGATCAGGTCGACGACGTTGTCGTAGTACTGCACCTCGATGTGTCCTTCTCTCGGCGCCGGCGACGGCGGCCGGGCAGGTGGTTCGGGGGTTCCCAGCGCCCAGGGTACGGCCCGTCAGGGCACCACACGCCCGGGGATGACGGAGTCGCGACGCGCCTCCCACTCCAGGAAGCGCTCAGTCTCGGCGAGCACGCTGCCGGCCAGCCAGGTGACCATGACCGCGTCGTCGGCCAGCCCGAAGATCGCCAACGGGATCTCCGGGAGCAGGTCGACAGGCGAGACGATGTACGCCGTCGCCGCGGTCATCAGGGCCAGCCGGAGGCCGCCGTCGTACTCGCCGCGGGTGGTCGCCCGGATCATCCGGGGCAGCGCCGCCAGCCGGCTGCCCAGTGACGGGCCGCCGCGGGCCCCGGCGGCCAGGGCCCGGGCCAGGGCCGTGAAGGCCGCGCTCCGCTTCAGTGTCTTCCCCATCATCGTGCTCCTCTCCGGGGACAGCGTGGCGTCCTGGCGCAAGCCCGCCGGACCGGTCGACCCGCGCCGGGTGTCACCCGGGAGAGACGTACCCAGAACGACGGTCCGCCAGCCACCCGTCTGCCGCTACGACGACAGCGCCGTGTCGGGCCGGCGCGATACTGTCGCGGTATGGGGGTGGCTGGTTCCGTCGTACCCGTTGGTCCGCGCTGGCGGCGCGCCCGGCGGATCGCCCGCCTGGCGGCGATCGGCACGGGTGCCACCGCGGCGGCCACGGTGGCGAGCGCCGGGGTGCTGATCGGCCAGGCCCGTCGCGCCCGTCGCACCATCCCGATGGCCGAGGCGCCGCCACCTCGCTGCGACGGGGTCTACGGCGCGAAGTTCCACGGTGAGCCGCTCACGATGGTGGTGCTCGGCGACTCCTCGGCGGCCGGCTACGGGGTGCACCGCCGCCGGGAGACGCCCGGCGCGCTGCTCGCCACCGGCCTTTCCCGCCGCACCCAGCGTCCGGTGCGGCTGCACCGCTTCGCCGTGGTCGGAGCGATCTCCGCCGTGCTGCGGCACCAGGTCGAGGCGGCCCTGGAGTGCCGGCCGGACGTCGCGGTGATCCTCATCGGCGGCAACGACATCACCAACCGCACCCCGCACGCGCTCGCCGTCCGCTATCTGGTGGAGGTGGTCCGCACGCTGCGCGACGCCGGCTGCGAGGTGGTCGTCGGCACCTGCCCCGACCTGGGAGCGATCCAACCCATCCAGCCGCCGTTGCGCTGGCTGGCCCGGCGCTGGAGCCGACAGCTCGCCGCCGCTCAGACGGTGGCCGTGGTCGAGGCCGGCGGCTGGACGGTCTCCCTCGGCGACCTGCTCGGCCCACGGTTCGCGGCGGAGCCGGCCCGGATGTTCGCCTGGGACCGTTTCCACCCCTCCGCCGAGGGCTACGCGATGGCCGCCGCGGCGCTGCTGCCCACGGTGCTCTCCGCGCTCGACGCCGGGGCGGAGCGGCGAGCGCCGACCGCCGGTCAGGGCGTACGGTCGCTGCCGGAGGCGGCGCAGGAGGCGGCCCGGCACGCCGGCACGGAGGTCAGCGCCACCCAGGTCCGGGGGCGTGACCGCGGCCCGGCCGGCCGATGGGCGCAGCTGCGCCGGCGGGCGTTCTTCGGCGTCGGCACCGTGCCGCAGTCCGGCCCGGCCACCGACTCACCCACAGTGGAGGGACTGGCATGACCGAGCAGGACATCGCCACGAGGCTCGCCGGCCGGCTCGGTCGGGCGGCGATGCTCTCCCTGATCGCCGGCACCGTGGGCGGCGCCGCGGTCCTCGCCGGGGAGGCGTTCATCGCCCGACACCGGCGCTACGCCCAGCCGGAGCTGGGGCTCGCGCTGCGGGCCACGGTCGGCCGGGCCGGTGCGCCGCCGCTGCGGCTGGTCCTGCTCGGCGACTCGTCCGCCTTGGGCGTCGGGGTCGACCGGCTCGACGACACCATCGGCGGCCAGCTGGCCAACCTGCTGAGCGAGGGGCCCACCGGCCGGCTGGTGCACCTCTCCTGCGTCGGGGTCTCCGGCTCCCGCACGACCGACCTCGCCACCCAGGTGGCCCGCGCTCTGCTCGGTGAACGTCCCGACGTGGCGCTGATCCTGATCGGAGCGAACGACGCCACCGGGCTGCGCCGCCCGTCCGACGTGTCCGCCTACCTGGGCGCGGCCGTGCACCGGCTCCGCGAGGCGCGGGTGGAGGTCGTCGTCGGCACCTGCCCGGATCTCGGCGCGGTCCGCGCGATCGCCCCGCCGCTGCGCCAACTGGTCGGCTGGTCCGGGCGGCGGATCGCCCGCGCCCAGACGGCCGCCGTGCTCGACGCGGGCGGCTCGGTGGTCGACCTGGGCACCGAGACCGGGCCGGTGTTCCGCGCCGACGCCAACACCCTCTGCCACGACGGTTACCACCCCTCCGCCGACGGCTACCGGGTCTGGGCGCACGCGCTGCTGCCCGCGGTCGCGGCCGCCGCGGCGGTCGCGTCCCGGCACTGACCCCGCTGCCGAAGGCGGCGGCGGGGTGACATTTCCCGCCGCCCGCGTGGCTTCCGCGCCAAGTTACCGGCGGGTTAACGTTGGCTCATGTCGACTGAGTCGTCCCGCGACGCCGTCATCGTCGCCACCGCCCGCTCCCCCATCGGCCGCGCCCAGAAGGGGTCCCTGCGCGACGTCCGACCGGACGACCTCGCCGCGACCATCGTCCAGGCCGCCCTCGACAAGATCCCCCAGCTCGACCCAGGCGAGATCGACGACCTCTACCTCGGCTGCGGCCTGCCCGGCGGCGAGCAGGGCTTCAACATGGCCCGGGTGGTCGCCACACTGATGGGCCTGGACACCCTGCCGGGCGCCACCCTCACCCGCTACTGCGCCTCCTCGTTGCAGACCACCCGGATGGCGATGCACGCGATCCGGGCCGGCGAGGGTGACGTCTTCATCTCCGCCGGCGTCGAGACCGTCTCCCGCTACGCCCGCGGCAACTCCGACGGCCTGCCCCCGCAGGCCCAGGAGCTGGTCGGTGGCGGCTGGGAGAACCCGCGCTTCGGCGCGGCGCGCGAGCGGTCGAAGGCCCGCGCCCAGGGTGGCGCCGAGGTCTGGTCCGACCCGCGCGAGTCCGGCGAGCTGCCGGACATCTACCTGACCATGGGTCAGACCGCGGAGAACCTGGCCCAGGTCTACGACGTGACCCGCGCCGACATGGACGAGTTCGGCGTACGCAGCCAGAACCTCGCCGAGAAGGCGATCGCGGACGGCTTCTGGGCCCGCGAGATCACCCCGGTGACCACCCCGGACGGCACGGTGGTCAGCACCGACGACGGCCCGCGCCCCGGGGTCACCCTGGCTGGCGTGGCCGGCCTGAAGCCGGTGTTCCGGCCGGACGGGCGGATCACCGCCGGCAACTGCTGTCCGCTCAACGACGGGGCCGCCGCGGTCGTGGTGATGAGCGCCCAGCGCGCCCGGGACCTCGGCATCACCCCGCTGGCCCGGATCCTCTCGACCGGCGTCACCGCGCTCTCCCCGGAGATCATGGGCCTCGGCCCGGTGGAGGCGTCAAGGCAGGCGCTCAAGCGGGCCGGGATGACCATCGACGACGTCGACCTGGTCGAGATCAACGAGGCGTTCGCCGCCCAGGTGATCCCGTCGTACCGGCAGCTGGACATCCCGCTGGAGAAGCTGAACGTGATGGGCGGAGCGATCGCCGTCGGTCACCCGTTCGGCATGACCGGCGCCCGGATCACCGGCACCCTGCTCAACGCCCTCGAGTGGCACGACGGGACCATCGGACTGGAGACCATGTGCGTCGGCGGCGGCCAGGGCATGGCGATGGTGCTCGAACGGCTCAGCTGAGCCGTACCGCCCCGATCAGAGCGCGGTTCGGGTCGCCGTCACCTCGCCGGCGGCCCGGGCCAGCGCCGCCGGCTCCGGGTCAGCGGCCATCAGATCCGCGGCGACCACCCGGAGCTGGTCGGGCAGGGCCAGGTCGTTCGCCAGCCGGGGCACGGTGCGGCGCGGCTCCCCCTCGGCGTCGGCCGCCAGGTTGGCGATCTCCTGCACCAGCCGGTGCACCAGGTCGGCGCGGGCCGCGTTCCCGCCGGCGGCGGCGGCCGCCCAGCGTGGTTGCTCCCAGTGCCCGACCTGGCCGACCAGGAGCTGCACCGCACGGTCCAGTTCTGCTGCGCTCATCGCCGAAGAGTGTACGGACCGGAGGTCACCGGATCACCGGGGTGAGCGGTTCACCGGCGCAGATAGCTGAGCAGCCGCAGCAGCTGCCAGTAGAGGAAGACCAGGCCGGTGAGGAGCCCGAAGGCGCAGAGCCAGGCGTAGCGCCGTGGCCGACCGGCGCGCACCGACCGCTCGATCAGGTCGAAGTCGAGGATGAAGCTGAACGCGCCCGCGATGATGGCCACCACCGCGATCACGTACGCCAGGCCGCCCACCTCGCCGGTGAGGCTGTAGATCTCCAACCCCTGCCGCCCGGTCACCAGGTAGACCACCAGGTTCACCACGCTGATCGCGACGATGCCGAGCAGGGTCCCGATGACCAGCCGGGCCAGCCGGGGAGTGGCCCGGATCAGCCGGGCCCGGTAGAGCAGCGCCATGCCGAGGAAGACGCCGAAGGTGCCGGCCACCGCCTGCGCCACGATGCCCGGGTAGACCAGCTCGAACGCGCGGCTCGCCACGCCCAGCAGCAACCCCTCGATCAGCGCGAACGCCACCATCGGTACCGGGTTGGTGATGGCGCGCAGCGAGATGACCAGCGCCAGCGCGATCGCGGCCAGGGCGCTGCCGGCGAGCGCGGCCGGCACCCAGACCGCCTGCGGGACGAACAGCCAGGCCAGCAGCGCGGTCGCACCGGTGATCAGGAGCAGGCCGACGGTCCGGACCACCACGTCGTCGACGGTCATCTCCTCCGCGGCCCCGACGCCGAGCACCCGGCTCTCCAGCCGGGTGGTCTCGTCGAGCCGGTTCAGCACCGGGTTGGTACTGCGCACCGCCACCCCCTCGCCGCCCTACCCCTCGCAGTCACTCTGCCCCGGTGGGTCTGGCCGCGTCGGGAAAACGCCGGCGCCCGCCCCCACGGTGCGGGGACGGGCGCCGGCGGTCAGCGGAGCAGACGGGGTCAGTCGTCGCCCTGGAAGTAGCTCAGCAGGCGCAGGATCTCGATGTAGAGCCAGACCAGGCTGACCAGGATGCCGAACGCGGCGACCCAGGAGTAGCGCTGCGGCAGGCCCATCCGGACGCCGTCCTCGACCTCCTTGAAGCTGAGCACGAAGCTCAGCGCCGCGACCACGATGACCACCAGGCTGAACCCGATGGCCAGCGGGCTGCCGTCGCGCAGGCCGGTGTTGATGCCGAAGAGCGCCAGCACCAGGTTGATCAGCATCACGCCGAAGAGGCCGACGATCGCGGCGGTCACGCCCTTGACGAACGCCGGGGTCGCCCGGATGGCCCGCACCTTGTAGAGCATGGCCATCAGGAAGAAGACGCCGAAGGTGGCCGCCACGGCCTGGATCACGATTCCGTCGTAGGCCGACTCGAAGAACTTGCTGACCATGCCGACGAAGACGCCCTCGATGACGGCGTACGTGACGACCAGCGCCGGGTTCGCCATCCGGGAGAACGAGATGATCAGGCCGAGGACCAGGCCGACCACCGCGGCGCCGATCCAGGCGACACCGACCAGCGCGTCGGGGACGAGCACCCACGCGGCCGCGGCGGAGACGCCGAGGATGCCGAGCAGGGTGACGGTCTTGACCACCACGTCGTCGATGGACATGGGCGCCACCGTCGGCGGCGCGGCCGGGTAGCCGGCCTCGGTCGGGTACTGCTGCGGAATGCCGGGCGCGCCGTACGGCCCGGCCGGGGCGTACCCGGCGGAGCGCTCCCGCTCGGCCGCCTGGCCGAGCCGGGCGAGCACCGGGTTCGAGGTCTTCACTGTCTGGCCTCCCTCAGGGGGTCGTGTGCACGTGAACGTGCACACACAAGAGTAACTGCCCTGGCCATCCGTGGAGATCGCTGAGCGGGGAGAGAGGTGGAAATGTGTCGGTGCCCGGGGCGGGGATCGAACCCGCACGCCTTTCGGCAGCCGCTTTTAAGGCGGCCGTGTCTGCCGTTCCACCACCCGGGCCGGGCGGCACCGGTGCGTCGACACGCCGCGGTGCAGTGTCACGGTAACCGGTCTGTGGCTACCCGGCGTACCCCGATACGGTCGCCACATTAGGGTCGATGCCGTGAGCAGCGCAGCCCCCACGGCCCCCGACGCCGCCCCTGAGCAGGCTCTCCGCCTCGCCGACCGGGCCGCCCGCCGGCCCCGGACGGCCCGGCTGCTGGCCGCTCTCGGCCGGCACCGCGCGGACCTCGCGGTCGCGCTCTTCTTTCTCCTGCTGGCCGGCTGGCTCACCCACGGGCTGTGGCCCGACCCGGGCTCCCGGACGCTGGCGCTCAACGCGGCGGACCAGACCCTCTACGAGTGGTTCCTCGCGGTCGACGCGCGGGCCCTGCTCGGCGACTTCAGCCTGCTCACCGACCGGCTCAACGCGCCGGACGGGGTGAACCTGATGACCAACACGACGGTCATCGCGCTCGGCATCGCCCTCGCCCCGGTCACCCTGCTGCTCGGCGCGCCGGTCACCTTCGCCCTGCTGGCGGCGGCGAACCTGGCCGGCACGGCGGTCGCCTGGTACCTGCTCTTCACCCGGACGCTGCGTGCCCGTCGGCTCGCCGCCGGGCTCGGCGCCGGCCTCTGTGGCTTCGGCCCGGGAATGATCTCGCAGACCAACAGTCACCTGCACATGACCGCGCAGTGGTTGGTCCCGGTCATCGTCTGGCTGGTGGTGCGGCTGCTACGCGCCGCCGACCCGGAGCGGATCGGCCCCGAAGATCCGGCGGATCCGGCCGGCAGCACGGTGGTGCTCGGCCCGGACCGGCGCCGCATGGTCAGCTCGGCGGTCGGCCTCGCCGCCGCGATCACCGCCCAGGTCTTCATCGGCGAGGAGGTGCTCTTCCTCACCGCGCTCACCTTGCTGATCATGGCCGTCACCTACGCCACCGTGGACCGGGAACTGGCCCGCCGAGCGCTGCCCGGCTTCGCCGGCGGGATGGCGCTCGCCGCCGGGCTGGCCCTGATCGTGCTCGGCTACCCACTCTGGTTCCAGTTCGCCGGCCCGCAGGGCGTCGCCGACGGCATGTTCAGCCCGCACTACTTCTCGGCGGACCTGCGCAGCTGGTGGACCATCTCCCCGCTGTCGGTGGCCGGCGACGACGACGCGGCCCGGCTCACCACCGGCCCGGCCGAGTACAACACCTTCCTCGGCTGGCCGTTGCTGCTGGTCACCGCGGGCTGTGCGCTCTGGCTGGGCCGCCGCCGGCTGGCGGTCGCCTGCGCCGTCGCCGCTCTGGTGATGGGCGGGCTCGCGCTCGGCCCGGCCGTGGTGGTCGGCGGCACCCGCACCGGGTTGCCCGGCCCGTACGCCCTGCTGGCGGGCCTGCCGGTGGTGGACGGCGCGCTGCCGATGCGGTTCGCCCTCGCCGTACTGCCGCTGGCCGGAACGCTGCTGGTGCTGGCCGTCGACCGGGCGCTGCGCGGCACCGGCCGGGCTCGGCGGCTGATCCCGGCGGCGGTCGGCGCGGCGCTGCTGCCGCTCTTCCCCACCCCGCTGCCGACGGCCGAGCGCCCGGCGTTGCCGGAGTTCATCACCGGCGGCCACTGGCGGCAGTGTGTCCGCCCGGGCGGGGTGCTGGTGCCGGTCCCGCTGCCCACCCCGAAGGAGCCCTGGCCGATGCGCTGGGCCGCCGCCGCGGACGCCGCCTTCGCCACGCCGGAGGGCTTCTTCATCGGCCCGTACGGACGTAATGGCACCGCGGCCATGGGCACCTACCAGCAGCCCACCTCCGCCCTGCTGAGCGACGTGGCGCGCCGCGGCGACCAGCCGGTGATCGGCGACGAGCAGCGCCGGCAGGCCGCCCAGGACGCCGACTTCTGGGGCGCCTCCTGCGTGGCGCTCGCCGAGGACACCCCGCACGCGGAGAGCCTGCGGGCGACCCTGGAGCAGCTCTACGGCCCGTCGACCCGGGTCGCCGACGCCTGGATCTGGCGGGTCTGAGGCCCCGCGCCACCACATCCCGCGCGGGTCTGACGCCCGCGCCACTTCGCCCACCACGAGAAGGGCCCCTCGACCGGACGGCGGAGGGGCCTTTCTCGGGTACGTCGCGGTCAGCCCCGGCGGGCGCCGACCGGCTGGGACGCCTCGGCGAACTCCTCGCGCGGGTCGTGCAGCTGGCCGAGGGCGACCACCTCACGCTTCAGGAAGAAGGCCAGGGACCAGTCGACGACCACCCGGACCTTCCGGTTGAAGGAGGGGATCCGGCTCATGTGGTACGTCCGGTGCATGAACCAGGCCGGCCAGCCGGTCATCTTGACCCCGTACACCTGGGCCACGCCCTTGTGCAGCCCCAGGCTGGCCACGCTGCCGACGTGCTTGTGCCGGTACTCCACCGGCTGCCGGCCCCGGATGACCTCCTTGATGTTGTCCGCCATCCGGGCGGCCTGCCGCACCGCGTGCTGGGCGCTCGGCGAGCAGTACGCCCCGGGCGGGCCGGTCAGGTCCGGCACGGCGGCGCAGTCGCCCGCGCTCCACGCGCCCTCGACCACCCGGTCGCCGTCGACCACCTGCAGGGTCGGCAGGCAGGTCACCCGGCGCCGCTCGTCCCGCGGGAAGTCGGTCCTGTCGAGCAGCGGCGACGGCTTGACGCCGGCCGTCCAGACGATGGTGTCGGCGCGGAAGCTGTCGCCGTCGGAGAGCTTGACCACCCCGTCGACGCAGGACTCGAGCCGGGTGTCCAGCCGGATGTCCATGTTCCGCTTGAGCAGCTGCTGCACCGTGTACGCGCCCATGTCCCGGTCGACCTCGGGCAGCACCCGCTGGGTGGCCTCGACCAGCACCCAGCGCATCTCCTCCGGCTTGAGCTCCGGGTAGTAGCGCAGGGCGTCGCGGGCCATGTCCTCCATCTCGGCGAGCGCCTCGATGCCGGCGTAGCCACCACCGACGAAGACGAAGGTAAGCGCGGTGCGGCGGACGTCCGGGTCCGGCGTGACAGCCGCCACGTCGAGCCGATCCAGCACGTGGTTGCGGAGGTAGATCGCCTCACCGATGGTCTTGAACCCGATGCCCTGCTCGTGCAGGCCGGGAATCGGCAGCGTCCGGGACACCGAGCCCGGGGCGACGATCACGTGGTCGTAGGCGATCTCCCGGGGCGGGCCGGAGATCGGCTGGACCGTGGCGACCTTACGGTCGTGCTCGACCCGCGTCACCGTGCCGGCCACCACCTTGCACCTGCGCAACTCCCGCCTCAGCGGCACCACCGCGTGCCGAGGGGAGATGTTGCCCGCCGAGGCCTCCGGCAGGAAGGGCTGGTAGGTCATGTGCGGCTGGGGGTCGACCACGATGACCTCAGCCTCACGGGAGCTCAGCTTCTTCGACAGGCGCAGGGCCGCATAGAGGCCGACATGTCCCGCACCCACCACAAGGATCCGCTTCGGATTCACGTCATCTATCTTTCCCCGGGTTGCTCAGCTAATCCCGCGCGCGCCCCCGTTCTGTGACGGAGCACAACCGCTGTGACCTGCGCAACCCCCGCGTCACCACAATGTCACCGGCGACGCAGCAGCCACCCGAGCAACGCCGCCACCCCTACCGCCACGAGCAGCCCGGCCACCGTGGCCAGCTGGTAGCCGGCGTCTCCACCGAGCTCCCCGAACCCCATCAGCAGCACCCCGAGCACCGACGCTGCCAGCAGCACCAGGGCGGCCCGCAGCAGCCACCGCGTGATCAGCTCCGGGTCGACCACCGCGTCGTACGGGAGCAGCGCGGCCAGCGCGCAGAGCGTGTGCCCCAGGTAGAGCACCCCGGCCAGGGCCAGCAACCGCCAGAGCGTGACCGGCCGGCCGTAACCGTCGGTGGAGATCAGCCACCCACCCACGGTGACCAGCGCGGCGAAGGTCGGCCAGACCCGGCGCGGGCCGACCGCCGGTAGCAGCGCCACCAGCACCAGCGCGCCGAGCTGCTGCCCGGCCAGCACCTCCGCCGGGAAGGCCAGCACGAAGCCCGCCAGCACGGTCAGGTAGACACCGGCCCGGATCAGCAGCGGCGTCAGGCTGATCCGGCTCGCCGCCGACCGCAGCGCGCGGACCCGTTCGGTGACGGTGTCGATCATCGCGGTTCGCCTCCGTCCCCCGGCCGGCCACCGACCCGCACGGCGCTCACCGGCCACCCACCCGGGGGGCGGTGGCGAGCCGGGCGACGTCCCGCAGCACCTGGTCCAGGCTGCCCGCGCCGGCCCAGGGGACCACCGGCACGCCGTGCTCGCGCAACTGCGCGATCATCGTGTCCCGGTCCAGCCGCCACAGCCGGTAGGCCACCTCGGCCCAGCCCCGGTCCTTCGGGGGCGCGAGGTCGGCGGGGAGCGTGTCCACCGCCACCACGAACCGGCCGGACCGGGCCAGCCGGGCCAGCATCTGCGCCGACCGCTCGTCGAGCAGCGGCGTCAGCACCACCACCAGCGCGTCGGCGGAGAGCAGCTGCGGGCCGAAGACCTGGTCGTACGGCTCGTGCGGGCTCGCCTCGGCCCGGACGTCGAGCAGCCACTCCAGGACGGTCAGGTATTGCCGGCGGCCGGCCCCCGGACGCAGCCGGCGCGCCGCAGGCCCGTACTCGAGCAACGACACCCGGTCTCCCCGGTGCAGGTAGTGCTCGGCGATCGCCGCTGCCGCCCGCACGGTGGTGTCCAGCACCGAGGCCGCGCCGGAGACGCCGCCCGAGCGACCGGCCTCGGCGAGCACGTCGAGCAGCACGACCACCTCGGCGTCCCGGTCGGAGAGGGTGGCGGCCACGTGCAGCTGCCGGGCCCGCAGCGAGACCCGCCAGTCGATCCGGCGCAGCCGGTCACCGGGGGCGAAGACCCGCACGCCGGCCAGCTCGCCGCCTTCGCCGGGCCGGCGGGAGTGGTGCGCGCCGACCAGGCCGGCGGCCCGGGGCATCGCCTCCACCGCCTCGAACGGCTCCGTCTTCGGGTAGACCCGGACCCGGACCGGATCGGTGATCACCGCGCGGGAGACCAGCAGCCCGCCGGCGGTGGCGACCCGGGCGCCGGCCGGACCGACCGGGTGCCGCCCCCAGCGCAGCGCACTGCCGGAGAGCTCCAGGTCGATCGCCGAGGCGGTCGGCACCGATGTCACGAACGGTCGGTCGGCCACCGATCCGCCGCCGGCCGCCCCGGCGCCGGCGAAGCCGACCCGCTCGATCCGCAGCCAGGGTGAGACCCGGGTCCGGAGCACCACCAGCTCGTAGTCGACGACGTCCGGGTTGCCGACCGTCACCGCGCCGGTCAGCTCACCCCCCTCGACCAGGTGGCCGTCGTCGGCCTCGACCCACACCTGGGGCAACGCGACCGGCCGGCGGCGCAGCGCGTACGCGGTGCCGAGCGCGAACGGGGCGGCCAGCACGATCAGATCGATCCGCCCGAGCACCACCGCGGCCACCAGCAGCAGGCCGGTCAGCAGCACGGCACGGCCGAGCGCCCGGGTGGGCGTCCAGCCGGTTGCCGCAGCTGGCTCCTGCCCCGGCACGCTTCGCTGTTGCGGCACGCTCGGCACGGTCATCAGCGCGCGGGCCGACCGGCCGCGTAGCTGGGCAGCGCGCCGCTGGCCGGGGCGGGGGTGCCTTCGAGCACCTCACCGACCACGAAGGACGGGTCGACCCGGCGCAGCCACATCTCCGGGCGCAGCGTGATCCGGTGGGCCAGCGCCGGCGCGGCGACCTCCTTGACGTCCTCCGGCACCACGTAGTCCCGTCCGGCGAACACGGCCCGGACGCGGGACAGCAGCAGCAGCGCCAGCGAGCCGCGCGGCGAGGCGCCGACCAGGACCGACGGGTGCTCCCGGGTGGCCGCGGTCAGCGAGACGATGTACCGGCCGACGGAGTCCTCGACCACCACGTCCTCCAGCGCGGCCTGCATCGCCCGCAGGGTCGCCGCGTCCACCACCGGCTTGATCTCGGCTTCCTCGCGGCGGCGGGCCATCCTTCGGCGCAGCACCTCCCACTCCTCCTCGTGCTCGGGGTAGCCGAAGGAGACCCGGAGCAGGAAGCGGTCGAGCTGCGCCTCGGGCAGCGGGTAGGTGCCCTCGTACTCGATCGGGTTGGCGGTGGCCAGCACGTGGAACGGCTCGTCCAGCCGGTAGGTGACGCCCTCCACCGAGACCTGCTTCTCCTGCATCGCCTCGAGCAGGGCCGACTGGGTCTTCGGCGGGGTCCGGTTGATCTCGTCGGCGAGCAGCAGGTTGGTGAAGACCGGGCCGGCCCGGAACGCGAAGTCGCCGCTGCGCTGGTCGTAGAGGAAAGACCCGGTCACGTCGGCGGGGAGCAGGTCCGGGGTGAACTGGAGCCGGCGGAAGTCCAACCCGAGCGCCTGGGCGAAGGAACGCGCGGTGAGCGTCTTGCCCAGGCCGGGCAGGTCCTCCAGCAGGACGTGCCCGCCGGCCAGGATCCCGGCGAGGACCAGCTCCAGAGCGTCCCGCTTGCCGACCACGACCGAGCCGACGGCGTCCAGCACCGCCCGGGCCAGCTGGCCGACCTCGGCGGCGGGCATGCTCCGGTCCACGTCGTTCATCAGATCTTCTCCAGTTCGGCGACGATCGCCGCGAGATCGCGCGGCGACGGGGTGCGGCGGGGCGGGGTCTCCAGGAACGTCCAGAGCCGCTCACCCAGCAGACTGCGGGCGCGGGCCGGATCCGAATCGCGGGTCACCCCGTGCCTGAGACGAAGTCGCTCGTCGGCCAGTTCGCCGAGCCGGGGCAGGACCACGCCGGTGAACCGCTCGGGCCGGGTCGCCGACCAGTCCAGCGGCACCTCCCAGCCGTTGATCGCGGTCCGCAGCGCGTCCCGGGCGCTCCAATTCCAGGTGCCGTCGTCCGCGGCGGTCACCGGCGCCCGGGTGCCGGGCGGAGGTGGCGGCGTGGGTGCCAGCGCGGCGACGACCCGGCGTACCAGGAACAACGCGACCACCCCGGCGATCAGGATCAGCAGCGAGACCCGCAGACCGACCGCGCGCAGGCCGACGACGAGCACGACCACCACCGACGCGACACCGGCGAGGGTGCGCAGCACCTGCCCGACCCGGCCGCCGCGGTCGCGGTCGTCCGGCCGGGAGCGTTCCTCCTCGAAGCTGAGCAGGTCATCGATGCTGGCGCCGCTGCTCACGACGACACCTCACCCGGTGTGGTCGCGGTCAGCTCGCCGCGTAGCCGGCGCAGCGCGGCTCGCGCCTGGTCGCGGGTGCTCTCGTCGACAGGCCGGGTGGCGTAGCGGGCCTCCCGGTAGACGTGCGCGAACTCGGCCAGCACGTCGGCGCTGACGATGGCCGGCACCCCGGCCGAGGGGTCACCGCGCAGCAGCCGGCTGACCAGGTCGGTGGGGGTGTCGCCGGCCAGCCGAGGAACGCCGGCCGCCGCGGCGGCCTGCTCCAGGCGTACCCAACAGGCGATGACCGCGACCCGGGGGTCGGTGTCCTGGTCGTCCAGGTCGATGAGGCCGGCGTCCAGGGCCGCCACCACGTCGCGGGTGGCGCCCGCTGTGGAGCGCCGGTGCCGCTGCTTCGGCAACGCCCGGCTGGTACGGCGCATCGCACCGCGGATCAACACCCAGGTCAGGTAGCCGAACGCGCCGAGGACGGCCAGCCCGAGCAGGACGAGCGCGGCGGTGACCATCCACTGTGGGATCTGCGGCGGATCGAGGTCGCGGGGCTCGGCCGGGATCGACTGCTCCGGCTCCACCGACGGGTATTCGGGCACCCACGGAATGTTCTCGGCGGCGGGCGGAATCCGGCTCGCCCCGATCGACGAGTGCGACGCAGCGAGCGCGGCCACGGCGAGCAGCAGGGCCACCACGCCGACCGGCCACCAGCGGCGCACCAGGCCCAGGCCGGCCCCCGGCTCGCCGTCGCCCGCCGGGGGGTACGGCGTGGGCCGGCGCGTTCCGTCCGTCATCGCCACCACCCCACGCAGGTCAGTCCACTCCGGCCAACTGCTTCGCCCGGGCGAACACATCGTCCAGCATTCCTGGTGTCAGCCGTCCCGTGAAGGTGTTCTGCTGGCTGACGTGGTAGCAGCCGAGCAGATCCGGTGCGGCCGTGCCGGACCAGTGTGCCCCATGGGTGAAGACCGGTCGCGGGCTGGGCGGACGGAGTCCGTACACCTGGCGCAGCGTCGGCCACCACGCCGCCCAGGCGAAGGCGCCCAGCGCGACCACCACCCGCAGCGTGGGCCGGATCAGCGAGACCTCGCGGTGCAGCCAGGGTGCGCAGGTGTCGCGCTCCTGCGGCGTCGGTTTGTTGTCCGGCGGCGCGCAGCGCACCGCGGCGAAGATCCGGGTGTCCCGCAGGGCGAGCCCGTCGTCGGCGGCGACACTGGTCGGCTGGTTGGCCAGCCCGGCGCGGTGCAGCGCGGCGAAGAGCACGTCGCCGGAGCGGTCGCCGGTGAAGATCCGGCCGGTGCGGTTGCCGCCGTGCGCGGCGGGCGCGAGACCGAGGATGCCGATCCGCGCGTCCGCGGCGCCGAAGCCGGGCACCGGTCGGCCCCAGTACCGCTGGTCGCGGAAGGCCGCCCGGCGGGTCCGGGCGACCTCCTCCCGCCAGTCGACCAGCCGCGGGCAGGCGAAGCAGTCGCTCACCGCGGCGTCGAGGTCGGCCAGGTCGGTCGCCCGCGCGGCGCGGGCGACCACCTCTTCGGGCGTACGCGGCTCAGCCAAGCTTCGCCCGGAACAGTTCCAGGGTCCGCGCCCACGCGGTGGCCGCGGCGCGCTGGTCGTAGTTCTCCGGCCGGTCCTCGTTGAAGAAGGCGTGCGCGGTGCCCGGGTAGTCGTAGGTCTGGCAGTTGCCGCCGGCGGTCTCGATGGCCCGGCGTACGGTCTGCACGCCCTCGTCGGCCGAGGTGCCGTCCGCTTCGGAGCAGTGGATGATGGCGGCCTTGCCCGCGTAGTCGGCCCACTCGGGACGCATCCCGTCCCACGGCAGCCGGGGGTAGAAGGCCGCGGTCGCGACGATCCGCTCGGACCGGGTCGCCGCCCAGAGGGCCAGGCTCGCCCCGGCGCAGAAGCCGGCGCACCCGGCCTTGCCGGTGACCTCGCTGCGACCGGCCAGGTAGTCGGCGGCAGCGGCGATCTCCGTCGCCGCCTCGTCCATCTGCGCGCTGTTCAGCATCTGCCGGGGCTCGGTCGGCTTGCTGGCCGGCTCGCCGTGCCGGAAGTCCGGGGCGAGCGCGACGAAACCCGCCTCGGCGAACCGGTCGACGACCGACCGTACGTGCGGCACCAGGCCCCACCAGTCCTGGATGACGATGACCGCAGGGCTGGCCGCACCGCCGGAGGGTATCGCGAGATAACCCTCGCTCGTACCGCCGTTGCTGCGGTAGCTCACCATTTCGCCCATTGGCCGTCCTCCTAGCGGTCAGTCATCGTTGGCTGGTCGCCCAGTGTCGGTAGCCTGCCACGCCGCGCCCGCGCCGGGAAGATGCCGGAACAGTGGCATTCACCTCCCGTTCGCCCGCGGGTGACGCTGCGTACGCCGACGGCGGCGCGGAGGATCTCCGCGCCGCCGTCGGCGGTGGCTGTGGCCGGGCTCCGGCCCGGCCGGTGGGTGTGCCGGCTCAGGCCTTCTTGGTCAGGCAGAGCAGGTACCCGGTCTTGCCCGGCTCGATGCTGTAGAAGAGGTAGCCGTCCTCGTTCTCCTTGATGTACTGCTCGCACGCGGTGCCGGCCTTCGCCTGCGCCTCGGTCTGCCCGTCGACCCGGCCGACCACGTTGTACGCGGCCTCGGTCGAGGTGCAGTCGACGACCTTGGCGTTGTCGACCTCCTCCTCTTCGGCGCCGGTGACCTCGGGCAGCTCGGCGATGCAGTCGCCGGCCTTCGCCTCGGCGGTGGCGTCCTTGTCGAAGAAGTTGCCGATGGCGCTGGCCAGGCCGAACTTGAGACCGGCGATGACCAGGAAGACGACGATCGCGCCGACGATGCCGAGCGCCTTCTTGGCACCGGACTTCTTCGCCTCCGGCTCAGCCGGCGGCGGCGCCTGCACGGCTGGCTGGGGCTGCTCGGCGTCAGCCGAGGGGGGCGGTGCGACCTGCTCTGACACGAGGGTTCCTTCCGAGGGGTTGAGGAGCAGACGACACCGTAACGATGATCAACCGCGCCCGCCGCCCCGCTGGCCTCATCCGTTCAGCCATTTCCCAGCTTCGGGTGCTAGCAGGCACTCCCGGTCACCGGCGGGCGGTGACCGGGAGTGCCGGTGAGAGGTCAGCGGGTGGCGGTGGGGGTGGGCTCCGGGGTGTCGGTGGGACTCGCCGTGGCACCCGGAGTCGCCGTCGCGGCCGGAGTCGCCGTCGCGGCCGGGTCCGCGCTGCCGGTCGGCTCGGGCGTATCGGTGGGCGACGGAGTGGCCAGCGGCGGCAGGACCGGTGTGGGCGCGGACCCGGCCGGGGCCCGCGGCGCGAAGGGCGCCTGCTCCGGGCAGTACGGGTAGGGGCGCAGCAGCGGGTTGTTGCCGTTCGGATCCCGCTCGTCGACGCAGTCCGGGTAACCGAGCCGGATCGGGTCGCCGTTCTGGTCGAAGAGCCGGGCGTTCTCCACCAGCCGACCCTCACTGTCGTAGACGAACACGTCCCGCACCCGGTCGTACGGGTTGTTCACCGCGATCTGGTCGTAGGGGTAGTAGCCGGCGCGATCTTCGGCATTGGCCAGTGCGGACAGCGCGAAGACGACGAGCACCAGACTGCTGGCGTGCATCGCCCAGCGCGGCCAGCCGCGCAACCGCTCGGAGCGGCGGCCGAGCCACACCGACCCGAGCACGAGGCCGACGAGCATCACCAGGCCGGCGAGGAGCTCACCGCCGAAGCGGGGCAGCAGACCGAAGGTGCCGCCCGTGGTTATCACGGTGACCAGCATCGCGGCGAGGTAGCCGCGCAGCACCCACCAGGCCGGGCGGAGCAGCCGCAGGAACTCGCTCGCGGTCGGGTAGCCGAGGGGCGGGCCGAGCCGGGTGTCCAGGGCGTGCAGCCGACCACGGGCGCGGAGCACGGCCGCGGCGATCCGTCGCTCCATGTTGCGACCGGCGACGCTCTGCGCGCCGGCCGCGACCCGCAGCTCGACGGCGTACGCCTCGGGCTGACCGAGCCGCTCGACCAGCGAGCCGTCGGCTTCGGCGGCCACCTCGGCGAGGTGTTCCGGCAGGTCCTCGGTCAGCTCGTCGCGGACGGCCGGCGGCAGGTCGGCCAGCGCTGCCCGGACCCGTCCGACGTAGTCCGCGATCTCCTGCTCCGTGACGGTCATGCCGCCATCCCCCGATCGTCGAGCAGTGTGTCCATGGTGGTGGCGAACGAGCGCCAGAGCTTGCCGGAACGGGTCAACTGATCCCGGCCGGCCGCGTTCAGCGAGTAGTACTTGCGGTGCGGGCCGGACTCGCTCGGCACGACGTAGGTGGTGAGCAGGCCGGCGGCGAAGAGCCGGCGCAGTGTGCCGTAGACCGACGCGTCGCCGACCTCCTCCAGGCCGGCCTCGCGCAGTCGACGCAGGATGTCGTAGCCGTAGCCGTCCTCGTCGCGGAGGACGGCGAGCACCGCGAGATCCAGCACGCCCTTCAACAGCTGGGTGGTGTCCACGCAACGCACACTACTGTGCGATGCGCAGTACCGTCAACGAAAGACTACCGAGCGGCGATTCTCAGCGGAACCGACTTCCCGTCGTAGCCGCACCCGCCGGTCACTGGCCCACATCTGTGCGATCAGTGGCTCGCGGCGGGCGCGGCCGACTACTGAAGGCTCCAGGCGATGCCGTCGAGGATGTCGTGCTCGGACGCGACCACGGAGGGCATGCCGGCCCGCTCCATGATCACCCGGAGCACCAGGGCGCCCGCTCCGATCACGTCGGCCCGCCCCGGGTGCATCACCGGAATGGCCAGCCGCTGCTCGCGGGTCTTGCCGAGCAGGTCGGCGGTCACCCCGGCCACCGCCTCGTAGGAGACCCGAGCGTGGTGGATCCGCGCCGGCTCGTACGCCTGCAGTCCCTCAGCGATGGCGACCACGGTGGTGACCGACCCGGCGAGCCCGACCAGCGTGGCGGCCTCGCGCCCGGGCACGACGGCGAGCGCCCGGTCGACCGCGACGGTGATGTCGGCCCGCGCGGCGGCGATCTCGTCCAGCCCCGGCGGGTCGCCGTGCAGGTGCCGCTCGGTCATCCGGACGCAGCCGATGTCCACCGACAACGCCGCCTGCACGCCGCCGTCCCGGGTGCCGACCACGAACTCGGTCGAGCCGCCTCCGATGTCCACCACCAGGTACGGCGGTTCGGCGCCGGCGGGCAGCCCGCGCACCGCCCCGGTGAACGAGAGCCGCGCCTCCTCGTCGCCGGTGACCACCTCGGGGGCGACCCCGAGGGTCTCCCGCACCATCGTCCGGAAGTCCTCCGCGTTGGCGGCGTCCCGGGTCGCCGAGGTGGCGACCATCCGGACCCGCTCGGCGCCGAGCTTCTCGATCTCGCCCGCGTAGCTGGCCAGCGCGACCCGGGTGCGCTCGATCGCCTCCGGCGCGAGCCGACCGGTCCGGTCCACCCCCTGGCCCAGCCGGACGATCTCCATCCGACGGCTCACGTCGGCGAGCGGCGCCTCCGGCCCGGCATCCGGGTCGGGCAGGTCGGCCACCAGCAGCCGGATCGAATTGGTCCCGCAGTCAATGGCGGCCACGCGCGTCGTCACGTCCGCCACCCTACGACAGGTCGGCGGGCCGACCGCCGCACCGCTCCAGACGGCCCCGGCCGACCGGCGATCCTGCCGGCACCCCAGAGCACAGCGTCGGAGACAGGGCGCGGTGACGGCCGTCGACGTCACTCTCCGCGACCACCGCGCGCCGGCGGCGATCGTCGGCTCAGAGGCGCAGCAGCATCCGGGAATTGCCCAGGGTGTTCGGCTTGACCCGCTCCAGGTCGAGGAACTCCGCGACACCCTCGTCGTAGGAGCGCAGCAGCTGCTCGTAGACCGGCTGCGGCACCGGCGCGCCGTCGATCTCGGTGAAGCCGAACGAGCCGAAGAAGCGCGTCTCGAAGGTGAGCACGAAGATCCGGGCCACCCCCAGCTCGCGGGCCGCGTCGATCAGCTCGCCGACGATCCGGTGCCCGATCTTCCGGCCCCGGCAGGTCGGGTCGACCGCGACCGTGCGGATCTCGGCCAGGTCCTCCCACATCACGTGCAGCGCGCCACAGCCCACCACCGTGCCGTCGTCGGCGCGTACCGCGACCCGGAACTCCTGCACATCCTCGTAGAGGGTGACGGTGGCCTTGCTGAGCAGCCGCCGGTCGTCGGTGTAGGTGTCCACCAGCCGGCGGATTCCCCGCACGTCCCCGGTGCGGGCCCGCCGGACCACGATCTCGTCCTCGGCGGCCCGGCCCGCCGGCCGTTCGACGGGGGCGCTCATTCCGTTGCCGGCACGTCCACGCAGGGCCCCGCCGTCCACCAGGGCTCGATCAGCGCCAGCGTCTCGTCACCGAACGGGTTGACCCCGGGCCCGGCGCCGAGCGCGTGCCCGAGGTGGACGTGCAGGCACTTCACGCGACCGGGCATGCCACCGGCGGAGATGCCGGCGATCTCCGGCACCTCGCCGATCGCCTCCCGCCGGGCCAGGTAGTCCTCGTGCGCAGCGCGGTAGTGGGCGGCCAGCTCCGGATCGGCGGCCAGCCGCTCGGCCATCTCCTTCATCAGCCCGGCCGACTCCAGCCGGCTGCACGCCCCGGTCGCCCGCGGACAGGTGAGGTAATAGAGCGTCGGGAACGGGGTGCCGTCGGAGAGCCGAGGCGTCGTCTCGACCACGTCGGGGAGGCCGCACGGGCAGCGGTGAGCCACCGCCCGGGTGCCGCGGGGCGGGCGTCCGAGCTGCGCGGCCACCGCGGCCAGGTCGGCCTCGGTGGCCGGCTCCCGCTTCGGCGGGGGTACGGAATCCGCCGCCGACTCCTGCGGTGGTACGACAGTCACGGTGCCCATCTCTCGTTCGATGCTCGACTGGTGCTCAGCTGGCGGGCTGCTCGCCGTTGGCGGCCCGGACGCTCGACCACAGGGTGTCGTACCAGGGGTCGGGCGAGGTCGGCGCGCCGGGGGCGGAGCGGCCCGCGTCCCGGGCGGCGCCCTCCGGGTCGTTGAGCAGAATCACCAGCTTCTCGCCCGGCCGGCCCATGTAGAACCGCTCCCGGGCCTTGGTCTCGATGAAGGCCGGGTCCTGCCACTTCGCCGCCTCGGCCGAGAGGTCGGCGATCAGCTTCTCCTGCGCCGCTTGGGCGGCCTCCATCCGCTCGATGTCGGCCTGCTGGTTCAGGTAGACCCGGACCGGAAAGGTGTACGCCAGGGCGAGCGCGATGAGCACCGCGAAGAGCACGGTGGCCCGCCCGGTGAAGCGTCGGGGGTGGGGTGCGGAGAGCCGCTTGACCGAGCCGCCGGCCGCCGTACGCCGGGCGGCGGCGGGCCGGCTCGCGGAGCGTACGCCCTCGCTGCCCCGCGCGGCGCTCGGCGCGCGACCGGCCGCGCCACGCGGCTCGGCACGCACGCCGGCCTCCCGGACCGGCGTCCGGGCGCTGCGGGCCCCGCCCGGCCGGCCGGACTGGCCGGGCCGGCGGGCGGGACGCTGACCACCCGGTGTGCGGCGCTGCTGCATCCCACACCCCTCCCCCGAGGCTTCGCGCGTGTCAGGCCGAACGGTAGCGCGGGAAGGCGCCCGCACCGGCGTACCGCGCCGCGTCGGCCAACTCCTCCTCGATCCGCAGGAGCTGGTTGTACTTCGCGACCCGGTCCGAACGGGCCGGGGCACCGGTCTTGATCTGGCCGCAGCCGGTGGCCACCGCCAGGTCGGCGATGGTGGTGTCCTCGGTCTCGCCCGAGCGGTGGCTCATCATGCACTTGAAGCCGGCCCGGTGGGCCAGGTCCACCGCGTCCAGGGTCTCGGTGAGCGAGCCGATCTGGTTGACCTTCACCAGCACCGCGTTGGCGGCCTTCTCGGCGATGCCGCGGGCGATGCGCTGCGGGTTGGTGACGAAGAGGTCGTCGCCGACGATCTGGACCCGGTCGCCGATCGACGCGGTCAGCGTCTGCCAGCCGGTCCAGTCGTCCTCCGCCAGCGGGTCCTCGATCGACACGATCGGGTAGTCGCCGGCCAGCTTGGTGTAGTAGTTACTCATCTCCTCGGCGGACTTCGCGGCGCCCTCGAAGGTGTAGGTGCCGTTGTCGAAGAACTCCGTCGCCGCCACGTCGAGCGCGAAGACGATGTCGGTGCCGAGCCGGTAGCCGGCCTTCTCGACCGCCTCGGCGATCAGATCCAGCGCCGCGGAGTTGGTGGGCAGGTTGGGCGCGAAGCCGCCCTCGTCACCCAGGCCGGTGGAGAGGTCCTTCTTCTTCAGAACCGACTTCAGCGCGTGGTAGACCTCGGCGCCGGAGCGCAGCGCCTCGCGGAAGCTGGGCGCGCCGATCGGCGCGATCATGAACTCCTGAATGTCGACGTTGGAGTCCGCGTGCGCGCCACCGTTGAGGATGTTCATCATCGGCACCGGCAGCAGGTGCGCGTTCGGGCCACCCAGGTAGCGGAAGAGGCTCAGCTCGGCGCTGCCGGCCGCCGCCTTCGCCACCGCGAGGGAGACCCCCAGGATGGCGTTCGCGCCCAGCTCGGACTTGGTGTCGGTGCCGTCGATGTCGAGCATCTTCTGGTCGATCAGGCGCTGCTCGCTGGCCTCGTAGCCGATGATCTGGTCGACGATGCGGTCCTCGACGTTCGAGACCGCCTTCTCGACGCCCTTGCCCTGGTAGCGGTCGGCGTCACCGTCGCGCAGCTCGATCGCCTCGAAAGCGCCGGTGGAGGCGCCGGAGGGCACCGCGGCGCGAGCCACCGTGCCGTCGTCCAGGCCGACCTCGACCTCGACGGTGGGGTTGCCCCGCGAGTCGAGAATCTCCCGGGCGACGATTCCCTCGATGGTTGCCACTGAGTCGCTCCTCGTATGTGTGTTTCCGGTGCGAGCCGCGACGGTGCGGCTGAGGCAGGTGTTGAACGCAGCGTATCGGGCGGCGCTCGAGCGCGGGCCGTCCGGGCGCGCACGGGGCCCGTCCGGTCGGCCGCAGGCCGGCCCGAAACCTGCCCTCGACGGCGGCTTACCCGGACATTCCCGGATTCTCGGGCGCCAACCGGCAACGGGTTTGCGTAGCACGGACCCGATCTATCAGGCTGGGCGGCATGCCCGCCGCCTCGACCACCCTCCGCATGCTCGCCGTGTCGGTCATCGCGTCGCTCACAGTTACCGGCTGTCAGGCCCTCGACGACGCCGGACGGTCGATCGGGCGGGCCGATCTGGTCAACGACTTCGCCGCCCGACTGGACCGGGCGCTGGAGCTGACCTACTCGGCCGACTACCAACTCCCGGGCGGGCAGACCGCCTCCATCGCGCAGGCGCAGGACCCGGCCCGCTCCGCCTATCGCTACCCGGGTGGCCGGCTCACCGTCACCGCCGACGCCACCGCCCAGTGCGAGGCGACCGGCGGCCGGACCACCTGCACCCTGGTGGCGCCCCCGGCGCCCGGCAGCAAGCCCGCCGTGACGGTCTTCGCCGAGGCCAAGCGGCGTGGCCTGGTCACCCCACCGGTGGTGGTGGGGATGCTGACCACCGCCGCGCTCGACCCGGAGGCGGTCATCGAGCAGAGCGACACCACCCTGGCCGGACACCACGCCACCTGCATGGATGTCGAACAGGCTGCCGGTGACTTCTCCGCCTGCATGACCACCGAGGGGGTGCTCGGCAGCTTCACCGGCGACGTCGACGGCAAGCCGATGGAGCTGACGTTGACCCGCTACTCCGACACGGTCGACGGCGCCGCTTTCGACCTGCCGTCCGGGGCGGGCGTGGTCGACCGGCGTACGACCACCTCGTGACCGACGGCCCCCGCTTCGTGCCCGGCGCGGGACATACCGGGCCGCCCGAACCGGACCATCTCGCGCTGCTGGTGGCCGGCCGCAAGCTGCTGCTCGGCCCGGACGGGCGGTTGACCCGGATCGCCGACCTGCCCGGCGATCACGACTGGGTGCCGATCGGCACGCTCGACGACGTGCCGGTCTGGGCCGCCGGGAGCAAGGCCGGTGCCGGCCGCTGGGTC
Source organism: Micromonospora sp. NPDC093243 (assembly GCF_044753725.1). Classification (NCBI taxonomy): domain Bacteria; kingdom Bacillati; phylum Actinomycetota; class Actinomycetes; order Micromonosporales; family Micromonosporaceae; genus Micromonospora; species Micromonospora sp. NPDC093243. The sequence goes on along the minus strand of NZ_JBIVNT010000002.1, from coordinate 954,887 downwards.
AGCTGGCGGAGGCTCGCCGCCGAGCTGCCCGAGCCGCTGGCCGCGCTGGCCGGGCGGGCGTTGCAGGTGGTGACCTGGCGGCACAGCCACCGCTGGTGCGGGGCCTGCCGGGCCGAGCTGGCCGACGTGCCCGGGGAGTCCGCCCGCCGCTGCCCCGACTGCGACCTCTACGCGCCGATGCGGCTCTCCCCCGCGGTGCTGGTCGCGATCACCCGACCCGGAGCCGCCGGCCGCCCCGACCAGCTGCTGCTGGTCCGGCACGCGTACGGGCCGACGGACCTCTGGGCGCTGGTCGCCGGGTTCGTCGAGGCGGGCGAGACGCTGGAGGCGGCCGTGCACCGGGAGGTCGGCGAGGAGGTCGGGCTGACCGTCGACGGGCTGACCTACTACGGCAGTCAGCCGTGGGCGATGTCCGGCCCGGGGGTGCTGCTCACCGGCTTCACCGCCAGCGCCGCCGACCCGGCCGCCGAACCGGTCGTGGACGGGCGGGAGCTGGTGCAGGCCCGCTGGTTCCCGGTGGACGCGCTGCCGGCCGAGCTGCCGCCCGCGTACTCCATCTCCCGCTGGCTGATCGACGCGACCGCGACCGGCGTGCGGCGCTGATCCCCCTGCTCCGCGGCCGGTCCGACCGGCGGGTGGCGGTCAGAGACCGAGCAGGGTGCGCAGGTGGCGCGGGGGCGGGCAGTCGTGCGCGAGCATCGCGTCGTGCCACTCGCGCACCGACACCCCGTCCGGCCGGGCCGCGGCGATCTCGGCGACCTCGCTGTAGCCGACGAAGTAGGTGGAGAGCTGGGTCGACGTGAGCAACGCGCGGCGCCACTTGCCCGCCGCCTCGCCCTCCTCCTGGAAGCCGCGCTCGGTCATCAGCGCCATCGCCTCGGCCTCGGGCAGCTCCTCGCAGTGCACCAGCTGGTCGAGCAGCGCGTTGATGGTCATCCGCAGCTGCATCTTGAGCTGCTGCAGCCGCACCGGCAGGCCACCGAAGCCGAGCCCGGCCATCAGCTCCTCGGCATAGACCGCCCAGCCCTCGATGAACGGGCCGGACTCGGCCAGCGCCCGCACCCGGGTGCCGCCGGCGTAGCGGCGGGCGTGCGCGAGCTGGAGGAAGTGCCCGGGCATCGCCTCGTGCACGGTCAGGTTGCGGATCATGTGGTCGTTGTACTCGCGGTAGAACGACTCGACCCGGTGCGCCGGCCACTCCGCCGGGGTGGGCGCGATGCAGTAGAAGGTCGGCACGTCCGCGATCTCCAGCGGGCCGGGTGAGTCGCAGTAGGCGACGGCCACGCCCCGGGCGAACTCGGGCATCTCCTGGATCACGCACGGGTCGTCGAGCAGGGTCACCAGGTCGTGGGCGCGGACGAAGTCGGTCGCCTCGTCGAGGGTCACCCCGGCCAGGTCGACGATGGTGTGGTCGTCCGGGTGCTCGGCGGCGAGCAGGTTCAGCGCGCGTCGGACCGTCTCGTCGTCGGCCGGGCCGCCGACCAGCTCGACCGCCGCCTCCCGGATCTCCGCGGTCACCCGGTCGAGGTTGGCCCAGGCACGGCGGCGGATTTCCGTTGCGCCCAGCTCGGTGTCGAGGGTGTGCCAGAGCCGAGCCTCCCAGCGACGCCGGCCCAGCCGCGGATCACGACCCGGCCCGGCGTCGCCGGCCAGCCCGATCCGCAGCCAGGCGACGAACTCCTCCAGCGCGGCGATCGCGGCGGTGGCGGCCGGTTCGACCACACCGTGCAGGCCGGGGACCTGGGCGAGCAGCGCCGGCACCTCGTCGCGGATCAGCGCGGCGGCGCCGGTGAACTGCCCGACCGCCGTCTCGGCGTGGATCCGGGGCATGTCGCGCAGCGTCCCGCGGGCGATCGCCAGCGCGTCCGGCACGGCCGCGAGCCGCCCGGCCAGCTGGGTCAGCCGCACCTCGGCCGGGGCGTACGGGCGGGCGATCAGCGCGTGCAGCAGCGGGCCGGGATTGTGCCGCAGCGGATCCCACTCGTAGCCGCGGATCTCGGTCAGCTCGAACAGCTCCCGGTCGACCAGGGCGCTGAGCAGCGCGTGGTCGACCTGCTCCTCGACCTCCAACGCCTCCGGGTCCAGCTCGGAGAGCGCGTTGGCCGCGTCGGTGAGCATGGCTCGGTCGGCGGCGCGCCCGTCCGGGGAGAAGTCGGGCAGCCGGTCGTCGTAGCGGTGGTCGCCGGCCGACGTGGCCAGCCCGGGCCGGCTCTCCAGCAGCGCGTCAACAATCCGCTCAGCGAGCGGCACGAACGATTCCACCCACCGACCCTACCGGCCCCACCACCTGGTCGCCCGGCACACGTTGATCATGAAGTTGTTGCCAGGAACACCGGCGTGTCCGGGCAACAAGTTCATGATCGATCTACTGGTCGGGTGGGGGTTCGGCGGCGCGGACGGCGTCGGCGTAGGCGAGGGCGGCACGGCGGAGAGCCGCCTCGGGGTCGAGGTCGGCCTCGCGGGCGGCGGCGACCGTGGCCAGCAGGCCGGCGCCGAGCCGCGCCTCCGGGTCCACCTGGGACTCCGCCAGCGGTGGCGGCACGGCCAGGCCGACCCGGCCGGCGCGCTCCAGGATCTTCGCGGCCAGGGCCAGCGCGGGCTGGCTCAAGGCGATGCCGTCGAGCACCGAACCCCGCGCCTTCTCGGCCCGCTTGATCCGCTCCCAGTTCGCGGTGATCTCGTCCAGCGTGCCCACCTCCGCCCCGGCAAAGACGTGCGGATTACGGCGGATCATCTTGTCGACCAGCCCGCCGGCCACGTCGTCGACGTTCCACCGCTCGCCCTCGGGCAGCTCCTCGGCGAGCCGGGCGTGCAGCACCACCTGGAGCAGCACGTCGCCCAACTCCTCGCGCAGCGCGTCGGTGTCCCCGGCGCTGATCGCGTCGTACGCCTCGTAGCACTCCTCCAGCAGGAAGCCGGCGAGGCTCTGGTGCGTCTGCGCCCGCTTCCACGGGTCGCCGCCTGGCGAGGCGAGCCGGTCCATCACCGCGACCGCGTCGAGCAGCCGGGCGCCGGGCGGATCCCACGAGCCGTACATCAGCTCCAGCTCGGCCAGGCCCGGCTCCCGGGCCAACCGCAGCCCCAGCTCCCGGGCGAGCGACTCGTCGCCGGCCGGCCCGGCCAGCCAGACCGCGGTGCCGTGCGCCGCCACCGCGTCCAGCAGCGCCTGCGTCGCCGGGCCGTCCACCACCGTGACTTCGGCGCCCGCCGCGCGCACGGCGGCGGTCAGCTCGCTCTCCGCGCCGGTCAACACCGGGGCGGACCGTACGACGTCCCAGGCGGCCGCCGTCAGCAGGCCGGCCGGCAGTCGGGGCGAGGTGACCAGCAGGACGATCCGTGCCGACATGCTCAGCTTTCCGTGCCCTCGGCCTCCGGAGCCTCGCTCGACGGAACCGGCTCCGGGGTGGACACCTCGGTCACCGCGGAGCCCTCCTCACCGAGCGGCACGCTGACGGCGGGCACCCCGGCCTCGAAGCTGAGCAGCGGGTACGCCAGCGGACGGTAGCGGGGGTTGACCGAGACGTCGTAGCCGTCGATCGCGTCGACGAGGGTCTTGCGGCTGGCCAGCGCCGCCCGCAGCTGGTCGCCGTCCAACTGGCTGGCGGCCTGCTCGTCGGTGACGTCCGCGGGGATGGACCCCGCGGCCCGCCCGATCTCGATGACCTTGTCCAGCTCCGCCTTGGTGGGCGCGACGGGCTGCGACCCCGGCACACCGGACATGCAGGTGTGCAACTCGGCGAAACGCTTCACGTAGGTGGCCTCCGCCGGGAGCCCCGTTTGCTGGGCCACCTGCTCCGGGCTCACCTGCCCGCGCGGCTCGTAGCTGTTGTCGGCGGAGAGCTGCCGGCACACGTCGAGCAGCACCAGGGTGGTCACCACCTCGCCGCGGCTCACCACCGGCGCCGCGGCCTGCGCTGGATTCGCCGCCTGCTCCTCGTTCGCCGACGGACTCGCCGAGGTCTCGGGCCTCAACTCCCCGACGATCGAGGTGACCTGCTCCTCGGTGATCCGGTGATCACCGATATAGGCGGCGACCCCCGGTTCGGTACGGCAACCGGCAAGGGCGACGAGACCGACCGCCACGCTGGCGACGGCGACAAGACGGCGAGCACGCATGACGGTCACTCTCTCACGCCAGCACCCGTCGCTGTGACGCCCCCCACCGCCCCACCCGAGGGGTCCCGGGCACGACGACCAGGAAGGTGCCGCCGCCGCCCGGGCGCCGACACCTTCCCCAGTCGACAGGAGCCTGACGGGTCAGGCGCTCGCCCCCGCCGGGACGGCCGAGGCCGGCGCGCCCAGGACGTCGGTGAGCAGTTGGGCGCACCACTCCAGCAGAGCCTGGTCGCGCAGCGGCTCGCCGCCGATCCGCCGGGTGCTCGGCCGCGGCACGCTCACCTGGTCGGTGGCCTGCTTGTAGACCGAATCCGGGTGGTAGCGCTTGAGCCGCAGCTGCTTCGAGTCGGGCAGCGGCAGCGGACCGAAGCGCAGGTGCTTGCCCTGCATCGAGACGTCGGTGAGGCCGTAGCGGCGGGCGAGCAGCCGGAACCGGGCCACCGCGACCAGGTTCTGCACCGGGGCCGGCGGCTCGCCGTACCGGTCGGTCATCTCGGCGACCACCTCGCGCAGCCGGTCGTCGTCGCGCGCCTCGGCGAGCTTGCGGTACATCTCCAGCCGCAGCCGCTCCACCGCGACGTAGTCGTGCGGCAGGTGCGCGTCGACCGGCAGGTCGATCTTGACGTCGACCTCCTCCTCCGGACGCTCGCCCTTGAACGCCTGCACCGCCTCGCCGACCATCCGCACGTAGAGGTCGAAGCCGACGCCCTCGATGTGCCCGGACTGCTCGCCGCCGAGCAGGTTGCCGGCGCCCCGGATCTCCAGGTCCTTCATCGCCACGTACATGCCCGCGCCCAGCTCGGTGTGCTGCGCGATGGTGGCCAGCCGCTCGTGCGCGTTCTCGGTGAGCGGCTTGTCCGCCGGGTAGAGGAAGTAGGCGTACGCCCGCTCCCGGCCCCGGCCCACCCGGCCGCGGATCTGGTGCAGCTGGGACAGGCCGAGCAGGTCGGCGCGCTCCACGATGAGGGTGTTGGCGTTCGGGATGTCGATGCCGGACTCCACGATCGTGGTGCAGACCAGGACGTCGAACTCCTTCTCCCAGAAGCCGACCATGACCTTCTCGAGCGCCTCCTCACCCATCTGGCCGTGCGCCACCGCGACCCGCGCCTCGGGCACCAGCTCGCGGATCCGCCGGGCCGCCCGATCGATCGACTCCACCCGGTTGTGCAGGTAGAAGACCTGCCCGTCGCGGAGCAGCTCCCGGTGGATGGCGGCGGCCACCTGCCGGTCGTCGTACGCCCCGACGGCGGTGAGCACCGGGTGGCGCTCCTCCGGCGGGGTGGCGATGGTGGACATCTCCCGGATGCCGGTGATCGCCATCTCCAGCGTCCGCGGGATCGGGGTGGCCGACATGCTCAGCACGTCGACCGAGGCACGCATGGACTTCAGGTGCTCCTTGTGCTCGACGCCGAACCGCTGCTCCTCGTCGACGATGACCAGCCCGAGCGACTTGAACCGGGTGGCGGCCTGGAGCAGCCGGTGGGTGCCGATGACGATGTCGGCGGTGCCCTCGGCCGCCATCGTCAGGGCCTGCTCGGCCTCCTTCGGCGTCTGGAACCGCGACAGCTGCCGGATCGTCACCGGGAACTGACCCATCCGCTCGGCGAACGTGTTGTAGTGCTGCTGCACGAGCAGCGTGGTCGGCACCAGCACGGCCACCTGCTTGCCGTCCTGGACGGCCTTGAACGCCGCCCGCACCGCGATCTCGGTCTTGCCGTAGCCGACGTCGCCGCAGATCAGCCGGTCCATCGGGACGGTCTGCTCCATGTCCCGTTTGACCTCTTCGATGGCCGCGAGCTGGTCGGGCGTCTCCTGCCAGGGGAACGCGTCCTCCAGCTCACGCTGCCACGGGGTGTCCGGGCCGAACGAGTGCCCCTTGGACGCCTTGCGGGCGGCGTAGAGCTGGATCAGCTGGGCGGCGATCTCGCGGACCGCCTTGCGGGCCCGGGCCTTCGACTTCTGCCAGTCCGAGCCGCCCATCTTGTGCAGGGTCGGCTGCTCGCCGCCGACGTACCGGCTGAGCTGGTCGAGCTGGTCGGTGGGGACGAAGAGCCGGTCGCCGGGCTGGCCGCGCTTGCTGGCGGCGTACTCGATGACCAGGTACTCCCGGGAGGCGCCGTTGACCGTGCGCTGCACCAGCTCGACGTAGCGGCCGATGCCGTGCTGCTCGTGCACGACGTGGTCGCCGGCCTTCAGCTCCAGCGGGTCGATGGTGTTGCGCCGCCGGCTCGGCATCTTGCGCATGTCGCGGGTCGAGGTGCCCCGACCGCCGGTGATGTCGTTGCCGGTGAGCAGCACGAACCGGGACGACTCGTCGACGAAGCCGGCGCCCAGCGAGCCGCAGGTGACCAGCACCTCGCCCGCGTCCGGCGCGACCGGCACGGTCTCGGTCAGCCGGGCGCCCAGCCCCGCGTCGCGCAGCACCTCGACGGCGCGCTGGGCGGGGCCGTGCCCCTCGAAGACCAGCGCGATCGACCAGCCCTCGCCGGCCCAGCGCTTCAGGTCGTCGACCACCCGGGACGTCTCGCCGTGATAGAGCGGCGCCGGCTGGGCGGCGAGCGTGACCGCGATCGCGTCGTCCGGGGTGACGCTGACCGCCTCCGGCGCGTCCTCCCAGGGCTGGCGCGCCTCGACGGCCGCCGGCTCGGCCAGGCCGAACGGGGAGAGCGTCCACCACGGCTGGCCCAGCTTGCCGGCCGCCGCGCGCACCTCGGCGAGGCTGCGGAAGGCGGCGGCGCCCAGGTCCACCGGGGCCTGGCCGCCGACCGCGGCCGCGGCCCAACTGGCCTGGAGGAACTCCTCCGAGGTACGGACCAGGTCGTGGGCCCGGGTGCGGATCCGCTCCGGGTCGCAAAGGAGTACGTGGGTGCCGGCCGGCATCGCGTCCAGCAGCAGCTCCATCGAGTCGGCGCCGATCAGCGCCGGAGCCAGCGACTCCATCCCCTCGACCGGGATGCCCTCGGCGAGCTTGTCCAGAATCTCGATCAGCTCCGGGTGCTGCTCCGCCAACGCCGCGGCCCGCTCGCGCACCGCGGGGGTGAGCAGCAGCTCGCGGCACGGCGGTGCCCAGAGCTGGGCGACCTGCTCGATGGTCCGCTGGTCGGCGACGGCGAAGGTGCGGATCTCCTCCACCTCGTCGCCCCAGAACTCGACCCGCGACGGGTGCTCGTCGGTCGGCGGAAAGACGTCGAGGATGCCGCCCCGGACCGCGAACTCGCCGCGCTTGGTGACCAGGTCGACCCGGGCGTACGCCATGCCGGTCAACCGGCGGGCGACCTCCTCCAGGTCGGCCTCCTCGCCGGCCGCGAGCTGCACCGGCTCCAGGTCGCCGAGCCCCTTGAGCTGCGGTTGCAGCAGCGAGCGCACCGGGGCCACGACCACCCGCAGCGGCCCGCTACGACCGTGCGAGTCGACCGACTCCGGGTGCGCCAGCCGGCGCAGCACGGCGAGCCGCCGGCCGACGGTGTCCGAGCGGGGCGAGAGTCGCTCGTGCGGCAGCGTCTCCCAGGACGGGTAGACCGCCACCTGCTCCGACGGCAGCAGGCTGCCCAGCGCGGCGGCCAGGTCGTCGGCCTCCCGGGTCGTCGCGGTGACCGCGAGCACCGGCCGCCCTGCGCCACCCTGGCGCGCGCCTGCTTGCCCGGCGCCTGGCTGCCCGGCGCCTGGCTGTGCGGCGCTGCCCCGTTCGGCGGCCTCGGCGGCCTCGGCGGCGTCCGCGGCGACGGCGGCGACCGCGAAGGGGCGCAGTGCCGGCGGGGCGGTGATGTCGAGCCCGTCGACCTGCGCGGCACCGGTGCGCGCCAGGTCACGCGCCCGGGCCAGCCCGGGGTCGGCCAGCGCGGCGGAGAAGAGTCCGGTGAGCATGCGAATCACTTCCAGGGGAGTCGGTGCACACGACAGATCCCCCGCGTCCGGCCGGACGGGGGGTGCACGACTGCCAGCCTATCTCCGCCGACCGACACCCACCCCCTTCCCGCCCAGGCCACGCCCGCACCCCCTTGCCCCGCCCGCTCCCCGCGGGCCGTGGCCAAGATCCACGCAACTTCCGTGAAGTTGGGGCCTCCGACCGGCCGCGACACCACAGTTTCCGGGAAGTTGTGTGGATCTTGGCCCGGCCCGGCCCGGCCCGGCCCGGCCCGGTCCGGCACGGTCCGGCACGGCCGGCTGGGTGGATCTTGACCGTTCGGGGCGGGCGTGATCGGGTTCGGGGATGAGTGAGGAGTGGCGGGCGCAGTTCGATGCGGAGGTCAGCTTCGCCAACGGTGGCGGGCTGCGGACCGAGGGGTTCCGGCTGGACATACCGGGCCAGGAGATCAGCGACGAAGACCTGGCCGCGTTGCTGGTCCGGCACCTCGGCCTGCTGATGGTCGCCGAGGTACGGATCAGCAACAAGACGCTGATCCAGGAGCCGCACAAGGGCGGGCGCGGCGTCACGGGTGGCCAGCCCGGCGGTGACGCCGGTCGGCGGCTGGTCGAGCTGAGCCACGTGATCCGGGACGGGATGACCACCCTGCCCGGCTGGCCGGGGCCGCGGATCACCGAGTGGCTGAGCCGCGAGGCGTCGCGCGCGAACTACGCCCCGGGCACCGAGTTCCAGGTGACCCGGGTCGACATGATCGCCAACACCGGCACCTATCTGGATTCACCATCGCACCGCTGGGCCGACGGGGCCGACCTGTCCGGGCTGCCGCTGGACCGGCTCGCCGACCTGCCCGGCATCGTGGTCCGGGTACCGACCGGCACCCGGGCGGTGGAGCGACTGATGCTCGCCCCGTACGACGTGGCCGGTCGCGCGGTGCTGTTGCAGACCGGGTGGGACGCGCACTTCGGCACCGACCGGTACGGCGCGCCGGAGGCGCCGTACCTGACCGGGGACGCGGCCCGGGCGCTGGCCGACGCGGGCGCGGCGCTGGTCGGCATCGACTCGATCAACATCGACGACATGAGCCCGGCGGCGGCTGGCGAGCGCCCCGCGCACAGCATTCTGCTGGCTGCCGGGATCCCGATCGTGGAGCACCTGACCGGCCTGGGCGCCCTGCCCCCGGACGGCTTCCGGTTCACCGCCGCGCCGCCGCTGGTCGCGGGCATGGGCACCTTCCCGGTCCGCGCCTTCGCCGTCCTGGACACCTGACCTCGCCTCGGTAGGCGCAGGAGGCCGGGGCCGACGACCAACCGCCCGACCGCTGACCGCCGGCTGGCGGCCGCCCACCGCCGACCGATCGTCCGCCGGCCGATCGTCCGCCGGCCGAGATCATCACCAGATCGCCGATATTGCGGTCTCCGACCGCCTTGGAGACCGCAATATCGGCGACACGGAGTCGATCACGCGGCGGCCACGGAATGCCGGTCGAAACGAGACGCCGGGCCGCCACAGGCCACCGTCGGCCACGGGACGCCAACGGCCGCCGGTACGGACGGGATTCAGTAGCGCACCGAGATGCGGCGCTCGAGGGCGTCGACCCGGACCTCTCCGCCGTACGGGATGATCAACTGTGGGTCGGTGTGACCGAGGTCGACGTCGAAGACCACGACCGGGTCGTCGGCGTAGTCGGCGAGCGCCCGAGTGACGGCCGCGCGCTGGTCGTCCGCCCAGGCCCGCCGTTGGTCGAGGGTGTGCGGGCGGTCGAAGTCCCAGGCCTTGGCCCGGCCGACGAGCACCGCCGGGAAGGCGGCGAGCAGCCCTCGCTCCCCCATGTTCCGCACGATCCGGAAGACCTCGGTGGCGGACGGTAGCTCCTCGGACGTCTCGAAGATCAGCACCGAGCCGGCCAGCTCCGCCGCCGACGGCACCCGGTCGGCCGCCATCAGCCAGTGCAGGATCTCCAGGTTGCCGCCCCAGGTGCGGCCGTGCACCACGGTCGCCGGCCCCTGCCAGTGCCAGCCGGCGCCGGGGAACATCACCGGCTCGTCGGCGAGGGACGCTGGATCTTGCCAGTCGCGGGGTTCGTCGCCCCACTCGGTGGCCGGGCTGAGGTCGTACCAGTCGGTGGTGAAGAGCGCCGCGCGCAGCGAGTCGAAGGTCGACGGGTGCGGCGTGCCCGACCGGCCGAGGTGCACAAGGACGGACCCGCCGTGGTACCCGACGATGCCGAGCCGGTACAGGTGGTTGAGCACGTTGGTGTTGTCCGAGTAGCCGAAGTAGGGCTTCGGGTTCGCCCGCAGCACCGCGTCGTCGAGGTGCGGGGTGACGGTGATCAGGTCGTCTCCGCCGACGGTCGCCAGCACGGCCGTGATCGACGGGTCGGCGAACGCGGCGGTGAGATCCCGCGCCCGGTCCCGGGGGTCGGCGCCGAGCACCCGGGTGGTCGGGTATTCGACCGGTTCCAGGCCGAACTCCTCGCGCAGCCGACGCAGCCCAAGCTCGTGGACGTGCGGGAAGATGGCCGGCAGGCCGGCGGAGGGCGAGACCACCGCGACCCGGTCACCGGGGCGCGGCTTCGGGGGGTAGCGCAACGTCACCATGATCAGAAGCTAGCGGACCGGCCAACCGATTTCCGCCCGGCGAATCACCTCAAATGCTGCTGAACCGGCCCTAGGCTGGCGGCGTGGACCAGGCGCGGGAGGCGCGGGAGGTGCGGGCGCGCGACTCACTGGCGCGTACCGCCGGTCTGTTGCTCGGCACCCTCGCGCTGGCCACCGCGTTCATCGCGGCCTACGTCGGCGCGCTGCACCAGCCCACCCCGCGGGACCTGCCGGTCGGCTTCGCCCTTGGCGACCAGCGCGCCGAGGAGGTCCTCGCCGCCGTGCGCGGCCAGACCGACATCATCAAACCGATCGAGTACGACGACCCGGGCGCCGCCGCGGACGGCCTGAAGAACCGCCAGGTGTACGGGGTGCTCACCGCCGGCCCGGAAGGTCTGCTGCTCACCATCGCCAGCGCGTCCGGGCCGAGCGCCACCGGGGCGATCACCGAGGTGCTCCGCGCCGCCGCCGAGCGCGCCGGCACCCCGCTGAAGATCACCGACGAGGTGCGGGTCGTGTCGGCCGACCCACGCGGCGTGGTGCCCTTCTACCTGAACGTCGGGTACGTGCTCGGCGGCTATCTCGCCTCGACCGTGCTGGGGATCGCCGCCGGAACCACCCCCCGTTCGCCCCGCCGGGCGGGGCTGCGGATCGCCGCGCTCGCCGTCTACAGCGTGCTGCTCGGCGTCGCCGGCTCGCTCGTGGTGGGGCCGGGCCTGGGAATCTGGAACGACGAGCTGCTGACGATCGCCGCCGTCGGCGCGCTGGCCGTCTTCGCCGCCGCGATGATCGCCAGCGCCGTCCAGGGCTGGCTCGGCATCGCCGGCACCGCGCTGGTCATCCTGCTCCTGGTGGTGCTCGGCAATCCGGGATCCGGCGGCATCTTCGCCCCGGAGTTCCTGCCCGGCTGGCTACGAACGATGCACCGCTGGAACATCCCCGGGCTGGCCAACGACCTGACCAAGTCCGCGGTGTACTTCGACTGGTGGTCGGCCGGCTGGCCGGCCGTCCTGCTCGCGCTCTGGGCGCTGGCCGGCGGGGTCGGTCTGGTCGCCGCGAGCCTGGTCCGCGGCCGCCGCGCCGGCCCGCCCCGCTCGCCGGCGTGCGACCAGGGTGGCTGAGATCACGCCGCAAAAGGCCGCTGGACGGAGAGTGGATCTTCCGGGGCCCCTCCTGCCTTCGGGGTCCGCGCGGATACCATCCAGGGAGTCGGACAGCGCTGTCCTTCGTATCCACGTAAGGAGCGCATCGTGACCGACCAGCACGACCACGACGGCCCCGACGCCGCACTGCGGGCCGACATCCGCCGCCTCGGCACCCTGCTCGGGCAGACCCTGGCCCGCCAGGAGGGCCGCCCCCTGCTCGACCTTGTCGAGGAGATCCGCGCGCTGGTCCGGTCCGACGCCCCGACCGCCGCCCAGCGGCTCGGCACGCTCGACGTCACCACCGGCACCAAGCTGGCCCGGGCCTTCTCCACCTACTTCCACCTGGCCAACATCACCGAGCAGGTGCACCGGGCCCGCGACCTGCGCCGCCGTCGGGCGGTGCACGGCGGCTGGCTCGACCAGGCGGCCAAGATGATCGCCGAACGTGGGGTGCCGGCCGAGGAGATCGCCGCGGTGGCCCGCCGGCTGGCGGTCCGACCGGTCTTCACCGCCCACCCGACCGAGGCGGCCCGCCGCTCGATCCTGTCGAAGCTGCGGGCGATCGCCGACGAGCTGGACGCCGAGACCGCGAACGCGATCCTCTACGGCGCCAGCGACGAGGGGCCGGCGAACCGGCGGCTGGCCGAGCTGCTCGACCTGATGTGGCAGACCGACGAGCTGCGGCTGGACCGGCCGGACCCGACCGACGAGGCGCGCAACGCCATCTACTACCTGCGCGACCTCTACGCCGAGGCCGCCCCGCAGGTCCTCGACGACCTCGCCGACACCCTGCGCACCCTCGGCGTGGAGACCTCGCCGACGGCCCGGCCGCTGAGCTTCGGCACCTGGATCGGCGGTGACCGGGACGGCAACCCGTTCGTCACCCCGACCGTGACCCGTGACGTGTTGAGCATCCAGCACGAGCACGGCATCGCGGCCACCGAGAAGGCGATGGACCACCTGATCAACGAGGTCTCCGTCTCCCGCCGGCTGCGCGGGGTGTCGTTGGACCTCTCGGCCAGCCTCGCGGCCGACCTGGACGCGCTGCCCGAGGTGGCGCCCCGGTTCCGCCGGGTGAACGCCGAGGAGCCCTACCGGCTCAAGGCGCGCTGCGTGAAGGCGAAGCTGACCAACACCCGGCAGCGGCTGCGCCAGGGCACCGCACACGTGCCCGGTCGCGACTACCGGGGCTCGGCCGAGCTGATCGCCGACCTGGAGCTGCTGCGCGCCTCACTGGCCCGCAACTCCGGCCAGCTCACCGCGGTCGGCCGACTGGCCTCCACCATCCGGACGGTCTCCGCGTTCGGTCTGCACCTGGCCACGATGGACGTCCGGGAGCACGCCGAGAAGCACCACGAGGTGCTGGCCCAGCTCTACGCGGCCGTCGGCGAGGTCTCCGACTACCCGGCGCTGACCCGGCTGGAGCGGACCAAGCTCCTCGCCGACGAGCTGACCGGCCGCCGCCCGCTCTCCACCGTGGACACTCCGCTCACCGAGTCGGCCCGCAAGACGTTCGACGTCTTCGGCACCATCCGGGAGGCGCAGGACCGGTTCGGCGCCGAGGTGATCGAGTCGTACATCATCTCGATGACCCTCGGCGTGGACGACGTGCTTGCCGCGGTGGTGCTCGCCCGGGAGGCCGGGCTGGTCGACGTGCACACCGGCCGGGCCCGGATCGGTTTCGTCCCGCTGCTGGAGACCCCGGCCGAGCTCAACGCGGGCGGCGAGCTGCTGGACGAGCTGCTCTCCCTGCCGGCGTACCGGGCGCTGGTCGCGGCCCGGGGCGACGTGCAGGAGGTCATGCTCGGCTACTCCGACTCCAACAAGGAGGCGGGCATCACCACCAGCCAGTGGTCGATCCACCGGGCGCAGCGCGCGCTGCGTGACGTGGCCGCCCGGCACGGGGTGCACCTGCGGCTCTTCCACGGCCGGGGCGGCACGGTGGGACGCGGCGGCGGGCCCACGCATGAGGCGATCCTGGCCCAGCCGTACGGCACGCTGGACGGCGCGATCAAGGTGACCGAGCAGGGCGAGGTCATCTCCGACAAGTACACCCTGCCGTCGCTGGCCCGGGAGAACCTGGAGCTGACGCTGGCCGCGGTGCTCCAGGCCACCCTGCTGCACACCGCACCCCGGCAGCCCGCCGAGCTGCTGGAGCGCTGGGACGCCGCGATGGAGGTGGTCTCCGACTCGGCGTACCGCTCGTACCGCTCGCTGGTCGAGGACCCGGACCTGCCCGCGTACTTCTGGGCGTCCACCCCGACCGAGCTGCTCGGCGCGCTCAACATCGGCTCACGCCCGGCGAAGCGGCCCAACACCGGCGCCGGCCTGGCCGGGCTGCGGGCCATCCCGTGGGTGTTCGGCTGGACGCAGACCCGCCAGATCGTGCCCGGCTGGTTCGGCGTGGGCTCCGGGCTGGCCGCGGCCCGCGAGGCCGGGCTGGCGGACGTACTGGCCGAGATGCACCGGAACTGGCACTTCTTCCGGACGTTCCTCTCCAACGTGGAGATGATGCTCACCAAGACCGACCTGAGCATCGCCCGCCGCTACGTCGAGACGCTGGTGCCCAAGGCGCTGCACCCGATCTTCCACCAGATCGAGCAGGAGTACGAGCTGACCAAGCGCGAGGTGCTGGCGGTGACAGCCTCCCCCGCGCTGCTGGAGAACTCCCCGGTCCTGCAGCGCACCCTCGCGGTGCGCGACACCTACCTGGAGCCGCTGCACCACCTTCAGGTGGCGCTGCTGCGGCAGTACCGGGAGTCGGGCGCGGCGGGTCGGGCGGTGGCCACCGCGCCGGGCGGCCGCCGGGCGCCGAGCGACGGTACGGCGCTGGAGCGCGCCCTGCTCACCACGGTCAACGGCATCGCCGCCGGGATGCGCAACACCGGCTGACCCGACCCGACACACGAGTGAGCGGCAGCCGCCTGTCAGGTGGCTGCCGCTCAGTCGTCAGCAGGATCAGAAGTCGCCGCCGCCGCCGAAGTCGCCCCCGCCGAAGTCCCCACCACCGAAGTCGCCGCCGCCGAAGTCCCCACCGCCGAAGTCGCCGGCCTGGTCACCACCGGCCTCGCCGCCCTGACCGTCGCCGCCCTGGCCGTCGCCGTAGTCGGCGCCGTCGCCGAAGCCCTCCTGGTAGCCGGCCTCGTAGCCGTAGCCCGGGTCGGCGAAGGCCGGGGAGAAGAGCGCGTCGGCGATCAACATGCCGCCCAGCACACCGGCACCGGCGCCGAGGGCGGTCTTCCACCACGGCGTCGAGTACCAACCGGCCGGCACCGGACGCCCCTGGTAGCGCCCGCCCGGGTAGTAGTAGGGGGTGTCCCGGCCCGGCTGCGGGCCGGCCTTGAAGGTCTGCCCCTGCACCTCGACCTGGCGCTCCCGGGTCAGCTCGCCGGTGCCCGTCGCGGCGGCGAGCGGCGGCAGCTCGGGCCCAGGGTCGATGCCGAGCGCGATCCGGGCCGCCCGCGCGTAGGCGAGCCCCTCCAGCGCGGTCTCCCGGGCCAGCCGGTACTGCTGCACCGTGCGGGCCTGCTCGAGCTGGCTGCCGGCCGCGTTGTACCGCTCACCGGCGTCGACGAGCGCCTGCCGGACCGCCGGGGCGTCGCCGTGCAGGTTCATCACCTGACCGCCCAGGCGCTCGTACCAGCGCTGGGCGTCCGCCCGCACGTCGGCCAGGCTCCGGGCCTCCCGCGCGGCGGCCTCCCGCCGCCACCAGACGAACGCCCCCAGCAGCAGCACCACCAGGATGACCACCAGCAGAAGTTCCATGGGCACGAAGGTACCCGGGCAGGCAACGTCGTACGCGTTTGGCAAGCTTCAGTGATGGACTTCCCGACGCTGGCCGTGGTGGTGCTCTGCCTCGGCGCCGGCGGCGCGGTGGGCTGGCTCGCGGCCCGGTCCCGCTCCGCGGCCGAGATCGCCCGGCTGGACGCGACGCTGCGTGCCACCCGGGAGGGTGAGGGGCGCCTTGAGCAGTCCATGCGGGCGCTGAGCTACGAGGCGACGGCCCAGTCGCAGGAGGCGGTGGCCCGGGCGGTCGCCCCGCTGCACGACACCCTGCGCCGCTACGAGCAGCGGGTGGCGGAGCTGGAGCACGACCGGGTCGACGCCTACGCCGAGCTGCGCGAGCAGGTCCGCTCGATGAGCGCGGTCTCCGGCGAGCTGCGCACCGAGACCAAACAGCTGGTGGCGGCGCTGCGCGCACCCCAGGTACGCGGGCGCTGGGGCGAGCATCAGCTGCGCCGGATCATCGAGGCGGCCGGTCTGCTGGAGCACTGCGACTTCGCCGAGCAGGTCACCTCGACCACCACCGACCAGCAGGTGGTCCGCCCCGACCTGGTGGTCCGGCTGCACGGCGGCCGGTCGGTGGTGGTCGACGCCAAGGCGCCGTTCGACGCCTACCTGACCGCGATGGAGGCGCGCGACGAGCGGGGCCGGGACACCCACCTCGACGCGCACGCCCGGCACCTGCGCGCGCACGTCGACGCGCTGGCCGCCAAGTCCTACTGGTCGGCCTTCGACAGCACGCCGGAGTTCGTGGTGCTCTTCGTGCCGGCCGACCCGTTCCTCGACGTGGCCCTCCAGCGCGACCCGACGCTGCTGGAGCACGCCTTCGCCCGCAACGTGGTGCTGGCCACGCCGGCCACCCTGGTCGCGCTGCTGCGCACCGTCGCCTACTCCTGGCGGCAGGAGGCGCTGGCCCGCAACGCGGTGGCGGTGCACTCGCTGGCCCGGGAGCTGCACGGCCGGCTCGCCACCCTCGGCGACCACGTCGGCAAGCTCGGCTCCGCGCTGGGTAGCGCGGTGACCGCCTACAACCGGGCGGTCGGTTCGCTGGAGGCCCGGGTGCTGGTCAGCGCCCGCAAGCTCGCCGAGCTGGGCGTCTCCGACCAGGAGCTGACGGCGCCGCCGCAGGTGGAGCTGGCGCCCCGGCAGCCGCAGGCGCCGGAGCTGCTCGACTCGACCGACGGCGAGCTGCCGGCCCGCTGATCCGGCGGGCCGGCTCGGTCAGGCCTGGTCAGGCCCGCTGCGCGCTCTCCACCACGAACGGGGTGCCCTGCTGGCAGGTGGTCATCATGTTCGGCTCGACCCGGCCGCTGACGGTGACCTTCGCTCCCGCGGTCAGCACGTTGCGCGGGCCGCCGACCAGCAGGTAGCCGTCGAGCAGCAGACAGCCCGGCTCGACCCCGGGAGCGATCGTGCCCGTCAGCGTGGTGGCGCCCACCGGCGGCGGCAGGGTGGGACCACCGGGGCTCTTCGGCGGGCGGGTCGGGCTGGTCGAGGGTGCCGGCGGGGTCGCCGGGGTGGGGGTCGTCGCCGGGGTCGCGGGCTGTTCGGTCACCGGGGGTGCTCCCGTCGCCGTGGAGGTGGGGGTGCCGGCGTCGTCCGCCGCGCCGCACGCGGTCAGGGCCACGCCGGCGAGCAGGGCTACGACGGTGAGTCGAAGGGTCTTCATACCCGTATCAGACGTGCCGGGGTGGCCGGTCGTTCCCGGGCGCGGTCAGCCTCGGGCCGCGGCGGCGGCCCGCATGTCCCGCTTGAGTTCCTGCGGCAGCGAGAAGGTCAGCCGCTCGTTGGCGGTGGTGATCTCCTCCACGTCGGCGAAACCGCGCGCGGCGAGGTGCGCCAGCACCTGCGAAACCAGCTCCTCCGGCACGCTGGCACCCGAGGTCAGGCCGACCGTGCGGGCCCCCTCCAGCCAGGCGTCGTCGATCTCGTGGGCGAAGTCGACCAGGTGGCCGGCGCGGGCGCCGGCATCCAGCGCCACCTCGACCAGGCGGACCGAGTTGGACGAGTTGCGCGAGCCCACCACGATCACCACGTCGCACTCCGCGGCGATCTCCTTGACCACGTGCTGGCGGTTGGAGGTGGCGTAGCAGATGTCGTCGCTGGGCGGCGACTGGAGCATCGGCAGCCGCTTCTTCAGCCGCGCGACCGTCTCCAGCGTCTCGTCCACCGACAGGGTCGTCTGGGAGAGCCAGACCACCTTGTTCGGGTCGCGGACCGTGACCTTGTCGGCATCCTCCGGCCCGTCGACGAGCTGGATGTGCGCGGGGGCCTCACCGGCGGTGCCGATGACCTCCTCGTGCCCTTCGTGACCGATCAGCAGGATGTCGTAGTCGTCGGCGGCGAACCGCTTCGCCTCGTGGTGCACCTTGGTGACCAGCGGGCAGGTCGCGTCGATCGCCTTCAGCGAGCGCGCCCGGGCCTGCTCGTAGACCTCCGGGGCGACCCCGTGTGCGGAGAAGATGACGGTGGCGCCCTCCGGCACCTCGTCGTTCTCCTCCACGAAGATCGCGCCCTGCGCCTCAAGGGTCTGCACCACGTGCTTGTTGTGCACGATCTCCTTGCGGACGTAGATCGGCGCGCCGTAGAGCTTGAGCGCCTCCTCCACGGTCTGCACCGCACGGTCGACGCCCGCGCAGTAGCCGCGGGGCTTGGCCAGGAGCACGCGCTTGCCGGTCTGGGGAGTCGCCTGAACCTCGGTCACCCGCCCATCGTACGTGCCGGCCGAGAAGGGGACATCCGCTGCGCGCGTGACCCCGGGCCCGGTGATCAAGAGATTCGGGTCAGAAACGCGCCTGGGGTGACGCAAACTTCTTGATCACCGGGGAGGTCCGTAGGGTGGGCGGGTGAGCACGGACGAGGTGGGGCGGAGCACGTCCGAGGAGCCGTGGCCGGTCCGGGTGGTCAGCCAGAAGGTCGGCGCCTGGATCGCGCGGCTCGGCTGGGTGTGGGTCGACGGGCAGGTGGCGCAGATCAGCCGCCGGCCCGGGGCCAGCACGGTCTTCCTCACCCTGCGCGACCCGTCGGCCGATCTGAGCCTGACCGTCACCACCAACCGGGACGTCCTCGACTCCGGCGCTCCGGAGTTGAGCGAGGGCGCCCGGGTGGTGCTGCACGCCAAGCCCGAGTTCTACGCCGCGCGCGGCACGCTGAGCCTGCGCGCCGACGAGATCCGCCAGGTGGGCCTCGGTGAGCTGCTGGCCCGGCTGGAGAAGCTCAAAAAGCTGCTCGCGGCCGAGGGGCTCTTCGACCGGGCCCGCAAGCGCCGCCCGCCGTTCCTGCCCCGCCGGATCGGGCTGATCACGGGTCGGGCCTCGGCGGCCGAGCGGGACGTGCTCACCAACGCCCGGCGGCGCTGGCCGGCGGTGGAGTTCCGGACGGTCAACGTGGCGGTGCAGGGCCCGAGCGCGGTGCCGCAGATCGTGGACGCGCTCAAGGTGCTCGACGCCGACCCGACCATCGACGTGATCATCATCGCCCGTGGTGGCGGCGGCATCGAGGATCTGCTCCCCTTCTCCGACGAGGCGCTCTGCCGGGCGGTCTTCGGCTGCCGTACGCCGGTGGTCAGCGCCATCGGCCACGAGACGGACACCCCGTTGCTGGACTACGTCGCCGACGTGCGGGCGTCCACCCCCACCGACGCGGCCAAGCGGGTCGTCCCCGATCTCGCCGAGGAGGTACGCCTCATCGGCCAGGCCCGCAACCGGCTGGAGCGCGCGGTGCGCAACATGGTCGACCGCGAGGCGCACCGCCTCGACGCGGTGCGCTCCCGGCCGGTGCTGGCCCGCCCGCAGGTGATGGTCGACCAGCGGGCCACCGAGCTGACCGCGCTGCGCCAGCGGGCCGGCCGCTGCCTGGACCACCGGCTGGCCGCCGCGGGCGACGAGCTGCGCCACACCCTGGCCCGGCTGCGCGCGCTCTCCCCGGCCGCCACCCTCGACCGGGGGTACGCGATCGTGCAGCGCGCCGACGGGCACGTGGTCCGCGCCGCCTCCGAGGTGGGCAAGGGCGACCCGCTGCGGGTACGCCTCGCCGACGGCGAACTGGCCGCGACGGTGGACGGATGAGCCGGCGCGCCGGCGTGTGCTGGGATGGAGCCGATGACTGACGAGACGAAGGCCGGGCCGGACGAGCGGCTCAGCTACGAGCAGGCTCGCGCCGAACTGGCGTCGGTGGTGGAGCGGCTGGAGGCCGGCGGCACCTCGCTGGAGGAGTCGCTGTCGCTCTGGGAGCGCGGCGAGGCGCTGGCGGTGATCTGCCAGCGCTGGCTGGACGGTGCCCGGGCCCGGATCGACGCGGCCCGGCAGGAACCCGCCTCCTGACCCGCCCGGCCGGAGCGACGCGCGGGCACGGGGAGGCTCCCCATGCCCGCGCGACGAGGGTCAGTTGAAGAGGTTGTACAGCTCCGGCGGGGCCTCGACGACCTGGGCCGCCGGCGGCTTCTGCGCGGCCGTGGCGTTGCCGTAGTCGGAGTAGGTGATCCGGACGTCCTGCGCCTTGGCCTGGCCCGCCGCCGGAATCTGGATCACCAGCTCGCTGAGCCGGCCCTGCGGGTCCACCTTCGCGGTGAACGGCACCGACTGGGCCTGCGGCCCGAGCGCGGTGATCATCGTGGCGTCCAGCGAGCCGGCCTCGGCGGCCTTCGACACGTCGATGGTGCCGGCGTACGTGCCCTCGCCGGTCTGCCGGACCTCGGTGACCCCCTGGGTCAGCACCTCACTGCCGGCCGGGTCGAGCTTGTCGAAGTCGAAGCCGAGGTTGCGGTTGCCCTTGATCCGGGTCTGGTCGAGGTGCTGGTACTTGCCGAGGTTCAGCTTCTGCAGGCCGGGCACGCTGCTGGCCGCCTTGCCGCCCAGGTCCACCTTCACCCAGCTGTCCGGCCGGGAGTGGATGACGTCGAGCGTCATCGACAGGTCCGAGGATGCGTCGCCGATCGACACCCGCATCTGGGCGCTCTGGGACGGCTCGTGCACCAGTCCCTCGGCGGTGCTGCCCCCGCCGGTCATGCTGAACCGGAAGTTTCCGTCCCGGATCGCCGTGGTCGAGGCGAGCAGGGCCTGCTTGGCGTCGCCCGCCGCCGGCGACGCGGTGCCACCGGCGGTGGCCGTGGCCGTTCCCGAGGCGCTCGGCGAGGCGGAGCTGCCCGGTGTGCCGGCGGCGTTGCAGGCGGCCAGGCCGGGAGTGAACAACGCGGCGGCCACCAGGCCGGCGCTCAGTCGTCGAACAGTCATCTGCGTCTCCCAAGAGGGGGTCACCCGACGCGTTGACGGCGCCGGAAACCGGGCGACGCAGCACGACCGTCGACTGCGCCGCGCGAACCCGAGCCGGCCGGGTCCGCTCCTCTCCTGTTCCCTGTCGGGGCGTCGCACAATCACCGTTCTGTCCGGTTACCCCGTTCGGGTACGCGAAAGGGGCGGCGGAGGAGCCGGTGAAGCCGGACCGCGAAGAGGCGCGCCGGACGGTCAGCGAAGTGCGGCGGCCAGCTGACGCAGCTCGGTCTCCCGGGCGTCACCCACCACGATCACCGTCCGGCCCGGCTCCAGCAGCACCAGCGCCTGCTCGTTGCCGCGCGCGGTGTACCGCTGCCAGTTCCGCCCGGCGAGGTCGGCCTGCCCCTGCGGCTGCGCCTGGTCGGTCAGCTCGGCGGGCAGCAGCCGCTCGGCCGGCACGTTGCTCTGCACCAGCTGGGCGCCCCGGCCCTCCGGGGTCAGGTAGCCGATCCGCAGGTTCGCGCCGCCCTCGACGGTCTGGTAGTTGGCGCTGACCGTACGCCAGTCGGAGCCGAGGTCGGCCGGCTGGCTGACCGGGAAGGCGTTGGCCGACCGGGCCTGGTCGATCGCGGCCGTCGGGTCGACCGTGCTCGCCTGGTCCCCGCCGAGGAAGCCCCGGTAGAACGCCAGCAGCAGAGCGATCGGGATCAGCAGTACCAGCAGCGAGATCGCCATGTCCTTCGGCGACCGCTCCGATCGGCGGGCGTCGACGGCGGCCGGCGGAGCCGGCGGATCCAGCGGCGCGGCGACCATCGGCTGCCGCCCGGCGACGGACGGCGGCACCTGCGGCCCGGGACCGGTCGGCTCGACCATGGCCGGCTCGCCCGCGGTGGCGTCGGCGGCCCGGGCGTCGGCAGCCTGGGCGTCGGCGGGCGGGACGCCCGGGCCGGTCGGGGTCGGGTCGCCGGTCGGCGTCGGCTCGGCGGGTACGCGGTCGGCAGGCTGTGCGGGTTCCACCCCACCATTCTCGCAGCCGCCCGACCGGCGGTATCCGGGCCATCACCGCCCCGGCCCGGCACCCGATCCGCCATCGTGTGAGGATCAGCGACAAAGCCGGCGGCAGCGGACGCCCGTACCGCCGGTCCACCCCGCACCGTCGCGAGGAGGAGCCGTCATGACGAACACCAGGACCCGGATCCCGCAGAATCTGGACCGCAACCTTGCCCTCGACCTGGTCCGCGTCACAGAGGCAGCGGCGATGGCCGCCGGCCGGTGGGTCGGCCGTGGCGACAAGGAGGGCGGCGACGGGGCCGCCGTCGACGCCATGCGCAAACTGATCAACTCGATCCCGATGCGGGGCGTCGTGGTGATCGGCGAGGGCGAGAAGGACAACGCACCGATGCTCTTCAACGGTGAGGAGGTCGGTGACGGGACCGGTCCGGAGGTGGACGTCGCGGTCGACCCGATCGACGGCACCACCCTGATGAGCAAGGGCATGCCGAACGCCCTCGCGGTGCTGGCGGTCGCCGAGCGGGGCGCGATGTTCGACCCCAGCGCGGTCTTCTACATGGAGAAGCTCGCCGTCGGCCCGGTCTACGCCGACGTGGTGGACATCAACGCCGGGGTGGCCGACAACCTGCGCCGGATCGCCAAGGTCAAGGGCACCGACATCTCCGAGGTGACGGTCTGCGTCCTCGACCGGCCCCGGCACAAGGACCTGGTCAGCCAGATCCGGCGGGCCGGCGCCGGCATCCGGTTCATCTCCGACGGCGACATCGCAGGCGCCATCGCGGCGGCCCGGGGCGAGTCGGACGTCGACGTGCTGATGGGCATCGGCGGCACCCCGGAGGGGATCACCTCAGCCTGCGCGCTGAAGTGCATGGGCGGGGTGATGCAGGCGAAGCTCTGGCCCAAGGACGACGAGGAGCGGGAGAAGGCACTGGCCGCCGGGCACGACCTGGACCGGGTACTCACCACCGACGACCTGGTCACCGGGGACAACTGCTTCTTCGTGGCGACCGGCGTGACCTCGGGCGACCTGCTGCGCGGGGTGCGTTACCGGGCCGGTGGCGCGTACACCCAGTCGATCGTGATGCGCTCCAAGAGCGGCACGATCCGGGTGATCGACTCGTACCACCGGCTCGAGAAGCTGGCGCTCTACTCGGCCGTCGACTTCGACGGCCGGCCCCTGGCCGAACAGGAGTGAGCGCGGGCACAACCGAACAGGCCACCCTGCCGGCGACCCAGCGGATCGTCGGGGTGGGCCTGGCGACCGTCTCCGGCCTCGCCGTGGCCGGGCAGTCCCGGATCAACGGCGAACTCGGCGTACGCCTGGCCGACGGCTTCGCCGCCGCGGTGGTCTCCTTCGGCGTGGGTCTGCTGGTGCTGCTGGCGTTGGTCCCCGCCACCCCGACCGGGCGGCGCGGCCTGGTCGCCGTCCGCAGGGCACTCGCTGCCGGCGCCCTGCGACCCTGGCAGTGCCTGGGCGGCGTGTGCGGCGCGTTCCTGGTGGCCACCCAGGGGCTCACCATCGGCACGCTCGGCGTGGCGGTGTTCACCGTCGCGGTGGTCGCCGGCCAGTCCGGCAGCAGCCTGGCGGTGGACCGGGCCGGCATCGGCCCGACCGGCCGACAGGCGGTCACCGCCCAGCGCCTCACCGGCGCCGCACTCACCGTGGTCGCGGTACTGCTGGCGGTCAGCGACCGGCTCGGCGACCCGGGTGCCCTGGTGCTGGCGGTGCTGCCGCTGCTGGCCGGGATCGGCATCGCCTGGCAGCAGGCGGTCAACGGACGGGTCCGGGCCGCCGCGGACAGCGCGTTGACCGCCACCCTGATCAACTTCGCCGTCGGCACGACCGCGCTGCTGGTCGCGTTCGCCATCGACATCGCGGTACGCGGCTGGCCGGCCGGGAGCCTGCCGACCGAGCCCTGGCTCTACCTGGGCGGCCCGATCGGCATCGTGTTCATCGCGCTCGCCGCCGCCATCGTGCGCTTCACCGGCGTCCTGCTGCTCGGATTGGCCACCATCGCCGGTCAGATCGTCGGCGCCGTCCTGCTGGACCTGGCCCTCCCGACGGAGGCCTCGCACCCCAGCCTCACCACCCTGCTCGGCGCCGCCCTCACCCTGGTCGCCGTGCTCGTCGCCGCGTTGGCGCCAGCCCGGCCGAGCTGAGCGAGCGCCCGAGGCCGGAGCGGTCAGACCGCGCTGATGGCCGACCTGATCGGCCTACCCTGACCCGCGGCCGGTCAGCCGGTCGACATGATTGACAGCGGCGGATATGGCGGATCGGTGGTCGCGGCGGTAGCGGTGGGCCGTCCGACCAGCCGGGCCGCGCGCCACCCCAGGAGCAACCCCGGCACGCTGGCCAGCAGGGCCAGCAGCACCGCCGCCCAGGTGTACGCGGGCCGCCCGTAGAGCCAGCCGCCCAGCGGCAGGACGGCCAGTGCGGCGGCGAGCGCGGCGGCCAGGAAGACCTCCACCGTCCACTGGGCGGGGGCGCCGCGAGCCCAGGCCGGAATCAGGGCCAGCAGCGGCACGCCGACCAGCAACGGCAGGAACGCGACCAACTCCACCGTGGCCAGAATGGAGTTGTCGAGCCAGACCGCGACCAGTAGCGCCACGGCCGGGATTCCGAGCCCGACCAGGGTGCCCGGCAGCCACGAGCCGATGCCGGCGCGACGCCCGGCCCGGGCGCCGGAGACCGTGAGCACCGTCGCGATCAGCGCGAGCCCGAGGAGCACCGCCCGGAGCGGATCCGTGCCCCGGTCAGCCGGGGTGCTCCCGCCGAGCGTCGGTGGCCGTCCCTCGAACGGATGGTTACGCACCACGGCTCCGGCGAAGCCGACCCGCTCCCAGACACCATCCGCTCGGCGCAGGGCGAAGCCGTCCCGGCCGTTGGCGACCAGCACCACGTGCCGGCCGTCGTCGGTGTCCTGCACGGTCAACTCCTGTCCGGCGACCCGTTCGCCACCCCGGCCGGGCTGTTGGTACTGCTGGATCAGCACGGCCCGCTGCGCCTTGGTCACCTCCCAGGCCAGGCGCCAGGTCCGGCCCGCGTCGTCACTCTGCTCCACACGGATCCGTCCCGACGCCAGGCGGTAGCACCGCGCCGGCACCGCGGCCGAGCAGCCCTGCCGGACCGGCTCGGCCGCCGGCAGGATCCGGCTTCTCAGCGCCTCCTCCTCGGTCCCGGTCGGATCCCGCCAGGTCGTTCCGCCGTCCGCGCTCAGCCGCCAGGTGTTGGCGAAGGAGGCGTAGCTGTCGTAACCGGTCCCGAAGCCGGCGACCAACCGCCCGTCGGCGACCGTCGCCTGGACCGCGTCGGGGTAGTGCACCGGGCTCGTCGCGGCGACTGCGAACATCGCCGCGGGGAGCAGCACCAGCAGCCGGACGAGCCGCGCCGAGCGACGGCCTACCGGCTCACGCCGGGCTCGGGACCAACTCCAGGCGGCCACGAGCAGCGCGGGCAGGGTGAGCAGATCGGTGCGGTCCGCCCGGACCAGCGAGGGCCCGCTGACCACGCTCCAGACCGCCGAGGCGCCGGCGGCGGCGTACCCGCTCGATTTCACCACCGCGAAGCCGACGCAGACCAGACCGAGCCCGACCCCGACGGCGGCGCGGACCGGCAGCCGGGGCGCCACGAGGGTCAGCAGGACAGCGACCAGTGGCGGCGCGATCACCAGGCCGGCGACGTCGCTGAGCTTGCCGGTCACCAGCCCCGGGAAGGCCGCCTTGAGCAGCTGGTCGTTGACCACGAGCAGGACCAGGGCGGCCACGGAGAACGGGTGCCCCAGCCAGGCCAGGGCCACCGGCGCGCTGTCGCGGGGCGGGGACAGGTCGGTCATCGGCTCACGGTCGCAGCGCCGGATCTCGATCCGGCCACGCCAGGAACAGCTTCCGGTACCGGTCCCGGTCAGCTGCCGTCGGAGGAGTGGCCCGGGAAGAGGTGCGCGCTCGGGTCGATCACCACGGCCGCGTTGTTCACCGCCGTCGCCGCCTCGCCGAAGCCGGTGGCGATCAGCCGGACCTTGCCCGGGTACTCGGTGATGTCACCGGCCGCGAAGATCCGCGGCAGGTTGGTGGCCATGGCGCTGTCCACCACGATGTGCCGGCGGTCCAGTCGCAGCCCCCACTCGGCGAGTGGTCCGAGGTCGGCGGTGAAGCCGAGAGCCGCGACGACCGTGTCGACCGGCAGGGTCTCGGCCGCGCCGCCCCGGACGGTGATCTCGGCACCGGTGACGGCGCCGTCGCCGTGCAGCCGGGTCAGCTCGGCGTTGACCACCACCCGGATCGGCAGGGCCAGCACCCTCGCGACGGTCGCGGCGTGCGCCCGGAACTTCTCCCGCCGGTGCACCAGCGTCACCGAGCGGGCCAGCGGATGCAGGGTGAGTGCCCAGTCGAAGGCCGAGTCGCCACCCCCGACGATCAGCACGTCCCGGCCCGCCAGCTCGGCCGGCTGCGGTACGAAGTAGACGATTCCCGCGCCGACGAAGTGTTCGGCGACCGGCAGCGGGCGGGGGGTGAAGCTGCCCAACCCACCGGTGACGATCACCGCGCCGCAGCTGAGCTGCTCGCCGCCGGCGAGGCCGAGCACCGGCCGCCCGTCGGCGTAGGAGAGCTTCTCGGCCCGGGTGCCGAGCAGGTAGCCCGGGTCGAACGGCGCCGCCTGGGCGACCAGGTTGGCCACCAGGTCACGGCCCTTGATCGACGGAAACCCGGCGACGTCGAGGATCAGCTTCTCCGGGTACATCGCGGTGACCTGGCCGCCCGGCTCGGGCAGGGCGTCGATCACCGCCACCGAGAGCCCCCGGAACCCGGCGTAGTACGCGGCGAAGAGACCGGCCGGACCGGCCCCGATCACGGCGACATCGACCTCGCGCATGGAGTACCGTCGCTTCCCGCTCGCGGATCAACGCGTGCTGATGCCGACGGTAGGGCGGCGACGCCGCCCGGGCAAGCACGTCCCGATCCGGCGCGGCCGGGTCGTCGATCCGAACGGGGTGCCGCGCGGCCCGGCTCAGGGCAGGGTTAGCGAGGACTCCGAGTGGTAGGGGCCACCCCGGTCGATGCGACGCCGGCGGAACAGGATCGCGGCAACGACCCCGCCGAGGAGCCCGAACAGGTGCCCCTGCCAGGAGATCCGCTCGTCGGTGGGGAGGATGCCGACCAACTGCCAGCCGTAGAGCAGGCCGACCAGCAGGAAGACCGCGAAGTTCCACCAGCTGCGCTCGACGATGCCGCGGGTGAGCAGGATCCCCAGGTAGCCGAAGATGACGCCGCTCGCCCCGACCACCACCGAGTTGGGCGAGCCGGTGAACCAGACGCCGAGCCCGCTGACCAGGATGATCACCAGGGTGGACCAGAGGAACCGGCGGGCGCCCGCGGCGAGCACGAAGGTGCCGAGCAGGATCAGCGGGATGCTGTTGCTGTAGAGGTGGTCGAAGCCGTGGTGCAGGAACGGCGAGAAGAAGACCCCGTCGAGGCCGTCGATGCGCTGCGGGATGATCCCGGCCGTGGTGTCGAGACTGAAGGCGAGACCCTGGTCGAGGGCTTCGATGAGGAAGAGGAACGGCACCACCGCGCACATCGCGACGAAGGCCCGACCGAGGGCGGCGTAGAACGCCTCGGTACCGAACCGGTGGGGGTCGCCACTTCCGGGGAGCAGGGTCACCCTCCAACTGCTATCAGCAAACGGGGCCGACCGCCACTCGCGTCCCGGCCGCCCGGACGGCGACGGCGGGGCAGATGGTGATCCATCCGCCCCGCCGGTCTCACATCCGGATCAGTACCAGCCCACGTCCTGCGAGTGCGCCCACGCCTTGCAGGGCGTGCCGTAGCGGCCCTCGATGTAGCCCAGGCCCCACTTGATCTGGGTCGCCGGGTTGGTCTGCCAGTCGTCGGCGACCGAGCCCATCTTGCTGCCCGGCAGCGCCTGCGGAATGCCGTACGCCCCGGACGAGGAGTTGCGGGCCTTGTGGTTCCAGCCGCTCTCCTTGGTCCAGAGCTTGTCCAGGCAGGGGAACTCCGCGATGCCGAAGCCCGCCTTGATCATCTCCGCGCAGCCGATCTTCCGGTTGCCGCTGAACTCCGAGCAGGAGGCGGGAATCGGCCCGGTGTACGGCTTGGCGGCCGCCTTCTGGGCCGCCTCCCGGTCGCGCTTGCGGGACGCGGCGGCCTGCTCGGCCTTGCGGGCCCGCTCGGCGGCCTCCTTGGCGGCCTCGGCGGCGCGCAGCTTGGCCTGGTACTCGGCCGCGCGCTGCTTGGCGGACTGCATCTGGTGGGCGGCCTGCCGCTCACGCTGATAGTCGTACTCCGCCTGGTCGACCTCCGCGCCGACCTGCGCGGTGAGGCCCTGTTGCTGGGTCTCCCGGTCTTCGCCCAGATAGAAGCCGCCGGCAACGCCCACGGAGAGCAGTGCGACGGCGGCCGTACGGGCACCCAACCGGCTCCACAGCCGACTCACGAAGTTTCCCTTCGTCGGGGGCAAGGACACGGCGCGGTCCCGGACCGTCGAGGCCGATCCCGCGCCGTGAGCGCCCCGACCGTCGCCGGCCAACGCCGACGGACCGGCATCCGCCGATCTCGCTCCAGTGGGGCGAACGATTCTCGACGATCTTTCCGGGGCGCGGGCGCTCGTGGGACACCATCGCGCACAGTGAGGCTGATGGGAAACCAAGAGACGCCTTTGTGACTTGCACCACAAAAAATATGCGGACGAATAGCTACATAACGGTCATCAACCGGGGGTGTCCTCCAGAAGATCCGTCACCATCGCGGCGATCGGAGACCGCTCCGAACGGCTGAGGGTGACGTGAGCGAAGAGCGGATGGCCCTTCAACGCCTCGATCACCGCGGTCACCCCGTCGTGCCGGCCGACCCGGAGGTTGTCCCGCTGCGCGACGTCGTGGGTGAGCACGACCCGGGAGCCCTGCCCGATCCGGGACAGCACGGTGAGCAGCACCCCCCGCTCCAGCGACTGGGCCTCGTCCACGATCACGAACGCGTCGTGCAGGCTCCGCCCCCGGATGTGGGTCAGCGGCAGCACCTCGAGCAGGCCGCGGGAGGTGACCTCCTCCAACACGTTCTCGTGCACCACCGAGCCGAGGGTGTCGAAGACCGCCTGCGCCCAGGGCGACATCTTCTCCGACTCGGAACCGGGCAGGTAGCCCAGCTCCTGGCCGCCCACGGCGTAGAGCGGGCGGAAGACGACCACCTTCTTGTGCCGGCGCCGCTCCATCACCGCCTCCAGGCCGGCGCAGAGCGCCAGGGCGGACTTTCCGGTGCCGGCCCGCCCACCGAGCGACACGATGCCGATCGACTCGTCCAGCAGCAGGTCCAGTGCGATCCGCTGCTCGGCGGAGCGCCCGTGCACACCGAACGCCTCCCGGTCGCCGCGGACCAGCCGTACGGTCTTGTCCGGCAGCACCCGACCGAGCGCCGACCCCCGCCCCGAGTGCAGCACCAGGCCGGTGTGGCAGGTCAGCCCGGCCGCCTCGTCCAGGTCGAGCGCCTCACCGGCGTAGAGCCGGCCGATCTGCTCCTCGCTGAGCTCCAGCTCCGACATCCCGGTCCAGGTCGGGTCGCCGGCCTGGCCGTGCCGGTACTCGTCGGCCCGCAGGCCGACCGAGGCGGCCTTGACCCGCAGCGGCATGTCCTTGCTGACCAGGGTCACCGCCCTGCCCTCGGTGGCCAGGTTAAGCGCCACCGAGAGGATCCGGGCGTCGTTGGACTCGGTACGAAAGCCGGGCGGCAGCACGCCGTCGTCGCTGTGGTTCAGCTCCACCCGCAGCGTGCCACCGGCGTCGTTGGCCGGCACCGGCCGGTCCAGCCGGCCGTGGCGTACCCGCAACTCGTCCAGCATGCGCAGCGACTGACGGGCGAACCAGCCGAGTTCGGGATGGTGCCGTTTGCCCTCCAACTCGGAGATCACCACCAGCGGCAGCACCACCTCGTGCTCGGCGAAGCGGTGGAACGCGGCAGGATCGGAGAGCAGTACCGAGGTGTCCAGGACGAAGACCTGGCCTGCTGGTCGCGGCTCCTTCGGGTCGGCCGGCGCGGCGGCCGCGGTACGGCGGCTCCGGCCTGCTCGGCGGGTCGTGGCAGTCGCGGCCGGGATCTGGTCGGCACCGGCGGTGTTACGGCGAGTCGTCACAGGCCTGCTCCGACGGATGGGCACCCGCCACCCGTGTTCCGCCTCCTCCGGTGCCCGGGGACACGGGGTCGGATGCGGGGCCCCGTGCGCGAGGTCGCAGGTCCGGGCGGCCGGTTGGCCCGGGAGAACCCCGTGCCATGCCTAGACGCTAGCCGCGTCCGGGCATCCCGGCTAGAGGGCGATCGTGGATCTTCGGAGACCGCCCGGTGAACGGCCGGACGGCCAGCGGCAGCCGGCGCGATCGGGCACGCCGGCTGCCGAGCCACGGGCGGCGGAGCCGGCCGGGATGCATGCCCCCTGCGCGCATCCCGGCCGGTGGGGCCACCGTCACCGGTCTGACGTGGCCCCGACGGTGCGTGTCCGCCGCGGACGACGCACCGCGTCTGGTCGCCGGCCGGTGGGGCGCCCCGCCCGGGGTTGCCCCACCGGCCGTCTCAACCGGTCCGTCGGACCAGGGTGCCGGTCGGGTGCCGCCCGGTGACCGGGGCGGCCGGCGCCGTGAACGACGAGCCGGTGTAGGTGGTGCCGGGGCGGACGACCGTCCCGCCCACCCGGATCGTGCTCGGCGGGGTCGCGGAGAGCGCCGACGCGATGGCGGCCTGCGCGTCCCGGCGCCGCCGGTTCCAGGCGCCGCGGTCGCCGTCGAAGTAGCCCTGCCGGTAGCCGAACCGGTAGCCGATGCGGTAGCTGAGCTGCCCGTGCAGCCGGCCGGCGGCGTAACTGGTCGCGCCGAGCACCAACACCAGGAAGATCGCGAGGAACGGGCTCATCGGGCGGCTCCGGTGTGCCGCGGATACCGGGTCATCGTTCCTCCGGCTCGACCGAGGTGGGATCGGCGACCAGCAGCCGGTCCAGGTCGTCGGTGCTGACCTCCTCGACCAGCTCGACGCTGATCCGGCAGCCGTCCAGGACCACCTCGGCCACCGACGACCGGCGGATCTCCCCGCCGGCGTCGTAGACCCGGACGCTCAGTTCCGGGCAGTTGAGGTGGGTGCGCCAGGCGTTCCACTCGGCCCGGTCGCCCACGCTCAGCGAGAGGTACCGGCAGCCCCGGGCGAGGTAGAGGCGCCAGGGGGCGCTCAGGCCGGCCTCGACCCCCTGGGCGATCAGGCTGAAGGCCTGGGCACGGGTCGCGAGTTCGGTCACCACACCCCCCTCGCACCGGGGGCGTGACGCATGTGAGCACCAATCGTCTCAGGCACGTGACACACCGTAGGTTGTCCCATGGGCGTGACAGTATCAGCTTTTCGTCCGTTTACCCTGACACCTACGGTGATCTATTCTGCCCAGGTGACACCCCTCAGAAGCGGCCGTGGATCGTTTACCGGGAATCCGAACCTCCCGTCACGTTCGCGTGACAGCAGCGTGCCGGGGACCCCGTCCCGGGCCGACTGGCCGTACCGTCACGAGGTGACCGAGACGGCCAACGCACGAAAGATCGCCTTCGCCACCTTCGTCCGACGCGCGCTCGACGAGGCGCGTGCCACCCGGGCGTGGAGCGGCACCGAGGTCTCTCGACGCACCGGCGTCTCCCGGCAGACCATCAACCGGTGGGTCCGCGGCGACTGGGCCAGCGACCCGGAGGCCGAACGGGTGGTGGCCTTCTGCGAGGGCCTCGGCCTCAATCCGGCCGCCGCGTTCGCCGCTCTCGGCTGGGACCGCACCGCCGCCGCCCCACGGGGCGGTCAGCCCGCCCCGCCGATGGACCCGGACGTGGAGGCGCTGCTGCGCCGGCTGGTCGACCCGAACGTGTCGGACGCGGAGAAGTTCCACATCCGTGAAACCATTCGCTACCTCGCTTATCGCCCAACTCTCCCGGTCGATGTCCGAAAGCGAGGGAAACAAGCCGGGTAGTTCCTCAGATGGCGAAAGAACGGCAGGTCAGACTCATTCGTTTCGCTCCGGGGCAGGAACGGGCACGCTAGCGTCCCTATTCGTACTGCTTGGGCTCGTCGTCGGCGGGGGGACGGGACAAGGCCGAACCCAGCCCTGCGGGACAGAAGGAGGGGTCTGTCCATGACCCTGAAATGGTTGGCAGTTGTGGTGGCCACGGTGTCGCTGACGCTGTGCGTCACCGGGAACGCGGTGACCCTCGCGGTCGACGGCGGGCAGCTTCCGCTGCTCGTGAACCTCTTCGCGCTCACCATCGCCGGCACCGCGGTCATCCTGGCCGTGCTGGCCGAGCTGCACGAACGGCTGAACGACCGGGTCAGCGCGCTCACCGAGTTCCTGGTGGCGCGGCTGAACGAGATCGAGTCGCACACCGGCGACCGCAACACCGGCTTCGTGGAGGGCTACCTGCTCAGCCACGGCCAGGAGGCGGCGGTGGTGCCCTTCGGACGCCGTGGACGGGGAGCCGCCGAACGCTGATTCCCGCGCCCTCGCCAAGGGGTCGTCTCGGCCACGAATGCGCCGCCGGAAGCGGGGTACGCTGACGCGCGTGCCGCCGTTGAATCTGGGCAACCAGCAGCCGAGGACCCCGTTGAACGCCGATGAGGCCTGGCAGACGACCGCCGATCGGGCGGCCGGAACCGTGCTCTTCTTCGACTTCGACGGCACCCTCGCGCCGGTCGACGACGACCCGACCGCCGTGCAGCCCGCCCCCAAGGTGGTGGCTGCGATCGAGGCGCTCGCGCCGTTGGTGCGACGGGTCGCGATCGTCTCGGCCCGTCCGGTGGAGTTCCTCCGCGAGCACCTCGGCGGCCTCGCCGGGGTCGACCTCTACGGCCTCTACGGCCTGGAGCACAGCCACTCGGGCGGCGAGACGGTGACCGAACCGGCCGCGCTGCCCTGGGTGCCGACCATGGGCGAGCTTGCCGACCTGGCCCGCCGCGAACTTCCCGCGGGCACCCTCGTCGAGTTCAAGCGGCTCTCCGTGGCGCTGCACTGGCGCACCGCGCCGCAGCTCGGTGAGGCGGTGCAGGAGTGGGGCCGGGCCCAGGCCGACCGCCTGGGGCTGCGGGTGCAGGCGGGTCGCATGGTGCTCGAGCTCAAGCCCCCGGTCGATCGGGACAAGGGCATGGTGATCGGCGAGGTGATCCGCGACGCCGGTGCCGCCTGGTACTTCGGCGACGACGTCTCCGACATCAAGGCGTTCGCCGCGCTGCGCGCGCGGGCCGCCGCCGACCCGGACTTCTTCGCCGTCTGCGTGGCGGTGGCCAACCCGGAGACCGGCCAGGAGGTGGCCACCGCGGCCGACCTCACCATCGACTCCCCCGCCGACCTCGGCGACTTCCTCACCGAGGCCACCCACCGCCTCGCCTGAGAGCCGGCCCCCGGCCTCCGGGCCGCCCGCTCGGGGTCAGGTGCCGTAGCGGCGTTGGCGGTTGGCGTACGAGCGCAGCGCCCGGAGGAAGTCGATGTGCCGGAAGTCGGGCCAGTTGAGTTCGCAGAAGTAGAACTCGGAGTGCGCCGACTGCCAGAGCATGAAGCCGGAGAGACGCTGCTCGCCGCTGGTCCGGATGACCAGGTCAGGGTCGGGCTGGCCACGGGTGTAGAGGTGCTCGGCGATGTGCTCGACGTCCAGCACCTCGGCCAGCTCCTCGATGGTGCCGCCGGCGGCCGCGTGCTCCAGCAGCAGGGACCGGACGGCGTCGGTGATCTCCCGCCGGCCACCGTAGCCGACCGCGATGTTCACCTCGGCCCCGCCGCTGCGGTCCCGGGTGCGCTCCTCGGCCGCCTTGAGCGCGGCCGCGGTCTGCGCGGGCAGCAGGTCGAGCGCGCCCACCATCCGCAGCCGCCAGGGGTTGCCCTCCTCGGCCAGCTCCACCACCAGGTCCTCGATGATCTGGAGCAGCGGGTCGAGCTCGCTGGCCGGCCGGCGCAGGTTGTCGGTGGCCAGCAGGTAGAGAGTGACGTGCGCGATACCGGCCTGGTCGCACCAGCCCAGCACATGCTTGATCTTGGCGGCGCCGACCCGGTGCCCGTCGTTCGGGTCGACGTAGCCCATCTCCTTGGCCCACCGCCGGTTGCCGTCACACATCACTCCGACGTGTCGGGGCACCGGCTTACCCACGAGCTTCGCCGTCAGGCGGCGCTCGTACACGGAGTAGATAAGGTTCCGCAGAGACATCACCTAGCAGCGTAGCGACCTGCTGGTGGGATCACCGCCTCGGAGGCTGATCCGGCCGCGCGAGACCGATGCCGATCATGCCGAGAGTGCGCGCGTCCAGCCGTCCGTCGCCGAGTCCCAGCTCCACGACGCTGCGGTAGACCCGGTCGTCGCGCCGGGCGGCCCGGATCGCGGCGTCGACCACCCGGCGGTGCCGGGCCAGCCAGGCCGCCATCGAGCTGTGCCGCAGGTGCGCACCGAGCCGGCGGCGCAGGTTGTCGGTGTACCGCGCGGCGGCGCGCCCCGGCGACCCGGCCGCCGCGGCGCCGGCCAGCGCTCCGGAGAGCAGGGCGTAGAAGATCCCTTCGCCGGTGAACGGATTGATCAGTGACAGCGCGTCACCGGCCAGCAGCACCCGCCCCCGGCCGGGCGACGGCCGGTGCGTCGACAGCGGCAGGTGGTGGGCGCGCAACCCGTCGACGGCGGCCGGGTCCGTCCCGGGCAGCAGCGCGGCGAGCCGGTCGAGCAGGTGCTCCCGAGTCAGCGGCTCGCCCCGCAGCACCTCCCCGTACCCGATGTTCGCCCGCCCGTCGCCGATCGGGAAGGACCAGGCGTACGCGGGCCAGCGGGCGTCCGCGGTGACGATGAGCTGCTCCGGCGGCCCGGGCCGGGCGGCCGCGTACCCCCGCATGGCCAGCGCCAGATGGCGGTCCGGGTTCACCGGATGCCCGAGCGCCCGCCGGACCACCGACCCGGCGCCGTCCGCGCCGACCACCACCCGCGCGGCCAGCTCCCCGTCGAGCACCACCCGGTCGTCGCGCTGCTCGACCCGGCGGACGGCGTGCCGGCGCAGCTCCGCGCCGGAGGCCACCGCCGCGGCCACCAGCCGGGCGTCGAAGACCTCCCGGGGCACCGTGTACGCCGGCCGGGGCAGCGTCCGGGCGACGGTGTCGCCGCCCGGGCCGACCAGCCGCAGCGCCGGCAGCGGGCGGTACCCGGCCACCGCGTCCCGCACCCCCAGCTCGTCGAGGACGTCCAGCGCGTGCGCGGCGATGCCGTCCCCGCATGCCTTGTCCCGGGGGAAGTCGGCCCGGTCCAGCAGCAGCACCCGGGCACCGCCCCGGCGGGCCGCCAACGCGGCGGCCGACCCCGCCGGACCTGCCCCGACCACCACCACGTCGAATTCGTCGCTCATCGCGTCGCCCTCCTTCGGCAGCATCTGCGGCCCACCGCCCCCGGCGTGGCCCCCGCAGTTCCCGACCGGCGCCCGCCGAGCCCCATCCTCCCCGGTCAGCGGGCACCATCGCCGATACCGCACCGGAAGTTCTTCGATCCCTGCACCGTGCGGCGACGGACGTCGTCCCGATCCGGCTGGCCCCAGGCGCGTCGATGCTGTCGACCTGCCCCATATCCGGGGCACGAGGTCAGGGTCGGCCAGCGGCGGGTCAGCCGGTCTGCTCGGCGCGGTTCGCGCGCCAGAGCCCGTAGAGCGCCACCCCGGCGGCGGCCACCAGCGGGCCGCCGTCGCGGATCAGCCCGTCCAGGCCGAGCAACCACTGGCAGAGCGGCAGGTCGACGGCGAGCACCACCGCGGTCACGGCCGCCAGCAGGCCCCGGGCCCAACGCCGACCACGCATGAGGAAAGCGGTGCAGAAGAGCACCGCGTAGCTGGCCACGATCCCGGCGCCGAACCAGAGCAGCACGGCCGGCACCGCGACCAACCGCCCGTCCAGCACCGCGCCGCCGGCGATCAGCGCGGGTACCAGCATGAGCGGGCTGTAGGTGAACGCCGCCACCCGGCTGGTGAGCAGCCAGCCGCTGGCCTCCGGGCGACGCGGTGGCACCTCGCGCCAGGAGATGCCGGCGCGGTCGATGACCAGCCGGGGCCGGTGCCTGACCAGATGGTCGGCGAGCGCCGGGGAACGGTAGAGCAGCCAGACCACTGCCACGCAGAGCGCGCTGAGCAGGGCGAAGCCGAATATCCCGGGCAGCGGCGGCACCCCCTGCCGGGGCACGATCAGCCGGCCGACGGCGAAGACCGTGGTCACGGCGAGGATCAGCCCGAACGGCCGGGCCACCGTCCTACCGCGACGGACGTGCCCGATCAGCACCAGGAAGCCGAGCGAGCGCAGCATCGCCCAGCCGGTCCGGACCGCGAGGCCGAAGCCCTGCTCCGGGGCGTACCACCAGTTGAGCAGCTCGATCACGACGGTCGCCGCCGCCGTGACCGCGAGCAGCGAGGTCAGCGCCCGGACGGCGGACGGCCGCCGGACCTCGGTCTCGGCGGCCGTCCTCATGGGATCCGATGATGCCCCGCGCGGGCAAGCGGTACACCTACCGCTGCGGCTGCTCCGCGTCGAGCCGCGCGCGCAGCGCGTCCAACTCCGCCCAGAGGACTCCGGGCAGCTTGTCGCCGAACTTCTCGAACCACTCGGTGACCAGCGGCAGCTCGTTGCGCCACTCGTCCGGGTCGACCTTCAGCGCGATCCGGACGTCCTCCGGGGTCATGTCGAGACCGTCGACGTCCAGCGCGTCGGGCGCCGGCACCATGCCGACCGGGGTCTCCACCGCGTCGGCCCGTCCCTCGATCCGCTCGACGACCCACTTGAGCACGCGGGAGTTCTCGCCGAAGCCCGGCCAGAGGAAGTTGCCCTCCGGGTCCTTACGGAACCAGTTGACGTAGTAGATCTTCGGCAGCTTGGCCTCGTCGCCGTCGGCGCCCTTGCCCATCTCGATCCAGTGCCGGAAGTAGTCCCCGGCGTGGTAGCCGATGAACGGCAGCATCGCCATCGGGTCCCGCCGCACCACGCCGACCGCGCCGGACGCGGCGGCGGTGGTCTCCGAGGAGAGCGTGGCACCCATGTAGACGCCGTGGACCCAGTCGCGGGCCTCGGTCACCAGCGGGATGGTGTCCTTACGACGGCCGCCGAAGAGGATCGCGTCGATCGGCACGCCGTTCGGGTCGTAGTAGTCCTCGGCCAGGATCGGGCACTGGGTGATCGGGGTGCAGAACCGGCTGTTCGCGTGCGAGGAGAGGCTGTCGGTCTCCGGCGTCCAGTCGTTGCCCTTCCAGTCGATCAGGTGCGCCGGCGGCTCGCCCATGCCCTCCCACCAGACGTCACCGTCGTCGGTGAGGCCCACGTTGGTGAAGATGGAGTTGCCCCGGTCGAGGGTGCGCATCGCGTTGGCGTTGGTCTTCCAGTCGGTGCCCGGCGCGACGCCGAAGAGGCCGTACTCCGGGTTGACCGCGTAGAGGCGCCCGTCCTCACCGAACCGCATCCAGGCGATGTCGTCGCCGATGGTCTCGACCTTCCAGCCCGGGATCGTCGGCTCCACCATCGCCAGGTTGGTCTTGCCGCAGGCGGACGGGAACGCGCCTGCGATGTGGTAGACCTTGCCCTCCGGCGAGGTGATCTTGAGGATCAGCATGTGCTCGGCGAGCCAGCCCTCGTCGCGCCCCATCACGCTGGCGATCCGCAGCGAGTAGCACTTCTTGCCGAGCAGCGAGTTGCCGCCGTAACCGGACCCGTACGACCAGATTTCCCGGGTCTCCGGGAAGTGCGAGATGTACTTGGTCTCGTTGCACGGCCAGGCCACGTCCTGCTGGCCGGGGGCGAGCGGCGCGCCGATCGAGTGCAGCGCGTGCACGAAGTCGGCGTCGGTCCCCATCGCCTCGAGGATCGACGCGCCCATCCGGGTCATGATCCGCATCGAGGCGACCACGTAGGGGCTGTCCGTGATCTCGACGCCGAACATGGGGCTCTCGGACTCGACCGGCCCCATCACGAACGGGATGACGTACATCGTCCGGCCCCGCATCGAGCCGCGGTAGAGGTCCGTCATCGTGCGCTTCATCTCGGCCGGCGCCATCCAGTTGTTGGTGGGGCCGGCGTCCGCCTCGTCGACGGAGCAGATGTAGGTGCGTTCCTCGACCCGGGCGACGTCCGACGGGTCAGTGCGCGCGTAGAACGAGTTCGGCTTCTTCTCCGGGTTGAGGCGGATCAGGGTGCCGGCCTCCACCAGCTCATCGGTGAGGCGGCGCCACTCCTCGTCGGACCCGTCCACCCAGACCACCCGCTCGGGGGTGGTCAGTTCCGCGACCTCACGGACCCAGGCAAGAAGTTTGGGATGGGACGTCGGGGCCTGATCGATACCCCGAACAACAGCCGGAGCAACCATGACACATCTCCTTGTGGTCGACGCTGACCGATCTATGGGATGCACGAGTCTTGGCGGGCGGGAACCGCGTCGCCATCGTGGAAACCTGGGATTGCGCTCAGCGTAAACCGGGCAGCCTCCCGAGTCAGTGGGACTGGTTGTGAAGAACTGCACAAGGTACGGCCACGCTGCGACATCGCGAGCTGATACCCGTTTTTCCGCGCAGTTTCACGCAAATCTTGCGGTGGACCTTCCACCGCGCCTGGATCGCGCGGCACACATCGAGTACCCGCACGGCTGGCGTCGATGCCTCCCGGATCGCCGAATCCGGTCCGGATCCGCAGTCCCTGCGGTTACGCTCTGTTCATGTCCATCGCGGACGCCGCGCGGCCCGCCCGTGCCGGCCGCCCCTGCTCGCCGTTGCTACCCGTGCGACGTGTCAGCAGCCGGTAGGCTCGGCGGGTGGCCGCGACGATGACCGGAGAGCAACCGGGCTCTCCGCAGACCCGCACGGGTCTGATCGGCGCCCTGCTGAACCGGTTCGGTCACCTCATCCACGAGCTGAGCAAGTTCGCCACCGTGGGCGGGGTCGCCTTCCTGCTCGACTTCGCGCTCTTCAACTACCTGACCACCATGCGGGGCATGGAGCAGGTGACCGCGAAGACGATCTCCACCGTGATCGCCGCGACGATCGCCTTCCTTGGCAACCGGTTCTGGACCTGGCGGCACCGCCAGCGCAACAACCCGGCGCGCGAGTACGCGCTGTTCTTCTTCTTCAACGCCGTCGGGCTCGGCATCGCGGTGGCCTGCCTCGCCATCAGCCGCTACGGGCTGGGCAGCATCTGGCCGGAGGTCTTCCAGACCCCGCTGGCCGACAACATCGCCAGCTTCATCGTCGGCACCGGGCTCGGGACGCTGTTCCGATTCTGGTCCTACCGACGGTTCGTCTTCGTGGAAGCGGGAACCCCAACCGTTCCGGAAGTGAAGCACGACCGAGACCACGGGGCGTGACCTGCCGCCCATCCCGTCCGGCCGGAGCCTGCCGGCTAAACCGACTGCCCTAAGGTGTTCCGCATGCGTCTTGTCCGTCTGCTGCCTGAGCGCTGGCAGAAGTTCATCCACGAGGCGCTCAAATTCGGCATCGTCGGCGGCATCAACACCGTCATCAATTACGCGGTGTTCAATGCCCTGGCACTGACAGTTTTCGTCGACGGTCAGCTGAAGGCGACCGTGATCGCCACCGTGGTGGCGACGATCACGTCGTATCTGATGAATCGTCACTGGACGTACCGGGACCGACCCAAATCGGCGCTACGGCGCGAGTACGTCCTGTTCTTCCTCTTCAACGCGACAGGTCTCTTCATCGAGCTGGGCGTACTCGCCGCAGCCAAGTACGGCCTCGGCGTGAACAGCCTGCTGGCGTTGAACGTGGCGAAGACCGGCGGTGTCCTGCTGGCCACCCTGTTCCGGTTCTGGTCCTACCGGACGTTCGTCTTCCAGCCGGCTCCCGCGCCGGAGGAGGAGAACTGGCACCGCATCCCACGTGACGAGTGGGACACCATGGCCGAGATGGATCCGGTCGCCGAGCTGGCCGAGTCGGTCTCCGAGCTCGAGGAGTCCGAGCCGTCGGTTGGCCAACCAGGAGCGGCGACCGGAGCCGGCCAGCCCGGCGCGCCCACCCAGGGGCGCCCGGGCGTCATGGACGCTCGCCTGGCCGGTACGGATCTGGACGCGGAGCTGGCCGCCGAACTCCAGGCCGCCGCCACCCGCCGCTCGCCCCGCCGCTGACCAACCCAACCCACGCGAGAGCCCCCGGCCGCTTCGGCCGGGGGCAACTGCGTTGATCATGAAGTTATTGCCACCGGGCACGGCGTGTCGGGACAACAACTTCATGATCAACGCGGACGAACGCGCGGACGAAACGCGCGGGGACGGGTGGGTTAGGCGGTGGGGTCGCGGAGGGGCTTGCCCTCGCGCATGTCGGCGAGGATCTCCCGCATCTCGCCGTCGCCCAGGGAGTGCTTGTCGTGGTGGGCCTCGACCAACTCGTAGAGCTTGGTCTGCACCTGGCCCACCCGGGGCACGTCGGTGAGCACGGACTGCCCGCGCTCGCCGGCCGACTCGATGGTCAGCGTCCCGCAGCCGAGCAGCCGCTCGACGAAACGCTGGTTCATCGCGTGGTCGTTGATCCGGGTGAGCGGGATGTCCCGCCGATCCCGGGAGAACACGCCCTGCTGGAGCAGCACCCGCTCGTTCGTGAACAGATAGTGCGTGGTGCGCCAGACCAGGAACGGCCAGAGCGCGAGCCAGAGCACCGCCACCAGGGCGATGACGCCGATCACGGCGAGCGCGATCGAGCCACCGCCGCCCGCGGGCAGCAGGAGCACGCCGACCACCACCGCGGCGACGGCGAGCACCAGCACCGCGACCGGCCGGATCAGCGCCTTCCAGTGCGGATGCAGGTGCAGCACGACGTGCTCGTCCTCGGTGAGCACGTCTTCGGGGAACGCCACGGAAACCTCCTCGCAGGAACGGACGCGCTGACCGTAACCGGTCACGGCGCGACGGGCCATCAGCCGCGCGGCCGGCACCGACCCAGCGAGGTGATCTTGCGCGCTCCGCTCACCGGCGCACGACCGCACCCCGTGCCGGAGCCGGCACTCAGCGCAGGTGCAGCACGTCCCCGGCGGCGAGATGACGCTCGCCGTCGGCGGTGTCGACCACCAGTTGGCCGTCCGGGTCCACCCCGGTGGCCGTGCCGGTCAGCTCCTGCCCCCCGGGCAGCAGCACACGTACCGGGCGACCGACCGTGGCGCAGGCGGCGAGGTAGGCCTCCCGCAGGCCGCTGGCCGTCGCGTCCCCACCGGCCGTGCGCCAGCGGTCGTACCAGTCGGCGACCGAGCGCAGCAGCGCCCGCAGCAGCGGGTCACGGTCGGTGGCCGTGGCCCCGGCCAGTCGCAGCGAGGTTGCCGGCAGCCCGGTCGGGTTCTCCGGCAGCTCGTCGGCGCGGAGTGTCACGTTGAGCCCGATGCCGAGCACGATGGCCGGCGGCGCGGCCGGCGACCCACCGGGCACCGCCTCGAGGAGCACACCTGCGCACTTCGCGCCGTCGATGAGCAGGTCGTTCGGCCACTTCAGCACCGCATCCAGCTCGGCCAGCCGGGTCACCGCCTCCACGAGCGCGACCCCGGCGAGCAGCGGCAGCCAGCCGTACCCGGTGGGTGGCGCCGGCGACCAGCCGCGCTCGGCGACGGCCTCGCCGGGCCGGAGCAGCACGCTGGTCGCGATGCCCGCCCGCGGCGGCGACTGCCAGACCCGGCCGCGCCGGCCACGGCCGGCGGTCTGCCGCTCGGCGACCACCACCAGCCCCTCCGGCTCGCCGGCCCGGGCCGCCTCGGCCACGTCGGCGTTGGTGGAGCCGGTCTCGGCCCGCAGCTCCAGCCGGGCCCACGGGCCGTAGGGGGCGACCAGCGCCCGCCGCAGCCGCGCCGCCGAGAGCGGCGGGCGGTCCAGATCGGTGTACGGCGAGCCCGGCATTCCGCCAGCCTACGGCGCACCCCGCGCCTACCTGCGGCCCCTCGGCGCAGAGCTGAGGCGAACTGCACAACGGCGCCGACCTGAACCATCGTTATATTCCCTGGGTGACTACCGAGACCGGGATCAACATCCACAGCACCGCGGGCAAGCTGGCGGACCTGGAGCGCCGGGTCGACGAGGCGGTGCACGCCGGGTCGGCGCGCGCGGTCGAGAAGCAGCACGCCCGGGGCAAGAAGACCGCGCGGGAGCGGATCGAGCTGCTGCTCGACGAGGGCTCCTTCGTCGAGCTCGACGAGCTGGCCCGGCACCGGTCCACCACCTTCGGCCTGGAGAAGACCCGCCCGTACGGCGACGGCGTGGTGACCGGCTACGGCACCGTCGACGGCCGGCAGGTCTGCGTCTTCGCCCAGGACTTCACGGTCTTCGGCGGCTCCCTCGGCGAGGTCTTCGGCGAGAAGATCGTCAAGGTCATGGACCTGGCCATGAAGATCGGCTGCCCGGTGGTCGGCATCAACGACTCCGGCGGCGCCCGGATCCAGGAGGGCGTGGCCAGCCTCGGCCTCTACGGCGAGATCTTCTTCCGCAACGTCCGCGCCTCCGGGGTCATCCCGCAGATCTCGCTGGTGATGGGGCCCTGTGCCGGTGGGGCGGTCTACTCCCCGGCGGTCACCGACTTCACCGTGATGGTCGACCAGACCTCGCACATGTTCATCACCGGCCCGGACGTCATCAAGACGGTCACCGGCGAGGACGTGGCGATGGAGGAGCTGGGCGGTGCCCGCACCCACAACTCGCGCAGCGGCAACGCGCACTACCTCGCCAGCGACGAGGACGACGCGATCGAGTACGTCAAGGCGCTGCTGTCGTACCTGCCGTCGAACAACCTCGACGAGCCGGTGGTCTACCCCGCCGACGCCGACCTGGAGATCACCGACGAGGACCGGGAGCTGGACACGCTGATCCCGGACTCGGCCAACCAGCCCTACGACATCCACCGGGTGATCGAGCACGTGCTGGACGACGGGGAGTTCCTGGAGGTCCAACCGCTCTACGCGCAGAACATCGTGGTCGGCTACGGCCGGGTCGAGGGGCGGCCGGTCGGCGTGGTGGCGAACCAGCCGATGCACTTCGCCGGCACGCTCGACATCGCCGCCTCCGAGAAGGCCGCCCGGTTCGTCCGCACCTGCGACGCGTTCAACATCCCGGTGCTGACGTTCGTGGACGTTCCCGGCTTCCTGCCCGGCACCGGGCAGGAGTGGGACGGCATCATCCGCCGGGGCGCCAAGCTCATCTACGCGTACGCCGAAGCCACCGTCCCGAAGGTCACCGTGATCACCCGCAAGGCGTACGGCGGGGCGTACGACGTGATGGGCTCCAAGCACCTGGGCGCGGACCTGAACTTCGCCTGGCCGACCGCGCAGATCGCGGTGATGGGCGCGCAGGGGGCGGTCAACATCCTCTACCGGTCGGAACTGGCGGGCGCGGACGACCCGGCCGCACTGCGGGCCGAGAAGATCGCCGAGTACGAGGACACGCTTGCCAACCCGTACGTGGCCGCCGAGCGCGGATATGTCGACTCGGTCATCCCGCCGCACGAGACCCGCACCCAGATCGTCCGGGCGCTACGCGTACTGCGCACGAAGCGGGAGACCCTGCCCCCCAAGAAGCACGGCAACATCCCGCTGTAGACCCCGCCGCCCACGGCAAGATCCGCGCAACTTCAGGGAAACTGCGGCCTCCCGCGGCCCGGAGGCGACACTTTCCCTGAAGTTGTGCGGGATCAACGGCGGGCTCAGCAGCTTGGGTTCGCCGCCTGACACAACCGTCCGGCCGCCACCGTGGCGAGCTGGAGCAGCTCGGACTCGGTGCCGGATCGCCCGAGGCCGAGCACCGCGACGAGGTCACCCACCCGGATGATCGCCTTGTAGGTCGGCTGGGGCACGTCGCCGAACGTCTCGCCGGTCTTCACATCGCGGGCCCCGGACACGACGTGTTGCACCATGGCGGCATCGTCCCCCGCGAAGTCTCGCTGGACGATCCGCCACTGGTGTACCGCCTCCGCCGTGCCGGCCCGCCCCTTCGACTCGTACGGCCCGACGCTGCGCCACTGCACGCACGGGGCGATGATCTGGTCGAGGTCGGCGAGAAACGCCTTGGCCCCCTCCGGCGTGAGTCGGTAGACGTCCTGCATCGCCAGCACGTCGCCGGGC
Organism: Micromonospora sp. NPDC093243; assembly: GCF_044753725.1. Taxonomy (NCBI): domain Bacteria; kingdom Bacillati; phylum Actinomycetota; class Actinomycetes; order Micromonosporales; family Micromonosporaceae; genus Micromonospora; species Micromonospora sp. NPDC093243. Next base: position 911,064 of record NZ_JBIVNT010000002.1, on the reverse strand, counting down.
GCGAGGTCGACGCCGTCCCGCCGCTCGGTCAGGAGGGTCTGCGATCGCGACCATCGGGACGGCCAGGTCTGCGCCAGCCCCTGGCTCGTCCGGCAGGCGCCGAGCATGTCGTCGATCCGGATCGGCTCCGCCAGCCCCGACCCGGTGAGCTGGGTATCCGCCGACGCCAGCCCGAGATCGGCCGGCCGGAGCAGAGCCTCTGTTGTGATCTCCGCACGGACGGGCACGCTCGGATCGACCGAGGCGGTCGGGGGTGTCGAGAATCGACCCGGTGCGACGACCCCGATGGCGGAGGCTGCGGCGAGCGCGAGCACCGCGGTCGACGCGGCCATCACCTTGTGACGGCTGCGGCGGCGGGCCTGGGCCCGGATCTCCTCCGGGCCGGGCCAGCGCACGTCACGCAGGTCCCGCTGTACCTTCTCGACGAACGTCAGGTCGTCACGCATCAGCGGCCTCCTCAAGGTCAGAGACGGCGAGCAGCCCGGCGAGCGCGGCGCGCCCCCGGGAGAGGCGGGCCTTGACGGTGCCCACCGGGGCGTCGGTCTCCCGGGCCACCTCGGCGACCGGCATGCCGAGCAGGTAGTAGAGCGCGATCGCGGTGCGTTGCTCCTCGGGGAGCCGGCGTAACGCGGCGACCACCTCGACCGTCTCGGTGCCCGGGCCCGGGGTGGTCTCGACGCTGCCGTGCCGCAGGTAGGCCCGGGCCCGGCTGCGCAGGCTGCGCCAACGGCTCACCGCGATCCGGGCGGCGACCACCCGGGTCCACGCCTCCGGGTCGTCGTAGCCGCTCACCGTCGACCAGCGCTGCCAGGCCCGGATGTACGCCTCCTGGACCGCGTCCTGAGCCTCGGAGAGATCTCCGGTGAGCACGTAGACGAAGCCGAGCAGCCGTTGTCGGCTACCTCGGTAGAACTCGTCGAATCCCTCGACGTCCGGCACCTGGCTACCTCCCCGTGGCGGTCGCAGTGGACACGCGCCGGCCGGTGCGGGCGGTTGCCTGCTCAGCCGAGCAATTTCGCCAGCTCCACCCGGGGGAACTCGCCGGCCGGGATCCGCTCCCGCGCCGCGCGGCGTACCGCCTGCTGCACTGCGGCGTTGGCCGGCGTCGGTACGCCGTGCAGCCGGCCGAGGAGCACGACCTCGCCGTTGAGGTGGTCGGTCTCGACCGAGCCGACGCCCCGGGCCAGGCTCTGCCAGGTGGAGCCACCGGCCCGCTGTTCGCCGCCGACCGGCCGGTGCTGCACGAGGTCGCCCCGCTGGGAAGTCTCCTCGTCCTGGCTGGTGTGCGCGATCCCGGCCGCGGCGAGCACCGCCTCGCCCTCGGCCCGCACCCGGCCGGCCAACTCCTCCGGGATGTCCCGACCGAGGAGCGCCTGAAGTCCGTTGCCCAGGTTGCCGAGCAGCTTGCCGTACTTCCAACGCATCACGTCCGGCCGGACCGGCGCTACGAAACCGGCGGCCGTCAGCTCGGCGGCGACCGCGCGGTCGGTGTCGTCCGATCCGGACGGGTGGCGGCCGAGGTGCAGCATCCCCGGGTGCGGGTGGCCGTTGGCCACCACCACCCCCGGCTCCAGGTGGGTGGCAGGCAGCCAGACGCACACCCCGTGTACCCGGGCGAAGAGCCGCAGCGCGGTGGACTCGTTCGCCACCCCGTTCTGCGCGGTGAACAACGGCAGGCGTTCGCCGGCCGTGCCGCCGCCGACCACCGGGGCGTCCACCCAGGTGGCCAGCGCCGTCGCGGTGTCCTGCGACTTGACGGTGAGCACCAGCACGGTGTCGGCGGGCAACGGCCGCCCGTCCGGGGCGTCGACCGCGGGCAGCCGCACGGTCAGCTCCTGCTCCGGCTGGCGCAGGGTCAGCCCCCGCTCCCGGATCGCCGCCAGATGCGCGCCCCGGGCCACCAGGGTGACCTCGTGTCCCGCCTCCGCCAGCCGCACACCGATCGTCCCGCCAACCGCCCCGGCCCCGATGATCACATATCGCATCCGCCCATTCTGCCTCGCGCCCACACCGTCGATCATGGACTTGTGGTGCCCGGGTTGTCCCGTCGCATGGCTTACGTGAGGCACCACAACTGCATGATCGATGCGATCCGTTACAGGGTGAGGCCGGCGTCGGTCAGGATGGGGCCGGTCAGGAGCAGGGCGCCGACCACCAGCACGACCAGGTTGACCAGGGCGAAGAGGGTGACCCAGAAGAACGGCGGGAACGGGGTGAGCCCGGCGAGCTGGTCGGCGTCGGAGGCGGGCATCCGCCCCCGCGCGCGCAACCGCTGCAGTTCCACCACCGGCCGCACGCCGCCGAGCAGCAGGAACCACACCCCGGTGTACGCGAACGCCGCCTGCACCTGCGGCGAGGCGTACCAGGACACGGCGAGCACCACGCCGCCGGTGACCAGCAGCGAGACCACGCCGAAGGCGTTGCGGATCATGACCAGCATGGCGAGCAGCAGCACAACAGCCACCCAGAGAAGCAGCGTGATCCGGTTGCCGCCGAGCAGCCACGCGCCGGCCAACCCGACCAGCGGCGGGGCGATGTATCCGGCGAGCAGGGTGAGGATCATGCCGGGCCCACTCGGCCGGCCGGCGGAAAGGGTCAGCCCCGAGGTGTCCGAGTGCAGTCGGATGCCGCGCAGTTTCCGGCCGGTGAGCAGGGCGACGAGGGCATGACCGCCCTCGTGGGCGATGGTGATCGCGTTACGGGCGACCCGCCAGGGCAGGCGGGTCGAGACCACCAGCAGCGCGATGAGCGCGGTGAGCAGCACCAGCAGTGGCGGCGGGTCGGGCTGCGCGCTGATCAGCCGGTCCCAGAGGTTGGTCAGCCCGTCGAACGACACCATGGGGCGCGAGCCTACCGGCCCACACGCTCGTCGCCAGGTCCCCACCCGACGGGGCGATCACGCCCGTCACGGGCTGTGCGGCGACCGGCACAAGGCGTCGATGACGGAGCCTGCCGCGCCGCCGTCAATGAAAGTTTCTTTAACCCCTCTTGTGTTCATGGGCGATTACCTCCAAAGATGGGCATCAATCGATGGCTACTTGGAGGGACCCATGACCCCCACCAGATCTCCGCTGCGTCGGCTCCTCGCGGCCGGCCTCACCGTCCTCGCCACCGCGGCCGCCGGGCTCGTCGCCACCGCCGGCCCGGCCGCAGCCGCCACCACCCCCGGCATCGACGTCTCGCGCTACCAGGGCAGCATCAACTGGACGAGCGTGCGCAACGCCGGCATCCAGTTCGCCTTCATCAAGGCCACCGAGGGTACGAGCTACAAGGACCCGAACTTCAACGCCAACTACGTCAACGCGTACAACGCGGGGGTGATCCGCGGGGCGTACCACTTCGCCCGGCCCAACATCTCCTCCGGCGCGGTCCAGGCGAACTACCTGGCCTCCAACGGCGGCGCCTGGTCTGCGGACAGCCGCACCCTCCCCGCGGCGCTGGACCTGGAGGCAAACCCGTACAGCGGCGGCTACTGCTACGGCCTCAGCACCACCGGCATGCGCAACTGGGTGCAGGACTTCCTCAACACCTACCGCTCGCGCACCGGCCGCTACGCGGTCATCTACACCACGACCAGCTTCTGGAACCAGTGCACCGGCAGCTGGACCGGGCCGTGGGCGAACCACCCGCTCTGGGTCGCCCGCTGGGCCAGCGCTCCCGGCACCCTGCCGGCCGGCGCGCCCGTCTGGAGCTTCTGGCAGTACACCAGCACCGGCACCGTCTCCGGGATCAGCGGCAACGTCGACCGCAACTACTGGAACGGTGACCGCACCCGGCTGATCGCGCTCGCGAACAACACCGCCTGATCCGCCCGGCCCGGCAGTTGGCGGCAGCGGGATCGGCTGTCACCGTACGGTTGACAACTGGTCCGGCTGCCGCCACGCCACCTATGCGGCTCAGTCTCGACGCCGGTCGGTCAGGCCCGGCGCCGGCTGCCCATCGGCACCGCGACCCGGGCGGGAACCGCCTCCTCACGGACCAGGGCCCCGCGCCGCATCAGCAGCCGGGCACTCACCCCGGCGACGGTGACGGCCACGACGCTGAACAGCGCGATGAGCACCGGGATCCCGATGCTGGCCAGGACCAGGATCGCGTCGCCGAGCGCGACGAGCATCCACAGTGCCAACCGCGGCCGGGTGTCCCTCCGTCGGTAACTCATGTCGTACCTCCTTCCGTCGTCGAGGATCAGGTACCCCGAACGACGGAAGGCCATGCGAATCAGTTTCGTGCGGATGCGATTCCCGCTGATCAGTCCTTGCGGTCCGGCACGAACCCGTTCGCGATCCGATCGAAGTTCGGCAGGTTGGCCGCCCAGTCCTTCTCGGCGACCTCCCACCGGAGCGCGTAGCCGCGGTTGCTGGCGGTCACGAAGCCGCGGTTACGGACGTGGATCCGGGTGCCGTCCCGGCTCTCCAGCCACTCCCAGTCCGCGCAGGTCTTCCAGAAGTCGCAGCGCTTGATGCTCAGGTACTGGTAGTTGTTGACGAGCTTCTTGCGGTCCGGCTCGATCCGCTTCCAGTCGGCGTACGCGTCCGACTTCGGCGTGCCCGTCCACTGGACCAGCAGCTCACCGACCCCGTTCGACTGGTCGAAGACGATGGTGGTGGAGTCGACCTGGCGACGCACCCAACCGTCGGGCAGTGGCAGGGCGAAGCCGACCGGGTCCTTGTGCAGCTTCCAGCCCGGCGGCAACGCATTGGGGTCGACGGACGGGGTCGCCGAGGGAGTGGCGCTGGGCGCCCCGCTGGTCGGCGGTGGGGCGGCCGGCGCGGAGGTCTGCGGTGCCGCCGACGGCGAGCTGGCGCTACCGCCGTTGGCCTGCGGGGCCTTGCCGTCCTCGGGGTCGTCACCGCTGGACAGCAGCGGCACGACAATCGCGAGGCCGAGCAGCAGGACGGCGACCAGCACGCCGATCAGCAGATTGCGTCGCTTCCGGTCGGCCGGCGCCCCGGTGGGCAACGGGATCGGCGCCCGCCCGGCCGGCGCGGCCGACGGACTGACCGGCAGCACCGAGGTCGGATTGGCCGCCCCGGCCGGATCCGCCGGGACCTGCTCGGCCACCGCCGTCGGCTCGTCGCCGGGCTCGTCGGTCGCGGTCGCGTCGGATCGCGTGTCCGTCGGGGCCGGGGACGTGAGTGCCGAGGCCGGTGACGTGGGTGCCTCGAGCTTGCTTGTCGGGTCGGCGTCGGCCGTCGGTCGGTCCACCTTCGCGGTCGGCGCGGCGTCGGCGCTGGCCGGGACCTTCGTCGTGACGTCGTCCGCACCGACCGCGGCGGCCGGGGCCGCCGCGGCGGCAGCCGCCGCCGGGGGCGTGCGAGGCGCCGGCGGAGCGGCCGGCGGGTCGACCCGCTCGGGCGGGCGCGGGGCCGGCACCACGGCCGGGCGAGGCAGGCGCGGACCGTTGGGCCCCGGCCGGCGTACGCCGTCGAGCAGCGAGATGCCCCGCGAACGCTTGCCGTCGGCCCGACGCAGCAACCGTTCCGCCACCTCGGCGGTGATCCGCTCGGTCGGGTCCTTGCGCAGCAGGCCCTGCAGCACCGGCTTCAGCGGTCCGGCGTTCTTCGGCGGCGGCATCGGCTCGGTGGCGAGCGCCGCGAGAGTGCCGATCGCCGACGGCCGCGCGTACGGCGACTTGCCCTCGACCGCCGCGTAGAGCGTGGCGCCCAGCGACCAGAGGTCAGCCTCCGGCCCGGCGGTGCCGTCGCGGGCCCGTTCCGGCGCGATGTAGGCGGGTGAGCCGAGCACCATGCCGGTGCGGGTCACGTTCGGGTCGCCCGGGATGGTGGCGAGACCGAAATCGGTCAGCACCACCCGGCCGTCGTCGCCGAGCAGCACGTTGCCCGGCTTGACGTCCCGGTGCATGACCCCGGCCTTGTGCGCGGCCTTCAACGCGCCGAGCACCCCGAGGCCGATGTCGATCGCGCGGGCCGGCGTGACCGGGCCGGACTCGGCGAGAGTGTCCTGCAACGACTTCGACGCGACGTACTCCATGACGATCCACGGATCGCCGTCGGTACGCAGCACGTCGAAGATGCGCACGACGTTGACGTTGTTGAGCCGGGCGATCGCCCGAGCCTCGCGCAGCGAGCGTTCCCGCATTTCACGGCGCTCGTCATCGGTGAGGCCGGGCGGCGGGACCAATTCCTTGATCGCCACGTCCCGGTGCAGCACCTCGTCGCGCGCCTTCCACACCCGACCCATGCCGCCCTGACCGAGCGGCGAAATAAGCCGGTAACGGTCAGCGACGAGTTGGGGAAGCGCGTTCGACATCGCTGAGACGGTACCCGGCGGGCGTGACACTCACACCGCCGGCACGCCACTGTGCGGCGAAGGTCAAGTTCTGGACGCGTACCCTGGCCGCATGTCTGCCGAAGAGCCGCTGTTCCGGGTCGTTCGCGGCGTGCCCACCGCCGAGGAACTGGCCGCGCTGGTAGGCGCGATCGTGGCGCGTACCCGGCCGGCCACCGCGCCCGCGCCGGTGGCCGCGTCCGCCTGGGCGCGCAGCGGACGACCGACCGGCGCGGCACCCGCTGCGGGTGCCGGCGCCTGGCGCGCCTCCGGCCTGCCCCGCTGATCCCATCGGCGGTCCGGGGCTGCCAGGGTCGGCCCTAGCGGCTAACCTCACTCAGGGAAACGGTGCCGTGACGGTGGGGGAGGATCGATGATCCCTGAGGAGGGCCGCCCAGCGGCCTGGCTGAGCGGCTACGGCGGCATCGAGGCCGACATTCGCCAGCTGCGCGAGTTCGCCGACCGGCTCACGGCCGAGGTGGAGCGCAACTATGCGCCACACCTGTCCTACATCGCCGACGACATGAAGGCCCCGCTGCCCAATCCGTGCGACGCCTTCATCGAGCTGGTCAACTTCCTGCGCGCACATCACGAGACCCAGCAGGCGGCCGTCGACATGGTCTGGGGCGTCCAGGGCGCCACCGGCCACCTGGCCGCTGCCGCGGGCACAGTCGCCGACCACTACGCCGGCACCGACGCCTTCTCCGCGGCCCGCGTGGTCGACGTCGAACACGCCCTCACCAGCCCCGGCACGGTGGTGCCCGCCGCCCCGTCGGTGGTCCTGCGCGACCCGACCGCGCCCGACGACGGCTCGGTGGTGCTGCCGTGATCGAACGGGGCAGCGGCCGCACCTCCGGTCTCACCGACTGGCACCTGATGGACGTGAACAGCATGTGGGCCTGCCTGCAGGACCACGACACCACCAACCACTGGAAGCAGGTGGCCGGCTGGCGCAAGGTCTGCGACCTGGCGCAGACCCACCTGAGCCGGCTCCAGGAATACCGCCGCGGCCTCGCCGAGGCCTGGCCGCCCGCAACGAACGCGGCCTCCCGCGCCTACCTCGCCGAGCTGGACGAGCTGATCGACAAGGTCCAGCGCACCCACGACGCCGCCGCCACCAACTACACCGCGCTGGCCGCCGCGACCCAGGCCATCAGCGGCACCCGCACCGCGCTTCAAAAGATCCACGAGGTGTACGCGGCCAAGCTCCAGCAGAAGCAGGCGTACGAGGCGACCGCCGCCGACCCGAAGGCCGCCATGGGCAGCCGAGTGCCCGACCAACCCGTGACCGACGCCGACCTGGAAACCCTCAACGTCCAAGCGCGCGGCATCATGTACGGCCTCAGCAGCGAACTCCAACACGCCCAAGTAGCACTCCGCCAACCACCTCCACCACCACCACGGCCGGGGCATCAGACCAGCGACCCGGACGTTTATGGTGGCCATGGAGCGACGCCGGTCATACCCCCGATCGTGCCGGTTCCGATGACTAACAACACTGCTTCGCCGGGGCCGAAGTCCGACGCATCAAGGAGCCCGGTCCCGACACCGAAGGCTCCCACCACCGGCCCTGTACTCGGAGGCGCAGGGCCAGGGCTGGCACCTTCGCCGGTTGGCCAAGGCCCGACTGCGGCGTCAGCGCCTCCATCCCCCACGCCGATTGCTGGTGCTACTGCCACGCCAGCTCTACCGCCCGGGGCCCCTCCCCGGCTTCCCGCCACTGGATCTTTTCCGATAGAGCCCGGGTCAATGGGCCGACCGGTAAGCGGAGGCGGAGGTGGCTTCCCACCTTCGACGCCACCCGTCACCGCTCGACCGATGGCGCCGGGAGGACTGATCGGCGGCGCGCCCGGCATGGGCCTGGGCCAGCCGGGCACTGGATCCAACCCTCCACGTCGAATCAACCCTGTAGGTGGGGTGATCGGTGGCGGCGGCGCCGGTACCGCTCCCGCCGGAGGCGCTGGCTCCCGGCCCGGAATGGGTCGCGGGCTCGGGTCGGCCCATAGCCTGCCACCGATCGGCGGCAGTCCCGGGATGACTGGCAGCAACGGCATGGGTCGTGGTCCCAATCAGGCACCTGGCCGATTGGGTCGTCAAGAGCAAGCGAGCGACAAGCCCCAATGGGATCCAGACAACCCATGGGAGACCGGTAAAGGCGTGCCTCCAGTGGTCCGCCCCCCAGACGAGGAGGGGCCGATAGATCCAGGTCCAGCTATCGGCCTGAGCAGGTGAAGTTGCGCGTTGATCGGGCGGCGCTATCAGTCTTGCCTCTCGTAGTGACAGTTCTGCTCCCACCCTTTCCAGCCAAAGCGCATACCCAGAATCAAGCCCCCAAGCCTGACGGTGCAATGTCAATTCGCACCGATCAGTGGCACCTTCGATACTTGAATATTGAAGATGCGCAAAAGGTCAGCCAGGGTGAGGGCGTTATCGTCGGCGTGCCCGACACAGGAGTAGATCCCCACCCTGACTTACGGAATAACCTGCTGCGGGGGGTCGACCTCGTCGCTGGCGGTTCCGGCGATGGCAGACATGACCCCAACAGCCACGGCACAAGCATGGCTGGTTTGATCGCCGCACATGGCAGCGACAAGGTTGGAGCACTCGGCATTGCGCCGAGAGCTAAGATTCTTCCAATTAGGTCGTCCACAGCCGACAACTTTGGTGAGGCAGACAATTTGGCGGCGGGCATAGAGTTCGCCGTCTCACAGAGTGCCCGGGTGGTCAGTATCTCCAGCGGAGGAACGTCTAGCCCACGCCTGGCAAGGGCGATCGAATCAGCAATTGCCGCGGACATTGTGGTAGTAGCGGCTGCCGGAAACACCACCCAAGGATCAGGCGTCGGTTACCCGGCTTCACATCGTGGCGTGATTGCGGTTGGGGGGGTTGACCGCAGCGGCATACATGCCACGGTCTCTGTAGTCGGGCCAGAGATCGACATAGCGGCACCCGCAGTAGATATCTACAGCACCAGTTACGACGGGAAGTATTCGAAGGGCACCGGCACCTCGGGCGCTACGGCGATTGTGGCGGGGGCGGCGGCGTTGATTCGGTCGAAGTATCCCTACCTCCCGGCCCGTGAAGTTGCGCACCGGCTTACTGCCACGGCGGTCGACAAGGGGCCGCCCGGGCGGGACGACGAGTACGGCTACGGCGTCATCGACATTGTGGCGGCGCTGACCGCAGACGTACCGCCGCTCGGGTTTGAGTCTGCGACGGCGAGTGCCACCGCCGGTGGCGACCCGAGTACGACGGGGGCGGCGGCGCCCTCCGACGAGGACAGTTCGGCCGCCACGGTCCGGGGGTTGGTCACGCTCGGGGTGATCGTGGCCGCGGGTACGACCTGGGTCGTCCTGGCCCGCCGGCGTCGGCGCGGGGATGATCCACCCCCGCGGATCAGTCACTGACCCGCGCTGGGATGACATCACCCGCAAGGGCGCTCGGCCGGCGACGTGTCGAGAGGTGGTGCCGCGCACGGCCGTGGGTCAGCCGGTAACGTCGGTCAGGTGCCTGATCAGCTGCCGCTCCGTCTCGTGCTCGCCTCGGCCAGTCCCGCCCGCCGCAAGATTCTCCAAGCCGCCGGCATCGAGCCGGATGTGCTGGTCAGCGGCGTCGATGAGTCTCTGGTGGTCACCGACCGGGCCGAGGAACTCTGCCTTGAGTTGGCCCGGCTGAAGGCGCAGGCGGTGCTGACCCGGCTGCGTCCGGCCACCGACCAGCGGACGCTGGTGATCGGCTGCGACTCGGTGCTCGGCTTCGACGGCGAGATCCTCGGCAAGCCGGCCGACGCGGCGGACGCGACCCAGCGTTGGCTGCGGATGCGGGGACGCAGCGGGGTGCTGCACAGCGGACACTGCCTGATCGACGTCACGGCGGGGCGGCGCGCCGAGGCGGTCGCCTCGACCACCGTCCACTTCGCCGACATCAGCGACCACGAGATCGAGACCTACGTTGCCACCGGTGAGCCGCTGGCGGTGGCCGGCGCGTTCACCATCGACGGGCTGGGCGGCCCGTTCGTCGAGCGGATCGAGGGCGACCAGAGCACCGTCGTCGGGCTGTCGCTGCCGCTGCTGCGCCGGCTCCTCGCCGAGTTGGACCTGCGGATCACGGACCTCTGGACGAAGGTCGCGCCGGGCGGCCAATCGGTCGAGCCGCTCGGTTAGCGTCCAGTCATGACCACGAAGTCGATCCCGCTCACCGACGACCTGCACGCGTACCTGGTCGGGCACGGATCTCCGCCGGACGAGATCATGCGCGACCTTGCCGAGGAAACCCGCGCCGCGCTCCCGGACGAGGCGACGATGCAGGTCGCGCCGGAGCAGGCCGCGTTCCTGACCTTCCTCACCAGGCTGCTGGGGGCCCGGCAGGCGGTCGAGGTGGGCACCTTCACCGGGCTCTCCTCGCTGGCGATCGCCCGGGGGCTGCCCGACGACGGTCGGCTGACCTGCTTCGACATCTCCGAGGAGTACACCGGCATCGCCCGCCGCTACTGGGCCCGGGCCGGGGTGGCCGACCGGATCGAGCTGCGCATCGGCCCGGCCGGGGACACCCTGCGTGAACTGCCGCACGAGCGCCACCTCGACTTCGCGTTCATCGACGCGGACAAGACGGGTTACCCGATCTACTGGGCGGAGTTGGTGCCCCGGATGCGGCCCGGTGGTGTCATCGCCGTGGACAACGTGTTGCGCGGCGGGCGGGTGCTCGCTCCGCAGAACGTCAGCGACCGGGCGATCGCCGCGTTCAACGACGAGGTGCTCGCCGACGTGCGGGTCGACGCGGTCATGTTGCCGATCGCCGACGGGCTCACCCTCGCCCGGGTGCACTGACCGGCTCCGACGCCCGGACCGGCACCGCCGCGACGGCCACCAGGCCGCCGACGAGCGATCAGCGCCGCCGGCAGTCGTTGATCCACTCGATTTCGGCGATATTGCGGTGTCCAGGCGGGTCGGACACCGCAATATCGCCGACCTTGTGTTGATCAGGCGTCGTGCGCCCGGTCAGCTCGTGAACACCGTCGCCGGCTCGCGCTCCGCGGTCGGGTGGGCGGCCCGCAGCGAGCGGCCGAGGCGGACGGCGAGCAGCGCAGCGACCGCGATGAACGCCGGGAGCAGCAGGAACGCCAGGTGCGGGCCGATCCCGTCGGCCACCCGGCCGAGCAGCACCGGGGCGATGCCAAAACCGATCCCCATCGAGTACGCCGACCAGCCCGCCGCCCGGTCGGCGGCCGGCCCGGCCACGGCGAGCGCGATCGAGATGGCCAGCGGATAGTGCAGCGCGTTGCCCAGGCCGAGCACGACCAGCCCGGCCACCGCCAGCCAGCCGATCGACGCGGACCAGAAGACGGCGAAGCCGGCCAGCGACATCCCCAGCGCCCCGAGCAGCAGCGGTACCGGCGGCAGCCGCAGCGCGATCCGGCCGCCGGCCAACCGGCCGAGGAACATCCCGCAGACGATCGCGGCGACGGCGGCGCTCGCGCTGCCGGCGCTCATGGCGGCGTGCGAGCGGAGCACGTCCGCGGTCCAGAGCGACAGGCAGACCTCGATCGAGCCGGTCACCGACATCAGCGTCCAGGCGATCCAGTACGGCCGGGGCAGCCGCCGGCCCACGTCGGCCGGTTCCGCCCGCCGCGCCACCATGGTCTCCTGCCCGCCAACGGCAGGACCAACGCCGACAACGGCAAGATCGGGGCCGGCATCAGCAAGGTCAGGGCCGGCAACGGCGAGGTCAGGGCCGCCAACGGCGAGGCCAGCGCCGGCAACGGCAGGATCGCCGCCGGCAGCCGCGGCATCGGCGCCGACAAGGGCAGAGGACGGCTTCGGCTGGCGTACCCGTGACGCCAGCGCGACGAGCCCGACCAGCGCGATCAGCCCGACCTCGACGGCCATCGCGGGCCGCCAGCCGAGCCCGGCGTCGACGCAGGCGCCGATCACCAACGGGGCGAGGATGCCCATGCCGGCGCAGGCGGCGTTCGCCTCGGCGAGCGCGGCGGGCGCGGCACGGCCGTGCTGGGCGACGAGCACCACGTTGACGCCGCTGATCACGGCCATGCCGAAGGTGGCGATCACGGCAACTGCGGCGAGGGTGGCGGGCAGCGCGCGGAGGGTGCCGAACGCGGCTACGCCGACGGCCACGCCGGCCAGACCGGTCCAGATCGCGGGGCCCCGACCGATCCGGCCGGCCAGCGGGGCGAAGAGCGCGCCGCCGATCAGCGAGCCGACCGCGATGGCGGTGCTGTGCAGCCCGGCTACGGCGGCGCTGGTGCCCTGTTCGTCGCGGAGCAGCGGGACGACCGGGCCGAAGCCGTAGAGGAAGAAGCCCCACAGGCCCAGTTGGGCGTAGGCCAACCAGGTGATCTGGTCACGGGTGAGGCGGGGCACGGGCCTTACGCTACAAGCGCCGGCCCGATGCCCCGCCTCGACTGAGAGGCAGCTCTCCCGATCAGCGGACGCTGCGGGCGAACTGCCGGGCCGCCCAGTAGACGCCGGCGACGGCGAGGACCGCGGTGATGGTCAGCCCCTGCCAGACCTTGTCGTTGGCCAGGTCGCCGGCGAAGAGCGCGCGGGTGCCGTCGACCGCCCAGGAGAACGGGTTCCAGTCGGCGATGCCCTGCAGCCAGCCCGGCGCGAAGGTGAGCGGCAGCAGGATGCCGGAGAGCAGCAGCACCGGCTGGGCGACGGTGTTCATCAGCGGCGCCAGGGCGTCCTCGCTCTTGACCTTCAGTGCGACGCCGTAGGAGACGGCCGAGGTCATCAGGGCGATCAGCGCGAGCATCAGGTAGGCCAGCAGCAGGTCGCCGAGCACCACCCGCAGGTCGAAGAGGAGCGCGAGCAGCGTGATGATGACCGCCTGCACCAGCAGCGAGACGACGTCCCGCAGCGAGCGGCCGAGCAGCAGGGCGAGCCGGCTGACCGGGGTGACCCGGGACCGCTCGATGACCCCGGCGCGCAGTTCGGCGATCAGGCCGAAGCCCTGGAACAGGCCGCCGAAGATGGCCAGCAGCACCAGCAGGCCGGGTACGAAGATCTTGTAGGCCTCGGCCTGGGTCGGCGCGTTCAGCGCCGGCTTGAGCAGCGGGGCGAAGAGCAGCAGGTACATCACCGGCTGGAAGACGCCGACGAAGACCCAGACCGGGTTGCGCAGCAGCAGTTGGAACTGGCGCTCGAAAATGAGCCAGGTGTCGCGGGCGAGTTTCATCAAGGTCTCCGATTCTCAGGACTCGCGCAGCGAGCGGCCGGTCTTGGTGAGGAAGACGTCGTCCAGGCTGGGCCGGTGCAGCTCGATCGAGGCGAGCGTGAGGCCGGCCTGGTCCAGCCGGCGCAGGATCTGCGGGATCGCCGTGGCGCCCTCGTCGACATAGAGCCGCAGGCCGCCCTCGTCGGCGGTCTCCAGCTTGTTGACGTACGCCTCGCCGTCGAGCGCCTGCGCGGCCTGGGGGGTCGCGGCGGCCTCCAGCCCGACCAGCACCACGTCGCCGGAGATCTCGCGCTTGAGCTCGACCGGGGTGCCCTCGGCGACCACCTCGCCGTGATCCATGATCGCGATCCGGTCGCAGAGCGCGTCGGCCTCGTCGAGGTAGTGGGTGGTGATGAAGACCGTCATCCCCTCGGTGCGCAGCCTGCGGATCTCGTCCCACATGTGGGCTCGGCTCTGCGGGTCGAGGCCGGTGGTCGGCTCGTCCAGGAAGACGATCTTCGGCTCGTGGATGATGCCGAGCGCGATCTCCACCCGCCGGCGCTGCCCACCGGAGTAGGTCTTGCACTTGCGGTCGGCGTACTCGGTGAGCTGGAAGGCCTCCAGGGCGCGGACGGCGCGGCGGCTCGCCTCGGCCTTGCTGAGGCCGTAGAGCCGGGCCTGGAGGACGAGCTCCTCGCGGGCGGTGGACTCGTCCCAGGTGCTGCCGCCCTGGGCGACGTAGCCGATCCGGCGGCGCACCTCACCGGGGGCCTTGCGCAGGTCGGCGCCGGCGATGGTCGCCTCGCCGCCGTCGGGCTCGATGAGCGTGGCGAGCATCCGCAGCGTGGTGGTCTTGCCGGCGCCGTTGGGGCCTAGGAAGCCGAAGATCTCCCCCTCGGCGACCTCCAGGTTCACCCCCCGTACGGCGTCGACGGTCTTCGTCTCCCGACCCGCCCGGGAGCGGAACGATTTCCGCAGCCCTCTGGTCTCGATCATCTCTGCTCCTGGTCGTCCGGGCCGGGCCGTGCCGGCCGCCGCCTGCCCTGGGGACGCCGCGCGGCGCACTCCCCCCGTGGTGCCGGGAGCAGGCTAACGCGATATAGCTTCTGTGGTCAACGTTGATTATTCCGCGTCGGCCGGCCGATCCGGCAGCCGCTCCTGCCAGCCCGACCAACCCTGCGCCTGGTCCAGCCCAGCAGGCAGGTACGACACTCCGGATTCGATCCGCTCGGCGATCCGCTCGCACCACGCGATCTCGGCCTCCGCCCGGGCCGACCAGAGCTCGAACATCCACGCCACGTGCACCGGCTTGGTGTCGCGGATCCAGTCCGACTCCAGCGAGGCCCGCATCCACTCGACCCCCGCGCCGAGCTGGGTGGCCCGGTTGCGCAGGGCGGCGGCCGCCTCCTCGCGCGGCATCGCCGGCAGGAAGGAGAAGGCCGCCGTGAACGGGTCCGGGACCTCGTGCACCTTCCACCACAGACCGCGCAGCAGCGTCTCGAACTCGTCGTCGCCCTTGGGCGTGACCTCGTACGTGGTGCGGGCCGGCCGGCCGCCGACCTGTTCGGTCGCGACCGCCCGCAGCAGTCCCTCCTCGGTCAGCTTGCGCAGGGCGTGGTAGATCGAGCCGGGCTGCACGTTCGCCCACTTGTCGGCGTTCCAGCTGAGCAGTTCGCGCCGCACGTCGTAGCCGTGCACCGGCTGCATCCACTTGACCAGACCGAGAATCATCATCCGAGTTGCAGACACCGGGCAAGCGTAATAACCAAGTTTGACTAAGGCCCGGTGGACACAGTGCGGCATCCCACACTGAGCGATCGTTAGGGCCCGCAGGGTGGCCGATACACTCCCGGTCAACGACCTCCTGGGAGGAGCCCCCACGGTGCGCAAGGTACTCATCGCCAACCGCGGCGAGATCGCCGTCCGCGTCATCCGCGCCTGCCGCGACGCCGGTCTCGGCAGCGTCGCGGTCTATGCGGACTCGGACCGTGAGGCCCTGCACGCCACGCTCGCCGACGAGGCCTACGCCCTGGGTGGGGACACCGCGGCCGACACCTACCTGCGCATCGACAAGCTGCTCGACGTGGCCGCGAAGGCCGACGCCGACGCGGTGCACCCCGGCTACGGCTTCCTCTCCGAGAACGCCGACTTCGCCCAGGCCGTCATCGACGCCGGGCTGACCTGGATCGGCCCCACCCCGCAGGCGATCCGCGACCTCGGCGACAAGGTCACCGCCCGGCACATCGCGCAGCGCGCCGGCGCCCCACTGGTGCCCGGCACCCCCGACCCGGTGGGCAGCCCGGACGAGGTGATGGCATTCGCCGTGGACCACGGCCTGCCGGTCGCCATCAAGGCAGCCTTCGGTGGCGGCGGGCGCGGGCTCAAGGTGGCTCGCACCATGGAGGAGATCCCGCAACTCTTCGAGTCGGCCACCCGGGAGGCGGTCGCCGCGTTCGGTCGCGGCGAGTGCTTCGTCGAGCGCTACCTCGACCAGCCCCGCCACGTCGAGGCCCAGGTCCTCGCCGACCAGCACGGCAACGTCATCGTGGTCGGCACCCGGGACTGCTCGCTCCAGCGGCGGCACCAGAAGCTGGTCGAGGAGGCGCCCGCGCCGTTCCTCACCGACGCCCAGCGGGCCCAGATCCACCACAGTGCCAAGGCGATCTGCCGCGAGGCCGGCTACCACGGCGCGGGCACGGTGGAGTACCTGGTCGGCGCGGACGGCACCATCTCCTTCCTCGAGGTGAACACCCGGCTCCAGGTCGAGCACCCGGTGACCGAGGAGACCGCCGGCATCGACCTGGTCCGGGAGCAGTTCCGCATCGCCGACGGCGAGAAGCTGCGGATCACCGAGGACCCGACCCCGCGCGGGCACTCCATCGAGTTCCGGATCAACGGCGAGGACCCGGGCCGCAACTTCCTGCCCGCGCCCGGCACGGTCACCGCGCTGCGGCTGCCGACCGGCCCGGGTGTCCGGGTCGACACCGGGATCTCGGCCGGCGACGTGATCGGCGGAAACTTCGACTCGCTGCTGGCCAAGGTGATCATCACCGGGGAGACCCGGACGGAGGCGCTGGAGCGGGCCCGCCGGGCACTGGACGAGATGGTGGTCGACGGGATGGCCACCGCGCTGCCGTTCCACCGCCTGGTGGTCCGGGATCCGGCGTTCACCGCCGAGCCGTTCACCGTGCACACCCGGTGGATCGAGACCGAGTTCGACAACACCGTCCCGCCGTTCACCGCCACCGCCGGCCCCGCGGCCGAGCCGGCCGAGCGGGAGACCGTCGTGGTCGAGGTGGGTGGCAAGCGGCTGGAGGTCACCCTCCCCGCCGGCGTCGGCGCGGGTACGGCCAGCGCCGCGCCGGCCGCCCGGAAGCCGGCCCGCCGTGGCGGCGGCGCCAAGGCCGGCGCCACGGTCAGCGGTGACGCGCTCACCTCGCCGATGCAGGGCACCATCGTCAAGATCGCAGTGGCCGACGGGGACACCGTCGCCGAGGGCGACCTTGTCGTGGTGCTGGAGGCGATGAAGATGGAGCAGCCGCTGCACGCCCACAAGGGCGGCACGGTCAGCGGGCTGACCGCGGAGGTCGGCGCGGTGATCAGCGCGGGCGCGGCGATCTGCACCATCTCCTGACCGGCGGTCAGTCGTCGGGCGGGGCGGCCCGCTCAGCGCAGGGTCTCGGCGGCCACCTCGCGAACGGCGGCGGTCACGGCGGTCAGCACCTCTGACTCCAGCCGCCAGTGCTGCCAGTAGAGGGGGACGTCCACCTGCCGGCCGGGGGCGATGTCGACGCAGTGCCCGGCCGCCAGGTCGTCGTCGGCGATCTGCTCGGGGACCAGGCCCCAACCCAGCCCGAGCCGGATCGCGGCGCTGAACGCCGGCACCGACGGGACGTAGTGCACCGGCGGGTCGAGCGACCGGCCGGTGACCGCCCGCAGGAAGCGGTGCTGCGCCCGGTCCTTGCGGTCGAAGACGACCACCGGCGCGACGGCCAGGGCAGCCGCGGTGAGTCCGCCGGAAAAGTGCGCGACGGCCAGCGGCGGCGCGGCCAGCGCGCGGTAACGCATCGCGCCGAGCGGGAGCACCCGGCAGCCCTGGACCGCCTCGCGCTGGGCGGTCACCGCCGCCGTCACCGCGCCGTCGCGGAGCAGTTCGGCGGTGTGCTCCTGGTCGTCCTGGCGAATGTCGAAAGAGAGCCCGAGCCGCTCGGGCACCCGGGCCAGAGCGGCCGGGAACCAGGTGCCGAGCGAGTCGGCGTTCACCACCACCGCCAGCCGGGTCCGGGCGCCCCCGCCGGTCAGCGGGCCGCGGGCGTCGGCCAGCGCCTCCCGTTCGAGCAGCACGAGCTGCCCGGCGAGGCGCAGCAGCGGCGCACCGGCTGCGGTGGCCAAGCAGGGGCGGGCCCGCCGGACGAGCACCTGCCCGACCGTCTCCTCCAACGCCTTGACGCGCTGGCTCACCGCCGAGGGTGTGATGTGCAGCAGCCGGGCCGCCGCCTCGAAGCTGCCCTCCGCGACCACCGCCGCGAGCGTCCGCAGCTGGGTGGAGTCGAGGCCGTCCATCAGCTCAGCTTAACCAGGTTCAGAATCTTTAGTTCGACTCATGCCATCGGCGCACCTACCGTCGGAGCGTGCTCAGCTCCGCCGTCGCCGGCTTCTCACTCTCCCTCGCCCTGATCGTCGCCATCGGGGCGCAGAACGCCTTCGTCCTGCGCCAAGGGCTGCGCCGCGAGCACGTGCTTCCGGTCGTGCTCACCTGCGCCCTCTCCGACGCGGCGCTGATCACCGCCGGCATCGCCGGGGTCGGCACCCTGGTCGCCGACCGGCCGGCGCTGGTGACCACGATCCGCTGGGCGGGCGCCGCCTTCCTGCTGGGCTACGCGGCGCTCGCCGCCCGCCGGGCCCTGCGCCCCGGGGCGCTGGTGCCGACCGACCGGCCGCCGGCGACGCTGCGGGCGACGATCCTGGCCTGCCTCGCCTTCACCTACCTGAACCCGCACGTCTACCTGGACACGGTGCTGCTGCTGGGCGGCCTCGCGCAGCAGCACCCGGACCGGTGGGCCTTCGGCGTCGGGGCGGCTCTGGCCAGCGTCGGCTGGTTCACCGCGCTCGGCGCCGGCGCACACCGCCTCGGGCCGCTGCTGGCGCGCGCCGCCGCCTGGCGGTGGCTGGACGGCGCGATAGCGGTGCTGATGGCCGGGTTGGCCGTGACGCTGCTGGTTGGTTGATCAACCGGCGGCGAAGGTGTTTTCCATGACCAGCGGCGGCAGGACGGCCCGCGGCCAGGAATGATGGCCGGGTGCGGTTCCTACATGGCGCGGTTCCCGCGCACGACCTGACCTACAACGACGTCTTCATGGCACCGGCCCGGTCCGACCTGGGCTCACGCCTCGACGTCGACCTCTCCACCGGCGACGGCACCGGCACCACCATCCCGCTGGTGGTGTCGAACATGACGGCGGTCGCCGGACGGCG
The DNA here is from genome assembly GCF_044753725.1 of Micromonospora sp. NPDC093243. Taxonomy (NCBI): domain Bacteria; kingdom Bacillati; phylum Actinomycetota; class Actinomycetes; order Micromonosporales; family Micromonosporaceae; genus Micromonospora; species Micromonospora sp. NPDC093243. The sequence goes on along the minus strand of NZ_JBIVNT010000002.1, from coordinate 892,128 downwards.
GATGGCCGAGACGGTGGCCCGGCGCGGAGCGATCGCGGTCATCCCGCAGGACATCCCGATCGAGGTGGTGGCGACCGTCGTCGCCTGGGTCAAGCAGCGCCATCTGGTCTACGACACGCCGATCACCCTCGGCCCGACGGACACCGTCGGCGACGCGATCCACCTGCTGCCGAAGCGCGCGCACGGCGCGGTGATCGTGGTGGACGCCGCCGGCCGGCCGCTCGGCGTGGTCACCGAGGCGGACACCGTGAGCGTCGACCGGTTCGCCCAGCTGCGCCACGTGATGTCCACCGAGCTGCACACCGTGCCGGCGGACGCGGATCCGCGTACCGGCTTCGACCTGCTCTCCGCGGGCCGCCGTCGGCTCGCCCCGGTGGTCGACGCGGACGGCCGGCTGGTCGGCGTGCTGACCCGGCAGGGCGCGCTGCGGGCCACCCTCTATCGGCCCGCGGTGGACGATCGCGGGCGGCTGCGGATCGCCGCCGCGGTCGGCATCAACGGCGACGTCACCGGCAAGGCCGCGGCGCTGCTGGAGGCCGGGGTGGACACGCTGGTGGTGGACACCGCGCACGGCCACCAGGAGCGGATGATCTCCGCGCTGCGGGCGGTCCGCAAGCTCGACCCGGCGGTACCGGTGGCGGCCGGCAACGTGGTCACCTCCGACGGCGTACGCGACCTCGTAGAGGCGGGCGCCGACATCGTCAAGGTCGGAGTCGGGCCGGGCGCGATGTGCACCACCCGGATGATGACCGGCGTGGGACGCCCCCAGTTCTCCGCCGTCCTCGACTGCGCGGCGGCGGCGCGGGAACTCGGCCGGCACGTGTGGGCCGACGGGGGCGTCCGGCACCCGCGCGACGTGGCGCTCGCGCTCGCCGCCGGCGCCTCGAACGTGATGATCGGCTCCTGGTTCGCCGGCACCTACGAGTCCCCCGGCGACATCTACACCGAGGCCGACGGCCGGCGTTACAAGGAGAGCTTCGGCATGGCCTCGGCCCGGGCGGTCAGCGCCCGCACCGCCGACGACAGCCCGTACGACCGGGCCCGCAAGGCGGTCTTCGAGGAGGGCATCTCCTCCGCCCGGATGTACCTCGACCCGAACCGCCCCGGGGTGGAGGACCTGATCGACGAGATCATCGCCGGGGTACGCAGCGCCTTCACCTACGCCGGCGCGCGGGACCTGTCGGAGTTCCACGAGCGTGCCCTGGTGGGTGTGCAGAGCGCTGCCGGCTACACCGAGGGGATGCCGCTGCCGACCAGTTGGTGACCGGTGGGCCCGCCGGTCAGCCGGCCCAGCCGACGACGGCCGCGCCGGCCCCGACGACGGCCAGCGCGGCGGCGACCAGCAGGGCGCGCCACACGACCACCATCACCCGGTCGTCCTCGATCCGCCGGGTCACCTGACGGCGCCGCTCGACCCGGCGCCATGCTGCGTAACCAATCCATGCATCGGCCATCCCCTCCCGTTTCACCCGTTACTGAGGGGATGGCCGCCACCGGACGTTCGGTTGCACGCCCGCCGCGAGAAGTCGGTGGGCTATTCGAAGAGGCGGCGGATCACGGCTCGGGCGGCCCGCTGAGGGTCGTCGCCGACCCGGGTCGGTAGCGCGCCGGCGAGCCAGAGCGTGGCGAAGCCGTGCACGATCGACCAGGCGGCGAGCGCGTCCCGCCCGGGGTCGGCCGGGCCGCCGTCGCGGGCGGCGCGGCCGGCCACCCCGGCCCGCAGCGCGTCGCCGGCCCCCTCCCGGGCCGCCCGTACCTCCGGCGCGTCGGCGCGGTAGAGCTCGGGCCGGAACATCACCTCGAAGTGCGCGCGGTGTCGCACCGCGAAGTCGACGTACGCCACGCCGGCGTCGAGCAGGTCGTCGCCAGCCTCGCGCAGCGCGTCGGCCAGCATCTCGAAGCCCTGCACGGCGAGCGCGGTGAGCAGGCCGGCCTTGTCGCCGAAGTGGTGCGCCGGTGCGGCGTGCGAGACCCCCGCCCGGCGGGCCAGATCCCGCAGGCTGACGGCGGCCGGCCCGGACTCGTCGATCACCTCCACCGCCGCGTCGAGCAGGGCACGGCGCAGGTCGCCGTGATGGTAGCCACGCGTTCCGCTCATGCCGCGATCCTAACTTGTCATTGACAAGATGTCGCTCGGCGAGGCATCTTGTCATCGACAAGTTCGAACGAGGAGGAGATCATGGCTCCACTGATCGCACTGATCGTCGGCACCGGGCTCGCCCGGCTGGCCGGACTGGTCGGGATCGACGCGCTCGACGGCTGGCAGCCCGCCCTGCGGATCGGGCTGGCCCTGATGTTCGCGCTCACCGCCTCCGCGCACTTCACCGGCGGGCGCCGCGACGACCTGATAGCCATGGTGCCGCCCCGGCTGCCGCGGCCGGACCTGCTGGTGACCCTCACCGGGCTGTTGGAGTCCGCCGGGGCGGTGGCGCTGCTCGTGCCGGCGACCGCGCGCTGGGCCGCGGCGGCGCTCGGGCTGCTGATGCTCGCGATGTTCCCGGCCAACGTCTCGGCGGCCCGACGCCGCCTCACCCTGGCCGGGCGACCGGTCACTCCACTGGCGAGGCGGACCGCGCTGCAGTTCGTCTTCATCGCCGCCGCCACCGTTATTTCGTTTGGCCCCTGACTATCAGGGAGCTAATCTGCTCCCCGTGGACCTGGTAACCCTCAACGACGTGCCGATGGGCCGACTCCTGGTGGTCGCCGGCCACCTCGTCGGCCAGCGGTGGAACCGCTTCCTGGCGGAGAAGTTCAACCTCACCCAGGCCGGCATGGTCACCCTCATGACCCTCGACAAGGACGGCGCGCTGCCGCACCGCGAGGTGGCCCAACGCTGCTTCGTCCGGCCGGCGACGCTGACCGGCATCATCGACACCCTCGAACGCGACGGGCTGGTCGAACGCCAGCGCGACGACAACGACCGGCGCAGCGTCCGGCTCGCCATCACCCCGGCCGGCCGCGAGCGAGTCGCCGCGATCGGCGCCCTCATCCGAGCGGGCCGGCCGCTCACCTCGGTCGACGCCGATCCCGCCAAGGAGGCGGTGATCCGGGCGTTCCTGCTGGAAGTCATCGGTAGTGGAGAGGACCCACGCATGACCGAACCCACCGACCTGCCGGGCGGCCAGCAGTGCTGATCCGACTGCTCCGCGGCCACCTGCGCCCCTACTCACGGCCACTGGCCCTGGTGGTGCTGCTCCAACTCATCGGCACGATGGCGTCGCTCTACCTGCCCAGCCTCAACGCCGACATCATCGACCAGGGCATCGCCCGGGGCGACACCGCCTACATCATGCGCACCGGCGGCTGGATGCTGCTGGTCAGCCTCGTCCAGATCATCTGCTCGATCGCGGCGGTCTACCTCGGCGCGCGGACCGCGATGGGCTTCGGCCGCGACGTCCGGGCCTCGATCTTCGGGCACGTCAACCGCTTCTCCGCCCGCGAGGTGGCCCGATTCGGCGCGCCCTCGCTGATCACCCGCAACACCAACGACGTTCAACAGGTGCAGATGCTCGTGCTGATGAGCTGCACCATGCTGGTCGCCGCGCCGATCATGAGCGTCGGCGGGGTGGTGATGGCGCTCCAGGAGGACCTCGGGCTCTCCTGGCTGATGCTGGTCAGCGTGCCGGTGCTGGCCGTCGCGTTGAGCCTGGTCATCCGCCGGATGGTGCCCGGTTTCCGGCTCATGCAGACCCGGATCGACACCGTCAACCGGGTGCTGCGCGAGCAGATCACCGGCATCCGGGTGGTCCGGGCGTTCGTCCGGGAGCCGTACGAGACGGACCGCTTCGCGGTCGCCAACGCCGATCTGACCGCGACCGCGCTGCGCACCGGCCGGCTGCTGGCGCTGATCTTCCCGGTGGTGATGCTGGTGCTCAACGTCTCCAGCGTCGCCGTGCTCTGGTTCGGCGCGCAGCGGGTCGACTCCGGGGCGATCGCGGTCGGCGCGCTCACCGCGTTCCTCCAGTACCTCATGCAGATCCTGATGGCCGTCATGATGGCGACCTTCATGCTGATGATGGTGCCCCGGGCGGCGGTCTGCGCCGAACGGATCACCGAGGTGCTGGACACCGACTCGTCGGTGGTGCCGGCCCCGAGCCCGGTCGCCGAGCCGCCGCGCCGGGCAGAACTGGAGCTGCGCGGGGTGCGCTTCCAGTACCCGGGCGCGGCCGAGCCGGTGCTGCGGGACATCTCGTTCCGGGTCACCCCGGGAACGACCACGGCGATCATCGGCAGCACCGGCGCGGGAAAGACCACCCTGCTCTCGCTGATCCCCCGGCTGGTCGACGTCACCGACGGCGCCGTCCTGGTCGACGGGGTCGACGTCCGGGAGCTGGCGCCGGACGAGCTGTGGCGTCGGATCGGCCTGGTGCCGCAACGGCCCTACCTCTTCACCGGCACGGTGGCGAGCAACCTGCGCTACGGCAACCCGGACGCCAGCGACGCGGAGCTGTGGGCGGCGCTGGAGATCGCCCAGGCATCCGACTTCGTCGCCCAGATGCCGGACGGGCTCAACGCCCCGATCGCGCAGGGCGGCACCACCGTCTCCGGCGGGCAGCGGCAACGCCTCGCGATCGCCCGCGCCCTGGTACGCAAGCCGGAGATCTACCTCTTCGACGACTCGTTCTCCGCGCTCGACCTGGGCACCGACGCGCGGTTGCGGGCGGCGCTGCGGCCGGTCACCGCCGACGCCGCCGTGGTGATCGTGGCCCAACGGGTCTCCACGATCGTCGACGCCGACCAGATCATCGTGCTCGAGGACGGGGGAGTCGTCGGAGTGGGACGACACGAGGAACTACTGCAGAGCTGCCCGACGTACGCCGAGATCGTCGCCTCGCAGCAGACCGCGGAGGTGCCGGCATGACCGCGAACGGACGGCCGGGTGCCGCCGTACCCGCGCAGAAGCCGGCCGGCGAAGGGCGGACGCCGAAGCGGCTGCCGCCCGGCGGGCAGCGCGGCGGCCCGCCGTGGATGGGCGCCGGGATGCCCGCCGAGCGGTCGATGGACTTCGTGCCGTCCGCCCGACGGCTGCTCGGCCGACTGCGCCCGCACCGGCTCCACCTGATGGCGATCATCGCGCTCGCGGTGGTGAGCGTCGGGTTCAGCGTGGCCGGACCGAAGATCCTCGGCCACGCCACCGACCTGATCTTCACCGGCGTGATCGGCCGGCAGATCCCGGCGGGGAGCACCACCGAGCAGGCCGTGGCGGCGGCCCGGGCGACCGGCAACGACGCGTTCGCGGACATGCTGGCCCGGATGAACCCGGTGCCCGGCGCGGGCATCGACTTCGGCGCGCTGGGCCGGGTGCTCTCGCTGGCGCTCGCCCTCTACCTCGCCGCCAGCCTGCTCATGTGGTGGCAGGGCTGGCTGCTCAACGGCGTGGTGCAACGCACCGTGCTGACGCTGCGTGCCGACGTGGAGGCAAAGCTCAACCGGCTGCCGCTGCCCTACTTCGACCGGCAGCCCCGGGGCGAGCTGCTCAGTCGGGTCACCAACGACATCGACAACATCTCGACGAGCCTCCAGCAGACGTTGAGCCAGCTGCTCACCTCGCTGCTCACCGTGGTCGGCGTGCTCGGCGCGATGTTCTGGATCTCGCCGCTGCTGGCCCTGGTGGCGCTGGTCGCCGTACCGCTGTCGGTGCTGGTCACCCAGCGGATCGCCAAGCGGTCGCAGCAGCAGTTCATCGCCCAGTGGCGGCACACCGGCGAGCTGAACGGCCAGATCGAGGAGGCGTTCACCGGCCACGAGCTGGTCAAGGTCTTCGGTCGCCAGCGCGAGGTGCAGGCCGCCTTCACCGAGAAGAACGACGAGCTGTTCCGCGCCAGCTTCGGTGCGCAGTTCGTCTCCGGGATCATCATGCCGTCGATGATGTTCATCGGGAACCTCAGCTACGTGGCGATCGCCGTGGTCGGTGGCCTCCGGGTCGCGTCCGGGTCGATGAGCCTCGGCGACGTGCAGGCGTTCATCCAGTACTCCCGGCAGTTCACCCAGCCGCTGACCCAGGTGGCCTCGATGGCGAACCTGCTCCAGTCCGGGGTGGCCTCGGCCGAGCGGGTCTTCGCGGTGCTCGACGCCGACGAGCAGAGCCCCGACCCGGCGGTGCCGGCCCGGGTGACCGACCCGCACGGACGGGTCGAGTTCGACCACGTCTCGTTCCGGTACGAGCCGGACAAGCCGCTGATCGACGACCTGTCGCTGGTCGCCGAGCCGGGGCACACCGTGGCGATCGTCGGGCCGACCGGCGCCGGCAAGACCACCCTGGTCAACCTGATCATGCGGTTCTACGAGCTGGACGCCGGCCGGATCAGCCTGGACGGCGTGGACATCACCACCATGCGCCGCGACGACCTGCGGGGCCGGATCGGCATGGTGCTGCAGGACACCTGGCTCTTCGGCGGCACCATCCGGGACAACATCGCCTACGGACGCCCGGACGCAGGAGAGGAGGAGATCCTGGCCGCGGCCCGGGCCACCTTCGTGGACCGGTTCGTGCGCAGCCTGCCGGACGGCTACGACACGGTCATCGACGAGGAGGGGAGCAACGTCAGCGCGGGCGAGAAGCAGCTGATCACGATCGCCCGGGCGTTCCTCGCCGAGCCGTCCCTGCTGATCCTGGACGAGGCGACCAGCTCGGTCGACACCCGCACCGAGGTGCTGCTCCAGCGGGCCATGGCCGCGCTGCGCTCGGACCGGACCAGCTTCGTCATCGCGCACCGGCTCTCCACCATCCGGGACGCCGACCTGATCCTGATGATGGAGAACGGCCGGATCGTCGAGCAGGGCACGCACGAGCAGTTGGTCGCCGCCGGCGGCGCGTACCACCAGCTGTACCGGTCGCAGTTCAGCCAGGCGCTCACCGACTCCGACGAGCCCGACGACGGCGCCGCCCGGCGGCCCGCGCCGGCCCAGGGGGCGCTGTCGTCGTGACCGACCTGCCGGGCGCCGGCGCCGGGTTCGAGGTGCCGGGTGCCGGCGCCGGGCCCGGCGCACGGCGCGCCGGCGCGGGGTCCGGTTCAGCTGGGCAGCAGGTCGGCGCTGCGGGCGGCCACCACGCCGGTGACCAGCCGGAGCGCGGCCTCGACCGGCATCGGGTCCAACCCCCGGCCGTCGCGCAACCGCAGGGCAACCAGCCCGCCGGCGGCCTCCCGGGCACCGATCACCGCGACGTACGGCACCCGGCGGCGGACCGCGTCGCGGACCCGCGCGCCGAGCGATCCGGCGGCGTCCACCTCGACCCGCAGCCCGGCCGCCTCGCCCCGCCCGGCGAGGTCGGCCGCGGCGGCGGCCTGCCCGTCGTCGACCGGAAGCACCGCCAGCTGGACCGGCGCGTACCAGGCCGGGAAGGCGCCCTGGTGCACCTCGATGAGGTACGCGAAGAGCCGCTCCATGCTGCCGACCAGGCTCCGGTGCACCATCACCGGCCGCCGCCGCGACCCGTCCCGGTCGGTGTAGGACAGGTCGAACCGCTCCGGCTTGTCGAAGTCGAGCTGGACGGTGGCGAGGGTCGACTCGCGGCCGGCGGCATCCACGATCTGGATGTCGATCTTCGGCCCGTAGAAGGCCGCGTCCCCCGGCGCCTCGGCGTACTCCAACCCGGCCAGGGCGGCGCGCAGCAGCTCCTCGGCGCGCGCCCACTGGGCGTCGTCGCCGACGTACTTCTGCCCCGGTCCGCGCAGCGACAGCCGGAACCCGGCCGGGCGGACGCCGAGCGCGGCGTGCGCCTCGCGGATCAGCCGGAGGATCTCGGCGACCTCCTCCCCCACCTGGTCCAGCGCGCAGAAGTTGTGCGCGTCGTTGAGCGAGATGGCCCGTACCCGGGACAGCCCGCCGAGCACCCCGGAGCGCTCGGACCGGTACATTCCGCCCAGCTCGGCGATGCGCAGCGGCAGCTCCCGGTAGGAGCGGCCCCGGGCGGCGAAGACCAGGGCGTGGTGCGGGCAGAGCGCCGGCCGGAGCACGAACTCGTCGTCGTCGCTCACCTGCATCGGCGGGAACATGTCGTCGGCGAAGTAGCCGAGGTGGCCGGAGAGTTCGAAGAGTTCCCGCTTGCCCAGCGGCGGCGAGTAGACGTGCTGGTAGCCGGCCCGCCGCTCCAACTCCCGGACGTACTCCTCGACCGCGTGCCGGGCGGCGGCGCCGGCGGGCAGCCAGATCGGCAGCCCGGCGCCGGCCAGCGGGTGGGAGACGAACAGGTCCAGCTCACGGCCGAGCCTGCGGTGGTCGATCATGTCGCTCTCCTTGATCGGGTACGACCCGGAGGCGATCTGGTCACCGAACGCCGCGCGGCCGTCGGGGGCGGATCGCCCCGGGGCCTCGTCGACGAAGACGTCAGTGCGGCGCGCCGGGGATTCCCGGCGTCGTGGTCAGATCCGCGCTGCGCATGCGGCGACGGTATCCGTGCGTCAGCCGCGTCCGCACCCGGATTTCCGGTCGGGCCTCCCGCTCCACCCTCCACCGGCAGATGGCCGCGGCCGGCCGTGGACGGCGCCGGCGGGTGGCCGGGGCCGTCCGTGGACAGCGCCGGCGGCCTACGGCGTCGGAGGGATCCGGCCGCCGGCCCGCACGAGCCACTCGCCGGTCTCCCAGTCCGACGGGCCGTTGTCGATGCGGTAGCAGAGGTCGAAGCGGATCCCGAGTCCCGACCAGGGACTGCGGATCGGAACGACCCGGAAAATGTCCTCCAGACCCGGAGCGGTCATCCCCTGAGGGTCGGGGAAGAGCAGTTCGAGCTGGGCACGCGTCAGGTCGGTCCAGAGGGCGAACTGCCACTCCGGATACGTCCGCCACGGGTCGTGGACCAGTTCGAATCGGGGCTCCCGCCCGACGACGAAGTCCGCGATGCCGTGCCGGAGCTCGTCAGCGCTCGACGGAAGCACGAACGGCCACGGTTCACCGGTGGGATAGCGGTACATCGTCGCGGTCGAGGCGACGGCAGCCACCAGGCTCTGCCACTGCTCGGGCCGGACGGCGCAGGTGGGCAGGTTCACCCCCGTGTGGTCGACGCGCGGGACGTGCCCGGCGAGCCGCCGGGCCAGCTCTGCCAGCTCGATCCCGGCCGGCGGGCCCTGCTCGTCGGGTGCCGCCCCACCGCCGCCGCCGATGGTCTGCCCGGTGTCGAGAGCGATCTCCGGCTCCGGCACGTCGGCCAGCAGGAACGTGGTCACCGGCCGGGCTCCGTCCGGCCGCGGCGGGGTGAGCCTGAGGCGGCCGACCGCCTCCGAGGCGTACGGCACGTCGGCGAGGAGCGTGCGCAGGTGGGTGAGGAAGGCGTGCGCCTCAGGCGTGTCGGGCAGCCGGAAGGTGATCTCAGAAAGCCGGGCCATGCGGCCGACCGTACCGGCGTGCCCCGGCCGACCGGGGCAGATGATCATGCGAATTTCCGGCTGGGTCGTCAGGCCCCCGAGAGGGGCGGGCGGCCGGCACGGGACCTGCCGGCCGCCCTCCGCGGCCCGATCGTCGGAAACGGGGGATCCGACGGTCACGGGGCCGCGCGCCGACAACGGTACGCCGACGGACGCCGATCCGCCGACCGTCACGCAGCCCGTGACCTGCGGGCCCGGACGGTCGTTGTACCTGGGTGGCCCTGCCGTGTCGGCGGTCACCACCGGCCAGGGCTGTCCACGGTGACGCCGGACACGCCGTCAGGCTCAGTACACCCAATCGGCCGGATCCGGCGAGGTGGCAGGCGTGCCCGAACTGTTAACTGACGTCGCTTCGCCGACGTGGGCGTACCTCGCGCTGCTCGGTCTCCTGGCGGCGGACGCCTTCATCCCGGTGATCCCCACCCAGGTCATCATGATCACCAGCGGGGCGCTCACCGTGTACGGCGGGCTGGACCTGCCGCTGACCATCGCCGTGGGAACCCTCGGGGTGCTCGCCGGGGACCTCGCCTGCTACCTGCTCGGCCGCAGCGCGCCCGACCGTCGGGCCCCCCGACATGCCGAGCCGAGCCGGACCCGGCGGGTCGCCGACCGGGTCACCCAGGGGTTACGTCGCCCCGGGCCGCTGGTGATCCTGCTCTGCCGGTTCGTGCCCGGCGGCCGGATGGCGGCCCACTTCTCGGCCGGCCGCAGCCGCTACCCGTACCGACTCTTCATGATCTACGAGACGGCCGCCGCGCTCGGCTGGGCGACCTACGGCGCGATGGTGGGGCACCTCGGCGGGACCGCGCTGACCGAATCGGCCTGGCGGCTCGCGGTGATCGCCGTCGTGGCGGCGGCCGGCTTCGCCGCCGCCGGTTGGGCGATGACCCTGGTCAGTGCCCGGCACGCTCGCGCCGAGGTCCCGGTCGACTGACCTGCCCGCCGCCATGGGCCGTCGGCCGCATCCGTCGATGAGCGGCGTCCGGCGCCGGAAGGCGTACCCGCAGGGGGCGTGACCGCGCGTCCTAGGGGTGGTCCCGGGGATCGATTTCGGTGGCCGGCCCCGATCCGCTTCGGGTGCTTCCGGCGACAGGCTGAGGCATGCCTGGAACCCGGAGCGCCGGCCTGCTCGCCCTCGGCGGAATCGCCGTCGCGGCCCTGCTCGCCGTGATCGGTCACCTCGAAGTCAACGACGATCTGAACCCGTGGGCGCTGACCGTGAGCGACTTCGCGGTCTCCGACCGGGGCGGCGTCATCGACGTCGCCATGGTGCTGCTCGCGCTCGCCACCGCGGTCCTGCTGCCCGGCCTGCGCCGCACCGGGGCCCGCGCCCCCGCCGCCGAACTGCTGCTCGGGGCCTGGGTGGCCGGGCTGCTGCTGGCCGCCCTCGTGCCGACGAACGAGCCCGGTACGCCGATGACCACCGCCGCGTACCTGCACCGGTACGCCTCGGTGGTCGCCTTCCTGGCGCTGCCGGTCGCCGGCTGGCTGCTCGCCCGCCGGGCCCACCTCGCCCCGGTCGCCGGGTTGCTACGCGGCCTGGTGCTGACCAGCCTCGTCCTCGCGGCGGCGATGATCTGGTCCGCCTACCCCGGCGACCGGCTGCTGATCGGCCTGGCCGAGCGGCTGCTCATCCTCGCCGAGGTCGCCGTCCTCGCCACCATCGCCCTCACCTTCAGCAGGGCACCGGGCGATCATGCAGTTGTGGTGCCTCGCGAAAGGGGCGTTCCGCCCCGGAACGCCCACCACAACTCCATGATCGGCGCGTCGAAGGGGGTTACTCCAGTTCGTGGAGCATGAGCTGGCGGGCGGCCTCGGTGATGGAGCCGGAGAGGCTCGGGTAGATGGTGATGGTCTGGGCCAGCTCGTTGACGGTCAGGTTGTTCTCCACCGCCATGGTGATCGGCAGGATCAGTTCGCTGGCCTTCGGTGCGACCACCACACCGCCGATCACCTGGCCGCTGGCCGGGCGGCAGAAGAGCTTCACGAAGCCGTCGGCGAGGTCGTCCATCTTGGCCCGGGCGTTGCCGGAGAGCGGCAGCATCACCTGCCGGGCCGGGACCTTCCCGGCGTCCACCTCGTCCTGGGAGACCCCCACCGTGGCCAGCTCGGGGTCGGTGAAGACGTTCGCGGCGACGGTGCGCAGCCGCAGCGGGCGGACCGCCTCGCCGAGCGCGTGCCACATCGCGATCCGGCCCTGCATGGCCGCGACGCTGGCCAGCGGCAGCACCCCGGTGCAGTCGCCGGCGGCGTAGATGCCGGGGACGTTGGTCCGGGACACCCGGTCGACGGTGACGTAGCCGCCGCGGGCCAGCTCGACGCCGTACTCGGCGAGCCCCAGGTTGGCCGTGTTGGGGATGGAGCCGACCGCGATCAGCGCGTGCGAGCCGTACACCTTGCGACCGTCGGAGAGCTCGACCTCGACGCCCGCCTCCGTGCGGCGGACCGCGTCGGCGCGGGAGTTGTTGAGGATGCTCATCCCCCGGGCCCGGAACACCCGCTCGATCGCCGAGGCCGCGTCGGCGTCCTCGTGCGGCATCACCCGGTCGCGGCTGGAGACCAGGGTGACCTCGACCCCCATCGCGAGGTACGCGCTGGCGAACTCGGCGCCGGTCACGCCGGAGCCGACCACGATCAGGTGCTCGGGAAGCTCCGGCAGGTCGTACACCTGGCGCCAGGTCAGGATGCGCTCGCCGTCCGGCAGTGCGGTGGGCAGCTGGCGCGGGGTGGCGCCGGTGGCGACCAGCACGGTGGCCGCCTCGATCGAGTACTCGTCGCCGCCGTCGGTCGGGGTGACCAACACCCGGTGGGTGTGACCGAGCGTGTCCTCGCCGAGCCGGGCGGTGCCGGCCACGAAGGTGACCCCGGCCTTGAGCAGCTTGGCGTGGATGTCGGCCGACTGGGCCAACGCGAGGCGCTTGACCCGCTCGTGCACCGCCCGGGCGTCGACGGTGACCGCCTCCAGCCCGTCGGAGTGCACCCCGAACTCCTCGGTGTCCCGGTAGCCGGTCACCACCTCGGAGCTGGCGATGAAGGTCTTCGACGGTACGCAGTCGGACAGCACGCAGGCCCCGCCGGCGCCCTCGGCCTCCACCACGGTGACCTCAGCGTCCAGCTGCGCGGCGACCAGGGCCGCCTCGTAGCCGGCCGGCCCCCCGCCGATGATCACGATCCGGCTCACAGCCTTCGCCCTTCGTCGATGCTCACAGTGACTTTCTTCTCCCGAACGCGTCCGACACGCACTGTCGTATTCTCCCCCACCCGCCCGCCGGGCTATCGTCATCGCCGTGCGTCTTCACGCCGCCTACGGCTCAAACCTGGATCCCGCCCGGATGCGCGCCTACTGCCCGCATTCGCCGATGGTGGGCACCGGTTGGCTGGAGGGCTGGCGGCTGACCTTCGCCGGCGCCGACGTGATCGGCTGGGAGGGCGCGGTGAGCACCGTGGTCGAGTCCCCCGGCGACCGGGTCTTCGCGGCGCTCTACGACATCCACCCCTACGACGCCGCCCAGCTCGACGAGATCGAGGGCGTCACCGCCGGCACGTACCGCAAGCTGCACGTCCGGGTCTCGACCCTCGACGGCGACGTGACCGCGTGGGTCTACGTCTTCGACGGCTACGAGGGTGGCCTGCCGACCGCGTGGTACCTCTCGGAGATCGCGACCGCCGCCGAGAAGGCGGGCGCGCCGGACGACTACGTCACCGAGCTGCGGTCCCGCCCCACCGGCACCGCGTCGGCCTAGAGGCTGTCGCACACCGCCAGTCTGCTACCGCCGCGACCCGGGCCGCTCGCCGACCCCGGGCAGCGTCGTCAATCACACACCGGCCCCCGGCGCGGCCGGTACGACCAGCTCGTACATGTCGGTCCACCGGGTCTCGGCGAGCCCCACCGAGCGGTAGAGCGACAGCGGGGTGGTGGGGTTGGCCAGGTCGACCCCGAGGCCGGCCGAGCTGCGGCCCTTCTCCGCGTAGCGGGCGAACGCCCGGCGCAGCAACGCGGCGCCCACCCCCCGACGCCGGAAGGCGGGCAGCACGGAGAGGCTGCGGACGAAGCCCTCGTTCTGGTCGAGCGCCTGGTCGGAGGATTGCAGCCCGCCTGCCGCCACCCCGTCCACCTCGGCGACGAACCACTCGTCCCAGGTGGTGCCGTGCTGGGTGATCTTCTTGCGCCACTCGGCGTAGCCGAGCGGCTCGTAGTCGGGGGTGTCCCGGAACGCGGTGTCGAAGATCCGGTGGAACTCCCGCAGGTCCAGCTCGTCGTCGGGGCGGACCGGGCGGACCGTCACCCCGGGCGGCGGGGGCGGCTCGGCGGGCAGGTCGGCCAGCGAACGGCGCATCCGGACGTAGCGCTTCGCCAGGGTGAAGCCGGCGTCGCCCAGGGCGCGCTGCCAGTCGCGCTCCGGCTCGAACACCGCGCACCGCACGGTCAGCGCCGGCAGCTCACGCTCGGTGGCCCGCTCGGCGACCCGGTCCAGTTGGCGGGCCAGCAGCGGGCCGCGTACCTGGTGCCCCTGCTCCGGGTCGACGTAGACCTCCACGAACTCCCGCCCCACGCCGGTCGGGTTGTCGACGCTGGCCCAACCGACCACCGTGCCGTCCGGGTCCAGGGCCAGCCAGTGATCCCGGGCCGGATCGACGTACGGGCCGGTCAGCGCCGCCTCGACGTCCTCGGCGTCGAAGTCGGGATAGCCGACGGCGAAGGTGTCCGCGGCGTGCACCACGGCGAGGATCGCGGGGACGTCGTCGAGGGTGGGCCGGCGCGCGCTCCAGCCAGCGGGAAGGGTCACACGGGCGATCCTGGCAGGGGACGACCCGCCGCGCCGCCGATTTACCGCCCGGCGCCCGGCGGCGATCGCCGATCAGGCGGCCGGGCCGGACCGGGCCACCGGGGCCGACTGCGCCCGGGCGGCGGTCAGCAGGTCGAGCAGCTCGACGCCGTCGACCGGGCCGAGCGCCGCGAACGCCGGCGCGGCCAGCCGGTCGGTCACCGCCTCGGCCCAGAGCCGGCGGCGGACCAGCGGCCCGACCGGCGGGTAGGGCGGCGCCCATCCGCAGGCCATCGCGCCCGCCTCCCCCTCCGGCCCGGCCAGCACCGACTCCAGCGGCGTCATCCCGCTGGCCCGGACGGCGAGCAGGTAGGCGCCGGCGAAGTGCTCCCGGAGCAGTCGCAGCGCCGCCGCGGCCCGCGCCCCGGCCGTCCGGCCCGGCACCGGCATCGCCCGCCACGCGGCGAAGAGTGGCATGCCGCTGGCGTCGGCCGCGCCGACCGCGCGTTCCAGCAGCCCGGCGAGCCGGTCGACCCCGGGGACGCTGTCCAGGTGCTGCGAGCCCCACCGGCAGCACTCGGCGAGCGTCGCGGCGGCCACCTCGAACGGCCGGACGGTGCGGGCCGCGCCGTCCCAGCCGTCCGCCACCGCGTCCGGCGCGATGAAGCCGAGCGCGGCGGCCGCCGTTTCCGCGCGTACGTCACCGAGCGCGCCGGCCCGGCCGCTGACGTAGAAGGCCCAGCCGGAGATGCCGAGCAGTCGCGCCCGGCGCAGGGTGATCGGGCAGCGGCTGAACGCGTCGCCGAGGTCGAGCACCATCGGCTTGCTGGCCGCGGCCACCTGCTCCGGCGTCATCGGGCCTGCCCGCGCGCGCCGGAGCGGGCCGGTCCCGCCCGCATCCCACGTCCGTCCATCGAGGTCAGTCTGCCTCTTCACCGCCCGTCCCGGCAGCCCCCTCGTCGGCCTCCAGCGCCTCCACCGCCGCCTCCACCTCGCCGGTGCGCCGCCGGGCCGTGGTGAGCGTCCGCTCCGCCCCGCGCCGGGCCAGCTTGGCCCGGCTCAGCTCCTGCTCGGCGACCGCCCGCCGCCGCTCCAGCTCGGCCAGCTCGGTCTCGATCCCGTCGAGTGCGGCAGCGCCGTCGCGCTCGGCCGCCGTCGCGTCCGCCAGGTCCGACTCGGCGCGCCGCTGATCGGTACGCGCCTTCGTCAGCTCCCGCTCCAACGCCCGGCGTTGCCGCGCCCGCTCGGCCCGGGCGGCCCGCTCGGCCTGGGCGGCACGTTCCGCGGCCCGGTCGGCCGACCGGCCGCCCGGCGGTCGCTGGGCCGGGGCGCGTCCGGTGTCCCGCCGGGTCCGGCGCTCCGCCGCTTCCTCGCCCTCCTCGTCGCCCCCGGTGACCAGGCGCAGCTGCGGGCGGGGGGTCTCGCCGAAGCCGGCGTAGCTGGCCGCCCGGAGCAGCCGCCCGGCCTGGATCTGCTCGGCCACCTCGGTGTCGGCGAGCGCCGCGTTGAGGGTCGCCTCCACCTCGGCCAACGGCAGCTTCCCGGCCGACGGGGCGCCGGCCTCCCCGGCGGCGAGCTTGCGCACCTCGGCGACGAGCGCGCCGACCACCGCCCGCCGCTGCGCGGAGAGTTCCCGCAGCCGGGGCCCGCGCAGCTCGCGCTGGGCGGTGCGCAACGCCTCGGCGAGTTGCACCAGGTCGGCGACCAACTCGGGCCGGCGGATCGCGAGCAGGTTCACCAGCCAGGCGGCCACGGTCGGGCGGCGCAGCCGGGCGATCTGCCGGGCGGCGGCCGGGTCACCGGCACCCCGGGCCTCGGCGACCGCCGCGTCCCGGGCCGCGACGAAACGGTCCGGGGGCGTGCTGTAGAGCTGCCGCACCAGCTCGGCGGAGGGGTCGGCCATCGCGTCAGGCGTCCAGCCGGGTACCGGGCTCCAGCCGCTGGTACTCGGTGTGGGACAGCGCCGTGTACTGGCGGTCCAGCACACCCAGCCCGTTCGTGTTGAGCAGCGCGTCGTGCAACGCGTACGCCCGGCGCGGGGCGACCGCCCGGATGAAGTCGACCACCTCGGAGAACTTCGACCAGGGAGCGTGGATGGGCGCGAAGAGCGTGTCGACCGGCTGGTCGGGCACCACCAGCGAGTCCCCCGGGTGGTAGACCACGTCGTTGATCAGGAAACCCAGGTTCGCCACCACCGGGATGTCCGGGTGGATCACCGCGTGCTGTCCGCCGTAGGCGCGGATCGCCACTCCGGCCGCGGTGAACCGCTCGCCGGGCTGGACCGGCTGCAACACCTCCGCCGCGTCGGCCAGGGGCGCGGCGAGCGAGGCCGGCCCGTGCACCGTGAACGGTCGCCGGTCGAGCTGGCGGGTGATCGCTTCGGCATTCAGGTGGTCCGGGTGCTCGTGCGTGATCAGTACCGCGTCCGCCCCGTCGAGCGCTGCCGGGTCGCTGAAGACCCCGGGGTCGATGACCAGCACGCCACCGTCGTGCTCCACCCGTAGGCAGGAGTGGGCGTACTTGGTGAGCTGCATCGTGACTCCTCGATTATCGAATCGTGACGTCCTCAGCGCAGTCTGCCGGAACCGGCGTGCTGGCGCGCCGCGTCCGAGGTATCGCCCATCCGGGCGAGCAGAGGGGAGCGGGGATGGACGTGCGGGTACGACGCCACCGCGGCGCGCCGTTGGCGGCGCTGGGACTGGTGGCGGTGCTGGTGCTGGGCGGCTGCGGAGCCGGCGACTCCGGCGATGACTCGGCGACCTCGAACGAGGCGCCGGCAGCCGGTGCGGCGGACCGCGACGCGGCGGGCGGCGGCGCGCCGGCCGAGGCCGGGGCGGGCGCGCCCGACCTGCGCGTCGACCAGCGCTCGATCATCTACACCGGATCGATGCTGGTCCAGGTGGACGATGTGGACACCGCCGCTCGCAGCGCGGTGACGGCGGTGACCGCGGTGGGTGGCTTCATCGGCGGTGACCAGCGCTCCAGCTCGGACGCGGACGCCCGGGCGGAGCTGGAGCTTCGGGTGCCGGCGGAGAGGTTCACGGGGGTGATCGACGAGCTGGCCAAGCTGGGCCGGCAGGAGCGGCGGGAGATCCACACCCAGGACGTCACCGAGGAGACCATCGATCTGGACGCGCGGATCGCGAGCCAGCGCGCCCGGGTGGAGAGCGCCCGTCGGCTGCTCGCCCGGGCCACCACGATCACCGACCTGGTGTCGCTGGAGGGCGAGCTGGCCCGGCGGGAGGCCGACCTGGCCTCACTGGAGGCGAAGAAGCGGCGGCTGGCCGACCTGACCGCGCTCTCCACCATCACGCTGACCCTGGTGGGGCCGGACGTGAGCACGGCGGACGAGGAGTCCGAAATCGGCTTCCTGGTCGGGTTGAACGGCGGCTGGAAGGTCTTCCTGGCCTCGATGACCATCCTGCTGACCGTGCTGGGCGCGGTGCTGCCGTGGCTGATCGCGTTCGGCGTACCGGTGGCGGCGCTGCTCGTGGTGCTGCGCCGGCGGCGTCGTCGTCGGCCCGCGGCAGCGGTCAGCGCGCCGCCGCCAGTGCCCGCAGCGCGGTCTGCACCATGACCCGGACGCCGGCCGGGATGGCCCGCTCGTCGACGTCGAACGAGGCGCGGTGCAGGTCGACGTTGGGCCCGGACCGACCGACGCCCAGCCGGGCCAGCGCGCCGGGGACGTACTCCAGGTACCAGGAGAAGTCCTCGCCACCCATGCTCTGCGGGGTCTCCGCGACGCCCTCCGGGCCGAGGGCGGCCGTGGTGGCGGCGGTGAGGACCTGGATGGCCCGCGAGTCGTTGCTGACCGGCGGCCGGCCGCGCAGGTACTCCAGGTCGACCGTGGCGCCGGTCGGGGCGATCACGTCCCGCACCACCTGAGCGACGATCTTCGGCGCCAGCTCCCAGGTGTCGCGGTCCATCACCCGCAGGGTGCCGGCCGCGCACGCCTCGGAGGGAATGACGTTGTAGCGGGTACCGGCCGATGCGTGGCCGAAGACCAGCAGCAGCCCGCTGTTGGCCGGTACCCGGCGGCTGACCAGCGCGGGCACCTCGGTGACCAGCCGGCCGAGCGCGTCGACCAGGTCGACGGTGAGGTGCGGGCGTGCGGTGTGCCCACCGGGCCCGGTCAGCCGGACGGTGACGTTGTCCGCGGCGGCGGTGATCGGGCCGACCCGCAGGCCGATCTGGCCCACCGGGAGGTTGGGGTCGCAGTGCAGCGCGAAGATCTGCACCACGTCGTCCAGGCCGCCGGCCTCGATGACCTCCAGCGAGCCGCAGGGCAGGATCTCCTCGGCCGGCTGGAAGATCAGCCGGACCCGGCCGTCCAGTTCGCCGAGGGCGGCGAGCTGACCCAGCAGCATGCCGACGCCGAGCATGATCGAGGTGTGCACGTCGTGGCCGCAGGCGTGGCAGACGCCGTCCACGGTGGAGCGGTAGGGGACGTCCTTGACGTCGGTCAGCGGCAGCGCGTCGATGTCCGCGCGCAGGGCGATCACCGGACCGTCGGGGCGGCCGTTGATGTCGCAGAGCACGCCGTTGCCCTTGGGCAGCATCCGGGGGTTCAGCCCGGCCAGCGAGAGTTCCCGGGCGATCAGCGCGGCGGTGGAGAACTCGCTGCCGGAGAGTTCCGGGTGCGCGTGGATGTGACGACGGGTGGCGATGAGGCCGGGTACCCGTAGCGCGAGCAGGTTGTCCAACTCGAACGGCAGGGGGTGGGACCCGGATGGCGCCTCCGGCCAGGGCGACGCCAGCTGGCTGCCGGTCGGCAGCATCATCGCACTCGTCACGTCGAATTCTCGATCACTAGAGATGGATGGATCATCGGGAACAGCAGACAGCCTAGACCTCCGCCGGTGACGCTGCGCAACCTCGTTACGGTAGTGATCGGACCGCGCAGCGTCACGAATGCCCTGCTGAGAGCGCTCGGGGATCGGCGGGACAGCAGGTAGATCGCGTTCGAACGCCGTCATCCGCCGTCTCACCTCCTACAACGCGTAACCGATTCAGCGGTCACGAAATCGAGCGTCCGGACTGGGCCTCTCGTTGCGAATTGTCGCATTAGTCGGTCTGATGAACCGACACTCCGGCAATTAGCCGACCACTCTCCGCAACGAACGGCTATCGACGCTCACATGCACCGGTGCGGGAAGACCGCACAGGGTGTCCGTCCCCGTTCACCCGGTCGGGGTACCCGCAAACCTCGTGGGCACACACCACATCGGTCGGGGCCACGCCGCACCGGCCGGGGACTTTCTTCGACTGTAGCGCTCGACGAACCCGAGCATCACGCACCTGACCAGCGGAAACACGACAGCAACCCGGCACCGGGACCGGTGCCGGGTTGCGGTGCGCCGACTCAGAACCGGTCGGTGGGCCGGTAGAGGCCCCACGCCTCGCGCAGCGTCCCGCAGACCTCGCCGACCGTGGCCCGGGCCCGCAACGCGTCCTTCATCGGGTAGAGCACGTTCTCGGTGCCGTCGGCGGCGGCACGCAGCTCGGCGAGGGCCCGCTCCACCGCACCGGCGTCCCGGGTCCGCCGCAGCTGGGCCAGGCGCTCCGCCTGCGCCGCCTCGATCGCCGGGTCGACCCGAAGCGGCTCGTACGGCTCCTCGTCGTCGATCCGGAACCGGTTCAGCCCCACCACCACCCGCTCACCAGAGTCGATCTCCTGGGCGATCCGGTACGCGGACTGCTCGATCTCCCGCTTCTGGAACCCGGCCTCGATCGCGTCCACCGCCGAACCGTGGTCGGCGACCCGGTCCATCAGCTCGATCGCCGCCGCCTCCAGCTCGGCCGTCATCGCCTCGACCACGTACGAGCCGGCGAACGGGTCGACGGTGGCCGTCAGGTCGGTCTCGTACGCCAGCACCTGCTGGGTACGCAGCGCCAGCCGGGCCGCCTTCTCGGTGGGCAGCGCGATCGCCTCGTCGAAGCTGTTGGTGTGCAACGACTGGGTGCCGCCGAGCACCGCGGCGAGCCCCTGCACCGCGACCCGGACCAGGTTCACCTCGGGCTGCTGGGCGGTGAGCTGCACCCCCGCGGTCTGGGTGTGGAACCGCAGCATCATCGACTTCGGATCCTTCGCGCCGAAGTCGTCGCGCATCAGCCGGGCCCAGATCCGCCGGGCCGCCCGGAACTTGGCGACCTCCTCGATCAGCGTCGTGCGGGCCACGAAGAAGAACGACAGCCGGGGGGCGAAGTCGTCCACCGCCAGCCCGGCGGCGAGCGCCGCCCGGACGTACTCCACCCCGTTGGCCAGGGTGAACGCGATCTCCTGGGCGGGAGACGCCCCGGCCTCGGCCATGTGGTAGCCGGAGATGGAGATGGTGTTCCACTTCGGCACCTCGGCGCGGCAGTAGCCGAAGGTGTCCGCGACCAGCCGCAGCGAGGGCTTCGGCGGGAAGATGTACGTGCCCCGGGCGATGTACTCCTTGAGGATGTCGTTCTGGATGGTCCCGTTCAGCGCCGAGCCGGGGACCCCGTTCTCCTCCGCCACCAGTTGGTAGAGCAGGAGCAGCACCGAGCCGGGCGCGTTGATGGTCATCGAGGTCGAGACCTTGTCCAGCGGGATCCCGTCGAAGAGCAGCCGCATGTCCTCGATGGAGTCGATGGCCACCCCCACCTTGCCCACCTCGCCGTGCGCGATCGGGTCGTCGGAGTCGTAGCCCATCTGGGTCGGCAGGTCGAAGGCGACCGAGAGGCCCATCGTGCCGGCCCGCAGCAGCTGGTGGTAGCGCGCGTTCGACTCGGTGGCGGTGCCGAAGCCGGCGTACTGACGCATGGTCCACGGGCGGGAGGTGTACATGGTGGGGTAGACCCCGCGGGTGTACGGGAACTCGCCGGGGCCGCCCAGCCGGGAGTCCAGTTCCGCCGGGAGGTCGGCCGCCGTGTAGACGCCCTTGATCGGGAAACCGGACTCGCTTGACCGCCGTTCGCTCATTACCGGATGGTAGGACGCCGGGCGGCCGGACCGGGTGAGGGATACCGCACACTGCGTCCACGAAGGTCGACCTCAGGTGAACAGCCGGGTACGGAACGTGGACTTCGATAAACGTCCGACGCGTCGGCTTTCGCATCGGGCGTCGGAACCAGCAAGATAGGGGGGTTGTGTCCCAGCCCCCTCGATATCCCCCGGTGGCTCTTCTGTGACTCAGATCCCGACCTGGAGCGGCGGACCTGCCAGTCCTCCCAACGGGCGTGCGGCACCCGGCACCACCATCGGTGGTCGCTACTCGCTGCGCTCCTCGGTGGGCAACGGCGGCATGGGTACGGTCTGGCGTGCCACAGACACCCTGCTGCGGCGGGACGTGGCGGTCAAGGAGGTCGTCCTCCCCCCGGGGCTGGCCCCCAGCGACCGTGACGCGATGTACGAGCGCACGCTCCGCGAGGCCCGGGCCGCCGCGGCGATCCAGCACCCGGCGGTGGTGCAGGTGTACGACGTGGTCACCGAGGGTGGCCGGCCGTGGATCGTGATGGAGCTGCTGGACGCCCGCAGCCTCGCCGACATGGTGATCGAGGACGGCCCGGTCGCGCCGCGCGCGGTGGCCAAGATCGGCATCGCCCTGCTCGGCGCGTTGGAGGTGGCGCACGCGATCGGCGTGCTGCACCGCGACGTCAAGCCGGCCAACGTGCTGATCTGCTCCGACGGCCGCTGCGTGCTGACCGACTTCGGGGTGGCCCGCATGCCCACCGACGTGCAGCTCACCACGCCCGGGATGGTGCTCGGCTCGCCGCACTTCATCTCCCCCGAGCGGGCCATGGGCCAGGAGTTCGGTCCGCCCAGCGACCTCTTCTCGCTCGGTGTGACGCTCTACACGGCGGTCGAGGGGCGTCCCCCGTTCGACAAGGGTGACCCGATCGAGACCATGCACGCGGTGGTCGAGGACCCGCCCGCCCCGCCGCAGCGCAGCGGCCCGCTGACCCGGGTGCTGATGGGCCTGCTCGAGAAGGACCCGAGCCGCCGGCTCGACGTGCACACCTCCCGGGCCATGCTCCGCGAGCTGCTGGCCGGCCCGCTGGGCAGCACCGCCACCGCCGTGCACTCGGTGACCGACCCGTACGCCGTGGTGCCCGTGCAGCGCCCGGTCACGCCCCCACCGCCGGCCCAGCCGGAGCCCAAGCCCAGCGGCCAGATCGGCGGGCGGGCGATGCTCGCCCCCGGTGAGTCGCTGACCGACCGGCTGGCCGAGCTGCGCCGGGGCGAGCGGCCGAAGCCCGCCGCCGACGACGCCGCCGCCGCGCTCGACGAGACCAGCGCCGACGCGCTGGCCGGTCCGCTGCACACGCCCACCGGCGCGATGCCGACGCCGGGCCGCCCGGCGACCGGCCGCACCTACGGTGGCGCCGACGCCACCCAGCGGGTGGATGCCGGTGCCCACCCGGACGCCACCCAGCGGGTCACCTGGGGCGCCCGACCGGACGCCACCCAGGCCGTCCCCTACGCGGGCGGGTCCGACGCCACCCAGCGGGTGGGGGGCACGTACGGCGGCGGCCAGTGGTCGGTGCCGGGCACCGGCCAGCCCTGGGCCGCGCCGGCCAACCCGCCCGACGCGGGTGGCAAACCGCTCGACCGGGCCCGCCGGATGGGCGGGGAGCTGGTCGGCACCGTCAAGGGCTGGCCGCGCAAGGTCCAGCTCGCCGCGGCCGGTGGGGTCGCCGTGCTGCTGCTGATCGGGGCGATCGCCCTGTCCGGCGGCGACGACCCTGCGCCCCCGGCGCCGCAGGCCCAGCCGACGGCCACCGCACCCGCCGGCCCCGGCGTCGAGATGCAGGAACACTCCGCCCGCGGCGTCCAGGTGATGGTGCCCAAGGGTTGGGAGCGGGCGACCGGTGGCGTCTACATCGACTATGTCGACCCGGAGAATTCCGGGCGCAAGGTGCGCATCCTCACCGAGAACTTCGGCGGCAGCAGCTCGATGCGCTGGGCCGAGATCGCCGAGGGTGGGTTGAAGAAGGCGAAGTCCTGCCCCAAGCCGTACACCCAGCTCTCGATGACCGAGCAGGAGCTGGCCGGCAAGCCGGCCGCCGAGTTCGAGTACACCTGCGGCGAGGGCGACACCAGGCGACACGGCGTCTGGCGGGGCGTGGTCAGCGGGGGAAAGATCTACTCGTTCTACCTCAGCTCGACCGACACGGAGTTCGCGGAGAGCAAGCCGATCTTCGACGAGATGGTGCGCACGTTCCAGCTCACCGCCGCGGGCTGAGCCGGAGGGAACCGTCAGCGGTGATCCGCCGGCGTGCTATCAAGAGGCATGCCGGCGGAAACCACTGACATCGACGACATTCGCGAGCAAGCCCGACGCTGGCTCGACGACGACCCGGACCCGGCCAGCCGGGCGGAGCTGCGGGCGGTGCTCGACCGGCTGCCGGCGAGCGCCCCGGAGCTGGCCGACCGCTTCGCCGGCCCGCTGACCTTCGGCACCGCCGGGCTGCGCGGCCCGCTGCGGGCCGGCCCCAACGGGATGAACCTCGCGGTGGTCACCCAGGCCGCCGCCGGGCTGGTCGGCTGGCTCGCCGCCCAGGGCGGCACCGGCCCGCTGGTGATCGGGTACGACGCGCGCTACGGCTCCCGGGAGTTCGCCGAGCGGACCGCCCAGGTGGCCACCGGGACGGGGCGAGCGGCGCTGCTGCTGCCCCGACCGCTGCCGACCCCGGTGCTCGCGTACGCCGTCCGGCGCCTCGGCGCGGTGGCCGGAGTGATGGTCACCGCCAGCCACAACCCGCCGCAGGACAACGGCTACAAGGTCTACCTCGGTGCCGAGCTCGGCGGCGAGTTGGGCGCGGGGGCGCAGATCGTGCCGCCGGCGGACGCCGGCATCGAGGCCGCGATCCGGGCGGTCGGCCCGCTGACCGAGGTGCCGCTCGGCCCGCCCGGCCAGGTGCTCGGCGACGACCTGGTGGCCTCCTACGTGGAGCGGGCCACCGCGGTGATCGCGCCGGACGGGTCGCGGGAGCTGTCGGTGGCGTACACCCCGCTGCACGGGGTGGGCGCGGCGGTGCTCACCGCCGCCTTCGCCCGGGCCGGCTTCCCGGTGCCCGGGGTGGTGCCCGAGCAGGCCGAGCCGGACCCGGCCTTCCCCACGGTCTCCTTCCCCAACCCGGAGGAGCCCGGCGCGGTGGACAAGTTGGTCGCGCTCGCCGACGCCACCGCGGCCGACATCGCCATCGCCAACGACCCGGACGCGGACCGCTGCGCGGTCGCCGTGCGGGACGCGGTCACCGGCTGGCGGATGCTGCGCGGCGACGAGGTGGGCGTGCTCCTCGCCGACCACCTGATGCGTCGCGGCGTGACCGGCCTCTACGCCA
Organism: Micromonospora sp. NPDC093243; assembly: GCF_044753725.1. Classification (NCBI taxonomy): domain Bacteria; kingdom Bacillati; phylum Actinomycetota; class Actinomycetes; order Micromonosporales; family Micromonosporaceae; genus Micromonospora; species Micromonospora sp. NPDC093243. Next base: position 867,689 of record NZ_JBIVNT010000002.1, on the reverse strand, counting down.
CCACGATCGTGTCGTCGTCGCTGCTGCGGGCGATGTGCGCCGCCCGGGGCCTGCCCTACGACGAGACGCTGACCGGGTTCAAGTGGATCGTGCGGGCCGGCGGGGGCTCGGCGCCGCTGGTCTTCGGCTACGAGGAGGCGCTCGGCTACTGCGTCGCCCCCGACCACGTGCGGGACAAGGACGGCATCACCGCCGCGCTGACCGTGGCCGAGCTGGCCGCCGGGCTCAAGGCGCAGGGGCGCACCCTCGCCGACCGGTTGGACGAGCTGGCCGCCGAGTTCGGCGTGCACCACACCGACCAGCTCTCGGTGCGGGTGGACGACCTGCGGGAGATCGCCGACGCGATGGCGCGGGTCCGGGCGGCCACCCCGACCACGCTGCTCGGGCACCCGGTGACCGCGACCGAGGACCTGCTCCCCGAGTCGGACGTGGTGATCCTGCGCACCGACGCCGCCCGGGTGGTGATCCGCCCGTCCGGCACCGAACCGAAGCTCAAGGCGTACCTGGAGGTGGTGGAGCCGGTCGCGGAGGGCGAGGTCGGCGCCGCCCGCGACCGCGCCACCCAGTCCGTGGCCGCCCTGCGCTCAGAAATCGCCACCGCCCTCGGCCTGTGACGCGTTGATCAAGAGGTTTGCGTCAGGGAAGCCGCGAATCCTGACGCAAACCTCTTGATCAACAACAGCAGCAGGTGGGTGGGGGGTGGAAGTCAGCGGCGGGGGCCTAGGGCTTGGTCGACTGCCTGGGCTAGGGCGGCTACGACCAGGCCCACTGAGGGGCGGACCACGGAGTCGTCCAGGCTCACCTCGCCGGAGAACCCGGCGCCGGTGGCGATCTCTGCCAGCCGCTGGCGGGCCTCCTCGGCGGTCTGCCCGTCCACGCCCAGCGCGGACTCCATCCGCAGCACCGCGACCAGGGTGGCCAGCGCGGCCGTCCGCTCGTCCGGGACCAGCCCGCCGGTGAGCGCCTCGGCCAGCCGCCGTCGGGTGTCCGCCTCCACCGAGGTGTCCACCACCGGATAGCGGTGCACGTGAATGAAGCCCAGCTCGGTCTCGTCGACGTCCCGCACCACACCCTGGGTGCACAGGTCGCCGAGGATCCGGTCACGCAGGCCGTGCCGCAGCCGCTGCACCCAGGAGGCGGGGGTGTGCGGGGTGTCGCTGGCGATCCGGGCGAGGACCGCGTCGGCGATCGGTTCGCCGGTGGGTGTCGGGTCGACCGCCGCCAGGTTTCCGTCGTCGTACGCGATCCGACCGGCGAGGGCCAGCTCGATCAGCACCGCGGCGGCCATGCCCAGATCGAGGCTGATCCGCGGCATGGTCGCCTTGCCGGTTTCGTCGTCGTACGCGAGAAGCAGCAACTCCTCGGCGAGCGCAACACCAGTCATGGCCCGGAACGGTAGCCGCTACGCGCACCCCGCGCACGAACTCGCCGAGGGTCGGACCGAGGTCAGAAGCGGGGCATCCCGCCGAACTGGCGGTCGCCCGCGTCACCGAGCCCGGGGACGATGAACATCCGGTCGTTGAGGTCCTGGTCGATCGACGCCGTTACCAGGCGCAGCGGCAGTCCGGAGCGCTCCAGCCGCTCGATGCCGACCGGCGCGGCCAGCACGCAGAGCACGGTGATGTCGGTGCAGCCGCGGTCGGCGAGCAGCCGGCAGCAGTGCTCCAGCGAACCACCGGTGGCGAGCATCGGGTCGAGCACCAGCACCGGCAGGCCGGCCAGGTCCCGGGGCAGGGACTCCATGTAGGCGCGCGGCTCGTACGTCTCCTCGTCCCGGGCCAGGCCGACGAAGCCCATCGAGGACTCCGGCAGCAGGCCCAGCGCGGCGTCGGCCATGCCGAGGCCGGCGCGCAGCACGGGGACCAGCAGCGGCGGGTTCGCCAGCCGGGTGCCCTCGGTGCTGGTGACCGGGGTCTGCACCGGGTACCGCTCGACCGGGAAGGAGCGCGCCGCCTCGTACACCAGCATGGTGGTCAGTTCGTGCAGCGCCGCCCGGAACGAGGAGGAATCGGTGCGCTCGTCCCGCATGGCAGTCAACCGGGACTGGGCCAGCGGGTGGTCAATGACGTGTACGTCCACGATCGCTCAACCTACCGAACGCAGCGGGCCGATACGCCGTCGCGGGCGGACGGGCGACGCCGCTCACTTCCGACGCCCGCGGACAGCCGGACCGGGACGGCAGTGACCAAGATCACTGACGCGGTGGATGCGTAGACTTCCTGCCATGACGGCGACAGCGACGTCGGCCCGGTCGGACCTCTCCGAGCTGGGACGATCCGAGACCGCTCTGCGGACCTTCCTGCACGGCCTGCCCGGCGTGGACCAGGTGGGCGCGGAGCAGCGGGCGGCACAGCTCGGCACCCGCTCCATCAAGACCACCGCCAAGGCCCAGGCGATCGACCTGGCGATCCGGATGGTCGACCTCACCACGCTCGAGGGCGCCGACACCCCGGGCAAGGTGCGGGCGCTGGCCGCCAAGGCGCTGCGCCCGGACCCGGCCGACCCGTCCTGCCCGCACGTCGGCGCGGTCTGCGTCTACCCGGCGATGGTCCCGTACGTGGCCGAGGTGCTGCGGGGCAGCAAGGTGCACCTGGCCAGCGTGGCCACCGCCTTCCCGTCCGGGCAGGCGCCGCTCGACGTCAAGCTCGCCGACACCCGGGCGGCCGTCGCGGCCGGCGCCGACGAGATCGACATGGTGATCAACCGCGGCGCCTTCCTGGCCGGCCGCTACTCCGAGGTGTACGACGAGATCGTCGCCACCAAGGAGGCCTGCGGCGACGCGCACCTGAAGGTGATCCTGGAGACCGGCGAGCTGGCCACGTACGACAACGTGCGGCGCGCCTCCTGGCTGGCCATGCTCGCCGGCGGCGACTTCATCAAGACCTCCACCGGCAAGGTTCCGGTGGCCGCCACCCCGCCGGTGACCCTGGTGATGCTGGAGGCGGTGCGCGACTTCCGCGCCGCCACCGGCCGGCAGGTCGGCGTGAAGCCGGCCGGCGGCATCAAGAACACCAAGGACGCGATCAAGTACCTGGTGATGGTCAACGAGACGGTCGGCGCGGACTGGCTGGACCCGGACTGGTTCCGCTTCGGCGCCTCCAGCCTCCTCAACGACCTGCTGATGCAGCGCACCAAGCTGACGACCGGCGTCTACGCCGGCCCCGACTACTTCACCCTGGACTGAGCCCGATGTTCGAATACGCCCCCGCCCCCGAGTCCCGCTCGGTGGTGGACATCAAGCCCTCCTACGGGCTCTTCATCGACGGACAGTTCGTCGACCCGACCGACGGCGGCAGCTTCAAGTCGATCAACCCCGCCTCCGAGGAGGTGCTGGCCGAGGTCGCCGAGGGCGGCGCCCAGGACGTGGACCGCGCGGTCAAGGCCGCCCGGGCGGCGTACGAGAAGGTCTGGGGCCCGATGCCGGGCCGAGACCGGGCCAAGTACCTGTTCCGGATCGCCCGGATCATCCAGGAGCGCTCCCGCGAGCTGGCGGTGCTGGAGTCGCTGGACAACGGCAAGCCGATCAAGGAATCCCGGGACGTCGACCTGCCGCTGGTCGCCGCGCACTTCTTCTACTACGCCGGCTGGGCCGACAAGCTGGAGCACGCCGGGTTCGGCGCCAACCCCCGGCCGCTCGGCGTGGCGGCGCAGGTCATCCCGTGGAACTTCCCGCTGCTGATGCTGGCCTGGAAGATCGCCCCGGCGCTCGCCGCCGGTAACACGGTGGTGCTGAAGCCGGCCGAGACCACCCCGCTGACCGCGCTGCTCTTCGCCGAGATCTGCCAGCAGGCCGAGCTGCCGGCCGGTGTGGTCAACATCGTCACCGGCGCGGGCGAGACCGGCCGGGCGCTGGTCGAGCACCCGGGGGTGGACAAGGTCGCGTTCACCGGGTCGACGGAGGTCGGCCGGGCCATCGCCCGCTCGGTCGCCGGCACCCGTAAGAAGCTCACCCTGGAGCTGGGCGGCAAGGCGGCCAACATCGTCTTCGACGACGCGCCGATCGACCAGGCGGTCGAGGGCATCGTCAACGGGATCTTCTTCAACCAGGGGCACGTCTGCTGCGCCGGCTCCCGGCTGCTGATCCAGGAGAACGTCGCCGACCGGGTGCTGGAGTCGCTCAAGCGGCGGATGGCCCAGCTGCGGGTCGGCGACCCGCTGGACAAGAACACCGACATCGGCGCGATCAACTCGGCGGCCCAGCTGGCCCGGATCCGCGAACTCTCCGACGCGGGCTCGGCCGAAGGCGCGGACCGCTGGTCGCCGCCGTGCGAGCTGCCCGACCGGGGCTTCTGGTTCGCCCCGACCATCTTCACCGGGGTCACCCAGGCGCACCGGATCGCCCGGGAGGAGATCTTCGGCCCGGTGCTCTCGGTGCTCACCTTCCGTACCCCGGCCGAGGCGGTGGAGAAGGCGAACAACACGCCCTACGGGCTGTCCGCCGGAATCTGGACCGACAAGGGTTCCCGGATCCTCTGGATGGCCGACCGGCTGCGCGCCGGCGTCGTCTGGGCCAACACGTTCAACAAGTTCGACCCCACCTCGCCGTTCGGCGGCTACAAGGAGTCGGGCTACGGTCGCGAGGGCGGCCGGCACGGGCTGGAGGGCTACCTCAATGTCTGAGCGGGTCGCGGTACGCAAGACGTACAAGCTCTTCATCGGCGGGAAGTTCCCGCGCAGCGAGTCGGGACGGTCGTATCTCGTGCAGGACTCCAACGTCTCTCTTGCCTCCCGCAAGGACGCGCGGGACGCCGTGGTCGCCGCCCGCGCCGCCGTGAAGGGCTGGGCCGGAGCGACCGCGTACAACCGGGGTCAGATCCTCTACCGGGTCGCGGAGATGCTGGAGGGCCGGCGCGAGCAGTTCGTCGCGCTCGGTGTCCCGGCCGACGAGGTGGACGCGGCGATCGACCGCTGGGTCTGGTACGCCGGCTGGTCCGACAAGCTCGCCCAGGTGTACGGCGGGGCGAACCCGGTGGCCGGCCCCTACTTCAATCTCTCCGCGCCGGAGCCGACCGGCGTGGTGGCCGTGGTGGCCCCGGAGCAGCCGGCGCTGCTCGGCCTGGTCAGCGTGGTCGCCCCGGCGATCGTGACCGGCAACACCGTCGTGGTGGCCGCGTCGCCGGCGCAGCCCCTCGCGGCGGTCACCCTCGCCGAGGTGCTGGCCACCTCGGATCTGCCCGGTGGCGTGGTGAACCTGCTCACCGGCCGGATCTCCGAGACGGTGCCGACGCTGGCGAGCCACATGGACGTCAACGCGATCGACCTGACCGGGGTCGTCGACGCCGAACTCGCCGCCGACCTGGAGGTCAAGGCCGCCGAGAACCTCAAGCGGGTGCTCCGGCCGGCCCCGGCGGACCACGACTGGTTCGCCGACCCCGGCGTGACCCGGATGACCACCCTGCTGGAGACGAAGACGGTCTGGCATCCCAAGGGGGTGTGAGTCGCGGTCCCTCGCTCTGTGGGGTTTCCGGGGGAGCCCGCCCGCTCTGGGCGGTCAGGCTTGATCCCGACGCGGGCGGGCTCCCCCGGAAACCCTCGCCGGTCCGGGTCCGCGAGGAGGGTCAGCTCACGCGGTGCCGCCTCGGGGAGGGGTCTACTACCGGGGGTAGGATTGTGGCGTGACTCGGCTTGGTGATCTCGAACGTGCGGTGATGGACGTGCTCTGGGACTCGGTCCCCGGCACGTCGGACGGCGTCACGGTGCGGGAGGTGGCCGACGCGCTGGCCGGCCGAGAGCTGGCCTACACCACGGTGATGACCGTGCTGGACCGACTGGCCGGCAAGGGCATGGTGCAGCGCGAACGGGAGGGCCGGGCCTGGCGCTACCGCGCCGCGGGCACCCGCGAGGGGCACATCGCCCAGCTCATGCTCGACGCGCTCGACCTGGGCGGCAGCCGGGACGCGGCGCTGGTGCGCTTCGCCCGCTCGGTGACCGGCACGGAGGCCGAGGTGCTGCGCGCCGCGCTCTCCGCCGAGGCCGCCGGCGCCAGGCCGGCCGAGGACGCGCTCACCGATCAGATCGACCCGCCGGCCACCCGCCCGGCCCCCGCCGACGAGGCCGCGGACCGGTAGGGCGGCTGCCATGGCGTACGCCCTGCACTTCGCCCTGACCGTCCTGGCCTGCCGGCTGACCGCGCAGGTGCTCGCCCGATCCACCTGGACGTGGCGCAGCCCACGGGTGGCCATCGTCTGCTGGCAGGCGGTCGGTCTGGCGCTCGGGCTCTCCGCCATGGGCCTGCCGATGGCGCTCGGGCTGACCGCGTACGACCAGCCCACCGGCACCGCCCTGGTCTCCCTCTTCGACGACCTGCTGCACGACACCCTCCCCGCCGGGCTGGGGGTGCTGCACCTGGCCGGGGTCAGCTTCGGCTTCGGCATCGGCGCGGTGCTGCTGACCACCACCGTGCGCAGCATCCACGGCGCGGTCCGCGCACAGCGCCGGCACCGGGAGCTGCTCACCCTGGTGGCCCGGAACGACCCCGCCGCGCCCGGCGCGCTGGTGCTCGACCATCCGAGCGCGGCGGCGTACTGCCTGCCCGGCGTGAAGCCTCGGGTGGTGGTGAGCGCCGGGACGCTGAGCCTGCTGGACCGGGCCGAGCTGGCCGCCGTGCTCACCCACGAGCGGGCACACGCCGAGGAGCGGCACGACCTGGTGCTGCTGCCGTTCACCGCGCTCTGCCGGGCGCTGCCCTGGTTCGGCTGGGTCCGGCGGGCGCATGAGCGGGTCGCCCTGCTGGTCGAGATGCGCGCCGACGACAAGGCCCGCGAGTTGCACGCCGAGGCGCCGCTGGCCGGTGCGCTACGTCGGTTCGCCGCAGCCGGTCACCGGATCACCCCGGTCGGCGCCCTGGGCATGGGCGACCGGGATCTGGACGTCCGGGTGCAGCGGCTGCTGGTCGCCGACCGGCCACCCCGCCTGATCGGCGCCGCCGCGCTGGCCGTGGCGTCCACCCTGGTCGCGCTGCCCGTTTCGCTCTTCCTGAGCTGACCCGCGACGCCCCCCACAACTACTACGCCTTGTCGTAACATTGTCTACGACACGACGTAGTAGTTATACGTAGGGAATCTACGTGTAGGCTCGCTACGACAAGCGAGCCAACCGTTGGAGAGCCGGCCATGGACACCCTGCTCCTCGCCCGACTGCAGTTCGCCACCACCACCTCGATCCACTTTCTCTTCGTCGCGGTCACGCTCGGCCTGGTCACCCTGCTGGTCGGGCTGCAGACCGCCTGGGTGATCACCGGCAACCAGAGGTTCGAACGGCTGACCCGGTTCTGGGGCCAGCTCTACGTGATCAACTACGTGCTCGGCATCGCCACCGGCATCGTGATGGAGTTCCAGTTCGGGCTGAACTGGAGCGGGCTGTCGCGCTACGTCGGCAACGTCTTCGGGGCCCCGCTCGCCGTCGAGACCCTCGTCGCGTTCTTCCTGGAGTCCACCTTCCTCGGCATGTGGATCTTCGGTTGGCACCGGATGCGACGCGGACTGCACCTCGCGCTGCTCTACGGCGTCGCGCTGACCGCGTACGCCTCGGCGTTCTGGATCATGGTGGCCAACTCCTGGCTGCAGAACCCGGTCGGCTACGAACTGCGCGACGGCGTCGCCCACCTCACCGACTTCGGTGCCCTGCTCACCAACCCCAGCCTCGGCATGGCGTTCGGCCACGTGGTCTCGGCGTCAATGCTCGTGGGCGGGATGCTGATGGCGGCGGTGAGCGCCTGGCACCTGATCCGGCGCACCGCCGACCACGCGCTCTTCCGTACCTCACTGCGGATCGGCCTGGTCACCGCGGCACTGGCCGTCACCATGGTGCAGGGCTTCGGCTTCGCCCAGTTCGGCCCGGTCGGCGCCGTGCAGCCGACCAAGTTCGGCGCCGGCCCCGAGGCCGACGCGCTGGTCGCCGAGTGGACCACGCGGTTCGGCCCCGGCGACTACACCCCACCGGTGCTGGCCAGCGCCGGGCTCGGCTTCATGATCCTGACCGGCTTCGGCCTCGGCCTGCTCTGGCTGCTGGTGCCGCTGATCTGGCGCGACTGGATCATCCGGCTGCGCTTCCCGCTCTGGCTGCTGCTGCTCGCCCTGCCGGTGCCCTTCGTCGCGGTGATCCTCGGCTGGATCTCCCGCGAGGTCGGCCGCCAGCCCTGGGTGGCGTACGGGCTGCTCCCGGTCGAGCAGGCGGTCTCCCCGGTCGGCGCGCCGGTGATGCTCACCTCGCTGATCGGATTCAGCCTGCTGCTCGGCACCCTCGCCGTCACCAACTGGGTGTTGCTCGCCCGGCACGCCGCGCGTGGCGCCCACGACCCGGCCCTCGGCCGGCCGCCGGGAGAGCCCGCCGACCTCGCCCCCTCACCCGCCCTCGCCTAGGAGCCGACCATGGAACTCGCCTGGTACGCCCTGCTCGGCCTCTTCTTCGCCAGCTACCTGGTGCTCGGCGGCTACGACTACGGCGTCGGCCTGCTGCTCGCCCGCGAGACCGACCCCGGCCGCCGCCGGGCGGCACTCAACGCCGTCGGCCCGTTCTTCCTCGGCAACGAGGTCTGGCTGGTGGCCGCCGTCGGCATCCTCTTCGGCGCCTTCCCGCTGCTGGAGGGGGAACTGCTCGCCGGGTTCTACCCGGCGGTGCTCGGCGCGCTCGCCGGGGTGATCCTGGTGACCGCCGGGGTGCAGCTGCGCAGCCGCCCCACCGGTCAGCGGGCCCGGAACGGGTGGGACCGGGTGGTCGTCGCCGGCAGCGCGCTCGCCGCGCTCGGCTGGGGCGCCGTGCTGGCCGGGCTGCTCCAGGGCGTACCGCTGCACAGCGACGGGCACGTCGCCGGGCTGACCCACCTCTTCACCCCGTTCGTCGCGGCGGCCGGGCTGGCCGTGCTCGCCCTGATCGCGCTGCACGGTGCGACCTTCCTCACCCTTCGGCTGCCGGAAGCGGACGCGCTCGTGGTCGGCCGGCTGGCCCGCCGGCTGATCCCGGTGGCGCTCGCCGCGATCGGCCTGGCCACCGTCGCCGGCCTGCTTTCCGAGCGGGTACGCGCCACCGCACAACGACCGCTGGCCGGCGTACTGCTGCCGGTGCTGCTGGTCGCGGCGCTGCTGGTGGCCCGCGCGGCGCTCACGCGGCGGCGGCCCGGGCTGGCCTTCGCCGCCACCGCGGTGGCCCTGGCCCTGCCGGTGGCGCTGGTCGGCGCGACCCTCTGGCCCTACGTGCTGGTCTCCACCACCGACCCGAGCGCGTCACTGACCGTGGCCGACGCGGCGGCCAGCGCACCCACCCTGCGCCTGCTGGGCTGGCTGGCGCTGCCGCTCCTGCCGGCCCTACTAGGCTTCCAGCTGATGTGTTGGTGGGTGTTCCGGGGACGGACGGACGGCAGGGCACCGGTGTACTGGTGAACCGCCGCCCCTTCGACCCACGTCTGCTGCGTCGGGTCCCCGCGGCCCGCCGCGACCTCGCCCTGCTCGCACTCCTCGGCGTGGCCGCCGCAGCGCTGGTCGTCGCGCAGGCCACCGCCCTGGCCATGCTGCTCGCCACCGCGTTCGACGGCCGGCTGGACCGCCCCGCCCTGGGCGGCTTCGTGGCCACCGTCGCGGCCCGGGCGCTGCTCGTCTGGGCGCAGGGCACGGTGGCCGCCCGGGTGGCCGCGACGGTCAAGGCCGCGCTGCGCGCGGACCTGCTCGGCGCGGTCGGCCGGCACGGGCCGGGCTGGGTCGCCGGGCAGCGGGCCGGGCAGCTCGCCACCCTGGCCGGGCGTGGGCTGGACGCGTTGGACGCCTACTTCACCGGATACCTGCCCCAGCTGGTGCTCAGCGTCACCGTCCCGGTGGCCGTGCTGGCCCGGATCGGCCTGGCCGACTGGAGTTCGGCGGTGATCATCGCGCTGACCCTGCCGCTGATTCCGATCTTCGGTGCGCTGCTCGGTTGGCAGGCGCAGGCCGCCACCGAGCGGCAGTGGCGCCGACTCTCCCTGCTCGGCGGGCACTTCCTGGACATGGTCGCCGGCCTGCCCACGCTGCGCGCCTTCGGCCGGGCCCGAGCGCAGGTCGACGTGGTCCGCCGGATGGCCGACGGGCACCGGGTCGCCACCATGAAGACGCTGCGCATCGCCTTCCTCTCCGCCCTGGTGCTGGAGCTGGTCGCCACCCTCTCGGTGGCCCTGGTGGCGGTGCCGGTCGGCATCCGGCTGCTCGGCGGAGGGCTCGCCCTGCAGACCGCGCTACTGGTGCTGCTGCTCACCCCGGAGGCGTACCTGCCGCTGCGGGCGGCCGGCAGCCGTTTCCACGCCAGCATGGAGGGGCTCAGCGCGTTGAACGACGCGTTCGAGGTGCAGACCGGGGCGCCGGCCCCGGCCGGGCCGGCTGCACGCCTCGTCCCGGACGGCCGGGGCGAGATCCGGTTCGAGTCGGTGACCGTGGCGTACGAGCGGACCACCGCGCTGCGCGACGTGACGCTGACCATCCGGCCCGGCGAGCGGATCGCGATCATCGGCCCGAGCGGGGCGGGCAAGAGCACCCTGCTCGGGCTGCTGCTCGGCTTCGTCACCCCGACCAGCGGGCGGGTGACCGTCGGCGGAGTCGACCTGACCGACGCCGATCCCGACGCGTGGCGCCGGCAGCTCGCCTGGGTGCCGCAGCGCGCGCACCTCTTCGCCGCCTCGCTGACCGACAACATCCGGCTCGGTGCCGCCGACACCCCCGCCGAGACGCTCGCCGGGGCCGTACACGGCGCAGCCCTCGACGAGGTGGTGGCCGGGCTGCCCGACGGGCTCGACACGATGCTCGGCGAGCGGGGGCACGGTCTCTCCAGCGGGCAACGGCAGCGGGTCGCGCTGGCCCGGGCCTTCCTCCGGGACGCCCCGGTGGTGCTGCTCGACGAGCCGACCGCCCGGCTGGACAGCGCCTCGGAGGCGGTGGTGCTCGCCGCGACCCGGCGGCTGGTGACCGGCCGCACCGCACTGCTGGTGGCGCACCGCCCGGCGCTGCTCGACGACGCCGACCGGATCCTGCGGATCGAGGACGGCCGGGTCACCGAGCTGGCTCCGGCGCCCACCGGGAAGGCGACCCGATGACCGAAGCGCCGCGACCCGACGCCGCGACACCACGGACCAGTCCGGCCGGGTCCGGCCGGGCCGAGCGAACCGTCCTGCGGCTGGCCCGGCCGTACCTGAACCGGCTGGTCGGCGCCGGGTTGCTCGCCGCCGCCACCGAACTCGCCGGGCTGGCCCTGATGGCGACCGCCACCTGGCTGCTGATGAGCGCCGCCGGGCGGCCGCCGCTGGACCGGCTGACGGTGGCCATCGTCGCCGTCCGGGCCCTGGCGATCAGCCGCGGCGTGTTCCGCTACACCGAACGGTTGGCCGGGCACGACGCCGTGCTCCGGATGATCACCGACGTCCGGGCCCGGGTCTTCGCGAGCCTCGCCGCGCGGCAGGCTGCCCCGCCCCGCACCGGCGACGCGCTGAGTCGCCTGGTCTCCGACGTCGAGGCGGTCCAGGACCTGCTGCTGCGGGTGCTCGTTCCGGCTTCGGCGGCGGTGCTGGTCAGCGTGCTCGCGGTGGGCGGGGCCGCGCTGATCTCACCGCCCGCCGCCGGCGCGCTCGCCGTCGGACTGCTGGTCGCCGGGGTGGCACTGCCCGCACTGGCCACCGCGCTGACCCGGCGCAGCGCCGACGAACTGGCGCCGCTGCGCGGGGCGCTGGCCGCCGACGCGATCGACCTGACCCACGGCGCTGCCGACCTCGCCGCGTTCGGGGCCACCGACTCCGCGCTGCGCGCGGCGACCGGGCGCGCCCAGCGGCTGGCCCGACTGGAACGCCGGCTCGCCGCCGCCGGCTTCGCGGTGGACGCGGCCGGCACCCTCGTCGCCGGGCTCACCGCCGGCGCGGTGGTGCTGGTCGCGCTGGCCGCGGAGGTGCCCGGCGTGCTGGTCGGCGTCCTGGCCGTCGGCACGCTCGCCGCGGTCGAGATCACGCTGGCGCTGGTCGGGGCGGCCCGGCAGTGGACCCAGCTCCGGGCCGGACTGGCCCGGGTCGCCGCCCTGCTCGGCGACGTCGACTCCGCACCCGCCGGACCGGCGCCGGCCACATCGCCGACGGGCGGGCCGGCGGAGCGGCCGGCCCGGCCCGAGGACGGGCGGGCGCAGCCGGCCCCGCCCGTGGTCGGGCCGCACGACGTGCGCTTCGACGAGGTGACCGTCCGGTACCGCACCGGCGCCGTGCCGGCGCTCGACCGGCTCAGCCTCGACCTGCCGGCGGGCCGCCGGGTCGCGGTGGTCGGCCCGAGCGGTGCGGGCAAGAGCACCCTGGCCGCCGTCCTGACCGGCGCGGTGCGCCCCTCGTCCGGTCGGGTCACGGTAAACGGGCGGGACCTGGCGACGTACTCCGAGGACGAGCTGCCCCGCGCGGTCGGCGGGCTGCTCGCCGAGGCGTACGTCTTCCACGCCTCGGTCCGGGAGAACCTGCTGCTCGGCCGGCCGGGCGCCGGTGAGGACGAACTGGCCGCCGCGACCGCGGCAGCCGGGCTGCTCGACTGGGTACGGGCACAGCCCGCCGGCTGGGACACCGTGGTCGGCGAGGAGGGCGGGCAGCTCTCCGGCGGGCAGCGCCAGCGGTTGGCCCTGGCCCGGGCGCTGCTGGCCGCGCCGGCCGTGCTGGTGCTCGACGAACCGACCGAAGGGCTGGACCCGGCCGCCGCCGACGCCGTGCTCGCCTCGGTGCTGGCCGCGACCCCGGCGGGGCACTCGGTGCTGCTGATCAGCCACCGGCTCAGCGGGCTGGCCGGGCTGGACGAGATTGTGGTCCTCGACGCCGGCCACGTGGTGCAGCGGGGTCGGCACGCCGACCTGGTCGCCACCCCCGGCTGGTACCGCGACCAGTGGCTCATCCAGGAGGCGGCGGAGCGCGGCTACCTGGCCCTGGCGCCCTGACCGGTCTCCGGGTCGGTCCAGGGTTCTCCCGGACGACGGCGGTCCGCCCGGCGTGGCAGGGTGGGGCCATGCTGCGCTGCGACGACGTCTCGGTGGAGGGCCACCTGCGGGAGCTGGCCGCCCGCCTGCACGGGCCGGCCCGGCTCAAGTCCGACCTGCTCACCGAGGCCCGGCACGGGTTGCTGGACGCCGTCGAGGCGTACCGGGCCGGCGGGCTGCCGGCGGCGGAGGCCGAGCGGCAGGCGGTGGCCGAGTTCGGCAGCCCGGCGCAGCTCCTGCCGGCGTGGCAGGCCGAGCTTGCGGTGGCGGCGCTGCGCGGGCTGTCGCTGCGGGTGCTCGCGTTCGCGGCGACGCTGGCCGTCGCCGGAGACCTCACCTGGCGCGGGTCGAGCTGGAGCAGTGACGGTCCGCACCCGCCGGCCGGCTATCTCCTGCTCTCCCGGTCGGTGAGCGGCATCTGGCTGGGCGCGCTCGCCGCCGCGGTCGTCGGGCTGCTGCTGGTCACGGTGACTGCCCGCTCGGCACGGCCCGGCCCCGCCGTCCTCGCCCGGCTGGTCGGCACCGGCCTGACCGGTCTGCTCGGGCTCGGTGTGCTCGCCGGGGCGGCGCTCTTCGGCTGGTCGATCGGGCTCTGGGACGCGGCGCTCAGCTGGCCGCCGATGATCGTCGGCATGGTGGTGGCGGGGGCCGGTTACATCTGGGTGGGCCGGGCCGCCCGTGGCTGGCTGCTCGCCGCCCGCTGAGCCTCGCCGGGCGGCTCAGGCGGGGGTGGGTGGGGCGTCCGGGTCGAGGAAGCGGCCGACGGTGGAGCTGAACTCGCGCCAGCCCGCCCGCTCGCCGGCCAGCGCCCGGCGCCCGGCGTCGGTGAGCTGGTACGTCCGCCGCTCCCGGCCGTTGACGGTGCTCCAGGTGCTGGCCACATGCCCGGCCCGCTCCAGTCGGCGCAGCGCGGGATAGATGGTGCCGGTCGGCAGATCGAGGTTGCCGTCGCTGCGGGCCCGCAACGCCTCGATGATGGCGTAGCCGTGCAGCGACCCCGCCTCGAGCACGGCGAGGAGCAGGGCGTCGAGGTGTCCGTGCAACGCCTGGGCCTTCATACGTAGCTACGCTACTTGTCCGGCGGCCGGACCGCCACCGGGGTGCGGGCTCAGGTGTTCCGGAGCGGCCCACTAGGGTATGTGCCCAGAGTCACTCGCCGTCGGAGACGTCGGCGGGTGGGCAGCCCGAAGCACACGGAGGTCAGCGTGGCCCGCCAGTCGCCTCAACGGCCCGACGCCGACGAGCCCGAGCTCGACGACACCACCGAGCCGGAGGAAGCCGAGACCGACGACGCGTCGGTCGCGGTCGACCGCTCGCTCTGGGACGAGGTCGGCATCGACCCGGTGGAGATCGCCCTGCCCGCCGGCACCGGCTTCACCCTGCGGGCGTACCGGCCGGCCGGGGAGCTGACCCCGACCGACGTCACCGAGCGCGACCAGGACGACCCCTTCCTCGCCCGCCGCCAGGTGCTCGAGGAGGAGGACGAGGACGACGAGACCGTCGTGATCCTCGACGAGGAGCTGGCCGAGGAGTTCGCCGAGAGCGACGAGGACGCCAAGCGCCGCCGGGAGACCGCCGACTCCGACGAGGACGCCGACTCCGAGGAGGAGGCCGCCGAGGAGGCGGACGACGAGGAGGTGCCGGTCTTCCTCACCCACCGGGGCCGGCTGCTGCTCTTCAAGACCCCGGAGTCGTTGGTCAGTTTCATCCGATCCGGTGCGCCCAACGATCTGTCCCAACTGGACAGCTGGCGGGAACTGTCCGAACGGGTGGAACCGGCCCACATCGCGCCGCTCGACGAGGACACCTACGAGCTCGACCTAGTGGTGGAGAACCTCCGCGGCGGGCACGACACGTGGGATCCGACGCTCCTGATCGAGGCCGGCGAGGTCGCCCGTGACCTGTCGTACGCGCTGCGGCTACCCGCCGTGCTCGACATGCTCTCGGCCGGCTCCAGCCTCGACGATCTGGACGAGGCGCTGCGGGCCACCGTCAACGGCGGGATCGGCGCTTTCCGGGGTCGACGGCGGCTGAAGAAAATCGGGGCACAAACCGCAAGTCTCGGTTGGCGCACCATTGTCGGCAAGATCTCTGCGGTCGTGGACTGGCGCGACTGACCCGTACCGGGGAGCATCAGTCTCTGGCAGAGGAAAGACCTGTCCCGGGAGGAGGACGACGCCGTGGCGCTCGTGCGCGTGTACTGCGGTCTGGCCTCGGCGGATCCGGCCGACCGACCGGCCTCGGCCGGCTCGACGCTGACGTCTGCTGTGGTCGATGACGCAGGCCGTCTGCTGCATGTCTGCGAGATCGGCGACGAACCGGCGGGTTACGCCCAGCTGGTCGCGCTGCTCGTGGAGCGGTCAGGCGGGCCGAGCGGTGCGGCGATCGCCGCCGACAGCGACGACCACACGGTGACCTCGCTGCTCAGCGCGGCCGGGCGCCCGCTGGCGATCGCCGACGACGACTCGGTGGACGACTTCGCCGAGCGGTTCGCCGACGACGACTCGCTGGAGGAGATGCAGTCGCCGCCGGCCGAGCGACGGGCCGTCGGCCTGGCCCGGGCCCTGCAGGCCGGGGCGCTCTCCGCGGTCACCCTGCCCGCGCCCCGAGACCTCGCCGGCTACAAGCAGGTGCTCGCCGCACATGCCGCGCTGGCCAGCGGGCGGCACTCTGCCGCCGTCGCACTGCGCGAAGTGCTCCGCGAGCTCTACCCGGCGGCGCTGCGCGCATACCCCGACCCGGCCGAGCCGATCCCGCTGGCCGTGCTCGACGCGCTGCCGGAGCCGGGGATGCTCGGTGGCGGCGCCACCCGCGGTCGGGAGACCCCGGTCGCCGCGGACGCCATCGCCGCGCACCTCGCCGCCGACGGCGTCGCGGACGCCGAGGACATCGACGAGGCGGTCACCGCACTGCGGGTCGCCATCTCCGAGACCCCTCGCCGGGCCACCGTGAACCGGGCGCTCACCTCTGCCGTGGCGGAGACCGTCCGGCAGGCGGTCGCCTCGGTCCGTGCCTGCGACGCGGGCTGCGACGCGCTGGTGGGCGCGCTCAGCTCCCGGGTCACCACGCCCGCACCGGCGCCGGGCCGCCGGGCCGCCGCCCGGCGCGGTGAGCCGGTGGAGGAGCTGACCGCTCTGGGAACCACCGGCACCAACCTGCGGGCGGTCCGGCCGGCGACCGCCGAGCCGCTGCCCTCCGGCGGCGGCCGCCGCAGCCGTCCGGAGCCCGTCTCCGGCGGCAACCCGCCGCTCACCCCGCGACCGCTCGGGCCGCCGCCGGTGGCACCCGCACCGGTCACCCCGCCGCCGGTCGCACCGGCGCCGGTGGCTCCGGCCGCGATGGCCGGTCCGCCGGTGTCCGCCCCGCCCGGGCGGGCCGAGCCGACCCCGAGCCGGATCGACGGACCCACCAACCGTCCGGTCTCCGCGCCGCCACCGCCGCCGCCCGGGATCACCCCGATCGCACCGGCGCAGCGGGGCAACGTGCCGCCCGCCGAGGCGGGTGAGCCCTTCCGACCCACTCTGACCACCGCGGCGATCAACAACGCCCGTGCCGAGCGGCAGCGCACGGTGATCCCGCCGAGGCCGAAGACGAACGGCGCGGCGCCACCACCGCCCCCCACGGGCGGCTTCAGCGCCACCGACCTGAGCGTCCCGGTGCCCACGCCCCGACCCGACCAGGAGTCCGCCGCCCCGCCCGGTTCGCGGGCCAACTGGCCGCTGGTCAACAACCCGGAGGACCCGGCCGACAGTTCGGCGAACAACCCGGTCGCCTACTCCTACGGACGCGGCGTGGACGCGCCGACCGACCCGGGGACGGGCGAGGGACGGGTCACCCCGCCCTGGCTCGCCGACGACCTGCCGCAGGAACCGCCGATGCTGCGGCTCGTCGAGCCGCCGCCGCTGGCCGACCGGGCGCTGCGCGAGGGTGCCAACCCGCCGGCCGACCCGCAGCTGGAGACTCCGCCGCTGCGGCTGGTCGACCGGTCGGACGTCGGCCGCAATGGTCGGCTCCCGAGCCGCGCCGAACGCCCGCCGGTCGAACGCCCGGCGGCCGAGCACCGGCCGCCGCCCCCGGTCGAACACCGGCCGCCCGCGGCCGAGCACCGGCCACCGCCGGTCGAACACCGGCCACCACCGGTGGCGGACGAGGGTGGCGACGGCGACCTGCTGATCTTCGCGCAGGCGAAGTCCGCGTGGTTCGTCGGGCACGTCGACGAGGTGGACCTGGACTGGTCGACCACCTCCGACGCCGGCTGGCAGGCGGCCGAGCAGGCCGCCCGCCCGGCGGTCGGTGCGGAGACCACAGCCGGGCTGCCCAAGCGGGTGCCGCAGGCCAACCTGGTGCCCGGTTCGCCGCTACGGGAGGAGCGCCCGCTGCGGATCGTGCGGGACGCCGCCAGCCTTGCCGAGAACACCACCGGCTACTTCCGCGGCTGGCGCCGTGGGCAGGAGATCGGCGGTTTCGCGGTGGGCGGCCGCCCCGGGCGGGAGGCCGCCGGTGGCTGGGACTTCAGCCGCGACCACGGTGACCGCGACGACGACCGAGAGTACGAGTACCGCTCCGCCGGCTACCGTTCCTGACCGCGGCGACCTGACCTACCCCTGAGCCCCTGTACGCCCCCGGTTGATCGCACACCGGCGGCGGCAGGGGCTCTCGGCTCTGGGGTGGACGCTCGCGGCGGTACGGCCCACTCTGCCGGCCGCTGGCGTCGGTGCGGCCCGCCCCGGCCGCTGGCGTGGGCGCGGCCGCCGGGCGTGCCCAGCCCTCGACACGCGCACACCGGCGGCGGCGAAGCGGCATGGCTATCCCGCCGTGGCGTCGCCCAGCCCGGCTGGCACCCGGGGTGGGCGCGCCGACTGGGGGGCATGCAGCGGCGTCGGGCGTGCAGCGGCGTCGGGCGTGCCCGGACAGCGACAAACGCCCGGTGGCGGCCGAAGCCGCACCGGGCGTGTCGACGGGCCCGTCAGGCGGGCGCGACCGCGCGGGTACGACGCATGGTGAGCACGTACTCGACCAGCGAGATCAGCACGTGCTTCGTCGACTCCCGGTTACGGGCGTCACAGGCCACCACCGGCACGTCGCTCGAGATCGCCAGCGCGTCCCGGACGTCCTGCGGGTCGTGGTACTGCATCCCGTCGAAGCAGTTGATGGCCACCAGGTACGGCAGCCGCCGGTGCTCGAAGAAGTCGATCGCCGCGAAGCAGTCGGCCAGCCGGCGGGTGTCCACCAGCACGACCGCACCGATCGCCCCGCGCACCAGTTCGTCCCACATGAACCAGAACCGGGTCTGACCCGGCGTACCGAACAGGTACAGGATCAGGTCACGGTCGATCGTGATGCGGCCGAAGTCCATGGCCACCGTGGTCGTCGACTTTCCCGGCACCTGCCGGTTGTCGTCGACGCCCACGCCGGCGGAGGTCATGATGGCCTCGGTGGTCAGCGGCGTGATCTCCGATACCGAGCCGACCAGCGTCGTCTTGCCGACGCCGAATCCACCGGCAATAACGATCTTCGCCGACGTCACGCGCCCGCTCGGGCTCGGCGGGCGGTGCGACATGTCAGAGCCTGCGAAGTCCACTCAGCACCCTCTCCAGCAGTTCAGTGCCCACCGCGTCGTTCGAGTCGTCCAGGATGGTCGGCTCGTGGACCGCGACCAGGCCGTCCGTCGCCATGTCGGCGATGAGCACCCGGGCCACACCAAGCGGGAGCTGCATCCGCGCCGCGATCTCGGCGAGCGACTGCACGCGTCCGTCACACAGCGCGGCGATGTACTGGTGTTCGCGGCCCTGGCCGATGCTGCCGTTGGCAGCGGCCCGGCCGCGCACCGTCGTCTCGACGAGCGCCTCCAGCGCGATGTCGAGTCGGGGGCGGGTACGACCACGGGTGACGGCGTATGGACGGACCAACGCTCCTGTCGGTTCGTCACGATCGGACATGTCGCCGCTCACCTCCTTCGTACCCGGCACCGGCTCCATCCGGTGGAGCCCGTCTTGTCGTCGCTACTGCCCAGCCGACCGTGGTCAGCAGGGCGTCAGCCCAGCATTCCCGCAGCCGCGCGCGGCTGCGGGGTCAGCGCGTCGCCCACCCGGTCGACGAGCAACGCCATCTCGTAGCCGACCTGCCCGACGTCGCTGCTGCGCGCGGCGAGCACCGCGAACGACGAGCCGTCCGAGATGGACATCAGGAACAGGAAGCCATTGTCCATCTCCACGACCGTCTGCAACACCGCGCCTCCCTCGAAGCAGCGGGCCGCGCCCTGGGTCAGGCTGACCAGGCCGGACGAGATGGCCGCCAGTTGGTCGGCCCGGTCACGCGGGAGATCCCTTGACGACGCGAGGAGCAGGCCGTCCGCGGAGACCGCGACCGCGTGCGCGACACCGGGTACCCGGTCGGCGAAGTTGGCGAGGAGCCAACCGAGATCCTGCGTAGTAGTCATCCTTCTTGCTCCTTCTGCCCGCTCCCGGCCACTGGGCCTGAGCCAGACTGCGAGGATTGCTGCCCTCCCGGAGTCGCCTCCGGGCTGGTCGAGTTGCTCTCCGCGGGGTTGCTACGTCCACGCTGCACACCCCGGTGGTAGGCCGAGAGCAGGCCGCGTACACCCTCCGGCGTACGCCGCTGGACGGCCGCGGCGGGCTTTTCCACCGCGCCCGGCACCAACTGTGCCATCGGCGTGCGCTTCGGCAGACCCGTCGTCGTGGTGGCCTGCACCGGCACGTCGGTGGCCGCCGTGGCGGCCCGCCACCCGTCGTCGGCAGCGGTCTGCCAGCCGTTGGTCTGCTGCTGGGGCCGACGGGTGGGCAGGCTCTCGGCGATCGTGGGCCGGCTGCCCCCGTTCGCGGTCGACCCGTTCCCCCGTGGCGCCCCTCCGACCGTCGGAGTCTCTGCCATCGGTGCGTTACCTGTCGTCCCGGGTGGTGTCTTCTGGACGGCCCGGCCGGTGTCGTCCACTGCGGCGAACTGCTGCGTCGTGGCACCGTTCGCCGCCGCCGGCTGTGCGGGTTTCGCCGACTCCTCCGACCCCCGCCGAGCGGTACGGAACCAGGCCGACTCGAGCTCCCGGAAGATCGGCAACTCCATCGTCTCGTCCGCGTAACGCTGCCGGTTCTGGGCCTGCGGGGGCGGCGTGGGTCGGCTCTGCGCCTGCGGCGCGGCCGGCGCGGGAGCCGGCGTCGGCGCGGCCGACGGCTGGCTCTCCGTACCGGGCCGCGGCACCCGCGGCAGCTCGGTCGTCATGTCCAGGGCCGCGGCGAGGCGCTCGGGCACCGGCGGCGTCGCGGCGTCCCGGTCCGCACCGGCGACCGGCGGCCACACCGGCGGCGCCGCGGCGCTCGAGGCCGGCCGCGACGGCAGCTGGTTCGCCGGCGGCGCGGAGTAGGGCTGCCCAGCCGGCGGGGCCGAGTAGGGCTGTCCGGCCGGCGGCGCGGAGTACGGCTGGCCGGCCGGCGGCGCGGAGTACGGCTGACCCGAGTAGGGCTGCCCGGAGTACGGCTGGGCGGAGACCGGCGGCGCCGAGTAGGGCTGCGCCGAGACCGGCGGGCCGGCGTACGGCGACGCCGAGGTCGGCGGGCCGGCATAGGGCGAGGCGGACGTCGGCGGACCGGCGTACGGCGACGCGGAGACCGGCGGACCCGAGAACGGTTGCGCCGAGACCGGCGAGCCGGAGACCGGACCGCCCGAGACCGGCGGCAGCGGCGGTGCGGAGACCGGCGGCGGCGAGTAGGACCCGGCCTCCGGGCTGCTCGGCAGCTGCCGCGGGATGCTCGGCTGCTGGCCGGTGGCCGGCTCGGCCTCACCGTTGTTGCGCCGCTGCGGCAGCGGGTCGATCGGCTGGCCGTTGGGGTTACGCGGGGTGAACGGGCTGGCCGCGTTGGCGCCGGTCGCACCGGTGAGGTCCGACCAGGCCGGCATGGCGGGGACCGAGCCGGCTACCGCCGGGGTGCCCGCGCCGTTGCGCGACGCCGGGTCGAACGGGCGACCGCCGAGGGTCACCTGGTTGCCGGACTCGCTCTGCCGAGCGCCCAACGCGGGCAACGCGCCGAAGGACGGCGTGGGGCCGGCCGTGGGCGGCGGGCCGCCGGCGGAGGCGGGCAGCGCCGGGGCGCCCTGCGCCCGCCCGGCGAGCGCCCGAGGCACCAGGACCGAGGTGGGCAGCGTCACGTCGGCGACGGTCCCCCGGTCGGAGCCGGGGCGCAGCTCGACCCGGACGCCGTGCCGGGCCGCCAGTCGGGCGACCACGACCAGGCCCATCATCCGGGAGACGGCCACGTCCACCTGCGGCGGTGTGGCCAGCCGCTCGTTGAGCTCGTGCAGCTGGTCGCCGCTGATCCCGATGCCGCGGTCCTCGACGTAGAGCGAGGCACGGTCGCCGACCCGACGGGCCTCGACCATCACCTGCGAGTCCGGCGGCGAGAAGGCGGTGGCGTTGTCGAACAGCTCGGCGACCAGGTGCACCAGGTCGTTGACCGCGTGCGCGGCGACCTCGATGTCCCGGTCGATCACGCCGAACTCGATCCGGGTGTAGTGCTCGACCTCGGACTGGGCGGCGCGCAGCACGTCGATCAGCGCGGCCGGCTCCCGCTGGACACGGGTGGAGTCGGCGCCGGCGAGCACCAGCAGGTTCTCGTCGTTACGCCGCATCCGGGTGGCCAGGTGGTCGAGCTGGAAAAGCTCGGCCAGTCGGTCCGGGTCCTCCTCGCCGCGCTCCAGCCGGTCGAGGTGCCCGATCAGGCGGTCGACCAGGATCTGCGAACGGCGGGCGAGGTTGACGAACATCGTCGCGACGGAGGCGCGCAGCGCCGCCTGCTCGGCGGCGGTGCGGACGGCTTCCAGGTGGACCGCGTTGAACGCCTCGGTCACCTGCCCGAACTCGTCCTTGCTGCGCACCGGCAGCGGCTCGGCGATCTGGTTGGCCAGTTGCGCCGGGGAGAGCTGGCCGGTGACCTGCGGGTCACGCAGTCGGGCCACGGCCTGCGGCAGGCCGTACTGGGCCACGGAGAGGGCGCCCTGACGCAGGTCGCGCAGCGAGCGGGCCATCGAGCGGGCGACCAGGTAGGCGAAGAGGATGGCCAGCAGCAGCATGACGAGCAGCAGGCCGGTCTCCAGGAACACCTGCCGCTGCACGTCGGAGCGGATCTCGTCGGCCCGGCTGACCACGTCGCCGTCGAGCCGCGACTCCACCGTACGGATCAGCTTGGCGTTCGCGACCATGGCCGAGTCCCACTGGTCGGGCCCGAACGGAGCGCCGGCCATGCTGCCGGAGGTGTTGCCGTCGAGCCAGCCGGTGTAGGTCTCGGCCTCCCGCCGGTCGCCACCGGCGATGGTCTGGTCGTGGAACCGAGCCTCATCCGGGCTCGCGACCGCCTTGAAGCTCTGCACGGCCTGGTCCGAGCCGGTGCCGCTGGCGATGTAGTCCTTACGCAGCGTCGGGGTCAGCTGCTTCTGCGCCAACGCCCGGTGCACCACCACCCGGCGCAGGGAGAGGAACTCCTTCTCCCGCGCCACGGCGGCGGCGGCCCGCATCCGGTCGCTCAGGTCGTTGTCGCCGGCGAGCTGGGTGGCCGAGTCGCGGATGGCGAGCAGGTTGGTGATCACCGACTCGTACGACTGGGTCGCGTCGACCGGCGTGAGCTTGTTGTTGTAGACCTGGCTGCGGGTGCCCGGCAGATCGGTGAGGCTCTGGTCGATCTGGTCCAGCAGGGTCTCGAGGCTGCCCGGCAGATCGTCGATCGACGACCGCTGGGAGAGGTAGGGACCCTTCGACTGGTCCACCCGGGAGTTGACCCGCCGGTAGGCCTCCTCGTACTGCGCCTTCGCCTGCCCCTGGGGCGCGACCAGCAGCAGCACCGCGGTGGTCCGCTCGTCCTGCAGGGTGTCGATCAGATCACCCGCATAGCCGGAGAGGTTGGCCAGGTCGCCTGCCCGGTTGGCATTGTTGAGCGTCTCCAGGTGGTCGACCAGACCACTGGTGCCCACCACAACCGTGGCGATGGTCGGCACGATCATGATGAGACCGAGCTTGGACCAGATCGGCATGTCCCGGAGCCGGCTGGCCGGCCGGCCCAGCCGCGACAGGAAGGAGCCCGCCGTCTTTGGCCGTTTGCTCACGTCACCGCCCTCGCGATTACAGCTTCAGCGCGTTGCCCCGGGCAACGCCCAGCGACCGACCCGGCGGGTCGGACCCCCGAGATTCCATCACGCCGCCTCGCAAAGAGAAAGCCCAGGTTGGTACCCGCCGATGGTGTGATGAGATGTTGATGCAATTTGATAGCAGACCGTCTGGCCGGAGTTACTGAAGGTAATGAGACACCCGCACCGCGTCGTCCTGCTCGCCGGCCCTTCCGGCTCTGGAAAGTCGTACATAGCCCAACGAACCGGTCTTCCGGTGCTCTGCTTGGACGACTTCTACAAGGAGGGCGATGACCCTACGTTGCCACGCCGGAGCGGCCAGGTGGACTGGGAGTCACCGCTGTCCTGGGACGCCGAGGCGGCCGTGGAAACCATTGCCAAGCTGGCCCGGGAGGGTCGGGCGGAAGTGCCGGTTTATGCGATAGGCGCGGACCGCCGGGTGGCCACCCGGGCATTTGACATAGCCGGATCGCCACTTTTTGTGGCCGAAGGGATTTTCGCCGCCGAGATTGTCGCGGAGTGCCAACGGCGCGGGTTGCTCGCCGGGGCGTACGCCCTGCGCCGGCCGCGCGGCGCCACCTTCCTCCGCCGGCTCAGCCGCGACCTGGCCGAGCAGCGCAAGGGGCCCCGCGTCCTGCTGCGCCGCGGGTTGGCGCTGTTGCGTGCCGAGCCGGCGGTGCTGCGCCGGCAGACCGGGCTGGGCGCCGAGGCGGCCCGGGGCCGAGAGGTGCTACGCCAGGTGGCCAGCCTGCTCGCCGGCCACCCGCAGCGCGCCGATCAGTCGAGCAGCAGCTCCGCGTAGGCCGGCTTGATCACCTCGTCGATAATCCGCAGCCGCTCGTCGAACGGGATGAAGGCGCTCTTCATCGCGTTGATGGTGAACCACCGCAGTTCGGCCCAGCCGTAGCCGAAGGCGTCGACCAGCAGCGCCATCTCCCGGGACATCGACGTGCCACTCATCAGCCGGTTGTCGGTGTTCACCGTCACCCGAAAGCGCAGGTCGCGCAGCAGCCCGATCGGATGCTCGGAGATCGAGGCCGCGGCGCCGGTCTGCACGTTCGACGACGGGCAGAGCTCCAGCGGGATCCGCTTGTCCCGGACGTACGCGGCCAGCCGGCCGAGCACCGGCTCGGGCCCGGTGGTGATGTCGTCCACGATCCGCACCCCGTGGCCGAGCCGGTCCGCGCCGCACCACTGGATGGCCTGCCAGATCGACGGCAGCCCGAACGCCTCGCCGGCGTGGATGGTGAAGTGGAAGTTCTCCCGCTGGAGGTACTCGAAGGCGTCCAGGTGCCGGGTCGGCGGGAAGCCCGCCTCCGCGCCGGCGATGTCGAAGCCCACCACGCCGGCGTCCCGGTGCCGCACGGCCAGCTCGGCGATCTCCTGCGAGCGGGCGGCGTGCCGCATCGCGGTGAGCAGCGTGCCGACCCGGATCGGGGTGCCGGCCGCGGCGGCCTGGGCACTGCCCTCGGCGAAGCCGACGAGCACCGCCTCGACCACCTCGTCGAGGCTGAGGTCCCGCTCCAGGTGCTGCTCCGGGGCGAAGCGCACCTCGGCGTAGACCACCCCGTCTGCGGCCAGGTCGAGCGCGCACTCGCGGGCGACCCGACGCAGCGCGGGCGCGGTCTGCATCACGGCGACGGTGTGCGCGAACGTCTCCAGGTAGCGCTCCAGCGAGCCGGAGGCAGCCGCCTCGACGAACCAGCTCCCGAGCGCCTCGGCGTCGGCCGTGGGCAGCTCGTGCCCCACCTCCGCTGCCAGCTCGACGATCGTCGCCGGCCGCAGGCCACCGTCCAGGTGATCGTGCAGCAGCGCCTTCGGAACCTTGACGATGTCCTCGTACCGGATAGTCGCGACCATGCTCAGACCCTAGTCAGCCGCGCGCGCGACCGCGCCGGGACCGACCGCGCCCGTTCCGGGCGCCACTCGTAGACCCGCTCGACGGCGAGCCGGAGCACCAGGCGGCCGTCGGCGACCATGGCCGCCCGTGCGTCCTCTCCGGCGCGGAGGGGTCACCACCCCGTTGCCGGTGATGCCAGCACCACCATGGACTGTGGTGCGCACACCATCGAAGCGGCCCACCGATCCACCTAGCGTCAAGGCTGGGCTGACGAGCGGTGGAGGCGGCGATGGGGACCACGATGACGACGGGCGTCGGCGGCGCGGCCACCGGTCACCGGTGGCCCGGCCCCACCAGGACCGGCGGGGAGCAGGAGCCGGTGAGCATCGCCGGTCAGGCGCTACGAGATCTCGGCCACCTGCTGGCCGGCGGGCCGGTCGCACTCGCCGGCGGGCTGCTCGCCCTCGGCACCCTCGCCGGTGCCGCGCTGAGCCCGGCCGGCATCGGCCTGCCGCTGCTCGACCGGGCGGTGACCCGGTCCCGCGCCGTGCTGGACCGACAACGCCGGCGGGTGGCGGGCGAACCGGTGATCTCGCCGTACCGCCCCGCGACCGGGTCGCTCACCGCCCGGCTGGCGGTGCTGACGACCGATCCGGCCACCTATCGGGACCTGCTCTTCCAGCTCGTCCACCTGCCGGTCACCGCCCTCGGGGTGCTGCTGCCGGTGGTGTGCTGGCTCGGCGCGGCGCAGGGGCTGGCCGCACCGGTGCTGCACGGAATCCGACCCGGCCTGATCGACCCGTACCCCGGCCTGCCCGTCGACTCCCCCGCGCTGGCCGCCGTGGTCGGGCTGCTGGTGGCGTCCCTCGCGTACCGGCTGCCGCGCGGCCTGGTCGAGCTGGACGCCCGGCTGACGCGGGCCCTGCTCGGGCCGACCACCCGCGACAGCCGGGCGGCCTTCGATCCGCCGGCCGGTGGGCCTACCGTGGTCCAGGTGGAGCTACCGTGCCGATCGTGAACGCCGAGGAGTCGAAGCCGCTCCGGGGCGCGGTGCCGACCCGTGCCCACGGCCGGGCCCGCTTGGCGCCGACCCGTCCGGACGCCTGAGCATGGACGCTCGCATCCTCGACCGGCTGCGCTGCCCGGTCTGTGGCGAACCGCTGACCGAGACGGTCGCCGGCACCGCCCAGGCGTTGCGCTGCCCGCGCCGGCACAGCTTCGACGTGGCCCGGCAGGGCTACGTCAACCTGCTCGCCGGTCGCGCCCCGCACGTCGGCGACAGCGCCGAGATGGTGGCCGCCCGCGCCGACTTCCTGGCCGCCGGGCACTACGACCTGATCTCGACCGCGCTCGCCGAGGCGGCGGTGGCCGCGACGCCACCGGTCGCCGGGGCGTACCCCCTGGTGGTGGACGCCGGCGCCGGAACCGGCCGGTACCTGGCGGCGGTGCTGGCGGCGCTGCCGGACGCCGTCGGTCTGGCTCTGGACGTGTCGAAGCCGGCGCTGCGCCGGGCCGCCCGGGCCCACCCGCGGGCCGCGGCGGCGCTCGCCGACACCTGGCAGCGGCTGCCGCTCGCCGACGGCGCGGCCCACCTGCTGCTGAACGTCTTCGCGCCGCGCAACGGTCCGGAGTTCCGCCGGGTGCTGCACCCGGCCGGGGCGCTGCTCGTGGTGACCCCCGCCGAGGAGCACCTCGCCGAGCTGGTCGCCCCGCTCGGGCTGCTCCGGGTCGATCCGACCAAGGAGGACCGGGTGGCCGGCAGCCTCGGCGCGCAGTTCACCCGGGTGGGCGGCGCGCTGCACCGGAGCGAGCTGACGCTGACCCGACCCGAGGTGGCCACGCTGGTGGGCATGGGGCCCAGCGCCTGGCACACCGACCCGGCCGGGCTGGCCAGCCGGATCGCCGCGCTGGCCGAACCGGTCCGGGTGACCGTCGCGGTCCGGCTCGCCGTGTGGCGGCCCACCCCGAGCTGACCGGCGGGGTTCAGGTGGAGAGGTCGACCTCTTCCCAGCCGGGAGGCTCGTCGTGGTACGGCCCGCGGAGGATCACCGCCCACTCCAGCGCCCACCGCCGCTGACCGATCGCGTTCGCGTCGACCAGCCCGGGCAGCGTCTTGCCGTGCCGCTCCATCTCCAGGTACGCCCAGTCCAGGCAGTAGTGCAGGTCGAGCAGGGCGGCGGCGTCGGCCGGGTGCTGCGGCGCGGCGAGGATCCGGGACCGCCACTGGCCGAAGGTCTCCCCGCCGGCGATGTGCGGCATCCGCTCGACCAGCCGTTCGTCGACCGGCAGCGTCGGGTCGAGCACCTTGGTCAGGCCGAGCACCCAGGCGAGCGAGAAGAGCGCGTCGTGGTGCAGCACGAACGAGCGGTGGTCGCCCTTGCTGCCGGTGACGAACTGCCACTCCGGCGGGGTGACCATCTCGACCAGGTGCGACGCGAGCAGCCAGCTCATCGCGGCCTGCGGCGGCATCCCGAAGCAGCGGGCCAGGATCAGGTGCAGCACGGCGATCCGGGCCTCGATCTCCACCCTGGGACGCAGCTCGATCTGGTCGTCGGGCTCCCAGACGAGCGGGAACTGCGGGGGCGGCAGCGGCAGGCCCAGCCGGGACAGCTCGTCCAGGCTCGCCTCGCGCACCTCACGTGGGTCGGGGGCAGGTACGGTCACGGCGAATTCCCTTGCTCGCGACGACTCAGCGCCGGTTGTCCCCCCTTGGCCAGGCAGGATAGCGGTCCCAGGTGGCCGACGACACGCCGCCCCGGCGCCGCGGGGTCAGCCTATCCGCTCCATCACCAACGGTGCCGTCACCGGCGCGCTCGGTGAGATCCGTACCGCGCGGGCGGCCTCGGCCAGCGCCGCGGGCAGCCGGTCGGACTGCTCGGCGCGCAGCTCGTAGAGGGGTTCGCCGGCCCGCACCGGGTCACCCGGCCGCTTGTGCAACAGGATCCCGGCCGGCACGCTGACCGGGTCCTCCTTGCGGGCCCGGCCGGCGCCGAGCCGCCACGCGGCGACTCCCATGGCGTACGCGTCGATCGACTCGACGAACCCGTCGGCCGGCGCCGCGACCACCTCGACCTCGGGAGCGGTCGGCATCGGCGCGTCCGGGTCACCGCCCTGGGCGCGGATCATCGCCCGCCAGGAGTCCATCGCCCGGCCGTCGCGGAGCGCTGCCGCCGGGTCGGCGTCCGGCAGGCCGGCCGCGTCGAGCATCTCCCGGGCCAGGGCCAGCGTCAGCTCGACCACGTCGGCCGGACCGCCGCCGGCCAGCACCTCGACCGACTCGGTCACCTCGACCCCGTTGCCGATGGCCCGGCCGAGCGGGGTGGACATGTCAGTGAGCAGGGCAACGGTCCGTACGCCGTGCGCCCCGCCCAGCTCGACCATGGTGCGGGCCAACTCGCGGGCGTGCTCGACGGACTTCATGAACGCACCCGAGCCGACCTTGACGTCGAGCACCAGCGCGCCGGTGCCCTCGGCGATCTTCTTGCTCATGATCGAACTGGCGATCAGCGGAATCGCCTCGACGGTGCCGGTCACGTCGCGCAGCGCGTACAGCTTCCGGTCGGCCGGGGCGAGGCCCGCGCCGGCCGCGCAGATCACCGCGCCGACGTCGCGCAGCTGGGTGATGAACTCGTCGTTGCTCAGCGCCGCCCGCCAGCCCGGAATCGACTCGAGCTTGTCCAGCGTGCCGCCGGTGTGCCCGAGGCCCCGTCCGCTCAGCTGCGGCACGGCGGCGCCACAGGCGGCCACCAGCGGGGTGAGCGGCAGCGTGATCTTGTCGCCGACCCCGCCGGTGGAGTGCTTGTCGACCGTCGGCCGGTCGACGGCCGAGAGGTCCAGCCGTTCTCCGCTGGCGATCATCGCGGCGGTCCACCGGGCGATCTCCGGGCCGGTCATCCCGCGCAGCAGGATCGCCATGGCCAGCGCCGACATCTGCTCGTCGGCCACCACGCCCCGGGTGTACGCGTCGACCACCCAGTCGATCTGCGCGTCCGACAGCACCCCGCCGTCCCGCTTCGCCCGAATAACATCAACCGCCGCAAACTCACTCATCAAAAAAGATCTTTCCTAGTCGAATGGCAGAAC
The DNA here is from genome assembly GCF_044753725.1 of Micromonospora sp. NPDC093243. NCBI lineage: Bacteria > Bacillati > Actinomycetota > Actinomycetes > Micromonosporales > Micromonosporaceae > Micromonospora > Micromonospora sp. NPDC093243. The sequence goes on along the minus strand of NZ_JBIVNT010000002.1, from coordinate 838,693 downwards.
CGGCCAGCGGACCGTGCCCACCGGGGGCCGGGGCCGTCCGCGCCCGGCGGAGGGATCAAGCCTGACCGCCCGGAGCCGGGCGCGGTCGGCCCCGGCCCTGAAGCTCAACCACGATCAACCCCAGCGAACAGGGATCTCCATCGGCGGCTCGCCCTCGCCGGCCCAGAAGATGCCGCCGTTCGCGTCGACGACCACCACCCGGGGCGTACGGGCCAGCCCCCAGGTGATCGCCTCAGCCGGGTCGTCCCAGCTCGGGCCCTCTTCCAGCACCCCGGTCTCGGCCTGCGCGTCGTCCCCGGCGGACCGCTCCCAGTACGCCGTCCAGACCTGCTGGCCGGCGTTGAGGTCGGCGTGCACGAAGACCGTGCCCCGGCCTCGCCAGGCGGCCAGCCGCTCCGGCACCACCGGCAGCGGGGTCTCCCCGATCACCGCGTCCAGGTCTTCCACGCCGAACGCGTGCGGCAGCAGCTCGGCCATCCGTAGCGGGCGGCCCTTCGTCTCGACCAGGCACTCCGGGCCGCCGTTCTCCCAGAGCAGCTGCCGGCACCGGCCGCAGGGCATCAGCGGCTCGCCGGTCGCGTCCACGCAGGAGAGCGCGACCAGCCGGCCGCCACCGGTGGCGTGCAGCGAGGAGACCACGCCGCACTCGGCGCAGAGCACGACGCCGTACGCGGCGTTCTCCACGTTGCAGCCGACCACCACCCGGCCGTCGTCGACCAGGGCGGCCGCCCCGACCGGAAACTTCGAGTACGGGGCGTACGCATGCCGCATCACCTCGACGGCGGCGGCGCGCAGTTGGGTCCAGTCGATCTCCATGTGGTGCTCTCCCCGTCAGCCCTTGATGTACGGCTTGCCGTCCGCGGCCGGTGCCCGCACCCTACCGACCAGCCCGGCCACCGCCAGGATCGTCGCCAGGTAGGGCAGCATGGCCAGGAACTGGCTGGGGATCACACTGTTGATCGCGCCCAGGTAGGTGGCGAGCTGGTCGGCGAAGCCGAAGAAGAGCGCGGCGAGCAGCGCGCCGGTCGGGTTCCACCGGCCGAAGATCAGCGCAGCCAGCGCGATGAAGCCCTTGCCGCCGATCATGTTCTTGGTGAACGAGTACAGCGCCAGCGTGTACGACGCGCCGCCGATGCCGGCGACCACACCGGCCAGCAGCACGTTGCGGTAGCGCAGCCCGAGCACCCGGACGCCGAGTGTGTCGGCGGCGATCGGGTGCTCGCCGACCGAGCGGGTCCGCAGACCCCACCGGGTGCGGAACAGCCCGAGGTGGATCACCAGCACCAGCAGCAGGCCGAGGTAGAGGAAGATGTTGCCCCGGAACAGCGCCGGCCCGAGCACCGGGATGTCCTTGAGCAGCGGGATCTCCCAGTTGCTGAAACGGGGCGCGCTGTTGTACTTCTCCGCGTTGGTCTGCATCAGCCGCTCGTAGAGGAAGCCGGTGACGCCCACCGCGAGCAGGTTCAGCACGATGCCCATGACGGTCTGGTCGACCAGGTAGCGGATGGAGAAGACCGCCAACAGCAGCGAGATGGTCGCACCGCCGATCGCCGCCGCGACCAGACCTACCCAGACGCTGCCGGAGATGCTCCCGAAGAGCGCGCCGCTGAACGCCCCCATCAGCAGCTGCCCCTCGATGGCCACGTTCACCACACCGGAGCGCTCGCAGAGCACCCCGGCGAGCGCGCCGAAGATCAGCGGCAGGGCCAGGATGAAGGTGCCCCGCAGGATGTTGACCAGCGGCATGAAGTTCTGCCCGGTCGGAGCCGCGGAGACCTGCCAGCAGAGGAAGGAGAGCACGAAGCCGACCAGCCCCACGCCGAGCACGGTGAGGAACCAGCGCTTCGGGAGCCCGGCGAGCAGCGCCGCGCCGGCGGCGGCCGCGATCGCCCCGAAGAGGATCCCGCCGACCGTGCCGTTGATCTCCAGGGCGGCGCCGGCGGCGTCCTCGCTGAGTGTGAACCGGGCCTGCTGGTCGGTGGCGAGCGCGCCGAACAGCACCGCGGCCAGCAGGCCGAGTGCCAGCAGCACGAGGCCAGCCTTGCGGCTACGGGTCCAGAAGCCCTCGTCGACCGGAGCAACCGCGACGTCGGGGACAGCCATGGTGGACATGAGTTACCAGCCCTTCGCCAGGCTCGTCTGCAGCCGGGCGGCCCGTGCGGCCCGGAGCTGGAAGATCGCCTTCACCAGGGCCGGCGCGGCGATGAAGATGACGATCAGCGCCTGGAGCACGGTGACCAGCTCCAGCGAGATCCCGGAGTACGACTGCATCCGGTTGCCGCCGGCCTGGAGTGCGCCGAAGAGCAGCGCGGCGAGCGCGACGCCCCACGGCTTCAGGCGGCCGAGCAGCGCCACCAGGATTCCGTCGAAGCCGATCTGCGCCACCACCAGCGGCGTGAGCGCGCTGGCGGTCGAGCCGAGCACCATGTTCGAGCCGCCCAGGCCGGCCAGGAGTCCGGCGAACACCATGATGAGGACGAACGTCCGGGTGACGCTGATGCCGGCGGTGCGGGCGGCGTCCGGGTTGGCGCCCACGGCCCGCAGCTCGAAGCCGAGCGTGGAGCGGTTGAGCAGCCACGCCACCGCCCAGGTGGCCAGCACGGCGAGCAGGATGCCGGAGTGCACCCGGAGGTTGTCGCCGAGCAGCCGGGGCAGCTGGGCCGAGGGGTCCACGGCCTTGCTGATCGCGTCGGTACGCGTCGGGTCCTGCACGCCGTTCTGCACGATGAGCCAGGTCAGGAAGTACGTGGCGACGTAGTTGAGCATGATCGTGATGATCACCTCGTGCGCGCCGGTGCGCGCCTTGAGGATGCCCGGGATGAAGCCCCAGATCGCACCGCCGAGGGCACCGGCGAGCACCGCGACGAGCAGGTGCAGGCCGGGCGGGAGTGGCAGCAGGAAGCCGGCCAACGCGGCCAGGATCACGCCGATGGTGGCCTGGCCCTGGGCGCCGATGTTGAACAGACCGCCGCGGAAGGCGAGCGCCACCGAGAGGCCGGTGAAGACCAGCGGCGCGGTGTAGGTGAGCGTCTCGGAGATCGGCGCGAGCACCGCCTGCCACCCGTTGTCACCGTTCAACCAGCCCGAGAAGGCCTCCGGGTCGAAGACGGAGCCCTTGAACAGGTTGGCGTACGCCTCGCTGACCAGCGTCCAGCTGGCGCTGAACGCGTCCGACGGGCGGGCGGTGATGTAGGAGTAGGTCGACAGGACTTCCGGATCCGAGATGATCATCAGGATGCCGCCGACCACGATCGCCAGCACCAGCGAGAGCAGGGTGACCGTGAAGGTGTTGGCCGCCCAGAGGTTGTCCAGGAACAGCCGGCCGAGCGAGGGCCGCGGCTCGGGCGCGCCGCTCTGCGGCGTCGTCGCCGGCTCCGCCCGCTCGGTGTTGCCGAGCGCGTTCTGCGCCGCCTGCGCCTTGCTCGCCGGCTCCTTGTCGGGCGAACCCGACTGCGGAATGGGGTCGCTCATGCCGGCACTCCGCTGCGCTCCGCGCCGGCATGAGGCTCGGCCGCACTGCACCTGATGATTCGCTCGCTGCGCTTGCTCATGCCGGCACTCCGCTGCGCTCCGCGCCGGCATGAGGCTCGGCCGCACTGCACCTGATGATTCGCTCGCTGCGCTCGCTCATGCCTCGTCCTCGCTACCTGGGCCCTCGGCGGACGCCGCGCCACCGTCGCTCGCCGCCGCGCCACCGGTCTGCCCGGACGCCGCGCCGTCGGCCGGCTCGGCCGCCGGGCCACGAACCTGTTCGGCCGCCACGTCCGGCGCGATGCCGGCCATCAGCAGGCCGATCTCCTCGCGCGGGGTCTCCGGGCCGACGATGCCGATGATCCGGCCGCGGTACATCACCGCGATCCGGTCGGCCAGCCCGATCACCTCGTCCAGCTCGCTGGAGACGACCATGACGGCGGTGCCGATGTCCCGCTCCCGGATGACCCGGCTGTGGATGAACTCGATGGATCCCACGTCCACGCCGCGGGTCGGCTGGGCGGCGATGAAGAGCTTCAGTGGTCGGGAGAGCTCCCGGGCCACGATCACCTTCTGCTGGTTGCCGCCGGAGAGGGTGCCCACCGGCGCGTCGGCCGAGGAGGTGCGCACGTCGAACTGCGCGATCCGCTCCTTCGCCGAGGCGGCGATGGCGTCCGGCTTGAGCGAGAGTCCCTTGCCGAACGGCGCCCGGTCGTAGATGTCCAGCACCAGGTTCTCGGCGACGCTGAACTCCTTGACCAGCCCGTCGACGCTGCGGTCCTCGGGCACGTAGCCGACGCCGGCCCGGAGCACCTTCTTGGTCGCCCAGCCGTCGATCCGGTCGCCGTCGAGGGTGACCGTGCCGGCGAGCACCGGGCGCAGGCCCATGATCGCCTCGATCAACTCGGTCTGGCCGTTGCCCTGCACACCCGCCACGCCGAGCACCTCACCGGCGCGCACGGTCAGGTCGATGCCGTCGACCGCGCGGATCTGCCGGTCGTCGTCCACCACCAGCCCGGCGACCTCGAGCACGGGCCGGCCCGGGGTGGCCTGGGCCTTCTCCACGGTGAGCCGGACGTTACGGCCGACCATCAGCGCGGCCAGCTCGTCCCGGCTCGCCTCGGGGGAGGCCGTGCCGACCGTCTTGCCGCGCCGGATCACGGTGATCCGGTCGGCGATCGCCTTCACCTCACCGAGCTTGTGGGTGATGAAGACGATCGACTTGCCGGCGGCCTTGAGCGACCGCATGACGGCCAGCAGTTCCTCGGTCTCCTGCGGGGTGAGCACCGCGGTCGGCTCGTCGAGGATGAGCAGGTCGACGTCACGGGTGAGCGCCTTGACGATCTCCACCCGCTGCTGGATGCCGACCGGCAGGTCCTCGATCACCGCATCCGGGTCGACCCGCAGGTTGTATCGCTCGGAGACCGCGGTGACCTGGCGGCGGGCTCGCCGCCGGTCCAGGAAACCGGCGATACCGCCCCGCACCTGTTCGGCGCCGAGCATGATGTTCTCGGCCACCGTGAAGACCGGCACCAGCATGAAGTGCTGGTGCACCATGCCGATCCCGGCGGCGATCGCGTCGGACGGACCCTTCAGCTTCAGCGGCTCGCCGTCGACAAGGATCTCGCCCTCGTCGGGCTGATAGAGCCCGTAGAGCACGTTCATCAGGGTCGACTTGCCCGCGCCGTTCTCGCCGAGCAGGGCGTGAATCTCTCCAGGCTCCACCGTCAGGTCGATGTGATCGTTGGCGACCAGATCACCGAACCGCTTGGTGATGCCGCGCAGTTCGAGTCTCAGCGCAACCTCCTGGAGTGCGAGCGATGGTGCAGCGTAGCTGCCGGTCGACCCGCCCGCTGACCGGGCCGGGCGCCGTGGCGGGCGCGCGATCGGCCGCTCCGGCCCGCCGGGGTGAATGCCCCCGCCGGGCCGGAGCGGCCGGATCGGTCGTACCTGTTACCGCCGGCTCCACCCGATGATCTCACCGGTGGGACCGGCCAGTCGTCACTTGGTCGGCTGGGCCTTCGAGGTGACGGTGATGGTGCCGGCGGAGATGTCCGCCTTGATCTTGTCGACCTCGGCCTTCAGCTCGGCCGGAACCTTGCTGTCGAAGTCGTGGTACGGGGCGATCGAGACGCCGGTGTTGGCCAGGGTGCCGACGAAGCCCGGCTGGGCCGGAAGCTTCTCGCCACCGGCGGCCTTGAGCACGGCCTCCTTGACGGCCTCCGGGATGTTCTTGACCACGGTGGTCAGGATCGCGGAGCAGTCCGGCGTGCTCTCGCAGCCGTCGACGTCCACCCAGATGGTGCTGTACTTGCCACCCGAGGCCTTGGCCGCGGCGGTGGTGCCGAGGCCGGAGCCGCCGGCGACCGGCATGATGATGTCCGCACCCTGGGCGACCAGCGTGTCGGAGACCTTCTTGCCCTCGTCCTGCTTGGCGAAGTCGTTGGTGAAGGAACCCTTCTGGGTCTCCTTGTTCCAGCCCAGCGCCTGGACGTTCTTGCCCTTGGTCTTGTTGTAGTGCGCGACGCCGTCGACGAAGCCGTCCATGAAGATGGTCACCGGCGGGATCGGCAGGCCACCGTAGGTGCCCACCTTGCCGGTCTTGCTCATCCCGGCGGCGAGGTAGCCGGCCTGGAAGGCGGCCTGCGCGGTGTCGAACTGCATCGGGTAGACGTTGGCGTCACCCGGGTTGGCGTCGACGATGCCGAACTGCTGGTTCGGGTTCGCCTTGGCGATCTTCGAGGTCGCGTTGGCCATCAGGCCACCGACAGCCAGGATGAAGTCGCACTTCTGGTTGACGAACTGCGTCAGGTTCGGCTCGTAGTCCGCCTCGGCCTTCGAGGCCACGAACTTGGTCTCGATGTTGCCGTTGGCGGCCTTGGCCTCCTCGAGACCCTTCCAGGCCGAGGTGTTGAACGACTTGTCGTCGATGCCGCCGACGTCGGTCACCATGCAGGCGGTGAACTTCTTGCCGCCGTCACCGGCGCCGTTGTTCTCATCCGGCGCCTCGCCACAGGCGGCGGCGCTCAGCACGAGCCCACCCGCCGCCACGATCGAGGCGATCCGCATCCCACGCACCGAGCGCAAGACGTCTCCTTCCCATTGCACACCGCGCCTAGTGCGGTGGCAGCCCTTGAGCCGGCTTGCGCTGTGCCGCCGGCGTCCCACGTTACGGACGGGAGCGTACGCCCGCGCCCACCCACCGGCCGACAATCGTGCACGACTGTTGAGTGCCTGTTACCCCTACGTAACCCTTCGGTGGGGCAGATCACTCTTCGTGCCGGTAGACGCGCGCCCAGGCGTGGCGAAACGTCCGGTTTCGCGGACGTCGCCGCAAGCCTGACGTTACCGCCAGAACACCGCCACCGCCGCGTTGACCAGGGTCAACCCGACAATTGCGAGGAAGTGACCCCGGTTGACGTCGGCCCGCTTGCGGGAGAAGAAGACCATTACGAAGATCAGCAGCGCGATGACGCCCTTCGTAACAAGCTTCGCCGGTGCCGGCTCGTCCCCGTCGCGCAGCGGCGCGCTGAGCCCGATACCGGTCAGCAGCTGGATCACGGCACCCCAGAGCATGGCCGCGTTGATCCGCAGCCGGCCGCTCGCGTACTGGGCGATCGAACCGCCCAGCAGCAACGCGAACCCGACGAGATGGACGTAGAGAAGGATCAGCCTCAGTGCTTCCACGGGCACCATCCTCCCCTATCAACGACACTTTGTAGTAGGGGGGCGGCGGGCGCGGCGAGCCGCGGCCCGCCGAGCAGGGCAGACGGCCGCCGTCCGGCCTGCGGCCCGGCCGGTCAGCCCGCGGGCACCGCGGCACGCTCGGCCGCCGCCGGACCGCCGACCGCCGGCGCCGATCCGGCCCGCCGGGCGAGCAGGACCAGGAGCAATCCCGTCACGGCGTATCCGGCGAGGATCGCCATCGCCTGGCCGGCGCCGGCGCCACCGAAGAAGGCGGCGGAGCGCAGCGCGGTGCCGCCCGCGCCGACCGGCAGCCACTGCCCGATCTCGCCCCAGGGCTGCGGCAGCAGCTCCGGGGCGGCGGAAACCGCCGAGAGCGGGTTACCGACCAGGAAGACCAGCAGTGCGCCCAGCCCGATCCCCGGCCGGCCGAGCACCGCACCCAGCCCGGCGACGGTGGCCGCGGCGGCGAGCGCGAAGAGCCCGATCACGCCTCCCTCGGCGAGCCGGTCCCCGCCGATCACGCCCAGCCAGTCGTGCAGCACGACGACACCCGCCGCCCCGGCGAGCACGGCGTACGCCGCCAGCCCGGCCAGCCGGGCGGCCCGCCCGCGCACCAACAGGGTCAGCAGCGCACCGGCCAGCAGGCTGGTCATCGCGAACGGCAGGAAGCCGGCGGCGAACCCGGCACCACGGGGGTCGTCCGGATCGGCGGGGACCACCGGGACGACGGGCACCGGCCGGCCGGCGGAGAGCTGCCCGGCCGCCTCGGCGAGCAGGGCGGCGACCGTCGGGCTGGCGGCGGGTGCGGTGTGCAGGGTGACGCCGTCCGGGCCGGCCACGAAGGCCGCGTAGACCTCGCGGTCACGCAGCGCCCGGTCGGCCGCCTCGGCATCCGGCAGGGTGGTCACCGCGAAGGCGCCGGGCCGGCCCGCGGCGAGTCGGCCGGCCAGTTCCCCGGCCACGGGTGCCGGCCCGGCGACGGCGATCGGCAGGTCACGGGGGGCGAGATTGGCCGCCGGGGCGGCGAAGAGCGGTACGAGCAGCGCCTGCACCGCCACCGCCAGGACGGCGACCAGGAGGGCGAGCTGCAACGGCGAGCGGCTGCGGGTGGGCGATGAGGACACGGCAGTCTCCTAAAACGAACGCTCGTTCTCTGAAACGAGCGTGAACCCTGAGCCGTCGATGTGTCAAGAACGAACGTTCGCTTTACACTGTGTGGCGTGCCACGAGTCTCCGAAGAACACCGCGCCGCCCGCCGCCGGCAGATCGTCGAGGCCGCTCGCCGGTGCTTTCTGCGGGAGGGCTTCCACCGCACCTCGATGCAGGACGTGATCGCCGAGGCGGATCTCTCGGTGGGCGCGGTCTACCGCTACTTCCCGAGCAAGACCGACCTGATCAACGCGATCGCCGAGCAGGCGATCGGCGGCGCGGGTCAGGTGCTCACCGAGCTGACCCGCCAGGACCCGCCGCTGCCGCTGTTGGCGGTGCTCGACCGGGTGCTGGCGTACATCGAGACCCAGCTCGAGGACGACGGCGCGCTGCGCATCGCGATCCAGGTCTGGGGCGAGTCGCAGCGCGATCCCGCGCTGGCCGCCTTCGTCGCCGAGAAGTACGCCGGCTTCCGCGAGCACTTCACGGCCCTGGTCCGGCGGGCCCAGCGCTCCGGCGAGCTGCCCGCCGACGCCGACCCGGAGGCCGCCGGCGCGGCGCTGTTCGGCCTGGTCCCGGGCTGGTTCATCCAGCGCCTGCTGACCGGCGTCCCCGACCGCGCGACCTACCTGACCGGGGTGGCCGCCCTGCTCGGCGCGACCCCGCGGTCGGTCTGAATCCCGCCTACGGAGGTCCGCACCGGCCAGCCGGAGCGCGTGTCCGCGCTCAGCTCAGCCGCCAGACCTGGAAGGTGGGGCCGTCGCCCGGCAGCGCCACCGCGCCGTCCCGGTCGGGCCGCAGCGCGGGCGCGCCGCCGTACAGGTTCTCGCCGACCGGAAGCCCGGTCAGCCGGACCGGCTCGGCGGCCGACCGTCGGGCCAGCACCAGCACCGAGCCCGCCGGTGACTCACGCAGGAAGATCAGAGTGTCCGGGTCGGAGCGCAGCCAACGCAGGCCGCCGTGGCGTAGCGCGGGCTCGGCGCGACGCAGCGCGAGCAGCGACCGGTACGCGGCGAAGGTCCCCGCGTCCCAGCTCTCCGGCCGGTGCCAGGGCATCGGGGTACGCGAACCCTCGCCGTTGACGCCGGTCAGGCCGAGTTCGTCTCCGGCGAAGATCATCGGAGTGCCGGGCATGGTGGCGAGCAGCCCGGCCGCCACCTCCTGCCGGGCGGCGTCGCCGACCACGGTCCGGATCCGGGCCGAGTCGTGCGAGCCGAGCAACTGCCACGAGTGGGTGTACGAGCGCCAGGAGACCAGTGACCGGAAGGCGTGCATGGTGGACAGCACCGCCTCGGCGTCCCGGCGGCGCACCCCGCCCGGGGTGCCCAGGAAGTTCGGCACCGGCTGATCGCCGTGGCGCAGCCAGGACCAGACCGGGTCGGTGAAGCCGACGTAGTTCATGGTCCCGTGCCAGCCGTCGCGGTCCAGGTCACCGGTGTGGTCGTGCCCGTGCTCGGCCATCACCAGGCCGTCCGGCCGGGTCTGCGCCACCACGGCCCGCAGCAGCGCGGCCACCTCGTGCGTGTACGCGTCGGCGCCCCGCCGACCGGTCATGTTCGCCACGTCCACCCGCCAGCCATCCAACCGGTACGGCTCGCGAAGCCAGCGGCGCAGCAGCGAGTCAGGCGCGGTGGCGAAGCGACGGCGCAGCTCGGCGCTGCCCCAGTTCAACTTCGGCAGCGACCTGACCCCGTTCCAGGACTCGTAGTCGCCGGTCACCTCGTCGAAGTAGTACAGCTCCCGCTCGGCAGCGCGGACGTCGGCGGTGGCCGCGGTGAACCAGCGGTGCGCGTCGCCGGTGTGGTTGCTGGTGATGTCGCCGAGCAGCCGCCAACCGCGGGCGTGCACCGCGTCGGCGAGCCGGGCCAGCGCGGCGTCCCCGCCGAGCAGCGGGTCGACGGTGTCGAAGCTCGCCGCGTCGTAGCGGTGGTTGGAGCGGGCCGGGAAGATCGGGGTCAGGTAGACGGTGTTCACCCCGAGCCGGTCCAGGTGGTCCAGCCGCTGGACGACGCCGTCCAGGTCGCCGCCGTAGAACTGGTGTGGTGTCTCCGGGCCCCGCCCGATCACCGGCGTCTCCCAGTCGCACGGGATCGCCCAGTCCGGCAGCACCCGGCCGTCCGCGCTCGCGGAGCGGGCGAACCGGTCCGGGAAGATCTGATAGATCACGGCGTCCCGCGCCCAGGCCGGCGGCGGGGCGTGACTGACCAGCTTGAAGTCGCCGTGGTCCGGGACGTCGTGGCCGACCACCCCGGCGGCGTTCAGCCAGCGGTGGCCACGGCCGCCGGTGAGCAGGAAGCGGTAGTTGCTGACCGGGTTGCGGACCTCGACCGGAGCACGCCACCAGACCTCGTCGCCGTCGACCCGGTCCACCACCGCCTCGGTGAACCGGGGTTCGCCGTCACCTGTGGTGCGGACGTGCACCTGCCGGACGTCGGCGCCGGCCGGCGCCCGGACGAAGACGTCGACGGTGTCACCGAGCGAGGGCTCCTGCTCGGGTACGTGAAGAGCGGAGCCGTCGTGGTGCGCGAGCACGGCAGGGGTCCTTCCGTTGCGGGCTGGGCTGGGCGTTGCACGGCGGGCTTGGCGGCGGCGGGCGACAGGGCGGTGTGACCCGGCCGGGCTGAGCCGAGGCCGGGCTGGGCTGGGCCGAGGCCGGTCCCCGTCGGACGCCTTTGCTCTGTTTCAGCCGAGGCAACGGCGACCGTCCGGATGTCGGACAGTGGCCGTTGCCGTCGCTGAAGCAGAGCAAAGGACGCGACGGACGCTGCCGGGCCGGCCGGGCACCCCGGTGCCGACGCCTCAAAACGCGGGACCCGACATCGACTCCGCGGAGTAGCACCACGACACCGACGCCGCGGAGTAGCACCACGACACCGACGCCGCGGAGTAGCACCACTCACCTCGCCCTCGGCGACGAGCGGCCACCCCTCCGATTCACCCTTTCACCGCTCCGGAGGTCAGGCCGGAGACGATGTAGCGCTGCAGGAGTTGGAAGACCAGCACCGTGGGGATCGCGGTGAGCAGGGTGGCCGCCGCGAACATCCCGAAGTTGTTGTTCCGCTCGCCGGCCACCATGCCGTACATGCCGACCGCGAGGGTCTTCGACTCGGTGTCGGTGAGGAACACGTTGGCGAGCATGAACTCGTTGATCGTGCCGATGAAGGAGAGCAGCGCGGTCACCGCCAGGATCGGCGCGACCAGCGGCAGCATGATCCGGAAGAAGACCTGGGCGTGCGTCGCGCCGTCCATGGTGGCCGACTCGTCCAACTCCCTCGGCAGGGTGTCGAAGAAGCCCTTCATCAGCCAGGTGTTCACGCCCAGCGCACCGCCCATGTAGAGCAGGAACAACCCCCAGGGCGTGTTGAAGCCGATCCCCGGCCACAGGTCGGTGATCGTTGTGAAGATCAGGAAGATCGCCACGACCGCCAGGAACTGCGGAAACATCTGGATCAGCAGCAGCGCGAGCAGCCCGATCCGGCGGCCCGCGAAGCGCATCCGGGAGAAGGCGTACGCCGCCAACGCGGAAAGGAAGATCGACACCAGCGCGGCAAGACCGGCGACGAGCAGGCTGTTGGCGAACCAGCGGGCGAACGCGAACTGCGCGAAGAGGTTGCCGAAGTTCTCCACCGACACCCCGTCGGTCGGCACCAGTTCGGTGGACGAGAGCGTGCCGCGCGGGTTGAGTGCCGCGGAGAGCACGAACACGATCGGGAAGAGGCTGAACACCACCGCCAGCACCCCGACCAGGTGCCGCCAGCCGACCTGGCGGAACCAACGGCCCCTCGACCCGCCGCGCGAGTTGCGGTTGACGACCGACGCGCCACTGGCCGTTTCACCGGCGGTCCGGACCCCGCTGAGCGTGCTCATGCCGGCACTCCGCTGCGCTCCGTGCCGCCATGAGGCCTGAGTCGATGATTCGCTCGCTGACGCTCGCTCATGCGTACACCTCCTCCTGCTTGCGGGTACGTCGGAAGCTGATCGCCGAGACGGTCGCGACGATCGCGAAGATGAAGATCGAGACCGCGGCGGCCGTGCCGTACTCGGCGCCCTGGGAACCGAAGGCCAGCCGGTAGGTATAGGTGATCAGCAGGTCCGTCGCCCCGTTGCGCGGGTTGTCCGCCGGGAACGGGCCGCCCTCGGTGGTCAGCCAGATCGCGTTGATGTTGTTGAAGTTGTACGCGAACGACGCGATCAGCAGCGGAGAGAGCGCGACCAGCAGCAGCGGCAGGGTCACCGCGCGGAACGACTGCCAGGGTGACGCCCCGTCGACCGACGTCGCCTCGGTCAGCTCCGCGGGTATGGCCTGCAACGCGCCGGTGGCCACCAGGAACATGTACGGGTAGCCGAGCCAGAGCTGCACCAGCAGCACCGCGGCCCGCGCCGACCAGTCCTGGCCGAACCAGTCGACGCCGAGCCCGAACAGGTTGTTGACCAGGCCGAAGTCGGTGTTGAACATGTCCCGCCAGACCAGCAGCATCGCGAACGACGGCATGGCGTACGGCAGGATCAGCAGCACCCGGTAGAGGTTGGTGCCGCGCACCCGCGGCGAGTGCAGCGCCAGCGCGATGGCCATACCGAGCAGGAAGGTGAGCCCGGTGGAGCCGATCGCGAAGCCGAAGTTCCAGATCAGGGTGCCGAAGAACGGCCCGGAGATGTTCGGGTCGGTCAGCACCCGGCTGAAGTTCGAGAGCCCGACGTTGACTTTCCAACCCTGGGCCAGCCGCTCGCCGTCGGCGGCGACGAAGGAGCCGGTCTCCTCGTCCGCCGACCAGGACTTGCCGGTCTCGCTGTCCCGCACGCAGTCGCAGCCGGCGTCGTACGCCCGGACCGCCTTGCCCTCGTAGGCGCGGGTCAGCCCGGTGGACCGGATCGCGCCGCCGACGGTCGGCACGACCAGGTCGGTGATCTCCTGACCGCGAGCGCCGGCCTGGCCGAAGTTCAGCACGGTGTAGCCGTCGGCGGCGGTGACCTTGCCGCCCGGTGCGACGGTGACGTCGGCCGGGTCGAGCTGGCGCAGCCCCTCGGCGTCGCCGACCGAGACGGTGCCGGTGCTCGGGTCGGTGACCAGGAAGACCAGCGGACCGGCGGCCGGGTCACCCTTCGTGGCGATGGAGAGGGCGTACTCGACGGAGCCGGGGACCTGCTTGACCGAGGCGGTCTGGATGGCGACGACCGCGTCGTCCTTGCTGCCGCGGTGCCCGTCGCCGAAGTTCGTGAAGGCGGTGCTCGCCGTGTAGAGCACCGGGAACACCTGGAACGCGATCAGGAAGAGCGTTCCGGGAACCAGGTACTTCGCCGGGATGTGCCGGGGGGTGAGGTAGAGGTAGAACAGGCCGGCCGTGGTCGCCGCCAGCAGGGCCAGCCCGACCCACTTCTCCGCCTCGACCAGCGGGAAGGCGGCCCAGGTGGCGATGCCGGCGGTCAGGCCGAGCAGGACCACCTTGACCGCCAGTCCGGTCAGGGTGGTCGGCGCGTGGTCACGCGCGGCGCGTTGCCCCGGGGGCCGGGAGCCGACGGGCTCCCGGCCCGGGGCCTGCTGGGCAGACCCCGGGCCGGACAGCGGCGCGTTCATTACTTGATCTGGCCAGCGATCGTCTTGCCGGCCGCCGTGATCGTCTTGGCCGGGTCGGCGCCGCCGATGACGGCTGCCTCCGCCTTGCCGAACGGGTCCCAGATGGCGGCCATCGCCGGGATCGCCGGGAGCACCTGGCCGTTCTTGCCGGCCTCGGTGAACTTGGCCAGGTCGGGGTCGGTGCCCTTGACCTGGTCGAGCGCGGCGGTCAGCGCCGGCGGGCGGGGCTCGGCGTTGTAGAGCGCGACGGCCAGGTCCGGCTTGGTCACGTAGTTGGCCACGAACTCCTGCGCCAGCGCCTTGTTCTTGCCCTTCGACGCGACGTAGAACGCCTGGACGCCGACGAACGGCTGGGCCTCCTTGCCGCCGGCGAAGCCGGGGACCGGGGAGATGTCGTACTTGATGCCGGCCTTCTTGGCGTCCGCGATGGCCCACGGGCCGGAGACCAGGAAGGCGCACTTCTTGGCGCCGAAGGTGGCGATCGAGTTCTCGCCGGTGATGGAGCGCTTCAGCGCCCCCTCGCCCTTCTCGCCGAGCGCGCCGATCTTCTTGAACGCCTCGATCGACTCCGGCTTGCCCACGCCCAGGTCCTTCGGGTCGTAGTCGCCGTTGGCCGCGGTGCCGAAGAGGTAGCCGCCGGCCGAGGTGTAGAGCGGGTAGATGTGGTACGCGTCGCCGTTCTGGCCGGACTGGAGGCAGAGGATCTCGCTGGCCTTCTTGTCCGCCTTGAGCTTCTTTCCGGTGGCGACCAGGTCCTCGATGGTCTTCGGCGCCTCGGGAGCCAGCTCGGTGTTGCGGATCAGGGCGAGGTTCTCCATCGCGTACGGCGCACCGTAGAGCTGGCCGTTGAAGGTGACCGCCTTGACCGCGGTCTCGTTGAACGCGCTCTTCTGCTCGGCGGCGAGCTGCACCGGGTCGATGGCGCCGTTCTGCACCAGGTTGCCGATCCAGTCGTGCGCGCCGACCACGACGTCGGGTCCGCTGCCCTGCTGCGAGGCGGTCACGAAGTTGGTCTGCAGGTCCTTGGAGACGGCCTGCACCTCGACGGTGACGCCGTTCTCCTGGCCGAACTTCTCGGCGAACGGCTTGAGGGCGGCGGTCCGCTTGTCGTCGGCCCAGATCACCAGCTTGCCGCCGGCGGCCTTGGGGGATTCGTTCGTGGCCGGCTCGTCGCTGTCGCCGCCACAGCCCGAGGCGGCGAGCGCCAGGGCGAAGACGGCGACCACACCCGCGGTACGGATGCGCATCGGTACTCCTGTCGTCGTGGCGGGTCCGCCGGGGGAAGGGCGCCCGCCAGTGGGAACCTGAGAAAGTTCTTGCCAACCGGCGCACGGTTACGGCGCCGCTGCTGTCGCGTGTTGCGGGGACGTTAGCAAGGGGTTTCAAAGAATGGAAGACCTTGCAGAACCGTACGCAAGAACTTGCCCTTGGGCTAAAGTGCCGCCATGCGCGCTCGACTGTCCGACATCGCCCAACAGGCCGAAGTCAGCGAGGCCACGGTGTCGCGGGTGCTCAACGACCGCCCCGGTGTGGCCCCGGAGACCCGCCAGGCCGTCCTCACCGCCCTCGACGTGCTCGGCTACGAGCGGCCGGCCCGGCTGCGCAAGCGCAGCGCAGGCCTGGTCGGCCTGGTGGTGCCGGAGCTGGACAACCCGATCTTCCCCGCCTTCGCGCAGGTCATCGAGTCGACCCTGGCGCAGAGCGGGTTCACCCCGGTGCTCTGCACCCAGACCCCGGGCGGGGTCACCGAGGACGAGTACGTCGAGATGCTGCTGGACCGGCAGGTCTCCGGGATCGTTTTCGTCTCCGGCCTGCACGCCGACACGGCCGCCAACCACGAGCGCTACCGCGCCCTGATCGCCCGGCCGCTGCCGGTCGTGATGATCAACGGGTACGTGCCGGACGTGGCGGCCCCCTTCGTCTCCTGCGACGACGGCGAGGCCGCCGAGCTGGCCGTGGCCCACCTGGTCGCGCTCGGGCACCGGCGGATCGGCCTGATCACCGGCCCGGACCGGTTCGTGCCGGTGCAGCGCAAGGTGGCCGGCTGGCGCGACGCGATGCGCCGACTGGCCGGGCTGACCGAGTCCGAACTGGACGAACTCGCCGAACTCACCCTCTTCGGCGTCGAGGGTGGCGAGGCCGCCGCCGGTCGGTTGCTGGACCGCGGCGTCACCGGCGTCGTCTGCGGCTCGGACCTGATGGCGCTCGGCGCCGTCCGGGCGGCCCGGCAGCGCGGCCTCACGGTCCCCACCGACCTCTCCGTGGTCGGCTACGACGACTCGCCGCTGATGGCCTTCACCGACCCGCCACTGACCACCATGCGGCAGCCGGTGATCGCGATGGCGGTGGCCGCCGTCCGGGCCCTCGTCGACGAGATCAACGGGCATGCCGCGCCGCACTCCGAGTACCTGTTCCGCCCGGAGCTGGTGGTCCGCGGCTCCACCGCGGTCGCGCCGGCGAACCCGGCCCGCCCGGCGCCCGGTGGGTCGGCCCGGCGGCGCCCGACACCCCCCGCGCTGGCCGTACCGGCCTGACCCGGCCCGCCGGCCGGGCGTTGCGGCCCGCAACGCCGATCATTTCTTGCGCAAGCGCTGCTTGACTCTTGCAGCGCCCGGCCGGCATTCTGCTCAGACACCCACCGCACCCCAGACCACCGGGTGTCGACGTCACGCGCCCGAGAACGGAAACGCCACCGATGACCGCCACCCATGCCGACCCGCCGACCGACGCCGCCGAGGACTGGTGGCGCTCCGCGGTCGTCTACCAGGTCTACGTCCGCAGCTTCGCCGACGCGAACGGCGACGGCATCGGTGATCTGCGGGGCCTTCGGGAGCGCCTGCCGTACCTGCGCGACCTCGGGGTGGACGCGCTCTGGCTGACCCCCTTCTACACCTCCCCCATGGTGGACGGCGGCTACGACGTGGCCGACTACCGCGACGTCGACCCGATGTTCGGCACCCTCGCCGACTTCGACGCGATGATCACCGACGCGCACGCCCTCGGGCTGCGGATCATCGTCGACCTGGTGCCGAACCACACCTCGAGCGCGCACCCCTGGTTCACCGCCGCGCTCGCCGCCGCCCCGGGCTCCCCGCAGCGGGCCCGCTACCTCTTCGCCGAGGGCCGGGGTGAGCACGGCGAGCTGCCACCCAACGACTGGGAGAGCATCTTCGGCGGCCCCGCCTGGACCCGGGTGCCGGACGGCCAGTGGTACCTGCACCTGTTCGACCCGGCCCAGCCGGACCTGAACTGGCGGCACCCCGAGGTCCGCGCCGAGTTCGAAGACGTACTGCGCTTCTGGCTGGACCGGGGCGTGGACGGCTTCCGGATCGACGTGGCGCACGGAATGATCAAGGCCGAGGGGCTGCCCGACGTCGGATTCAGCACGCTGACCACCGGCCAGCGCCAGGTCGAGCTGCTCGGCAAGGGCCGGCTCCCCTACTTCGACCAGGACGAGGTGCACGACATCTACCGCTCGTGGCGGCCGATCCTGGACAGCTACCCCGGCGGTCGGATGGCGGTGGCGGAGGCCTGGGCCGAGACGCCGCAGCGGCTGGCCCGCTACATCGGCCCGGACGAGCTGCACCAGGCATTCAGTTTCGACTTCCTCGACGCGACCTGGTCGGCCGACTCGTTCCGCAAGGTCATCGACACCGCGCTGGCCGAGTCGACCATCGTCGGCGCGCCGACCACCTGGGTGCTCTCCAACCACGACAAGCAGCGGCACGTGACCCGCTACGGCGACGGGCCGGAGGGGCTGCGCCGGGCCCGCGCGGCCACCCTGCTGATGCTCGCGTTGCCCGGCTGCGCCTACCTCTACCAGGGCGAGGAGCTGGGCCTGCCGGAGGTGCTGGACCTGCCCGACGAGCTGCGCCAGGACCCGGCGTTCCTGCGTACCGGCGAGAGCCGGGACGGCTGCCGGGTGCCGATCCCGTGGAGCGGCGAACTCGCGCCGTACGGATTCGGCCCGGCCGACAGCGAGCTGAGCTGGCTGCCGGCCCCGGCCACCTGGCGTGCGCTCTCGGTCGCCGCCCAGACCGGTGACCCCGGCTCCACCCTGGAGCTCTACCGCGCCGCGCTGCGGATCCGACGCGAACACCCGGCGCTGGCGGCCGACGCCGGCCCGGTCACCTGGCTGGAGACCGGGCCCGGCGTGCTGGCCTTCACCCGCGCCGCAGGTGACGCCGTGCTGACCTGCGTGGTGAACATCAGCGGCGCCCCGGCGCTGATCGACGGGTACGGCGGGCCGCTGGCCGCCAGTGAACCGCTCACCGCGCAGGGCACCGGGCACCTGCTGCCGGTGGACGCCGCCGCCTGGTTCGATCGGAGCTGAACGGGTAAGCCCTCAGCAACCTGGTCGTCCGTTGTGCCCCGCGCCGACGGGCGACTGGGCTACCGGCCCCTTGTGGTGGGGGGTGAGGTGGCGCCGGCGTCTCGCGGGGTCCGCCCCGCGGGGCGCCGACGTCCGCCCGGAACCGGAAAACCACAATGGTCGGTGCGGCTCACGTGTCGCCCCGTCGCAGCCCGGGTACCGCACCAGACGGAGGTGGTGCACATGGTGGCACGGGTGACGCAGTACACCCTCGACGTCGAGGACCTCGACCTGATGGTGACGTTCTGGTCCGGGGCGCTCGGTTACACCGTCGAGCAGGGCGATGACGGCAGCGCGAAACTCTGGCCCGCCGACGGCGCGACCGGCCCCACGGTGTGGCTGCAGGGCTCCGGCACGGCGAAGCGGGGCAAGAACCGGCTGCACCTGGACCTGGTCAGCGACGGCGACCCGGGCGCGGAGGTACAGCGGCTGATCGGGCTCGGCGCCCGGCAGGCCGACGTCGGGCAGACCGGGGAGGAGCAGTTCGTGGTGCTCGCCGACCCGGAGGACAACGAGTTCTGCGTCCTGGACGCCCCGCCGACCCGGCCCTGACCCCTCGGCGGCCGGGCCCGCGACATCGCCCGGGCCGACGGATGCCCGCCTGAGCCCTCGCGGGCCGGGCGGTCACGCCCCCTTGGCGGTGAGGATCTCGGCGATGCGGTGGAATCCGGCGCGCAGCTCGGCCTCGGTGGGCGGGAGAACCCGCTCACCGTGGCCGACCTCGTCCGCCGCCGCGTCCAGCTCCTCGTCGATGGTGTCCTCGAAATCGCCGTAGAGGTCGGCCTGGTCGACCTGCGCGGCCTCGTCCGCCGCCGCGATCTGGGCGGCGGCGATCTCGCTGCGGATCTCCTCGGCGGAGAGCGCCGGCAACAGCGGCTCGACGACGGCCATCAGCTGTTCGTCGGCCACCACCGCCTCGGCCAGGGCGAGCGCGTGCGGACGCTCGTAGGGGCCGCAGACCACCGGCTCCCACTCGTCGTCGTCGCCGAGCGGACCGAGCGTGATGATCCACGGCAGGCCGAGCATCGGCGAGTCGCTCGGCAGGTCCAACGTCACGAGTGCGCCCACCGGCCCATCATCGTCCGTCTCCCCCGAGCCTCGGGCGGCATTCGCCCGATCCACCCTCGTCGGCGACCGTCAGGGGGCCGGTGGGAGCGCGGCGTGCCAGCGGCCGTTCCACTCGTCGCGGAGGCGGGCCGCGGCGTCGTCGTCCAGGCCGTAGCTGGTGACGGTGAGGCTCACCGGGGCCACCTCGCCCGCGTCGAGCGGCTGCTCGGCCAGG
Source organism: Micromonospora sp. NPDC093243 (assembly GCF_044753725.1). NCBI lineage: Bacteria > Bacillati > Actinomycetota > Actinomycetes > Micromonosporales > Micromonosporaceae > Micromonospora > Micromonospora sp. NPDC093243. The sequence goes on along the minus strand of NZ_JBIVNT010000002.1, from coordinate 819,160 downwards.
GCGGTCAGCAGTCGGCCGTCGCCGTCCACCACCATCCGCAGATAGCGGCTCCGGTGCCACGGCTCCCCTGCCGGCAGGGCGGCGAGCAGCTGCGCGCCGGTGGCCGCACCGGTCAGGTAGACGGTGCGCCGAGGCCCGACCGGTTGGCGTTCGAGCAGGAAGCGCAGCTGCTCGAAGAAGGCCCGCCAGCCTTCCAGGATCACGTTGAAGCCGCCGTCGCCGTCACCGGGCATGACCACCCGCACCAGCGTCCGCTCGCCGTCGCCGGCGAGCACGACCTCGGACCCGTCGGCCATCGCCAGCCGGCCGGGCGGGAAGCGCTCGGCGTGGTCGACGAAGATGTGACGGATCTCGTCGGCCAGGCCGTCGTACTCCCAGCCGAACCACTGCCCGATCTCCGCCGGCTCGGTCAACGCCGCCCAGACCCGGTCGATCGGCGCGGCCACCGCGACCTCGACCGTCAGCGCCTCCGGTTCGATCACTGGTGCTCCCCTCGTCGTTCGGATGTCAACCCGGCCGGCTCGCGTCCAGGGCCGCCCGGACCAGGGCGAGCGCCGCAGCGGGCGGCACGGCGAGCCGGCGCGCCTCGGCCGCGTAGTCGGCGGCGACCCGCTGCAACCGGTCCGTCGCATCATCCCGGCCGGGTGCGACGAAAGTGCCGTGCCGGCCCCGGGTCTGAAGCAGGCCGGCCGATTCCAGCTCCCGGTAGGCCCGGGCGACCGTGTTCGCGGCCAGGTTCAGGTCGGCGGCGAGCTGCCGGACGGTGGGCAGCCGGGTGCCGACCGGCAGCCGGCCGTCCCCGATCATCTCGGCGAGCTGCCCGCGCAGCTGCTCGTACGGTGGCACGGACGACCCCGCGTCGACCGAGATCAGCAACGCCCGCTCCCCACTGGTCACACCGCACCGCCCGGGGTGCCCGGCCCGGCTTCGTCGTCGATGTCGTCCGGCGCCGGGCCCTCCGCCAGGTCGACCACCCGGCCCCGGGTGCTGGTCGCGGCGAGCGCCGCGCCGAAGAGCACCAACTGGTTGAGCAGGTAGAGGTAGAGCAGCAGTCCCACCGCGCCGGCCACCACCGTGTACGCCGGATTCCGCTCGGTACGCACCACGTAGTAGCGCCCGACCGTGTTGAGCAGCGTGATGCCGAGCGCGACCAGCCACACCACCGGGCGCAGCCGGGCCCGGCTCATCCGCAGCCGGGGAATCGCGACCAGCAGCAGCGCCGCGAGCACCGCGTTGACCAGGATGCTGAGCAGCGCGCTCAGCGTGGTCAGGCCGAGCGAACCGGTGCTGCGCAGCAACCAGCGCAGCACCGACTCCAGCGCGTCGACCGCGGCCACCGACCCGCCGAGCAGCACGAAGACGACGACCATGACGCCGATGTCGACCAGCCGGCGGATCACCAGGTTGCCGGGCTGCTGGTTCAGCCCGTACATCAGCCGCTGCGAGGAGCGGATCGCCTCGATCCAGCCGATCCCGGTGAAGGCCAGGATGATCAGGCCGACCACGCCGACCGTGCCGCTGCTGTCGGCGATCTGCACCGGGTCGAGGAACGGCAGATTGTCCCGGAGGAAGTCGGCAGCGGCGGAGCTGACCTCGTCGTTGTCGTCCAGGATCGCGCCGAAGATGGCGTACGCGACCAGGGCCAGGGCGAAGACCGCGAAGAAGCCGTAGTAGGCGATCGCGGCGGCCAGCCGGCCGCCGAGCACCTCGGCGTAGAGCGCGCCGGCCCGCCACACGTGGTCGAAGACCGGCGATCGACGGCGGGCGGCGCTCACCCGGCGGTCGATGGCCGCCTCGACCCGACCGATCACGTTCACGCCGTCATCCTCGCCGATGTGGGCGGGTCGTGGGGGTAACCGCCGTCGGGCGCGCCCCCACCCCGACCGTCAGCCGCCGAGCCGGAAGTCCCGGCGCGGCTGCCACCGGGTCTGCCCATGGGAGAAGAGGGTGAACCCGGCCACCTCGAAAACGGCGGAGAAGTCGGCCAGGTCCTCGTACGCCTTGTCCAGCGCCTCCGGCGCGACGTCCTGCGCCACGGTGACGTGTGGGTGGTACGGGAAGCGCGCCTCCCGGCGCAGTTCCGGTGCGGCGTTGATCGCGGCGGCGAGCAGTTCGCACTCGCTGATCCCGGCGGCCACCGCCACGAAGACCACCTGGGTCACCGGCCGGAACGTCCCGGTGCCGCGCAGGTGCAGGGTGAACGGCAGATGGGCGGCGGCGACCGTGGCCAGGTGCCGCTCCACGGCGGGCAGCGCGGTCGCCGGAATCTCGGTCGGCCCGAGCAGCGTCACGTGCGCGGGGACCGCCAGCGGGTCACCGGCCTCGACCCGCCGCCGGGTGAGCACGCTGCCCCACGGCTCGGGGATGTCGACGGCGATGCCGATCTGGAGGGCGTCACCGGCCTCCGGCGACCCGTCCCTGCGGTCCACGCTGCGCGCCACCTCTCCGGCCACCGGCCCCTTCATCCCGTCCCGCGTCGCGCCGCGGCGCTACTCGCCGCGCACCGGCGGAAAGAAGCCCACCCGCTCGTACACCTGGCGCAGCGTCGGCGCGGCCACCGCACGGGCCTTCTCGGCGCCGGCGGCGAGCAGCTTGTCCAGCTGGGCCGGGTCGTCCAGGTAGGCCCGGGTGCGCTCCTGGATCGGCCGGACGAACTCGGACACCACCTCGGCCAGGTCCTTCTTCAGATCGCCATAGCCCTTGCCGGCGTACGCGCCGACCAGCTCGTCGATGGTGCGGCCGCTCAGGGCGGAGTGGATGGTCAGCAGGTTGGAGATGCCGGGCTTGCCCTCGGCGTCGAAGACGATCTCCCGCCCGGTGTCGGTGACCGCGGAGCGGATCTTCTTGGCCGAGCGGGCGGGATCGTCCAGCAGGTCGATGATGCCGGCCGGCGAGGACGACGACTTGGACATCTTCGCGGTCGGTTCCTGCAGGTCGGTGATCTTCGCGGTGTCCTTCACGATGTGCGGCGCGGGCACGGTGAAGGTCTTGCCGAACAGCGAGTTGAACCGCTGCGCCAGGTCGCGGGAGAGCTCCAGGTGCTGCCGCTGGTCCTCGCCGACCGGCACCGCGTGCGCCTGGTAGAGCAGGATGTCGGCGGCCTGCAGGATCGGGTAGGTGAAGAGGCCGACGCTGGAGCGCTCGCTGCCCTGCTTCTGCGACTTGTCCTTGAACTGGGTCATCCGGCTGGCCTCACCGAAGCCGGTGATGCAGCCGAGCACCCAGGCCAGCTGCGGGTGCTCGGGCACCTGCGACTGGACGAAGAGGGTGCTGCGCTCCGGGTCGAGGCCGACCGCGAAGAGCTGGGCGGCGGCCACCCGGGACCGCTGCTTGAGCACCTTCGGGTCGTGCCCGGCGGTGATCGCGTGCAGGTCGACCACGCAGTAGAACGCGTCGTGGGTCTCCTGCAACGCCACCCAGTGCCGCACCGCGCCCAGGTAGTTGCCGAGGTGGAACGAGTCGGCCGTCGGCTGGATGCCGGAGAAGACGCGGGGGCGGGCGGGAACGTCGGACATGCCGGCAATTCTGTCAGCAAGCCGGGGCGGGCGTCATGACGGGCCGGCGGGTCGGCCGCCGCTCGCCGCCGTGGGCGCCGTGACCTCACGTCGCTGCTCGGGCAGGCGTACGGCGGAGACGGCGAGCCGCGCCACCCGCCGCCCGTCCAGTGCCAGCACCCGCAGCAGCCAACCGCCGGCCGGGTCGCCGGGCTCCGGGGCGGCGGCGTCGGCCGGACCGGGCGGCACCGGCACCTCGTCGCCGACGACCGGCAGCCGGCCCAGTGCCGCCATCACGAACCCGCCCACCGTCTCGTACGGCCCGGGCGGCAGCGTCACGCCGGTACGTTCGGCAAAGTCGGCCAGGTTGAGCCGACCGTCGACCACCGCGGGCAGCCCGGCGCGTATCGGGTCGGGCGCGTCGTCGTACTCGTCGTGGATCTCGCCGACCAGTTCCTCGATCAGGTCTTCGAGGGTGACGATGCCGGCGGTGCCGCCGTACTCGTCGACCACCACGGCCAGGTGGTGCCCCTCCCGGCGCATCTCGGTCAGCGCGGCGAGCACCCGCTTGCTGCCGGGCAGCCGCTTCACCTCCCGGGTCAACTCGCCGACCGTGCCGCACCGGTCGGTCTCCGGGCGAAGCAGCACGTCGCGCAGGTGGACGAAGCCGACCACGTCGTCGTGAGTGCCGTCGGTGACCGGGTACCGGGTGTGCGGCTCGGCCCGGACCAGGCGGGCCGCCTCGTCTATGGAGAGCCCGGCGGGCAGGAACACCACCTCGGTGCGGGGCATCATCACCTCACGGACCAGGCTCGCCCCGGCGACCAGCACCTCGTCGATGATCCGGCGCTCGTCCGGGTCGAGCAGGGTGTTCGCGGCGACCAGGTCGCGCAGCTCGGCTTCGCTGATCCGCTCCCGGCCGGCCGCCGGGCTCGCGCCGAGCAGGTCGGTGACGAGGCGGGTGGCGGCGTCGGCGGCCCGGACGACCACGCGGGCGACAGCTCGGGCGACCGGGCTCGGGTCAGGGCGGGGCGGCCGCCGCACGCGTCGCCGGTGCTCGGGACCGCCCGCTTCCCGCATGCCAGAGATGGTAGACACCTCCGGCCTCCCGGGACCGGCTTTCCGGCCGGCTCGGGCCGCCGGCTCCCGCATGCCGGGCATGTTCAACTCTGTTGAATCGTGAGAGTTTATGATGGAATCAGGATGACCGCAGGCACGGCCGGGCTCCGGCCACCACCGTAGGGTGATCACCGAAGGGCCGCGTCCCGGGCCGGCCAGGCAGGAGGCAACGACGTGAAACTGCTCGTCACCGGCGGTGCCGGGTTCATCGGCAGCGTGGTGACCCGGATGCTGCTCGACGCCGGCCACGAGGTGGTCGTCCTCGACGACCTGCGCACCGGGCACCGCGAGGCGCTCGCCCCCGACGCCACCCACGTCGACGCGTCCATCCACGACGCCGCCCGGGTGCTCACCCCGCAGGCCGGCTTCGACGGCGTGCTGCACTTCGCCGCCCTCATCGCAGCCGGCGAGTCGATGGTCAAGCCGGAGCTCTACTGGCACACCAACACGATCGGTTCGCTCGCCCTGCTCGACGCCGTCCGGGCCGCCGGGGTGCCCCGGCTGGTCTTCTCCTCCACCGCCGCGGTCTACGGCAATCCCACCGAGCTGCCGATCCCGGAGACCGCGGTCAAGGCCCCCACCAACACGTACGGGGCCACCAAGCTCGCCGTCGACATGGCCCTGACCTCCGAGGCGATCGGGCACGGGTTGGCCGCCGTCTCGCTGCGCTACTTCAACGTCGCCGGCGCGCACCTCGAGGGCGACGTCGCGCTCGGTGAGCGGCACGACCCGGAGACCCACCTGATCCCGATCGCGCTGGAGGTCGCCGCCGGCCGGCGGGAAAAGCTCCAGCTCTTCGGCGACGACTACCCCACCGTCGACGGCACCTGCGTGCGCGACTACATCCACGTGGCCGACCTGGCCCGGGCCCACCTGCTCGCGCTGGACGCGGCCACCGCCGGCCAGCACCGGATCTACAACCTCGGCAACGGCAGCGGGTTCACCAACCGGCAGGTGGTCGACGTGGTCCGCGAGGTCACCGGGCACCCGCTGCCGGTCGAGGTCGCGGCGCGGCGCGAGGGCGACCCGTCCGAGCTGGTCGCCTCCTCCCGGCTGGCCCGCGAGGAGCTGGGTTGGGTGCCGCGCAAGCCGACCCTGCACGACATGGTCGGCGACGCCTGGGCCTTCTACCGCACGCACATCCTGGAGCAGGCATGAGCGACGTCGCCGACCGCGCCACCGCGGGTTTCCAGCGGGAGTACGGCACCGCGCCCGCCGGCCGTTGGGCGGCACCGGGGCGGGTCAACCTGATCGGCGAGCACACCGACTACAACGACGGTTTCGTGCTGCCCTTCGCGCTGCCGCTGCGGACGGTGGCCGCCGCCGACCGGCAGGACGGCCAGCGCTGGACGGTCTGGTCCGAGCTCTCCGGCGAGACGATCACGTTCGACGCCGACGACGTCGCCGAGCCCGGCCGGGTCACCGGCTGGGGCGCGTACGTGGCCGGGGTGGTCTGGGCGCTGCGCGACGCCGGGCACGCCGTACCCGGGGCCCGGCTGGCGATCGCCTCCGACGTGCCACTCGGCGCCGGGCTCTCCTCCTCGGCCGCGCTGGAGGCAGCGGTGCTGACCGCCCTGGTCGACCTGGGCGGCCTGGACCTGCCCGCCGCCCGGCAGCCCCGGCTCGCCCAGCGCGCCGAGAACGCCTACGTCGGCGCGCCGACCGGAATCATGGACCAGTCCGCCGCGATCCGCTGCCGGGACGGTCACGCACTCTTCCTCGACTGCCGTACCGAGGAGGTCGAGCACATCCCGTTCGACCTGCACGCCGCCGGGCTCGCCATGCTGGTCGTCGACAGCCGGGCACCGCACCGGCACGCCGACGGCGAGTACGCGGCCCGCCGGAAGTCCTGCGAGGCCGCGGCCGACCGGCTCGGCGTGACCGCGCTGCGCGACGTCGGTGTGGACCAGCTCGACTCCGCGCTCGCCCGGCTCGACGACGACGAGACCCGGCGCCGGGTCCGACACGTGGTCACCGAGGACCAGCGGGTGCTCGACACCGTGGTGCTGCTGCGCGCCGGCCGGGTCAGCGAGATCGGCCCGCTGCTGACCGCGTCGCACGCCTCGATGCGCGACGACTTCGAGATCACCGTGCCGGAGATCGACACCGCGGTCGAGGCCGCGCTCGCCGCCGGCGCGCTCGGTGCCCGGATGACCGGCGGCGGCTTCGGCGGCTGCGTGCTGGCCCTGGTCGAGGCGGACGCCGCCGACGCGGTCGCCGAGGCCGTCACCGCCGCCTACGCCGAACGCGGCTTCCAGACCCCCGCCCACGTCACCGTGCTCCCGGCCCCCGGCGCCACCCGCCTGAACTGAGCCCCGCCCCGCCCCCACCCCCGCCCTCACCGAGTTGATCAAGAGGTTCGCGTCAGGATCCGGCCGGGATCTGACGCAAAGCTCTTGATCAACGCGAACGGGGCGGGTGCGGGAGCGGTGCGCGGGGCCGGTGGGAGGGGGTTAGGAGGCTTCGACGATCATGCCGGCGCCGACGGTGCGGTTGGTGGTCTCGTCGATGACGACGAAACCGCCGGTGGTGCGGTTGCGGCGATATTCGTCGGCCAGCAGCGGGACGGTGGTCCGCAGCCGCACCCGGCCGATCTCGTTGAGCCGCAGCTCGCCCGCCGACTCGTCGCGGTGCAGCGAGTTGATGTCCAACCGGTAGTGCAGGCCGCGCACGATCGCCCGGGCCGAGCGGGTGGTGTGCTTGATCGCGTACTTGCCGCCGACCTGCAACGGGCGGGTCTCGTCCATCCAGCAGATCATCGCCTCGATGTCCTGGGCCACCGCCGGGGCGTTGTTCGGCCGGCAGATCAGGTCGCCCCGGGAGATGTCGATCTCGTCGGTCAGCCGTACCGTCACCGACATCGGCGGGAACGCCTCGGCGACCGGCCCGTCGGCGGTCTCCACCGCGGCGATCCGGCTGGTGAACCCGGACGGCAGCACCATCACCTCGTCACCCGGCTTCAGCACGCCCGAGGCGACCTGGCCGGCGTATCCGCGGTAGTCGGTGACCGTGGTCGACTGCGGACGGATCACGTACTGCACCGGAAAGCGGACGTCGACCAGGTTGCGATCCGAGGCGATGTGCACCCGCTCCAGGTGGTGCAGCAGCGACGGCCCCTCGTACCAGGGCATGTTCGGCGAGCGGCCGACGATGTTGTCGCCCTTCAGCGCGGAGACCGGCACCACGGTCAGGTCGGGCACCTCGAGCTTCGCGGCGAAGGCGGTGAACTCGTCGGCGATCCGCTCGAAGACCTCCTGCGAGTAGTCGACCAGGTCCATCTTGTTGACGCAGAGCACCAGGTGCGGCACCCGAAGCAGCGAGCAGAGGAACGCGTGCCGGCGGGACTGCTCCACCAACCCCTTGCGGGCGTCCACCAGGATCAGCGCCAGGTCGGCTGTCGAGGCGCCGGTGACCATGTTCCGGGTGTACTGGATGTGCCCGGGGGTGTCGGCGATGATGAACTTCCGCCGTGGGGTGGCGAAGTAGCGGTACGCCACGTCGATGGTGATGCCCTGCTCCCGCTCCGCCCGCAGGCCGTCGGTGAGCAGCGCCAGGTTGGTGTACTCGTCGCCGCGCGCCGCGCTGACCGCCTCGACCGCGGCCAACTGGTCGGTGAAGAGCGACTTGGTGTCGTAGAGCAGCCGCCCGATCAGCGTGGACTTGCCGTCGTCCACGCTGCCCGCGGTGGCGAACCGGAGCAGGTCCATCGGCCGGGCCTCCGGTGTGGTGCCGGTGGCAGCCGGGGCTTCCGTTGCGTCCGCGCCGGCCGGCGCGACGGTCTCGGCGGTCATCAGAAGTAGCCCTCCCGCTTGCGGTCCTCCATGGCGGCCTCACTGACCCGGTCGTCACCGCGGGTCGCGCCGCGCTCCGTGAGCCGGGTCGCCGCCACCTCCTCGATGACCTTCTCCACCGTGTCGGCGTCGGAGCGCACGGCCGCGGTGAGGGACGCGTCGCCCACCGTGCGGTAGCGCACCCGCGCCTTGAACCGCTCCTCGCCGGCCCGCGGGCGGAAGTACTCGTTGACCGCGTAGAGCATCCCGTCGCGGTCGATCACCTCACGCTCGTGCGCGTAGTAGATCGACGGCAGCGCGATCCGCTCCCGGGCGATGTAGTGCCAGACGTCCAGCTCGGTCCAGTTGGAGAGCGGGAAGACCCGGATCGACTCGCCCGGGTGGTGCCGGCCGTTGTAGAGCGACCAGAGCTCCGGGCGCTGGTTCTTCGGGTCCCACTGGCCGAACTCGTCGCGGAAGCTGAACACCCGTTCCTTGGCCCGGGCCTTCTCCTCGTCCCGGCGGGCGCCGCCGAAGAGCGCGTCGAAGCGGTGCTTCTCGACCGCGTCGAGCAGCACCGGGGTCTGGATGCGGTTGCGCGTCCCGTCGGCCGGCTCGCGCACCAGGCCACTCGTCAGGGCCTCGGGCACGCTCGCCACCACCAGCTGCAATCCCAGCTCGGCGACGCGCCGGTCGCGGTACTCCATGACCTCGGGGAAGTTGTGCCCAGTGTCGACGTGCATCACCGGGAAGGGGATGTTCGCCGGGGCGAACGCCTTCTGCGCCAGCCGGAGCATCACGATCGAGTCCTTGCCGCCGGAGAAGAGCAGCACCGGCCGCTCCATCTCGGCCACCACCTCGCGCATCACGAAGATGCTCTCTGCCTCCAGGGCAGCCAGGTGCGAGACCTGGTAGGCGGCGGGGGCGGTCACGACCGGGCCTCGAATCGCTCGCTCATCCGGTTTCCAGACCTTTCAGGTCGGGGAAGTCAAGAAGTGCCTCAGGCTACCCGGAATGGCGCTGCAACGCTGCAAGCAGCCGGGGGGCGAGATCCTTGCGGCAGACCAACAGGTCGGGCAGGCGCGGATCCGCTTCGTTGTATTTCAGCGCAGAACCATCGATCCGGGAAGCGTGCAGTCCGGTGGCCGTCGCCACAGCCACCGGCGCCGCCGAGTCCCACTCGTACTGCCCGCCGGCGTGGATGTACGCGTCCACCTCGCCGGTCACCACCGCGGCGATCTTCGCGCCGGCCGAACCCATCGGCACCAGGTGCGCCCCCACGTCCTCGGCCAGGTCGGTGAGGAACACCGGGGGACGGCTCCGGCTCGCCGCGAGCCGGATGATCCGCCCGCCGGCGGTCGCCGCCTCCAACGTCATCGGCGGGTACGCCGGCGGATAGTCGGTGCCGAGCACCCGGTGCTGCGCGGGCAAGCCCACCGCGCCGGCGATCAGCCCGTGCGGGCTCGGCGCGGTACGCGCCCAGAGCGCCACGTGCACCGCCCAGTCCGTCCGCCCGTCCTCGGCGAACTCCCGGGTGCCGTCGAGCGGGTCGACGATCCACACCCGGTCCGCGGTCAACCGGGACACCGCCCCGGCGTTCACCTCCGCCGCCCAGGCCAGCCGCGACCCCTCGTCCTCCTCGGAGAGCACCGCGTCGCCCGGGCGCCACTTGGCCAGCTCGGTGCGGATCAGGTCGTGCGAGACCTTGTCCCCGGCCGACTTCAACGCCCCCGGGTCGGCGAAGCCCATCTCCGCGCGCAGCCCGAGCAACGCCTGCCCGGCCCGGCCCGCCAGCCAGCGGGCGAACGCGCCGTCGATCATCGGAGGACTGCCCATGACTACCGCTCCCGTCGCCTCGCCACGGCCCGGGTCGTCCGCCGGGCCGCCCCGCCGCGACCCGCGTCGCCGGTCGCGCCACGCCGAAAGGCGCAGACTACCGGCCCGGTACGCTCGATCCGGTGTGCCCCGCCCGGTGTCAGCCGCCGTGGTACAGGTTCTGCGTCGGCTCCACGCCCCGGGCGATGACCGACTCCACCACATCGGCCGCCCGGTCCACCAGGAACTCCAACTCCTTGCGCTCGACCGCGCCGAAATCCGACAGTACGTAGTCCGCCGGATCCTGCCGGCCCGGCGGCCGGCCGATGCCGAACCGGACCCGCACGTACTCCTTGGTGCCGAGCGACTTCGACATCGAGCGCAGCCCGTTGTGCCCGCCCTCGCCGCCGCCGCACTTCACCCGCACCTGCCCGTAGCCGATGTCCAGCTCGTCGTGCACCGCGATCACCTGACCCGGGGCCACCTTGTAGAACTGGGCCAACGCGGCCACCGGCCCGCCGGAGAGGTTCATGTAGGTCAGCGGCTTCACCAGCACCAGCCGGGGCCCGCCGAAGCCCAGCCGCCCCTCGGCGACCTCCGCCACGGCGCGCCGGTGCCGGCCGAACTTCGCGCCGACCCGCCCCGCCAACAGATCGGCCACCAGGAAGCCGACGTTGTGCCGGTTAGCGGCGTACTCCCGACCCGGGTTGCCCAGGCCGACCACCAGCCACGGCCCTGCCTCGTCCGTCACGACCCGCCCTTCCCGCCGTCGAACCCACCAGATACGCCGACAGGCGCCCCCGAACGCTCGGGGACGCCTGCCGCACGGTACGAACCGATCAGGCCTCGGTACGGGCCTCGGTGCTCTCGGCGCCCTCGGCGGCCGGGGCGGCGTCCGCGCCCTCGGAGCCCTCGGTGACCTCGCCAACCTCGGCCTCGGCCTCCTCGGTGGCCTCCTCGACCTCGGGCAGCGTCGCCTCGAGCTGCTCGGCGGTCGGCGCGGCGGTCACCGCGGCGACCGGCAGCTCCTGGTCGACGGCCAGCTCCACGCCGGACGGCAGCGTCACGTCGCCGGCGGTCACCTGCGAGCCCGCCTCCAGGCCCTCGATCGAGGCCTCCAGGTGGTCGGGAACCTTGGTGGCGTCGGCGGTCACCGAGAGGGTGTCGTGGTCGTGCACGATCAGGGTGTCCTTCGCGGCCTCGCCGGTCAGCTGGACCGGGACCTCGACGGTGACCTTCTCGCCCCGGCGGACCAGCAGCAGGTCCACGTGCTCGAAGGTGTCCTTGATCGGGTCACGCTGGATCGCCTTCGGCAGCGCCAGCACCTGGGTGCCGTCGGTGATGTCGATCGCGAACAGCTGGTTGGCGCCACCCTTGCGGATCGCGGCCGCGAACTCACGGGACGGCAGCGCGATGTGCTTGGGCTTCTCGCCGTGGCCGTACAGCACGGCGGGCACCTTGCCGGCCCGGCGGGTACGACGGGCACCACCCTTGCCGAACTCGGTACGGGGCTCGGCGCTGATCTTTACCTCGGACACGGCGAAACTCCTGATGCTTTTTGCGCGGCGGCTTGTCGACTTGCGGTGCTGGGGCGAGGGGCTCGCTGGGGCTCATGCGTCATGAACGACTGCCCGGAGCACCGCGTCGATGACGGTGCCTCCGTGCGGCGCTTCGTCAGCGGCCCGCAGGGCACCCTCGCCGTGGCAACCGCACCAGTCTACCCGAGGGAATTCCCGACTCTCCGCCAGTCCCCACATCGCCGTTCCCGCCGGTGCCGAGCACCGGCGGGAACGGCGGAAAAGGTCAGCTCAGGCCACCGAAGAGGGTGGTCACCGAACCGTCGTCGAAGACCTCCCGGATCGCCCGGGCCAGCAGCGGCGCGATCGACAGCACGGTGATCTTGTCGAGCTGCTTCTCGGGCGGCAGCGGCAGCGTGTTGGTGACCACGACCTCGCTGATCGGGCTGTTCTTCAGCCGCTCGGTCGCCGGGTCAGAGAGCAGCGCGTGGGTGGACGCGACGATCACGTCGGCGGCGCCGGACTCCTTGAGGATGTCCGCCGCCCGGCAGATCGTGCCACCGGTGTCGATCATGTCGTCGACGATCAGGCAGACCCGACCCTCCACGTCGCCGACGACCCGGTTCGCCACCACCTGGTTCGGCTTCATCGGGTCCCGGGTCTTGTGGATGAACGCCAGCGGGCAGCCGCCGAGCCGGTCGGTCCACCGCTCGGCCACCCGCACCCGACCCGAATCGGGCGCCACCACGGTCATCGGCCGGCCGGCGTACTTGTGCTCCACGTACTCGGCGAGGATGTCCATCGCGAAGAGGTGGTCGACCGGGCCGTCGAAGAAGCCCTGGATCTGCGCGGTGTGCAGGTCGACGGTGAGGATGCGGTTGGCCCCGGCCGTCTTCAGCAGGTCGGCGATCAGCCGGGCTGAGATCGGCTCCCGGCCGCGGTGCTTCTTGTCCTGCCGCGCGTACGGGTAGAACGGCAGTACCACGGTGATCCGCTTCGCCGACCCGCGCTTCAGCGCGTCGATCATGATCAGGGTCTCCATGACCCAGGTGTTCACGCCGTGCGTGACGGACTGCACCACGAAGGCGTCCGAACCACGCACCGAGTCCCTGAACCGTACGAAGATCTCGCCGTTGGCGAACTCGTACGCGTCGGCCGGCGTCGGCGCGACGCCGAGCACCTCACCGATCTCCTTGGCCAACTCCGGAAAGCCACGCCCGGTAAAGAGCATCAGACTCTTGCGGTTTTCGGCGACGATGCTGCCCATGGGCCCGTCTGCTCCCGTTGGTCGGTGTGACCCGGCACTGCACGGTGGTGGTGGGCCGGGACTATTCGGTTGCAGTATCTCCCGTGGCGGACGCACCGCCCACCGTCTCGGCATCCCCGTGGATTGCCTCACTGTCACTTGCCAGCCGTGCCCCCTCCGGCGCACCCTCGGCGGCCCGCAGGGCCCGCTCGGCCGCCGCCGCCGAGACCGTTCCCGGCCGCTTGCGGGCCACCCAGCCCTCGACGTTGCGCTGCGGCGCCCGGGTCACGCCCAGCGCTCCCGGCGGCACGTCCTGGGTGATCGCGCTCCCGGCCGCCACGTAGGCCCCCGCACCCACCTCGACCGGGGCGATCAGGCTGGTGTCGCAGCCGATGAACGCCGCCTCGCCGACGATGGTGCGGTTCTTGTTCACGCCGTCGTAGTTCACCACGATCGTCGCCGCGCCGATGTTCGCCTTCGCCCCGATCGTCGCGTCACCGACGTACGACAGGTGTGGCACCTTCGCACCCGGGCCGACCTCGGAGTTCTTCACCTCGACGAACGTGCCGACCTTCGACTTCTCGGCGAGCCGCGCGTCCGGCCGCAGGTAGGCGTACGGGCCGACGCTGGCGCCCGGGCCGACCTCGGCGCCCACCGCGTGGCTGCGCAGCACGGTCGCGCCGGCGCCGACCACCGTGTCGATCAACGTCACGTCCGGGCCGACGACCGCGCCGGTGCCGACCACCGTGCCGCCGCGCAGCTGGGTGTTCTGGTCGATCACGGCGTCCCGGTCCAGTGCCACGGTCACGTCGATCCAGGTGGTCTCCGGGTCGAGCAGGCTCACCCCGGTGCGCATCCAGCCCTCGTTGATCCGGTCGCGCAGCAGCCGGCGCAGCGCCGCCAGCTCGACCCGGTCGTTGCAGCCCAGCGTCTCCACGTGGTCCGCCGCGACGTGCACGGTCACCGGCTCGCCCGCCGAACCGAGCAGGCCGAAGACGTCGGTCAGGTACTCCTCGCCCTGGTCGTTGTCGGTGGAGAGCTTGCTGAGCGCGTTGCGCAGCCGCGCCACGTCGAACGCGTAGATGCCGGCGTTGATCTCCCGGATGGCGCGCTGCGTCGCGGTGGCGTCCCGCTCCTCGACGATCTGCTCCAACTGGCCGTCGGCGGCCCGGACGATCCGACCGAGGCCGGTCGGGTCGGGCACCTCCGCGGCGAGCACCGTGGCCGCCGCGCCGGCCTGCTCGTGGGCCTGCACGAGAGCGCTCACCGTCTCCGGGCGGAGCAGCGGCACATCTCCGTTGATCACGATCACGGTGCCGGTGGCGTCCGGCACGGCGTCCAGCGCGATGCGTACCGCGTGACCGGTGCCGAGCTGCTCGGCCTGGAGCACTCCGGTGGCGTCCGGGGCGATCTCGGCGAGGTGCGCGCGGACCTGGTCCGCGCCGTGGCCGACCACCACCACGGTGCGATCCGCGGCCAGCGGCCCCGCCGCGCTCAGCACGTGGCCGAGCAGCGTACGACCGAGCAGCGGGTGCAGCACCTTGGGCAGCGCCGACTTCATCCGCTTGCCCTCACCGGCGGCGAGCACGACAACGGTGCGGGGGTGAGGCTGGGACACGACGTGGGCTCCCGTCGGCAGGCGGACACTCTCGCGGCCATGCTAACCAGAGGGTGTGGGGGGATTGTCCGATACCCCGTGCGCGGGAAGTCCTGAGAAAGCTCGGCCGCCAGGATTCGAACCTGAAACTCAAGAGCCAAAATCTTGGGTGTTGCCAATTACACCACGGCCGATCAGCGACGCGAGAAGTCTGCCGCCCGCGGGTCTGGGTCGCCCCGCCGCTACACCTTAGCGCCCCGGCCCGGCGGCGCCATCGCTCATTCCCACCATGATCCCTCCGCGTCCCGCACCCCGGGCGGACGGCGGGCCGACGGCGCATCCGATCCCATCCGCGCAGATCGGGTTTACGCAGCTCAGCCGCGAGCGGGGTGGGTACGACGAAGCCGATTCGCGAACTTCCCCGTGCGATCTACGGTCCCGTAAGTTACGGTGACGTAGGCGTAGCTTCGTTGATCTTCCCCTTCCCCTTTTCCTGCGAGGTGCCATGACGACCGCTCTGCTCGAACCCAAGACCCCCGGACCGAAGCCGCTCACCGAAGGCTCTCAGTCACCCGGCATCCTGGTCGCCCTCTGGGCGTTCGTGGTGATCCCCTTCGTGGCGCTGATCGCCGCCATCCCGATGGCCTGGGGCGGCTGGCTGAGCTGGACCGACGTCGGCATCGCCGGTTTCTGGTACGTGATCTCGGGGCTCGGCATCACGGTCGGCTACCACCGCTACTTCACCCACGGCTCGTTCAAGGCCAAGCGCTGGCTGCGGGTCGCGCTCGCGGTCTCCGGCTCGTTCGCGGCACAGGGCGACATCATCCAGTGGGTCGCCGACCACCGCCGCCACCACGCCTTCTCCGATCTGGAGGGTGACCCGCACTCGCCCTGGCGGTTCGGCGAGAGCGTCTGGGGCCTGACCCGTGGCCTGTTCCACGCGCACGTGGGCTGGCTCTTCGGCCGGGAACTCTCCAACCGGGAGCGCTTCGCCCCGGACCTGATGGCCGACAAGGACATCAGCCGCGTCGCCAAGCTCTTCCCGGCGCTGGTGGCCGCCTCGGTGCTCGGCCCGGCGCTGATGGGCGGCCTGCTGACCTGGTCCTGGCAGGGTGCGCTGACCGCGCTCTTCTGGGGCGGTCTGGTCCGCATCGCGCTGCTGCACCACGTGACCTGGTCGATCAACTCGGTCTGCCACGTCTACGGCGAGCGTCCGTTCGTCATGCGCCAGGGCGACCGGGCGGCCAACTTCTGGCCGCTGGCGATCCTGTCCTTCGGCGAGAGCTGGCACAACCTGCACCACGCCGACCCGACCTCGGCCCGGCACGGCGTCATGCGCGGCCAGGTGGACATCTCGGCCCGGGTGATCTGGTTTTTCGAAAAGATCGGCTCGGCGTACGACGTCCGCTGGCCGAAGCCGGAGCGGCTCGCGGCGAAGCTGGTCGAGCCGGCGGCCAGGTAATCCGGGCGATGGGGCTGGAGGTTACCTGGCAGTATGGCCGGGTGACCGAACCAGGCGGGGGGCGCGCCGGAGGGTCCGGCGGTACAGGGGCCGGGCCCGCGGCGGACACGGTCGGTGGGCGCGGAAGCGCCTTCCGACCGCACGCCAGTGAGGCGGCGACGTGAGCGGGCACAGCGGAGACACCATCCCACGGCAGGGCGTCGCCGAGCGCCAGCGAGGTGACGAGATGTCGGATGTCCCAGGCAATGACAGCGGCACGGGCCAACGACGGGCGGTACCCGCGGCGGGCGGCAAGCGCGCCTCGCGGGTACGCATGCCGGCGGCCCAGCGCCGCGAGCAACTGATCTTGATCGGTCGGCAGCTCTTCGCCGAGCGCGGGTTCGACGCCACCTCCATCGAGGAGGTGGCGGCCCGGGCGAAGGTCTCCAAGCCGGTGGTCTACGAGCACTTCGGCGGCAAGGAGGGGCTCTACGCGGTGGTGGTCGACCGGGAGGTCCGCGCGCTGCTGGACCGGATCACCACGGCGCTGACCGCCGGCCACCCGCGGGAGTTGCTGGAGCAGGCCGCGATGGCCCTGCTGGGCTACATCGAGGAGGAGACCAGCGGGTTCCGGGTGCTGGTCCGCGAGTCGCCACTGATGTCGGCGACGGGCAACTTCAGCAGCGTGCTCAACGACATCGCCCACCAGGTGGAGCACATCCTGGGCGCGGAGTACAAGAGCCGCGGCTACGACCCGAAGCTCGCCGAGCTCTACTCCCAGGCCCTGGTCGGGATGGTGGCGTTGACCGGCCGCTGGTGGCTGGAGGTCCGCAAGCCGCGCAAGGAAACCGTGGCGGCGCACCTGGTGAACCTGGCCTGGAACGGACTGTCCCACCTGGAGTCGAAGCCGACGCTGATCACCTCCCGGCCGCGCTGAGCCCAGCAGTCAGCGGGTGTGCGCCTCGGAGACCGGGTGCTTGCGCTTGTTCCGCTCCGCCTCGGCATGCTCCGGTGGGCCGACCTTGTCGTAGAGGCCGGTGCCGAGCAGCACCAGGCCGAAGAGCATCGAGACGATGACCGTCGACATCGAGAAGTTCAGGAAGTTCGCCTCGGTCTGCAGCACGGACATCATCAGGATGCTGGTGACCAGGAAAATCGTCCCGGCGGTCAGGTTCATGTAGTGGCCGAGGTTGCTGCGTCGGGAGGCGCCGACCAACAGGACGACGCCGAACACCACCGAGGCCAGCGAGAACGCCAGGTTGGTGCGCAGACCGAGCACCCAGTGGCTGTCGCGACCGAAGAGCGGGCTGCCGGCGGTCTCCGCGACCCCCCAGACGCCGAAGACCAGGATGTAGAGCCCGATGAGCCCGGAGAGGACCCGGTAGATCGGCCGCGCCGGATGGTTCACCGGAAAGTGCGGCATGGTGCCCTCCTCCGCCCGAGATGGCCTTTTCCGGAGGATTGTCACCCAAATCCGCGGAGGATGTGCGGCAAACGGGTTTCGCCGGAGCCCGAGTGGCCAGCGGTCGGGGGCGACCACCAGAGCACAGCTCGGGCCCCGGCGAAACACCGGAGCGCGATCGGCGAGCTCAGAGCACCAGGCGAGCCTTCTGCCAGGCCTCCTTCTCGTCGTCGGTGCCGACCTTGCCGTACATGCCGACCATCAGCAGGACCAGACCGACCGTCATGACCACGATGACCGTGGCGATGCTGAAGTTGAAGATGTTCGCGTCGGTCCGGATGAAGGCGAGCCCGCCGAGGCTGACCACCATGAGGACGTACGCCAGCCACTGGTTGATCACCACGTCGACGTTGCGGCCGAGCGCGGTGCCGGCCAGCACGATCAGGCCGAGCAGGGCGCTGAGCAGCGAGAAGCCGAGATTCGTCCCCTGACCGAGGATCTGGGTGTCGTCCTGGGCGAAGAACTCGCCGCCAGCGCTCGTGATGCTGCCGAGCACACCGAAGACCACCAGGTACAGACCGGTCAGCCCGCCGATCGCCCGGTAGATCGGCCGCGCGGGGTGGTTGACGGGGGTGTGGGCCATGTCAGAGTCTCCAACGCCGTTCGGGTGAGGGTCGCCGACGATTCTCCCGCATGTCGGGGTGTGACGCCGCACACGGCCCCCCTGCCCTGACCAGCCCGGGCAACCGTCAGTCCGCCGGCAGCTCCTCGGCCAGGGTCAGCCAGGTCTCCTCGGTGCGCTCCCGCTCGGCGCGTACGTCCTTGAGCTGACCGTCCAACTCGGCGACCCGCGCGTAGTCGGTGGCATTCGCGGCGAGCTGGTCGAGCAACGCGGCCTCACGCTGGTCCAACTTGCTGATCTGCCGCTCCAGCCGGGTCAGCTCCTTGCGGGCCTGCCGCACCTCGGCGGCGGACATGCCGGTACGGGCCGGCGCCTCCGGCGAGGCGGCCGGGACCGCTTCGGCGCCGGCGGACCCGGGTCGGGACGCGGCCCGCTTCAGGTACTCGTCCACCCCGCCGGGCAGATGCACCAGCCGGCCGTCCCCGAACATGCCGTACACGGAATCGGTGACCCGCTCGATCAGGTAGCGGTCGTGGCTGGCCACGATCACCGTGCCGGGCCACGAGTCGAGCAGGTCCTCAAGCGCGGCGAGGGTGTCGGTGTCCAGGTCGTTGGTGGGCTCGTCGAAGAGGAGCACGTTCGGCTCGGCGGCGAGCAGCCGGAGCATTTGCAGCCGGCGGCGCTCGCCACCGGAGAGGTCACTGACCGGGGTCCAGAGCCGCCGGTCGTCGAAGCCGAAGACCTCGGCGAGCTGGGCGGCGGAGATCTCCCGGTCGCCGAGCTGCACGCGCCGGGCCACCTCCTCGACCGCCTCCAGCACGCGCAGCTGGCCGGGCAGCTCGGCCAGTTCCTGGGAGAGGAACGCGGGCCGCACGGTGGAACCGGTGACGAACCGGCCGCCGTGCGAATGGGTGACGCCGGCGAGCATCCGCAGCAGGGTGGTCTTGCCGGCGCCGTTGGCGCCCAGGATGGCGATCCGGTCGCCGGGGCCGACCTGCCAGGTGACGTCGTGCAGGATCTCCTTCGGGCCGGCGTGCAGGGTGACCTGCTCCAGGTCGTACACCTGCTTGCCGAGCCGGGCGGTGGCGAGCCGTTGCAGCGACATGGTGTCCCGCGCCGGCGGCACGTCGGCGATCAGCGCGTTGGCCGCGTCGATCCGGAACCGCGGCTTGGAGGTCCGGGCCGGCGGGCCCCGCCGCAGCCACGCGATCTCCTTGCGGAGCAGGTTCTGCCGGCGGGCCTCGGTGGCCGCGGCGACCCGCTCGCGCTCGACCCGGGCGAGCGTCCAGGCGGCGAAGCCGCCCTCGTACGCCCGGACGGTCTGGTCGGCGACCTCCCAGGTGGTGGTGCAGACGGCGTCGAGGAACCAGCGGTCGTGGGTGACCACGACGAGCGCGCCCTTGCGACCGAGCAGGTGCCGGGCCAGCCAGTCCACGCCGCCCACGTCGAGGTGGTTGGTGGGCTCGTCGAGGATGAGCAGGTCGGAGTCGCGGACCAGCAGCGCGGCGAGAGCCACCCGACGGCGCTCGCCACCGGACATCGGGCCGACCGGCTGATCGAGGCCGAGGTGGGGCATGCCGAGGCCGTCGAGGATGGCACGTACCCCGGCGTCGCCGGCCCACTCGTGCTCCGCGCCCATGCTCTCGTCGAGCCACTCGGTGCCGAGCACCACGTCGCGCACGGTGGCGTCCGGGGCGAGGGTGAGGTTCTGCGGCAGCCAGGCAACCCGCAGGTCCCGGCGGTGGGTGACGCGGCCGTCGTCCGGCTCCTCGGTGCGGGTGAGCAGCCGGAGCAGGGTCGACTTACCGGCGCCGTTGAGGCCCACCACACCGATCCGGTCGGCGTCGTCGAGGCCGAGCGAGACGTCGGTGAGCAGCGGCCCGGCGGCCCCGTAGCCCTTGGACACGCGGTCCAGGTTGACGATGTTGGCCACGACCTACCTTCCATGATCAAAGCGTCCCGGTGCCGGCTGGCACGGGACGCCTGGCCTCCCAGCGTACGCGGACGCCCCGCGCGCCGGCACGGCCGCCGCCCGGATGTCCGCTGTCCGGGTCGGCGTCGTGGCGACGCCCCGAGCCGGCGGAAGCCCGGCCCGGCCGTGCCCCGGCCGATCACGCCGCCGCGGGCGAGGGTCGACCGCGTCGCGGAGCCCGGTGAGGATCCCGCCCGCCTCGACACACCGCCGATCGGCCCCGGCGGAGCCTCAGACGACCCGGGCGCCCGGCATCGGCCCGTGGGCGACGCGGACCTCGCGGCACACCTCGGCCGCGGTGAGTTCGGCGGCGATCCGCCCGGCGTGCGCCTCGTCGGCGGCGAGGAAGACGCAGGTCGGCCCGGAGCCGGAGACGAGGCCGGCCAGCGCGCCGGCCGCCTCGCCGGCCTTGAGGGTGTCGGCGAGCGCGGGACGCATGGCGAGCGCCGCGTCCTGCAGGTCGTTGCCGAGGGCGGCGGCGAGCACCCGCGGATCCCGCTGCCGCAGTGCGGCGAGCAACCGGTCGGTGCTGCCCAGCGGCGGTCCGGCGGTGCCCGCCTCGCGGAGCCGGTCGAGTTCGGCGTAGGCGGCCGGGGTGGAGAGACCGCCGTCGGCGATGCCGACCACCCAGTGCCAGGAGGTGGGGCGGGCCAGAACCGGGCTGACCGCCTCGCCCCGCCCGGTGCCCAGCGCGGTGCCGCCGTGGATGAGGAACGGCACGTCCGAGCCGAGGTCGGCGGCGATGCCGGCCAGCTCGTCGCGGGAGAGCCCGGTGCCCCACAGCGCGTCGCAGGCGACCAGTGCGGCGGCCGCGTCGGCGCTGCCACCGGCCAGCCCGCCGGCGAGCGGGATCTGCTTGCGCAGGTGCAGCCGGGCGTGCGGGAGCACGCCGGCGTATCCGGCGAGCGCGTGCGCGGCCCGGATCACCAGGTTGGAGTCGTCCAGGGCCAGTTCCCCGGCGCCCTCGCCCTCCATGGTCAGCGTGAGGGTGTCGCCCCGGCGGGCCGTGAGCTCGTCGTGGATGGAGATGGCGTGGTAGACGGTGTTCAGCTCGTGGTAGCCGTCGCGGCGCAGCGGCCCCACCCCGAGGTGCAGGTTGACCTTGGCGGGCACCCGGACCTTCACCGGGCCGCTGGCCCCGCGCCGCTCGTCGTCGTCCGGTCGCCAGGCCTCGGTCACGGGGTGACGTCCCGTAGCCGCGGGCGGATGTCGAACGGCTTCTCCACGATCAGCTCCTCGGCGGCGTCGGCGGCCGGCCCCTGCCGACCTCCGACCAGGTCGTACGCGTACACAGGCAGCGGCTGCTGCGCGTCCTCGGCGGGCACCGCGCCAGCCTACTGCCCGCTGGGCGTCGCAGCCGGAGCCGACGCGGCGATCGCCGCGAACTGCTCGACGGTCAACGACTCGCCGCGGGCACCCGGGTCCACACCGGCCGCGACGAGCGCGGCGGCGGCCCGGTCCGCGCCGCCCGCCCAGCCGGCGAGGGCCGCCCGGAGGGTCTTGCGGCGCTGGGCGAATGCCGCGTCCACCACCGAGAAGACCCGCTCCCGGGGAACCTCGGGGCGGGGCGGTTCCCGCCGGGTGAAGGCGACCAGGCCGGAGTCGACGTTCGGCACTGGCCAGAAGACGTTCGGCGGTACCTTGCCGGCGGCCCGGGACCGGGCGTACCAGGCGAGCTTGACCGACGGAATGCCGTACACCTTCGAGCCGGGGCCGGCGACCAGCCGGTCGGCGACCTCCTTCTGCACCATCACCAGGCCGTGCCGCAGGCTGGGCAGCTCGGCGAGCAGGTGCAGCACCACCGGCACGGCGACGTTGTACGGCAGGTTGGCGACCAGCGCGGTCGGGGCGGGGTCGCCGAGCTGGGCGGCGGTGATCCGCAGTGCGTCGGCGCGGTGCACGGTGAGCCGGTCGGCGTCCGGGGCGGCGTGCTGGGCCGCGGTCTCCGGCAGCGCCCCGGCGAGCACCGGGTCGATCTCCACGGCATGCACGTGCGCGGCGACCGGCAGCAGGGCCAGGGTGAGCGAGCCGAGCCCGGGGCCGACCTCCACCGCCACGTCGTCCGGGGTGAGCCCGGCCGTGGTCACGATCCGCCGCACCGTGTTCGGGTCGTGCACGAAGTTCTGGCCGAGCTTCTTGGTGGGCGCGACGCCCAGCCGGGCGGCCAGCTCCCGGATCTCCGCCGGGCCGAGGAGACCGGTCATGGCAGCAGCGTAGGCCGACCGACCGGCAGACCTCGCGTGCACCCCGGGCCCGGTTCACGCCGGGTCGGGCCGGTCACCACGGACCGAAGACCCGCTCGCCGGTGGCGGAGATGGCGGCGCAGAGTTCGTCGAGGTCCGCGCCGGTGGTGGCGGCGAGCGACCGGACGGTCAACGGGATGAGGTACGACGCGTTGGGCCGACCCCGGTGCGGCATCGGGGTGAGATAGGGCGCGTCGGTCTCCACCAGGATCTGGTCGAGCGGGGTCAGCGCGGCGGCCTCGCGTAGCGCGGCGGCGCTGCCGAAGGTGACCGTGCCGGCGAAGCTGAGCAGGTAGCCCCGGCGTACGCACTCGGCGGCGAAGTCGGCGTCGCCGGAGAAGCAGTGCAGCACCACGGTCTCCGGCGCGCCCTCGTCGTCGAGGATGCGCAGCACGTCGGCGTGCGCGTCCCGGTCGTGGATGACCAACGCCTTGCGGTACCGCTTGGCGATGGCGATGTGGGCCCGGAAGCTCGCCTCCTGGGCGGCGCGCCCCTCGTCACCGGTGCGGAAGAAGTCCATGCCGGTCTCGCCGATGCCGCGGACCCGGTCCCGGGCGGCGAGCGCCTCGATCTCGCGCAGCGCCTCGTCGAGGTCGGGCAGGCGGGGGGCCTCGTTCGGGTGCAGCGCCACGGTGGCGAGGACCGCAGGGTACTTCTCGGCGGTCTCGGCACCCCAGCGCGACGAGGCGACGTCCACCCCGACCTGCACCAGCCGGTCGACCCCGACCTGCGCGGCGACCGCGACGGCGGCCGCGACCGGGTCGTCGGCGGCACCGCCGCCGGGGACGCCGGCCTCGCTGACCGTGATGTCCAGGTGGGTGTGGCTGTCGAGCACCGGGCGGGGCAGCGGCTCGGGCGCGGGCGGGAACTCGCCGGCCCGTCGGGCCGCCCGGGCGCGGCGCGATTCAGCGGGCCCGGTCATCTGTTCGGTTGGCTCGGTCATCCACCAAAGGATCACACACTGGCCGGTCCACCTGTCCGTCACCCGCAGTTCACCTTGACTACTCAGGGCGACTCTACGGTCGCCAGGTGAGCGAGCGAGCCGGCAGACCGGCATGAGCGTCACTCCTCAGGCCAGCGGCGACGCCGACGAGCGGACCGGGCTGCGCGTGGCGTACGGCGGCGGCGTCTATCCGGCGGAGGAGATCGCCCGGGGTGCCGCGTACGAGCTGTTCAGCGCTGACGAGGTGGCCGGTTTCGAGTGGGCGCCGCGAACCGGCTCGGCCCTGCCCTGGCGCCGCTTCGTGCACGTCACCGAGGTGACCGCGGTGCACGGCGCACCGGAACCGGCCGAGGATCCGGACACCCCGCTGATGATGCCGGCGCACCGGGAGCGGGGCTGGGCGCAGCTGCACCAGCTCAGCCAGCGGCCGGACGCGGCCGGCGACCCGATGCTCATCGCGGCGCGCAGCTCGGCGGTGATCCGGCGGGGCACCCGGATGGTGAAGGTGCTCTCTCCGCGCCAGCTCGCCGGGTACGTGCGGGGTTGGCTGCCGCACGGCTTCTGCTACCGGGAGCACGACGTCGCACACCTGCGTACGCCGGCGGCCACGACGCTGCTGCGGACCGACGGCGAGGTGAGCCGGGACGGCCTGGACGTGGCGTACGCGCTGCGCTGGCGGGCCGCCGACCCGGGCGACTACGACGTGCCGGTGGGCGAGGCGCACCGGGGGCTGAGCACGTTGCCGCCCCGGGACCGGCTGGGCGCGCCGGTGCTGGGCACCGGCTTCGTGCCCAGCAACAATCAGCTGATCCCGGAGTTCGTCACCCGGGACTTCGCCGACCTGCCGATGCCGGCGAACGCCACCCTGCTCGCCTATCCGGCGGAGGGGGTGGAGGTGGTGCTCTACAGCTACCAGGCGGAGCAGCGGGGCTGGCTACGGATGGTCGGGCCGCAGTGGCGGCATCTGCTCGCC
This sequence comes from Micromonospora sp. NPDC093243, assembly GCF_044753725.1. Classification (NCBI taxonomy): domain Bacteria; kingdom Bacillati; phylum Actinomycetota; class Actinomycetes; order Micromonosporales; family Micromonosporaceae; genus Micromonospora; species Micromonospora sp. NPDC093243. The sequence continues at coordinate 795,006 of NZ_JBIVNT010000002.1, read as the reverse complement.
GCGGTGCCCGGCCTCTCCCCCGACCAGGAGTACGTGCCGACCGGTGACGCGCCGCGCTCCAGCCAGCTGGTGGGGGCGTACGCCGGCAGCGAGTACGAGGCGGTCGCCGACCTGCCCGGCGGGTTCCGGGTGCTGGCGATGACCCGGGCGGCCCGCTACCCGGTCGAGAGGGTGGCCCGACGGCTGCGCTACGCGCGCTGGCGCGGGGTGCCCTGTCTGGTGCTGCGCGAGGAGGCGGGCTGGCTGCGGCTGCGGCTGTGCCGGCCCGATCCCGAGACGGTCGCGACCACCGCCGCGCAGTGCCACGACCGGGGCGTCTACGAGACATGGGCACCGGGGGCAGAGGTGACGGACGACCAGGTCACGGACATTCCGTACGCGCTGTAGGCGGCGGTAGGCGGCACGGCGGCGACCGGCGGTTGCCGCATATCAACGGGTGGGGCGGGAATGCGCCGGGCGAGGAGACAACCGAGCCCGACATCAGGAGAAGAGCATGCCGTTCATCACCGTGGGTACGGAAAACTCCGCGCCCATCGACCTGTACTACGAGGATCACGGCTCCGGCCAGCCGATCGTCCTTATCCACGGCTTCCCGTTCAACGGGGCGACCTGGGAGAAGGAAGCCATTCCGCTGCTCAACGCAGGATATCGGGTGATCACGTACGACCGCCGCGGTTACGGCAACTCGGCGCAGCCGACGATGGGGTACGACTACGACACCCTCGCCGCCGACCTCGACGTGCTGATGACCGAGCTGGATCTGCGCAACGCGGTCCTGGTCGGCCACTCCATGGGCACCGGCGAGGTGACCCGCTACCTCGGCGCGTACGGCTCGGAGCGGGTGAGCCAGGCGGTGCTGCTGTCCCCGCTGGCACCGTTCCTGATGCAGACCGCGGACAACCCGGAGGGCGTTCCGAAGAGCCTCTTCGACGGCTTCCAGCAGGCGATCATCCAGGACCGGTTCGCCTACCTCACCCAGTTCTGCGACGCCTTCTTCAACTACAGCGAGAACAAGGGCAAGTGGGTCAGCGAGGAGGCGTACCGGGCGCACTGGGAGATCGGCGCACGCGCCTCGGCGAAGGGCACCCACGACTCCGTGGACGCCTGGCTTACCGACTTCCGGGGTGACCTGCCGCAGATCGACGTGCCGGTGCTGATCGTGCAGGGCGACAAGGACAACGTGCTGCCGTTTGCGAAGACCGGGCAGCGGCTGCAGCCGATGCTCGCCGGCAGCCAGTTGATCACCCTGAAGGGCGCGCCGCACGGCATTCCGTGGACGCACCCCACCGAGGTCAACAAGGCGATCATGGACTTCATCGGCGCGCCTTCGATGGCTCGCGCCTGACGCCGACTCCCGTACGGCGCCCGGTGCGGGCGCCGTACGGGTGGTCCGTCGGCCACGCGGCCGGCCGAGAAAGGTTGCGGCCCCGGGGATGCCCCGGGGCCGCTTCGTCGTACCGGTTCAGCCCGCCAGCCGGGCCAGCTCCTCGTCCACGATGGACGGGTCGAGCTTGCGGAACACCGGCTTGGGCGCGGCGAGCGCCCGGCCCACCACCAGGGGTACGGACTCCCAGCGCGCGCCCTGCGTGTAGTCGCCGGTCAGCACCGGGTAGCCGGGACCGCCGTCGAGGTCCTCGACCTCCATGATCGACGGCATCGGCGCGTGTACGCCGGTGCCGCCGAGCAGCTCGTGGACCCGCTGCGCGGAGTGCGGCAGGAACGGGGTGAGCAGCGTGTTGGCGTCGCTGACCACCTGGAGGGCGACGTGCAGGATGGTGCCCATCCGGGGCTTGTCGGCCTCGTCCTTGAGCTTCCACGGGGCCTGCTCGGAGAGGTACTTGTTGGCCTCGGCGACCACCTTCATCGCCTCACCGATCGCCTGCTTCTGCCGGTGCCGGCCGATCAGGTCGCCCACCGTCGCGAAGCCGGCCCGGGCGGTGGCGAGCAGCGCCTCGTCGGCCTCGGTGAGTCCGGCCGGGTCGACCTGCGGGATCGCCCCGAAGTTCTTCGCCGCCATCGAGATGGACCGGTTGACCAGGTTGCCCCAGCCGGCGACCAGCTCGTCGTTGTTGCGGCGGAGGAACTCGGCCCAGGTGAAGTCGGTGTCGTTGCTCTCCGGACCGGCCGCGGCGATGAAGTAGCGCAACGCGTCGGCGTCGTAGCGCTCCAGGAAGTCGCGGACGTAGATGACCACCCGGCGGGACGAGGAGAACTTGCGCCCCTCCATGGTGAGGTATTCGCTGGAGACCACCTCGGTGGGCAGGTTCAGCCGGCCCAGCTCGCCCGGCTCGCCGTCGCGCGACCCCTCGCCGGAGTAGCCGGCCAGCAGCGCCGGCCAGATCACCGAGTGGAAGACGATGTTGTCCTTGCCCATGAAGTAGTAGGTCCGGGCATCCTTGCCGTCGCCGTCGGTGGACCACCACCTGCGCCACGCCTCCGGGTCGCCGGAGCGGCGGGCCCACTCGATCGAGGCGGAGAGGTAGCCGATCACCGCGTCGAACCAGACGTAGATCCGCTTGTCGGACCGGTCGCGCCAGCCGTCCAGCGGGATCGGCACGCCCCACTCGAGGTCCCGGGTGATCGCCCGAGGCTGCAAGTCGTCGAGGAGGTTCCGGGAGAAGCGGAGCACGTTGGGCCGCCAGCCCTCCCGGCCGTCGAGCCACTGCCGCAGCACGTCGGCGAGGGCGGGCAGGTCCAGGAAGAAGTGCTCGGTCTCCACGAACTCCGGCGTCTCGCCGTTGATCTTGGACTTGGGGTTGATCAGGTCGATCGGGTCGAGCTGGTTGCCGCAGTTGTCGCACTGGTCGCCGCGCGCGCTGCCGTAGCCGCAGATCGGGCAGGTGCCCTCGATGTAACGGTCGGGCAGGGTGCGGCCGGTGGACGGGGAGATCGCGCCCATGGTGGTCTTGGGCACGATGTAGCCGTTGCGGTACATCCCCTCGAACAACTCCTGCACCACCGCGTAGTGGTTGCGGGTGGTGGTGCGGGTGAACAGGTCGTAGGAGAGGCCGAGCCCGTGCAGGTCCTCGACGATCACCCGGTTGTACCGGTCGGCCAGCTCGCGGGGGGTGACCCCCTCGGCGTCGGCCTGCACCTGGATCGGGGTGCCGTGCTCGTCGGTGCCGGAGACCATGAGCACGTCGTGGCCGGCCATCCGCATGTACCGGCTGAAGACGTCGGAGGGAACGCCGAAACCGGAGACGTGGCCGATGTGGCGCGGGCCGTTGGCGTACGGCCAGGCAACCGCCGCGAGAACGTGACTCATGAGCAGCAAGCCTAGTGACCCGCCATGGCAAGCTGCGAACCAATAGGGGTGCCGAGGGCGTCGCCGGGTCGGCGGACCGGTGGAACCCCCTCGGCTTTTGGTCCGATTTGTCGCCGACACGCGGCTGAGCTGCCCGATCCTCCCCCGGCTCCGGTGTGCAATGAACGTCGTGACTGGCAGACGAGCGGCCCGGAAGCAGGACGACCGCCCCTCGGGGGCGACGGTCGCCGAGAGTTCCGACCCGCCCGACACGGCGGGCGGCGGGGCGACCCCGGACGGCTCGACGGCCGGCGCGGGGACGTCAGCGGACGGCGGCTCGGGCACCGGCGGCGCGGAGCCCGCCGACGCCCGCCCGGGTGATCCGCCCCGTGGCCGGGCGGGCCGGGCGGCGACGGTCGCCCCACAGCCCCGCCCGGTGCCCAGCGCCAACGCCGCGCCGCCGGGCCGGCCAGCCGCCCCGCCGGGCCGGCCACCGGCCCCGCCGGCCCAGGCGGGCGCACCGTCGGACCGGCCAGCCGCACCGGCGCAGCCGAAGACCTCGAAGCGGGCCACGCGGGCGGCGCAGGCCACCACCGCCCCGGCCCAGGCCACCACCACACCGGCGCAGGCCGGCGCGCCCGGGCCGGGCCCGTCGGTGCCGACCCCCGCGCCACCGCCGCCGAGCCCCACCCGCCCCCGCCCGACGCCCACCCCGATCCGGCCCGGCCCTCCACGCGCCGGCCCGACGCCCACCGACGTCGGCCCGACGCCCACCGACGTCGGCCCGGCGCCCACCGACGTTGGACCGGCCCCGGCGCCTGCCGAGGTTGGACCGGCTCCGGCGCCTGCCGAGAGCGACCCGGCCCCGACTGAGGCCACCCCGGCGGGCGGGCCGGACCGGTCGGACCCGGCGCGCCCGCACCAACGGGGGGCATCGCTGCGGGCCCGGGCACCGCAGACCACGACAGACCAGCCCGAGGCAACGGTCGAGCTGGAACCGACCACCGGGGCGCCGGTGGACGCGGTGCCGCGCCGGGTGCCGGTACGGCAGCCGAAGCGCTGGCGGCGGGTCGCCCGAGCGGCGGCGAACGGCGCGCCGGACGACGCCGACCCAGCGGTCTGGGCACCGATCGAGGAGGTGCACTGGGACGGCACCCCGATCCGGGAGGAGGCGCGCCAGCCGGACCGGGAGACCCGAGACGGCCGGGTCCGGCGGCGGCGGACCAGAGCCGCGACCCATCCGCCCGACCCGCTGCGCGGCCTCGCCGTGCTGCTGGCGCTGAGCCTGCTCGCCGCCTTCTTCGCCTGGGTCAGCGCCGGCCCGCTCTGGGTCGCGGTGGGCCACACCACGAGCGGCACGGTGGTGATCGGCGACTGCACCGGCGGCGGGCTCACCCAGCGCTGCCGTGGAATCTTCGCCGCCGAGGCCGGGCGCTTCGTCGCGCACGGGGTACGGGTCAGCGGGGTGCCGGCCGAGCGGACCGAGACCGGCACGACGCTGCCGGCCAGGATGACCGGGCCGCACGGTGGGACCGCCTACGTCGACACCGGGATCGCCCGGCACCTGCGCTGGGTGCTCGGTCTGCTGGCGGTGGCCGGCTGCGGCGCCGGGATCGCCCGGTGGACCGGCTCCACCATGCTGACCGGGCGACGGGCCCGGCGCTGGGCGATCGGCATCTCCTTCGCCGGGCCGGGACTGATCACGCTGGGCTTCCTCATCGCCGCCTGGTGACCCCGGAGTCGCCGCCTGGTGACCCGCAGTCGCGCCTGGTGACCTCGGGAGCCCGCTCAGCTGTGCACGACGGCGTAGACGTCCCGCCGGCGCAGGCCGTAGCTGGTGGCGACGTCACTGATCGCATCGCGGCGGGAGAGGCCGGCGGCCTCCCGGTCGGCCACCGCGGCGCGCAGCGTGTCGTCGTCGGGGCGCTCCGGTGGAGTCGCCGGGGCGCCCGCCACCACCAGCGTGATCTCACCTCGGGGCTCGCCCTCAGCAGCCCACCGGGCCAGCTCGCCGAGGGGACGGCGGAGCACCTCCTCGTACGTCTTGGTGAGCTCACGGCAGAGCGCGGCCGGCCGGTCGGCGCCGAACGCGTCGGCCAGGTCGGCCAGCGCTGCGGTGACCCGGTGCGGCGCCTCGAAGAGGACCAGGGTGCGCTCCTCGGCGGCGAGAGCCCGCAGCCGGGACCGCCGGGCGCCGGGTGAGCGGGGCAGGAACCCCTCGAAGCAGAACCGGTCGCAGGGCAGCCCGGAGAGGGCGAGGGCGGTGGTGACGGCGCTCGGGCCGGGTGCCGCCGTGACCGGCGCCCCGACGTCGAGCGCGGCCCGGACCAGCCGATAGCCCGGATCGGAGACGCTCGGCATGCCGCCGTCGGTCACCAGCGCGACGAGGTAGCCGGCCTGGATCACCTCGACCAGCTCCGGGGTGCGCCGCTCCTCGTTGCCCTCGAAGTACGAGACGATCCGGCCGGGGATGGTGACGTCGAGGTCCCGGGCCAGCCGGGTCAGCCGGCGGGTGTCCTCGGCGGCGACCACGTCGGCGGTGGCCAACATCTCGCGGAATCGGGCGGAGGCGTCGGCCGGGTTGCCGAGCGGCGCGCCGAGCAGGACCAGTCGCCCGACATCCGACATATCACCCACAGGTTGTGCTCCTGAATCTTCAGCGGTTCCGGTATCGGAGACGACGGGCGCCACCGGCCACCTTCGCAGCCTACGATCGCCGGGTGACGAGTGCGTCGACAGCGCAGAGCGCGAGCGCGGGCCAGGCGGGGCCGGACGGGCCGGCCGACGACGGGTCGGCCGAGGCGAGCGCCGCCGTGCCCCCTGGCGGCGTCAGCGGGGTGCCCGGCGTCATCCGTCGGCGGCTGGCCACCGTCGAGGCCCGCCTCGACGGGTGGTCGTGGCTGGCCACCGGCGCGGTGGTGCTCATCGCCGGCATCCTGCGCTTCGTCGGCCTCTCCGGCCCCGGCGGCAAGATCTTCGACGAGGTCTACTACGCCCGCGACGCGTACGGCCTGATCGACCGCGGCGTCGAGTGGAACTACAAGGACGGCAACGCGTCGTACGTGGTGCACCCGCCGCTGGGCAAGTGGCTCATCGGGCTCGGCGAGTGGGCCTTCGGCTACCAGGACGCCGAGGGCCGCATCTCGGTGCCGGGGCACCTGGTCACCACCGCGCCGGAGTTCGGCTGGCGGTTCTCGGCGGCCGTCGTGGGCACCCTCTCGGTGCTCCTGTTGGTACGCATCGGCCGACGGCTGTTCCGCTCCACCGCGCTCGGCTGCGCCGCCGGCCTGCTGCTCGCGCTGGACGGGTTCCACCTGGTGCTCTCCCGCACGGCCCTGCTCGACATCTTCCTGCTCTTCTTCGTGCTGGCCGCGTTCGGCGCGCTGGTGCTCGACCGGGACGCGCGACGCCGGCGCTGGGCGCGGGCACTGGACGCCGGGCTGGATCCGGCCCAGCCGGGTCGGGCCGGGCGGCCGGCGGGCGGCTGGCGGAGCTGGCCGTGGTGGCGGCTGGCCGCCGGGGTGCTGCTCGGTTGTGCCTGCGCGGTGAAGTGGAGCGCGCTCTACTTCGTGCCGGCGTTCGCGCTGCTGGTGCTCCTCTGGGAGGTCGGGGTGCGCCGGTCGGCCGGGGTACGCCGGCCGTGGCGGGACACCCTGCTCGACGAGACGCCGTGGCTGGTGGCGGCCGGTGGGTTGCTGCTGGTCACCTACGTCGCCACCTGGTCCGGCTGGCTGCTGGGCGACGAGGGCTACTACCGGCTCGCCACGAACTACCCCGGCGCCCCGCTCAGCGACGCCCCGGTCATCGGGCCGCTGATCAACCTGTTCGAGTACCACAAGGCGGCCTACGGCTTCCACACCGGGCTGGAAACCCCGCACAAGTACCAGTCCTGGCCGTGGCAGTGGCTGCTGCTCGGCCGCCCGGTGGCGTTCTACTGGACCGGCGAGGGCGCCTGCGGGGCCCCGAGCTGCGCCTCGGAGATCCTCCTGCTGGGCACGCCGCTGCTCTGGTGGTCGTTCCTGCCGGCCCTGGTGGGGCTGGCCTGGCTCGGCACGGCCCGGCGCGACTGGCGGGCCGGGGCGATCCTGCTCAGCGTGGCGGCCGGTCTGCTGCCCTGGTTCTGGTTCGCCCTGGACGGGCGGACGATGTTCTCCTTCTACGCCGCGCCGGCGCTGCCCTTCCTGGTGCTGGCGGTGGTCTACGTGCTCGGCGCGATCGTCTCCCCCGCGCCGGTCGCCGGCACCGGCGAGGCCCGGGCGCCCGCCACCGGTGACACCGGCCACGACCGCCGCCTGATCGGCGGTGTGGTGGCGGGCGCGTACGTGCTGCTGGTCGCGCTCTGCTTCGCGTACTTCTATCCGATCTTCGTCGGACAGCTGCTGCCGTACGCGGACTGGTCGGCGCGGATGTGGCTGGACGGCCGCTGGATCTGATCCGCGCGACGGCGCCGGACGGCGGCCGTCGAGGAGCGGCGGGAAAACGACAGCGGGCCCGCACGTTTGCGCGTGCGGGCCCGGTCGACATAGGTGCGCGCCCCGATCGCCTGCCACGGGGGAAGCGGGCGATTGGGGCGCGCAAGAGAAGCTTAACCACCGCGCACCACCGGCACAACGGGTCGACTTGGGTCAGATTTCTGACCGATGCCCGCCCGATAACCCGGCAGATCCGGCAGTTGACCGACGGTTACCGGTTACCGGCCGCCCACCGTCCCGACTGGACGCCGTGGGACACCGGTCCGCCGGCTGGCCCGCCCTAGGATCAACTGACGCCCGAGCATGGGAGGTGCGCGAATGCAGCTGCTCGACCGGGTCCGCGCGAGTTGCCTGGCCCTGCCGGAGGTCACCGAACGGCCCAGCCACGGCTCGCCGACGTGGTTCGTCCGGACAAAGAGCGTCTTCGTCACGCTGCACGCCGACGGCCACCACCAGAACGGTTTCGCGCACCTCTGGTGCGCAGCGCCGCCGGGCGCGCAGGAGGAGCTGACCGCCGCCGACCCCGCCCGCTTCTTCCGGCCGCCCTACGTGGGCTCTCGCGGCTGGCTCGGCGTACGGCTCGACGGCGAGGTGGACTGGGCCGAGATCGACGAGCTGTGCCGGGACGCGTACCGCGAAGTGGCCCCGAAGCGGCTGGCGGCCCTGCTCGACGCCGAGCCGCACCGACCCGCCGACTGAGTGGTACGCGCCGCCGGCTCGCCGATCTCAGTGCGGGCCACCGGCCGCGGGTGATCGGCCGCCGACCCCGATGATCATCCTAAGTGGATCGCTCCTACACTTCGCCGGTGATCAACTCAAGACGATCCGGCACCGTCCTCGCCGGACTGGTGCTGGTCTCCGCGCTGCTCGGGCCGGCGCCCGCCGCGGCCGACGAGCCGACACCCACCGAACCACCCCGGGTCGAGCTGGTGCTCGACGTCAGTGGCTCGATGCGAGCCCGGGACATCGACGGCCGCAGCCGGATCTCCGTCGCCCAGCAGGCCTTCAACGAGGTCGTCGACGCACTGCCGGCGGAGACCCAGCTCGGGATCCGGGTGCTCGGCGCCACCTACCGGGGCAAGGACAAGAAGGTCGGCTGCCAGGACACCCAGCAGATCGTGCCGGTGGGCCCGGTCGACCGGACGGAGGCGAAGGCGGCGGTGGCCACCCTGCGGCCGACCGGGTTCACCCCGGTCGGGCTCGCCCTGCGCGCCGCCGCCCAGGACCTCGGCACCGGCGCCACCGCCCGGCGGATCGTGCTGATCACCGACGGCGAGGACACCTGCGCCCCGCCGGACCCGTGCGACGTGGCCCGCGAGCTGGCCGCCCAGGGCACCCGGCTGGTGGTCGACACGCTGGGTCTGGCCCCCGACGAGAAGGTACGGCGACAGCTGCTCTGCATCGCCGGCGCGACCGGCGGCACCTACACGGCGGCCCAGAGCACCGAGGAGCTGACCGACCGGATCAAGCAGTTGGTCGAGCGGGCCGGTGAGACGTACACCCGGACGCCGACGGCCGTCGGCGGCGGCACCGGTTGCCCGGGCGCGCCGCTGCTCGGCCCCGGCGTCTACACCGACCGGGAGATGTTCTCCGAGCACCGCTGGTACCGGGTGCCGGTGCGGCCCGGTCAGGAGCTGCGCGCCTCGGTCAGCGTGGCGCTGGACCGGCCGATCAACCGGGATTACGGCGTCCTGCTGCGGGCGGTCGCCGAGGACGGCCGGGAACTGGTCCGGGGCGCGGACGCCGGCAGCGGCCGGGCCGACGTCATCTCCGCCGGGCTGCGCTGGTCCGGTGACGACCCCGACGAGCGCGACCCCGACGGGCGCGACGACGTCGACGCCGACCAGTCGCCGCCAGCGACCACGGTCTGCCTGGTGGTCAGCAATTCGTTCGCACCCCGGCCGGGCACCGGGGTGAACCCGGGCATGCCGGTCGAGCTGACCGTCGACGTGGTGGCCGCCGCGCCGGACCCACGGGGGCCGGACCTCGGCCGGGGCTGAGTGCTGCTGGCGCTGCTGACCGTGGCCGGTCTGCTCACCGGCCTGGTGACCGGGCTGCTCACCCGCTGGTGGGTGGCCACGTGGAGGGAGAAGTGAGCGTGCGTGCCGCATTGATCCGGTCGCTGGCGGCCCTGGTGGCCGCCGCCGGCCCCGCGCTGCTGCCCACCGCGGCGCTCGCCGACCCGAGCACCGCGCCCACCCCGTCACCCGGGGCCACGACGGTGACCCGGGCGGGCACCTCGTTCCTCACCGCCACCGCCATCACCGCCGGCCAGCCGGTACGGGTCGCCGCCTCCACCGGCGACCACCTCTACTGGTCCTTCCCGGCCACCGCCGGGCAGGTGCACGACATCACCGCCGCCGTGGCCTTCCCCAGGAACCGCAGCGGCGCCGCCACCTGGACCCTCGACGTCTTCGACGGGCTACGTCGCCGGCAGGCGTGCACGGCCGGGGCGCAGACGCCGACCGTCGACGCCGCGGCCGCCCGAGTGGCGCTCGGCTGCACGCTGCGCGAGGTACGGCCGTGGGCCGAGCCCTGGTCGGCCGACCCGCTGCCCGGCACCTACTTCGTCCGGCTCTCGGTCGTCGAGGTGCCGGAACCGGATCTCGGCGCGCCGATCGAGGTGGAGCTGCTGGTCAGCGCCGACGGCGACGGTGGCGCCCCGGCCGACGACGGCGAACTGGCGGCGCCGCTGGTGCCGAACACCCAGGCCGGGGCGGTGCTGACCGACGACGCCCTCGCCGCCACGGCCGACGACACGGCCGAGGAGAGCGGCGGGCTGGGCGACCTGCTGCCGGCCCTCGGTTCGCGGTGGATCTGGACCACCGCCGGCGGCATCCTGGCGGCCGTGGCCGGGGTGGTCGGCTTCGCGCTGACCCGCCGGCCCCGGCGCGGCTGAGCACAGGGGTGGTCGGCGTCGACCGGGCGCCGACCACCCGGCCGGAGCCGTGGACCACCGCGGCGATCAGGCGTTGCGCGGACCTCGGGGCAGCCAACCGATGAACCGGTCCTGAAGGGACGTCACCGGTGCGGCGCGCAGGTCCTCGGTGGCGGCGGCGAGGCAGGAGCCCAGGTAGACGCTGAGCATCGCGCGGTCCCCGTACTCCTGCAGGAGCCGGCTGCGCCGCGTCGCGCACGGCCACTCGTCGCCGCAGGAGCCGCAGCTCCAGCCCGGCGGCACCGGGGCATGTTCGTCGCTGCGCGGGCTGGACGGATCCGCACCACCGGTCATCGCACTCCCTCTCCGGTTCCTCACGAGGTCGGGCGACTGCCCGCGCCCGGATCGATCGCCATCGCGGCCGACCACCGCCGCCACAGCGCTACGGAACCATCCGCTGTTACATCGTTGCGGTACTTTCGGCATTCGTGGCAGTCAGAAACCTGACGATTGATACGGCGCCGGCCTGGCGGGCTCGGCGGCGCCTGCTGGACCGCGGGGTCGGCGATGCGTGACCTGCTGCCGCCCGAGGTCGCGGTCGCCGTTGCCGGCCCCCACGACTGGACCGGGCAACTACTCGCGGCCGAGTTGGCCTGTCTCAGCGAGCGGGCGGTGGAGAGCCGGCGGCGGGACTTCACCGCCGGGCGCGTCTGCGCGCGGCGGGCGATGGTTACGCTCGGGCTCCCGCCGGCACCCGTGCCCTCGGCCGCCGACCGGGCGCCCGTCTGGCCGGCCGGCGTGGTCGGCACCATCACCCACACCCGCGGATACTGTGCGGCCGCCGCGGCCCGCAGCACCGCCGTGCGCTCCGTCGGAATGGACGCCGAGCAGCACCGGCCGCTCAACCCGGGGGTACGCCGGATGATCTGCCTGCCCGAGGAGGACGAGCGGCTGGCCGCGCTGCCGGCCGGCGTCTCCTGGGCCGCGGTGCTGTTCAGCGCGAAGGAGACGGTCTACAAGCTCTGGCACCCGGTGGTCGGCACCTGGCTGGACTTCGCCGACGCCCTGGTTGCGCTCGACCCGGACGCCGGCACGTTCACCGCCCGGATCGCACCGGCCCGGATCGACGCCGCGCCGGTCGCGGCTCCACCGAGGACGGTGAGCGGCCGGTTCGTGGTGGCGGACGGTCTGGTCCGTACCGCCGCCGTGCTGCCGCAGCCCTGACCCGTCACCGTCCGGGGGTGCGAGGCCGGCCACGCGGGGGACAGACCGGGCCGCCGGCTCACGGTAGCGTCGGCGAATTGCCGACCCGCCCACGTCATCGAGGAGTACGGTGAGCCACCCCGAGCCGCCCGCCGGGCCGCACGACCCCGACCAGCCGCAGCCGGAGCCACCCACCGAGGCGTTCCCGACGGCCCCGATGTCGCCGGTAGCGAACGAGCCGGCGACCGTGCCGCACCCGCCGGTTTCCGGTGGCCCGCAACCACCGGCGCCGGGCGAGCCCAGGTCGGCGCCGACGCTGCCCCAGCAGCCGGTCCCCGCCGCGCCCCAGCCGGCCGGGGAACCGTGGTCCGCACCGACCGTGTCCCCGATGCCGCCGACCCAACCGTGGGCGCCGCAGCCGCCGATGCCGGCCGCCCCGGCCGAGTCGTGGACCCCACCGACCGCGCCGCTGCCGCCGATGTCCGGTGCGCCCCAGCAGCCGTACCCGACCGCGCCCTATCCCCCGGTGTCCGGCGTCCCGCAGCCGAGCGCACCGTTCCCGACGGCGGGTGCTCCGCAGCAGCCGTACCCGCCGGTTTCCGGAGTACCGCAGCAGCCCTACCCGGGCACGCCCTACCCGCCGGTGCCCGGCGCGCCGCAGCAGCCGTACCCCGGCGGCGGCTACCCGCCCGGCGCGCCGCTACCGCCGCCCGGCGCCGGCTATCCGCCCGGCGCGCTGCCGGCCACCGCGCCCGCGAAGTCCCGGAAGACCCTGCTGATCGTCGTCGTGGCCGTAGCCGTGCTGGCCCTGCTCTGCTGCGTCGGCGGCATCGTCGCGGTGGTCATCGGCGCGAACCGGGCGGCCGACGACGTGACCGACGCGCTGCCCACCCCGGGGGTGACCAGCGGTGTGGGCGATCGCCCGAGCGGCCGGCCGTCCTCCGGCGCCCCGTCCACCGGCGAGACCCGGAACATGGCCGCCGGGGAGACCCTGGTGATCGCGGACGACGACGGCACCATCGAGATCACCGTGACGACGTTCCGGACCTCGACCAAGGCGTGCGAGTCGTTCGCGCTGGACCCGGAGGAGGGCATGTACCTGATCGCGGAGGTGACCGCCGTGGTCACCAAGGGAACGGGTTCGGTCAACCCGCTCTTCTTCCAGTGGGTGGCCGCGGACGGCACCGAGACGAACGCGATCGCCGGGGCCTTCTCCGGCTGCGGCAAGGCGCTCCCCGCGGGCAACCTCTCGGCCGGGAGCGAACGGAGCGGCACGGTGGTCTTCGACGTGCCCGACAAGGACGGCGCGTTGGAGTACCTGCACCGCTTCGAACCGGCGGGCTCCTGGCGGCCGTAACACCGACCGGTGGGCGGTCGGCGCGGCGGGCCGGCCCCACCAACCGTGCGCCGCTGCCGCGGCGGGATCGCCGCGCTGACCACCTTCGGCGAGCTTGGCGCCGGTCAGACCACGCAGAACTCGTTGCCCTCCGGATCGGCGAGCACGACATGGTCGAGTCGGCCGTCGACCACGTCCTCGTGCAACACCGTCGCACCGATCGCCACCAGCCGCTCGACCGCGGCCCGTACCCGCGGCGCCCGCAGCTCCCACGGCACGCCACGCCCGCCGCCGGCCTGGATGTCCAGGTGGAGCCGGTTCTTCGCCACCTTCGCCTCGGGCACCCGGAGGAAGGAGATCCGCGGTCCCCGCCCGGACGGATCTTCCAGGTAGGCCGCGTCGTTCCACTCGTCCTCGGGCACGGCCACCCTCGGCGCGCCAGGCCGGATGCGTGGCCGATTCCGATATTGTTGCCCGAATCGGGCAGGTCCCTCTCGGAACACGAAGTGGGGAGCGGTATGCGAAAGCTGGTGGTCTACACGCTGCTGTCCCTCGACGGCGTGGCGGAGTCCCCCGATCGCTACCTCTTCAACTTCGACGAGGAGATGTACGCCAACCTCGGCCGGGTCATCGACGCCCAGGACACCGTGCTGCTCGGCCGCCGCATGTACGACGAGTGGGCGCCCTACTGGACGACCTCGACCGACGAACCGTTCGCCAGCTTCATCAACGGCGTCCGGAAGTACGTCATCACGTCGACCGAGCCGACGCAGCCGTGGGCCAACACCACCGTCGTCAGCGGCCCGCTCACGCCATTCGTCCAAGATCTCAAGGCGCGGCCCGGCCGCGACATCGGCGTCCACGGCAGCATCCAGCTCGCCCGTTCCCTGTTCGACGCGGATCTCGTGGACGAGCTGCGGCTCCTGATCGCCCCGGCGGTCGCCGGGGCCGGCCGGAAGCTCTTCAGCGACGACACCAGCCTGCGCAAGCTGCGCCTGCTGCGCGCCGCCAAGACCTCATCGGGTGGCCTGCTCGTCGACTACGAGGTGCTGAACCCGGCGTAGCGGCGGAAGCCTTACACATCCTCGGCAGGGCCGGCCATCGATGGCTACGGTCGTGGATGCTGAGTTTCCCGACCGCTCGAGGAGTGATCGCATGCCCCCCTCCCCCTCCCGGCTCTTCTCGGAGATAGCAACCGCGCAACGGCCGACCGAGGCCAGCGTGGTCATGCGTCGTGCGGTGGTGCTCGGCGGCAGCGTCGCCGGCCTGATGGCGGCGCGGGTGCTCAGCGACCACGCCGAAGAGGTGCTGATCATCGAGCGGGACCCGTCCGACGTGGATGACGGGCCTCGGCCGGGAGTGCCGCAGGGCAGCCAGGTGCACGCCCTTCTGCCGGCCGGTCAGATCCAGCTGGAGCGGTGGTTTCCCGGCATCGTCGACGAGGCCATGGCGCTCGGCGCCCCGCCGCCGAGCGAGGAGGTGCCGGCGAAGATCTTCGTGAACGGCGTACTCGGGCTGCCGCCGGCACCGGCCGCCACCGGCCCGATGCTGATCACCACGCGACCGTTCCTGGAGGCGCTGGTGCGGCGGCGGACCCTCGCCGTCGACAACATCCGGATCGCGTACGGCCGGGCGGACGGTCTGGTCTTCGCCGACCAGCGCGTCACCGGCGCGCGGTACGTGCCCGAGGGCGGCACCGAGCCGGTCGTGGAAGCGGCGGACCTGGTGGTCGACGCGATGGGGCGGTCCAGCCGGTTGAGCGACTGGCTCGCCGACAACGGGTGGCCCCGCCCACCCATGCAGCGGATGCCGATCAAACTGAACTACGCGACCGCGCTCTTCAAGCGGGACGAGAAGGTCAGCGACACGTGGGTGGTGGTCTACCACACCATGGCCGGCAAGGGCCGTACCGCGCGGATCGGCGGGATCAACTCGGTCGAGGGCGACCGCTGGATCATGCTGGTCGCCGGCTACGACGACGACCGGCCCAGCCGCGACGTCGCCGACTTCACCGCCCGCTGCCGGGAGCACTATCCGCAGATGTTCGGCGACATCGCCGAACGCGGGGAGATGCTCGGCGGGGTGGTCACGTACCACCAGGCCGACAGCCGACGACGCGACTTCCACCGGCTCGACCGGCTGCCCGCCGGGCTGGTCGCCGCCGGCGACGCGATCGCCTCGTTCAATCCGGTGTACGGCCAGGGCATGACCTCCGCGACCCTGCACGCGTCCTGCCTCTCCGCGTACCTGCGGTCGGGCCCGAAGCTGCACGACGAGCCGGCGTGGGCGTACTTCGACCAGGTCCGGGTGATCGTCGATGCCGCCTGGCAGATCTCCACGTCCGCCGACATCGAGCTGCCGCACGTCGACGGGCCGTATCCGCGCGGGTACCGGGTCACCAAGTGGTTCGGCGACCTGGTCTTCCGGGCGTCGCTGACCGATCAGGTGCTCAGCGACCGACTCAGCCGGGTGACCACCATGGTCGACCACCCGGCGACGCTCAGCCGGCCCGGCACCCTGCTGCGGGCGCTCCGACTCGGCCTGCTCCGGGGCAGGGGCGCCCCGACACGGCCGGAAGACCGCCCCTAGCCTCCGGCGCGGGAGTGCTGGTGACCGCGGAGCAGCTGCTGAAGCGCGGCTATCTCGGCGGCCAGCGCCTCCTGCCCCTGCCGGGTGATCCTGATCCAGGTCTTCGGCCGGCGGCCGTGGTAGCCCCGCTCGATCTGGATCAGACCCGCCTCCTCCAGTACGGCGAGGTGTCGGGAGAGGTGGCCTCGCTTGGCTGACCATGCTGTTCCTGGCAGTCACGGCCGCGGGCCAGTCACGGCCGCGGGCCAGTCACGGCCGCCGGCCGGTCAGGGCTGCGGGCCGTCGGTCTCCGCGGTCGCGCCGAGGCGATCCCGGATCAACGCGATGATGGTGTCAGCGGTCCGGTCGAGGTGACTGCGGCCGTCGGGTAGCCGCGCCCCCGGGCTGACGTAGCTGAGCGGACCGACGTGCGTGGCCGGGTCGAGCCGGTGCACCGTGATCTTCCCTTCACGATCCGCCCGGTTCCATCCGCTGCGGCGGAACAGCCGCCACCGCTGCGGGAACATCACGGTGCCGACCCGCTCGATCCAGTCGCCGGAACTGGTGAGCTGGCAGAGGAGCTGGGCGTGGGTGACGTCGTTGGCGCCGTTGTGGAACCCGCCGAGAGTGATCAGCCAGAGCGGCGAGCGCAGCTGGGCCCACAGTTCGTTCACGGCACCGGTGGCGACCTGGGCGCCGCCGCTGTAGGAGAGCAGTACCACGGGGATACCGCTGTCCGGCTGGTAGCCGGCGAGCCGGAGCTGAGCGGCGATCTGCGAGCCGACGGCGCGGTTGTAGAGGGGACGGTACCGGCGGTCGGCGGCGACGAAGATCTGCACCACGTTGTGCAGGAACAGCACCAGCCCGATCCGTCGGCGCAGCCAGATCCACACTGGCCGGTTGGCGAGCGGGTCGGCCAGCGGGGAGTAGGGCTGTACCTGACCCAGCACCCTGAGCTCCGGCGCCTTGGCGATCAGGGACTTGACCAGTCGCCCACCGTCGCGGGTGTCGTGGAAGCGGCGTTTCCCGATGCCGTCCAGATAGACCAGGTAGGCGTCCGGAGGGCGGTCCGGGTCCGCGCCCCGGGCGTACGGCATGCCCGTGGGGAGTTCGGTGGTGGGCGTCCGCCAGCCGGCGGCATAGGCCAGCACCTCGTAGCGGGCGAGCAGAGCTTCGGCGAGCAGGACCGGTCCGAGCCCGCCGAGCAGCAGCAGGAGCGCAAACTCGATCATGCGCGTCGCCCCGGTGCTCTCCTCGTGTTGAGCCGCACGACCAGGCGGCGGACGCCCTCGACCGCGACGCCGAGCCCGACTCCCGCGACGGCTACGCAGCCGGCGGCCTGCCACCAACCGATCCCGGCCACCGTGGCGAGTTCAGCGCTGAGGCCAGCCCCCACTCCCACCATGAGCAACAGGTGCAGCAGCGGCCCGAGCAGCGGAAACGCGAGGATGGCGGCGAGCAGCAGCGGGGCGGCCAGGCCGGGCGTCCAGGCCAGCGCGGCGCCGTCGGGCCGTGCCGTGGGCAGCACCAGCTCGGCAAGCGTCCACGCGGACAGCGGCCAGAGCGCGAATACCGCGCCGTCGACGATGGCGCCGGCCAGCATCAGCCCGACCACTCTGGCGCGCGACGCGCCGGAGAGCCGTGCCACCACGGGCAGGAGACGGCCGGCGGCCTCGGACAGCCCGGCGAGCAGCAGCAGGGCGGTGACGAAGGGGGACATCGGTCAGTCCTGCGGTGGCTGGTCGACAGAGACCGACTGGGCGACGGACCCGGCCTGCCGCACATGGCGCTCGAGCTCGTCGGCGGCGCGCGAATAGCCGCCCGCCTCACGCTGGGCGGCCTGCAGGGCGTCCGCACCGGCCCGGAATCGGGGCTCGTCGAGCAGGCGCTGGGCGAGGCCGCGTACGACCTCCACGTTGACGTCCTCGGTGCGGATCGAGAGGCCGGCATCAAGTTCGACGACCCGGGACGCGACCAACGACTGGTCGGCGCCCTGCGGGATCACCAGCATCGGGACGCCGGCGTACAGGGCCTCGTTGACGCTGTTCACCCCGCCGTGCGTGATGAACAGCGCCGCGCGGGCCAGCACCTCCGGCTGGGGTACGGAGCGTTGGGCGATCACGTTGGCCGGCAGCGGACCGAGCGCGGCGGGATCGGTGTGTCCGGTCGAGACGATCACGGTGCCACCCAGCGGGGCGAGCGCCTCGGCGAAGCTGCGCAGCAGCCGCGGGCCGGCTTCGAAAACCGTGCCCAGCGAGGCGTACAGCACCGGGTCCCGCAGTTGGTCGACCGGGAAGGACGAGTCGACCGGGCGGGCGCCGAGGCTCGCTCCGACGAACCGGTAGGACTGGTCGAAGCTGTCGGCCGCCGGGTGGAACGCCCGCGAGGTGTAGACCAGGTTGAGCGGCTGACGGATGTTCGCCAGGTCGACCAGGGGCAGCGCGCCCGTGTCGTACCGGCGGCGCAGCTCCCAGCGCGACCTCAGGTACGCCCCGGTGTGGCGGGGCAGGGCCGCCGCCGCGGCGAGCAGTTCCCAGGATCCGTGGGTGGGGCTTGGCACCTGCCGGTTGAACGCGAACGTGGTGAACGACGAGGCAGCCGGCACGCGGAGCTCCCGGGCAGCCACCGGCCCCCACGGGCAGAGGGAGTCGTGCACGATCAGATCGGGCCGGGTGCCGCGCAGATCGTCGAGGACGCCGGGCAGCACGCGTACGGCGGTGCGCACCAGCTGAGTCAGCAGCGTGACCGGTGTCGGCGGGCCGGCGAGCGGCAGGTCGTCGCCGGAGTAGCGGAGCACGCGCGCGCCGGTGGCCGCGACCTCGTCGGCGTACGCGGGCGTCGCGTGGTAGGTCACGGCGTGACCACGACGAACCAGCTCGGCCACGACCGGGAGCGTCGGGTTGATGTGGCCGTGCATGCCGATGTTGAGGAAGGCGAACGCGCTCATCGGCCGATCCAGGGCGGGGAAGGAGTCAGCGCCCGGCAACCTTTAGCGATCATGTTCCGCCTTCCTCACCCCGACGCAGCTTCGCGTCCGTCCGCGCCTGTTACGGCAGCCGTCCAGGGAGCTTGGTTGGGGCCGACGAGCGCAGTGCAGCCACCGCGTGGGCTCTGTGTTTGGACAACAGTCGCCTGTTGCGGTGGCCGCTGATCACAGCGTAGACGTTGCCGGTTCGCGGCACGTCGCGGACCAGGCGCATCCACAGCCGTCGTTCACAGGGTCGACGCTGCTGACGCCTGCTGCACAAAATCGAAAAAGGCCGTCTCCGACGATCGGAAACGGCCTTTGAACTGGGTGGAGCTGAGGGGATTTGAACCCCTGACCCCCTCGATGCGAACGAGGTGCGCTACCAGTCTGCGCCACAGCCCCTCCACCGGCGAACCGGCTTCGGTCCCACCCGGCTTTCACCGGGCGGGCCGGCGACAAGGCTAACAGGTCGGCTCCCTCCACCGCGAATCAGCCCCGGCGAGGCGCGCCGATGATCGACTCGGGTTCCGTGAAGGCGGCGTATCCACGCAGACGGGACAGGCCCGCCTTCCAGGAACCCGGGCCGGCCGGACTCGCCGCCCGGAACCGGGGCGAGCCGGACCGGGAAACGGACAAAGCCGGGCGTCAGGCGGTGTGGGAGCCGGGGCCGGTCTGGTAGGGGCGGCCGCGGAGGCCACCGGACCGCCGGTAGGAGACCGAACCGCCGTTCGCCACGGCGGGCAGGTCGGCCGGGCGGTCCAGGCCCATCGCCGCCCGGCGTACCACCTCGCGCTGGGCAGCCAGCCGACGCTGCGCCTCCCGGCGCGCCGCCGCCCGACGGGCCTGCTCCCGACGCACCTCGGCCTGGCGGTCGGCCAGCCAGGCCGCCTCCCGGGCCCGCGCCCGCCGGCGCCGGCGATCCGCCACCGCGCGCTGCCGCAGGTGTACGACGTACGCGACGAGCAGCGTGCCGGTGACCGAGACGCTGATCCAGAATCCGGGGCCGACCACGATCACGCCGACCAGCTCGACGATGTTGAGCAGCAGCAGCGCGGCGAGTACCCGGCGGCGGCGGTAGATGGCCGGGGTGTGCGGCCGGCGCGGCGGCGGGCGGCGGCGGGTCCGGCGCTGGGTGGGCGGCACCGCGCGCAGGCGGCCCGATCGGCGGCCGGTGCCGGGCGGGCCGGAGACCGGCGTACTGAGACTCCCGGTAGCCGGATTTTCACTGAGCGTGACGACGAGGGAGCGAGGTGGGTGGACCGGCCGGCGTCCCGGCACGGTACGACGCCGACGGTGGCGCTGCAGCACCCGCGCCGTCGACTGCGCCCGCTCCGCCACCAGCCGCTCGGTGGCGTCGTACCGGCGGACGAGCGCCGGAGCGAGGGCGAGCAGGCCGGCGGCGGCGAGGACGGCGAGGAGCACCGAGGTCGGCACCCTCACCCCTCCCGTCACCAAATTCGGAGCAACCGTCGCCCGACCGCAGGATCTTCCACCGATCGACGTCGACCGCGTGGATCATGCGGGCTTGCAGCGCTTGCCACAGCTTGCAGTTACTTGAGGTTACGGGCGAGCGTCCGGGATGCCGGCACGCCGCGCCGATCCCGTGCGTGGGACGGTTCACCTCGCCCCGGCGCGCACCCGGTGCCAGCGGGCCAGCAGCCCGCCCTCCGCGGCGACCTCCTCGCTGGTCATCGCGTATCCGATGTGGTCCCGCCACGCACCGTCAATGTGCATGTAGCGCACGTGGTACGCCTCCTCGCGGAACCCGAGCTTCTCCACCACCCGGCGGGACGGCCGGTTCTCCGGCCGGATGTTCACCTCCACCCGGTGCAGCCCGCCAGGCCCGAAGGCGTGGTCGACGGCGAGCGCCAGCGCGGTCGGGATCACCCCACGTCCGGCCACCCGGTGATCCACCCAGTAGCCCACGTACCCGGAGCAGAACGCCCGCCGCACGATGCTGCCCACGTTGAGGTGGCCGACCAGGCGCTCGCGCCCCTCCTCGTGCAGGCAGACCACGAACGGCATCCCCTCACCGGTACGCGCCGAGCGGCGCTGGTCCCGCTGGACCCAGCGGAACGCGGCCGGCGAGTTCAACTCGTCCCACTCGCCGGGCATCGACGACTCCCACGGCGCCAGCCAGCTCTCGTTGGCCCGCCGCACCTCCGACCAGGCGGCCGCGTCGGAGCGCCGGTACGGCCGCAGCACCACCGGACCGTCGACCAGGACCGCCGGCCAGCCGGGGACCCGTCCGGTTCCGAAGAGGCTCACGGGCCGGACCCTACGCCCGCGACGGCCGAGCGCGCACGCTCCCGCCACCCGGCCGGACCGTCGACCCGATCACCGGAGCGGTGCTTCGCTCGCCAGCTCACCGCTCGCGCTCACCGGCGACGGTCGAGCAGCAGGACGTCCACGGTGGAGCCGGCCGCGGCGGTGGTGACCCGCTCACCGAGGACCAGCAGGCCGTTCGCCTCGGCCAGCCCGGAGAGGGTGAACGGCCCACCGCTCAACGGCTGGACGGTGTAGCCGCCGCCGCGCCGCTCGGCGACGTGCGCCGGACGGAACTCGCGCAGCCCGACCGGGGACGACACGGTCTCCAGCAGGTGCGCGCGGACGCTGGGCCGGAACACCGGCTCGGCCCCGGCCAGCAGCTGGATCGCCGGCCGGGCCAGCACCTCGAAGCCGATCAGCGCCGCACCGGGTTCACCGGGCAGGCAGACCACCGGCACCTCCTCGGCCCCGACCGTGCCGAAGCCGAGCGCGGTGCCCGGGTAGAGCGCCACGTCGGTGAAGGTGACCGGACCGGCCCGGCCGCCCTCCCGGCGGGAGAGGATCCGGCGGACCATGTCGCCCGGGCCGGTGCCGGTGCCACCGGTGGTGATGATCAGATCGGCGCTCAGGGTCTGGTCCTCCAGCAGCCCGCGCAGCCCCTCCGGGTCGTCGTCGCAGATCCCGACCCGGTAGGCCAGCGCGCCGGCCTCGGCCGCCGCCGCGGTCAGCGCGTGCGAGTTCGCGTCCACCACCTGGCCGGGCTGACTGCCCCGGCCCACGTCCACCAGTTCGTCGCCGGTGGCCACGATGACCACCCGCGGGCTGGGCCGCACCACCACGTGACCGATGCCGGTGGCGGCGAAGACCGCGACCAGCGCCGGGGAGACGTACGTGCCGGCGCGGGCGAGCAGCGTGCCCGCGGGCAGCTCCTCGCCGGCGCGGCGCAGACCGTACCCCCGCTTGGGGGTCCGGTAGATCTCCACCGCGGCCATGCCCTGGTCGGTCCACTCCACCGGGACCACCACGTCGGCGGCGACCGGCAGCGGCGCCCCGGCGGCCACCGAGAAGCACGAGCCGGGGGTCAGCCGGACCGGTCGCCAGCTCGCCGCGCCCAGGTCACCGACCACGTTGAGCCGGACGGCCCGCCCGCCGGCGGCCCGCCCGGCACCCGCGAGGTCCTCCCAGCGGGCCGCGTACCCGTCGACGGCGGCCTGGTCGAAGGCGGGGAAGGCGTGCGGCGCGACGACGTCCTCGGCGAGGACGTTGCCGTGCGCCTGGGTGAGGTCGAGGTCGAGCGGAGGCAGCGCGCGTAACCTGCGCAGCACGCTGCCCAGGTAGTCGGCGAGCGGCGTCAACTCGTTCGCGGCCGCCTCGGCGTCGGCCGTCGCTGTCATGTACCAGATCCACCCGACGCGTCGGAGTTGACGAAGTCGGCCAGCCACTTGCGGAACTCGGTGCCGAGGTCCTCCCGCTCGGCGGCGATCTGCACCACCGTCTGCAGGTAACCCAGCGGCATGCCGGTGTCGTAGCGGGTGCCCCGGTAGACGATCGCGTGCACCGGGGTGCCCTCGGCGCGCAGCAGCTCCATCGCGTCGGTCAGCTGGATCTCGCCGCCGCTGCCCGGCTCGGTACGCCGGATCGCGTCGAAGATCGTCGCGGGCAGCACGTAGCGGCCGAGCACGGCCAGGTTGCTCGGCGCGTCCTCCGGCTTGGGCTTCTCCACCATGCCGGTGACCTTGACGACCTCGCCGATGTCGGTGAGCTCCCCCTCGGCCGGCTCGACGGAGGCGATCCCGTACCGCTTGGTCTCGGCCGGGTCGACCTCGAAGAAGGCCAGCACCACGCCGCCGGTGCGGGCCTGAAGCTCCAGCATCGCCGGCAGCAGCGGCTGGTCGAGCTTGACGAACTCGTCGCCGAGCAGCACCGCGAAGGGCTGGTCGCTGACGTGCGACTCCGCGTACCCGACGGCGTGGCCGAGGCCGAGCTGCTCCGGCTGCCGGCAGGTGTAGATCTCGGCCAGCTCGCTGGGCCGGCGCACCGCGGCGAGAGTCTTCTCGTCGCCCTTCTCCTCCAACCGGGCCTCCAAGTCGGGGCGGCGGTCGAAGTGATCCACCATCGAGGTCTTACCCCGCCCGGTGATCAGCAGAACATCGTTGATGCCGGCCTGGGTGGCCTCCTCGACGATGTACTGCAGCACCGGCCGGTCGACCACCGGCAGCAGCTCCTTGGGCACCGCCTTTGTCGCGGGCAGGAACCGGGTGGCCAGACCGGCGGCCGGGATGACGGCCTTGACCGCACGGGCCCGGCCGGTTGCGGCAGCCGTGGTTGAGGGGTTCGCTGAGTGCTCCGACATGCCGCGAGACTATCGGCCACGGCTCTGTCGCGGCGGGTGTGGCCCGGAAGACGCGCCGCCCGCGGGGGCCGACCGAGGCGAACCAGGCCCGGCGCGCGCGGCGTCCGGGCCGCCGAATGCCGGGCCGAGCGGCGCGTCGGCGGAGTCGACCTCGGCGTGTGCCGGTTCGGCGCAGGCGGACGCGGCCACCTCGGCGCGGCCCGCAGTGGCGGATTCCGGACAGCTCGGCGCGGCGACCTGGACCGATCCGGGGGCGGCGGCCGGCTCGGGCCGGCTGGGCGCGGTGGCCCGCCCGGCGCGGGGCAGCCCGTCGGCCGGGCTGACCGCGCCGGCCGGCACCGGGAGTTCCCGCGCGGTGAGCGCCCGCCGGCTGCTCACCCGGTAGGTGTCGCGGCCGGCGCCCTTGGCGGCGTAGAGCGCGTCGTCGGCCGCGTCCAACACCTGCTGGCCGGTGCTGGCGTGGTCGGGGTAGACCGCGATGCCGATGGAGACGGTCACCCGGATCGGCACCGGAGCGCCGGCGTGCGCCTCGACCGGGATCGCAGTGTCCCGGATGGCCGCGCCGAGGCGCTCCGCCACGATCGCCGCGCCCCGGGCGTCGGTCTCCGGCAGCATCAGCACGAACTCCTCGCCGCCCTGCCGGAAGGCCAGGTCGACCTCGCGGATCTCGTCGCGTAGCCGCCGGGCGAACTCGGCCAGCACGGTGTCCCCGGCCGCGTGCCCCCAGGTGTCGTTGACGTCCTTGAACCGGTCGAGGTCGAGGGCGAGCACGCTCAGCATCCGGCCGAACCGGCTGGCCCGCTCGACCTCCCGGCGGATCGATTCGCGCAGGTAGCGGTAGTTCCACAGCCCGGTAAGCGGGTCGGTGAGCGAGAGCCGCTGCGCCTCCTCGTGCACCCGGACGTTGTCCACGGCCACCGCCGCGTGGCCCGCGAAGGTGCGCAGGGTGTCCAGGTCGTCGTCGTCGAACTCGTCCGCGCCGAGCCGGTCGTAGAGGGCCAGCACGCCGAGCGCCGCGGCCGGGGCGACGGGGTCGGTCCCACCGCCGACGCCGGGCAGCTCGGCCGTCGGCGTCTCGTCCGGCCCCGAGCCGGGCTGCGCCGCGCCCGCGCCGGTCCCGCCGGTCGCCGCCGGGTCCACCGGGCCGCCGGCAGCACCGCCCGTCGCGCCCGGCCCGCCGGGGGTGGCGAACGGGACCGCGATGTACGTCCGGCAGCGCGGCTCGCCCGGCGGTACGTCGGCCGGCTCCATCCGCCCACGCTGCGGCTCGCCGGTGGCCGCGACCGCGCCGACGACGCCGCTGCCGACCGGCACCCGCAGCAGCGCGGCGCCGTCCGGCTCGGGGCAGCGCCCGTCGAGGCCCGCGGTGCACTGCGCGACGAGCATCCCGTTGGAGTCGACCAGCAGCACCGCCCCGGCCCGGGCGCCGGTGGCCGCGATCGCGCTGTGCAGGATCACCCGCAGGATGCGTTGCAGGTCGTGGGTGCTGGCCAGGGTGTCCCCGAGCACCGCCAGGTGGCCCCGCAGCTGGTCCCGGCTGCTGGTCAGCGCGGCCACGTACGAGCCGGTCTCCCGGGTCATCCGGTTGAAGGCGCCGGCCAGCCGGCCCAGCTCGTCGCGGGTGCGTACCGGAACCCGAGCGGTCAGGTCGCCCTGCGCCACCCGGTCGACCGCGGCGGCCAGCTCGACCAGTGGCCGGGTGGTGACCCGCGCCAGCCGCCAGGCGGCCAGCACGGCGAGCACCGCCGCCAGCACCACCGCCGCGAGGAGCGCGGTCGGCAGCCCCGGTGGCCGGTCGCTCGGGATCGAGAGCACCAGCGGCAGCGGCTGCCCGGACGAGGGACCGATCCGGCGTACGTACCGGCCGTCGGCGGTCTCGCTGACCCCCTCGCCGTCCAGCGTGCCGGCCGCGGCCAGCACCGCGTCGCGTACCTCCCGGGATTCGGTGGTGTGGGTGACCTGCGCGGGCCCGGCGTCGTCGTCGAGCAGGGTGACCGCCACGCCGGTCACCGCGGCCAGGCGGGCGACGAAGGCCG
Source organism: Micromonospora sp. NPDC093243 (assembly GCF_044753725.1). Lineage (NCBI taxonomy): Bacteria > Bacillati > Actinomycetota > Actinomycetes > Micromonosporales > Micromonosporaceae > Micromonospora > Micromonospora sp. NPDC093243. The sequence goes on along the minus strand of NZ_JBIVNT010000002.1, from coordinate 769,680 downwards.
GGTCGACCGGCTGCGCCGCGGTGACCGTGCCGAGCGTCGCGCCGGCGCGGTCGCGCAGGTCGACCCGGGCGGTCAGCGCCCGGACCGGGCCGCTCGTCGGCGCGGCGCCGGCGCACTCCGACCAGGGGGTCGGCGGCGCGCCAGGCGTGGTGTACGTGACCCGGCCGGCCATGTCGCTGACCATCACCGCGGCGGCCAGGCCTCGGCTGACCACCTGACCGGCGGCGCCCGTCGGCTCGCCGGCCAGCGCTACCGCGTCGGCCGCGGCGCGCAACTGCTGGCAGAGGGCGTCGACCGAGGTACGCACGGTCGCGGCGGCCACCGCCAGCCGCTCGGTGGAGCGACCGCGATCGACGGCGTTGACCGTCGAGGCGACGAAGAGCGCGCCGAGCACGACCGGGCCGAGGACCACCACGAGGAAGGCCGCCGTCAACCGCCCGCGTAGCGTCACTCGGTTCCCCCCGGAAGTTCCGCCTCCGATGCTGCGATGCTGACACAGAGCCACCATGGGAGAGGCGTTGCGTCAGGAGTGTTGCGTGCCGGAATTTTCTGATGGAGCGGAAGTGACCCATGTGGCAAAACGCGACATGCGAGTCGAGTTGCTCGCTCGCCGCCGAGAACTCACGGTTGCGGACCGGGCCGCCGCCGCGGGCCGCGTCCAGGCCGAGCTGGTGGCGCTGGTACGCCGGCTGCGCCCGGCCCGGATGACGGCGTACGTGCCGGTCGGCTCGGAGCCTGGTGGGTCCGAGCTGCCGGAGGCGCTGCGCGCGGCGCTGCCGCCCGGCGGCGAGCTGCTGCTCCCGGTGCTCCGCCCGGATCTCGACCTGGACTGGGCCGGGTACGCCGGGCCGGGCTCGCTCGCCGCGGCGGGCCGGGGGATGCGCGAGCCGACCGGGCCACGGCTCGGGGTGGCCGCGATCACCGGCGCCGAACTGGTGGTGGTGCCCGCGCTGGCCGTCGACCTGCGCGGGCTGCGGCTGGGCCGGGGCGGCGGCTCGTACGACCGGGCGCTGGCCCGGGTGCCGGCCGCGACGCTGACCGTGGTCCCGCTGCACGACGGCGAGCTGGTTCCGGCCGTTTCCGCCGAGCCGCACGACCGCCCGGTACGCGCGGTGGTCACCCCCGCCGGCGGCCTGCGTACGCTTGACGTCGCGCCACCCGCACCGGGTGCGCCGCCGGGTGTCGCGCCCCACACTTCCGCTGGACGAACCCGGGGCGAATGACGCACCATTGGCACTCGAAGATGCCGAGTGCCAACCGGCCGAGTCTGATCCGGAGGAAACGTGCCCACGTACCAGTACGCCTGCACCGCGTGCGGCCAGCAGCTCGAGGCGGTCCAGTCGTTCTCCGACGCTCCGCTGACCGAGTGCCCGGCGTGTGCGGGGCGGCTGCGCAAGGTCTTCAACTCGGTCGGCATCGTGTTCAAGGGCTCCGGGTTCTACCGCACCGACTCCCGCTCGTCCGGCTCCGACACGGTGCCGAACGGCGGCAGCAAGCCGGCGAAGTCGGAGTCGTCCACCGACTCGTCCAGCTCGACCTCGTCGTCGACCTCTTCCTCTTCGTCGTCGAACGGTTCGTCGAGCGGCTCGTCCAACGGCGGAGCTTCCAAGGCCTCGGCCGCCAGCAGCACCAGCAGCTCGGCGTCCTGAGCCGCGGGGCCGGCGCATAGCAGCCCGGCCCGCCCCACGGGGGTTGTCCACAGGCCGGCCGGTTGTCCACAGGCCGCCGGTCGGTGGCCGGACCGGCGGCCCGCCCGCCCCTAACCTGCTGCCCAGGGGCGCCTCGTCGGCGCCCTGCTGAGGGCGGGAGCGATGGCGATGGCGAACGGCGGCGCGGGCACGGCTGAATCACTGCGCCCGGTACGCCGACCCCGCCTCCCGCGCGGTGGCACACTGCTCCGGGCCGGGCTGGTCGCCGCACTGCTCGGCCTGGCGGCGGCCGTGCTGCACACCCCGTCCGACTGTCCCCCGGCGCCCCGGGTCGCGTCGGGCCCGTCCGGTGCCGCACCGACCGCGCCGGCCGGGGGTGACACCCCGCAGTCGACGGCCGACCCGCAGCCGGCCACGGCACCCGAAGACCCACACCCGACGGGTGTGCCGTTTCCGCTGCCCACCGGCCTGGTGGGGGTGCCGGTCCGGCTGGCCGAGCCGGCCGCGCTCGCGGTGGTCCGGCCGGGCGCGCGGGTCGACCTGCTCGCCGTGCCGGCCGGTGGTCGCCCCGGCGAGGCGAGCCTGTTGGCGGCCGGGGCGCTGGTGCTCGACGTGGTGGGCGTCGGGGCGACCGACGGCTCAGCCGCCCTCTACCTCGCACTCCGGCCCGATCAGGCGCAGCGCGCGGTCGGCCAGCCGGAGGGCAGTCGGTTCGCCGTCGTGGTGCGCGGCTGAGCCGCAGCCGACTCGACGGTCACTCAGTCCCAGTGCGGTGGGCGCTCGGCGAGCAGCCAGTCGTCGGTGCCGCCGGCTCGCTCGCCCCAGCCACGGTCGGTGTCGTCGGCCGTCTGCTCGGGCAGCACCACGAAGTCGTCGTCGCTCAGGTCGACCGGGCGGTCGTCGTCGCCACGGGTACCCGGGTCCTCGGTGTTCACGACGGGCAAGACTAACGCAGCCCCCGGCCACCCGGACCCGGCCGCTCTGCCGCGTCGTCCGGGTTCTCGGGTCGCGCCGTTGGTAGCGTCGGACGGCGTGACGACCCCCACCGGTGGCAGCTCCCCGGACGACTACTGGCGGCGACCCCCGGCCGGCGGTGAAGGGCCCGCGGACCAGCCCACCGCGTCCCCGGCCGGCGGAGGCGGACCGCCCGGCGGATACACCGGCCCGCCGCCGAGCACCCCGCCCCCGGCCGGCTGGCGTCCACCCGTGCACCTGGAACCGGCCCCGCCGCGCCGCCTGCCGCCGCAGGACATGGCCGCGCTGGACGTGGCGGAGCAGCGGGCGCAGCGGGTGACCTACGGCTTCGGCGCGGTGGCCGGGGTGGTGCTGCTGGTCCTGGTCTGCCTGCTCTGCTCCCGGGTCATCCTCTGACCGGTCGCCCGGCGGGCGGTCAGAGCGTGGTGCCCCAGACCGTCTCGGCGCCGGAGTGCCCGGTCAGGTAGACGTAGACCAGCGAGGCGCCGGCCAGCGCGACCACCGCGACGGCGAGCACCGGGGTGACCAGCGCCGGCAGCCTTGGCACCCGCGGATGGCCGCTGGTCACCACCAGCAGCAGGAGGACCAGGATGCCGAGCGGGACGACGATCCGGAACAGGATGTCGCCGTACCGGGAGTGCTCGAAGATCTGATCGAGGATCGGGCCCTGGAAGCCCCGCGCGACCAGCGCGTCGGTGAACGCCTCGCCGGACTGCACGGCCACGAACGTGGCCACCGGCGCGACCACCGCCAGGATGCCGGTCGCCCAGTCCAGCCGGGGGCGCCAGCGCGGCAGCGCGGCGTACGCCACGGCGAGCACCGCCAGCAGTGGCACGAACACCACGACCGCGTGCACCACCAGGACGTGCAGCGGTAGGCCCAGGACCTCCTCGAACATCGACCCCTCCAGGTTGATCACGGTTGCGGCCTGCCAGCCTACGGTCCAGCGGCCGGCGCTCTCCTCGTTCGGCTACACGCAGGCCGTCCCGGACCGGTTCACCGCCGCCAGACCCGACCCGCTCGGGCTGTGTCCGCGACCACCCGACGCCGCAGCTCGGTTGTCGATGGAGGTGACGCGTGCTGTCATTGGCGCATGTCGAGTCCCGAGGAGCTGCTCCGGTCCAGGGGCCTGCGGGTCACCCGGCCGCGCCTCGCCGTGCTGGACGTGCTGGCCGCGGGCGGTCACCTGGAGGTCGACGAGATCACCCGCCGGGTCCGCGAGCGGCTCGACTCGGTCTCCACCCAGGCGGTCTACGACGTCCTGGGCGCGCTGTCCCGGGCCGGTCTCTCCCGCCGGATCGAGCCGGCCGGCAGCCCCGCCCGCTACGAGTCCCGCACGGGCGACAACCACCACCACGTGGTCTGCCGGGGCTGCGGCGAGATCGCCGATGTCGACTGCACGGTCGGCAGCGCTCCCTGCCTCGACCCGCACACCACGCACGGCTACGAGGTCGACGAGGCTGAGGTGACCTTCTGGGGGCTCTGCCCGGGCTGCCAGGCCCGCCGCACCGCCGACGAGTGACCCGCGCCGCCCGGATCGTGGCACTCTTGGTCCGTGGACTCCGATGACCTCGGCCTCTTCGGTCCGGGTTCGGTCACGTGGAAGGTGCACGAGGAGCCGATCCTGATCGTCGCCGGCCTCCGCTCGCTCTACCTCCAGGCGCTGCATCCGCGCGCGATGGCCGGGGTGGCACAGAACAGCAACTACCGCACCGACGCCTGGGGGCGCCTGGTCCGCACCGCCAACTACGTCGGCGTCACCGTCTACGGGACCACCGCCGAGGCGGAGTCGGCCGGTCGACGGCTGCGCCGCCTGCACGCCCGGCTCCGGGCCACCGACCCGGCCACCGGCGAGCAGTTCCGCATCGACGACCCTGACCTGCTGCGCTGGGTGCACGTCACCGAGGTGGAGTCGTTCCTGGACACCGCCCGGCGGGCCGGGTTGCCGCTGTCGCCCGCCGAGGTGGACGGCTACTACACGGAGCAGCGCCGCGCGGCCGCCCTGGTCGGCCTCGACCCGGCGACCGTCCCCGGCACCGCCGCCGAGGTGGCTGACTACTACGGGGCCGTCCGCCCGGAGCTGCGGATGACCCGGGAGGCCGCCGAGACCGCGCTCTTCCTCACCGCGCCACCGCTGCCCTGGAAGCTGAGCCTGCCGGCGCGGCTCGGCCTGACCCTCGGCCCGCCCCGGTGGGCCTACTTCGGCGTCGCCGGCACCGCGCTGGCGCTGCTGCCGGCATGGGCCCGTCGGATGTACGGCGGTCTCGGCCTGCCGACCACCGCGCTGTCGGCGGACCTGACCGTCCGGGCGCTCCGGCTCGCGCTCGCCGCGCTGCCCCGCCGCTATCGGGAGGGGCCGTTGCAGCAGGCCGCCAAGGAACGCGCCGCCCGCCTCACCGGCGCCCAGGCCGCCGGCTGACCCTTGCCACCGCCCGTCTCACCGGCACTCCGGCCGCCGGCCCCGCCGGCAGCCAGGCCGACCTGGCCGTCTGCCTCGCCGACACCCGGCTGACCTGGCCGCCCGCTGAGCCGGTGGCGCTGCCGCGAGTCGTTGACCATGCCGGCCGGGTGATCCGGCCGCCGGTCACTGCTGAGCCGGCTCCCCCTCGGGCGGGCGGTCGACCGCCGCCCACGGTTCCTTGCCCGGCGTCTGCGCCCCGGCCGGGCAGACCCGCCGGTAGTCGCACCAGCCGCACCGGGGGCTCGGCGAGGTCGGGAAGGCCTCGTCGGGATCCGAGCCGTCGGCGACCGCCCGCTCGGCGGCCATGATGTCGCGGGCGGTCTCCTCGGCGCGGCTCAGCTGCCGGGCCAGCGACTCCGCGGTGTGGTCGTGCCCCGCCACCGTGCCGGTCGGCAGGTGGTGCAGCTCGACCCGGCGGCACGGGCGGCGGAAGACCCGCTCGGCCGCGTACGCGTAGAGCGCCAGCGCCTGGGAGCCTCGGGCGTCGTCGGCGTCCAGCCCGGTGCGGCCGGTCTTGTAGTCGACGATGACCAGCTCAGGGCCCTCGGGACCGGGGCGGGAGTCGATCCGGTCGGCCCGGCCGTTGAAGGCCAGCACTGCGGTCTTGACCGCGACCACCCGCTCCACCCCGAGCGGGTCGACCTCTGGTTCGAGCGTCTCGACGTAGGCCTCGAGCCAGCCGAGCGCTCGCCGGTAGGCCGCCCGCTCCTGCTCGTCGTCGCGGTAGCCCTCGCGGACCCACGTGCCCCGCAGCAGCCCGGCCAGCGCCTCCGGCCGGCGTCGATCGAGGGGCAGCGCGTACCAGTTCTTCAGGGCGGTGTGCACGCTGGCACCGAGCGAGTTGTGCGCCCACGGCGGGCCCTTGGGCGGCGCCGGGCGGTCGACGTAGGAGTAGCGGTAGCGGCGGGGGCAGTCGGCGTAGGCGCCGAGCTTGCTCGGGGTGCAGACGAAGAGCCGCTCCGGCATGCCCTCGAAGCCGAGCTGCTCGGCCTGCCCCTCGCGGGGGCGTGGGGCGCGCCCGGAGGAGGGTCGGCCGGCTGGGGTGGGTCGTCGCACGCCTGCGATCCTGCCATCCACCTACGACAGCCGCGCGGACGCGCTCAGACCATGTTCACGTACTGCGTGACGAACGCGGCCACCGCGTCCGCGATGAGCTGCACCGCGATCGCGGCCAGCAGCAGGCCGGCGATGCGGGTGAGCACCTCGATCCCGCCCGGCCGCAGGATCTTCACGATCCCGCCGGAGAAGCGGAGCACGATCCAGACCGCGGCCATCACCGCGATGATCGCGGTGCCGATCGCCACGAAGTCGACGACGCCCTCCGCCTGCTGGACGAAGAGCATGGTGGCCACGATCGCGCCCGGGCCGGCCAGCAGCGGCGTGCCCAACGGCACCAGGGCGATGTTCGAGGTGGACTGCCCGCTCGGCTCGTCGCCCTTGCCGGTCAGCAGCTCCAGCGCGACCAGCACCAGCAGCAGCCCGCCGGCGGCCTGGAGCGCCGGCAGGTCGACGTGCAGGTAGTCGAGCAGGGTCTGCCCGGCCACCGCGAAGACCACGATCACGCCGAGCGCCAGCGCGACCGCCTGCCAGGCGGCCCGGTGCCGGTCCCGGGCGGAGAGCGGGCCGGTCAGCGCGAGGAAGATGGGCATCATGCCCGGCGGGTCGGTGATCACCAGCAGGGTCACGAAGACCTCACCGAAGAGCTTGAGATCCACCTGATCAACCTAACGGCGGCGCCAGAGGCCGATCCGCGGATCAGCCGGAAGCGACTTCGGTCACCCCGCTGGCCTCCGCGACGATCCGCTCGTACGCCTCCGGGTCGGTGGTGAACGCGCCGAGCCGGACGGTCTTGTGTGTGCCGTGGAAGTCGGAGGAGCCGGTGACCAGCAGCCCCAGCTCGGCGGCGAGCCCCCGGACGTGCGCCCGCTCGGCCGGGGAGTGGTCCTCGTGGTCCGCTTCCAGCCCGGCGAGCCCGGCCGCCGCCAGCTCGGCGATCAACTCGTCCGGCACCACCCGCCCCCGCCGAGTGGCGCGCGGGTGGGCGAAGACCGGTACACCGCCGGCAGCCCGGACCAGCCGCACCGCGCGGAACACGTCGATGTCCTCCTTGGGCAGCCGGTAGCGCTCACCCAGCCAGTCCGGCCCGAACGCCTCGCTGGTGCTGGTGACCAGGCCGGCCCGGATCAGGGCCAGCGCGATGTGTGGCCGGCCGACGGTGCCGCCGGCCGCGCCGGCCAGGATCTCCGGCCAGCTGACGTCGATGCCGTCGGCCCGCAGCAGGTTCACGATCCGTTCGCCGCGCTCCTCGCGGGCGGCCCGCACCCGGGCCAGTTCGGCGACTAGCTCCGGTGCGTCCGGGTCGAAGAGGTACGCCAGCAGATGCAGCGGCACCGCGGGCTCCGCGCCGAACCATCGGCAGGAGAGTTCCGCCCCCCGGACCAGGCGGAGCCCGGCCGGCAGCGCGTCCAGCGCGGGCGCCCAGCCGGCGGTGCTGTCGTGGTCGGTGATCGCCACCACGTCGAGCCCGGCGTCGGCGGCCGCGCGTACCAGCTCCGCGGGGCTCAGCGTGCCGTCGCTGGCCGTGGAGTGGGTGTGCAGGTCGATCCTCATCGCCCGACGCTACCGGCGATGCCACCCGCTCACCCGCCCGGGCCGTGGCGCCCGCCGGAGCCAGGGCACCGCGGTCACCGGGCGGTCAGGAGCCGGTCACCACCACCGGGCGGTCGGTCGGGCCGGCGCCGGGCACCGGGGCCGGGGCAGCCGGCTCGCCGGACAGCACGTTCTTCACCTGCACCCGGACCAGCTCGCCCGAGCCGTCGACGTACGCCGCGGCGTCGGGCGACGCCCAGGCCACCGCGCCGGTCATCGGAGGTCCGGCGGGGCGCGCGGTCACCGTGCCGCCGATCCGCGTCACGTCGATCAGCAGGGCGCTCTCCGTGCCGTCGTATCGACCGTTCGCCAGCAGCCACCGGCCGTCCCCGGAGACCGCGCCGAGCCCGTCCGGGCTCAGGGTGGTGCCGCATCCGGTGTGCACCGGGGCCAGCTCGCGGCCCGGGTCGACCACGGCGAGACAGCGGCCGTCGGCCCGAGCGCCGGAGATCTGCCCGACCAGTCGACCGTCGGGCAGGGCGCCGTAGAGGTTCAGGGTGGCCCGATCGGCGTCCACCGACAGCGGGCCGACGCTCGGGTGCCAGATGGTGTGGCCGGGCCGGGCCGGGTCAGGCCGGACCAGCACGGCGTCCCCGACGAAGCCGTCCGGCACGGCGGCGGCCGGCGCGGGGGTGCGGACCGGCGCGATCAGCTGGGTACCGACGACCCCGGCAGAGACCAGATCGGTGCCATCGCGCCAGGCCACCTGCCGGCCGTCCGCCGAAACGATGATCGTCCCCGCGCCGGCCAGCAGCACCTGGGCGTTGCCTTCCCGGGACACCGACCAGAGCGAGCGGCCCGCGGTGGTGGCGCGGCCGACCACCAGCCAGCCGGCGTTCTCGGGCAGCCGGTGGGCCCGCTCGGCCGGGCCGACGCCGGCCAGCGCGACCCGCCGCCCGTCGGCGCCGACGATGACGGTCCCGACGACCAGGTCCACCTCGGTGCCGGGCGCCTGCCCGTCGACGATCGGCGGCTCCGAGGAGAGAACGGGATCCGGCCGCGCCGAGGCGTACGGGTCACCGAGCACGACCGTCGGCGGGACCGACCGATGCGGCTCGGCGCCCAGCTGGGCCACCCCGGTGCTGACCGCCACCGTGGCGACGGCGGCCAGGGCCAGGCCGGTCATGGTGCGCTGGCGCTGGACCCGCCGGGCGCGGCGGATCGCGGCGCCGGCCGGGTCGACGGCGAGCGGCCGGGGCACGGCGACCTGCTGGGAGAAGCTCTCCCGCACCGCGGATTCCAGCTCGTCCTTCGTCACCTCGAATGGACGCGCCGGGACGGCAATCCGGTTGCCAGCCCGACGCCGGGTGGCGGTCACCGCTGTTCCCCACGGGTGCTGCCGGCCGGGACGCCGGAGACCGGGGCGGCGAAGGCGGCGGCCGGGACCGGGACGTCGTCCGCCGGCCCGCCGGGCGGCACTCGTCGTGCCCGGTCGGCCGCCGGAGCATCGCCGGCGGCCGGCTGGGCGCCGCGATCGGGTGCCGCCGCCGCGGCCTGCCGCGGGATCGGGTCGGAGCCGGAGGCGGTAGGGGGCGTGGTGCCGGCCGCCGAGACGGCCGGCTCGGGCGACCGGGCGTCGGGGCGAGCCGACGGGGGTCTGGGCCCCGCCGGCCGGAGCCCCCGGCTCGGCCGAGCCGGCGCGGCGCTCGGCTCGACGGCCAGCTCCTGGGCGGCCTCGGCGCCCATCCGCTTGCGCAGGGTGGCCAGCGCGCGCGACGTCTGGCTCTTCACCGTGCCCGGGGAGATGTCGAGCAGCGCGGCGGTCTGCGCCTCGGACATGTCCTCGTAGTAACGCAGCACCAGTACGGCCCGCTGCCGGGTGGGCAGCGCGCTGAGGTGGCGCCAGAGCACGTCGCGGTCGAGCTGCTGCTCGATCTCGTCGGCGGCGGCCCGCTCCGGCAGCACCTCGGTGGGGCGCTCACCGTGCCAACGTCGCCGCCACCAACTGGTCGACGTGTTCACCATCACCCGGCGGGCGTACGGCTCGATCGCCTCGATCCCGCCAAGCCGCTTCCAGGCGAGGTAGGTCTTGGTCAGCGCGGTCTGCAGCAGGTCTTCGGCGGTGGCCCAGTCGGCGGTCAGCAGGTAGGCGGTGCGCAGGAGGGCGCCGGATCGGGCCGCGACGAACTCGCGGAACTCCTCCTCCAGCGGATCCCTGTTCCCCACTGCCCACCTCCACACCCCGACCGTCCTGGCAGGTTGCCATGCCAGGGCGGCCGAGGTCCATGGCGAAAGGTGTGCACTTCCTCCGATGTTCGGACAGATTCGGTCACGCGCCGTCGTCGGCCTTGGCCTCGTCCGCTTCCTTGCCCAGCCGCGCCTCGACCGCCTGCGGCTCGTACATCTCTTCGACCACTCGCAGGTAGAGCTCGTTCGGGTTGGGCAGGTTCTTGATCTCGCGAAGCGCCTGCTCCTGGCCGGCGGACTCCAGCACGAAGGTGCCGTAGTTGAGCGCCCGGCCGCTCGGTGTCTGCTCGTACTTCATGTCGGTGACCCGGACCAGCGGCATCATCGCCACGCGGCGGGTGATGATGCCGTTGACCACCATCACCCGCTTGTTGGTCAGGATGAACCGGTCATACCACCAGTCGGCGACCTTCCACGCCACCCAGCCCATCACCGCGAACCAGAGCAGCACGGCGATGGTGGTGAGCGCACCGACGTCCTGCCCGGCGAGGAAGCCGGAGAGGTAGCCGAGCACGAAGGTCGCGGCGATCCCGATGAGGATCGGCGTGGCGAGGTGGATCCAGTGCCGCTTCCACTCGCCCCGGTAGCGCTCGGTCGGGAAGAGGTAGCGGGCGACCAGGGAGCTGGGTTCGTCCTCCAGCGGCAGCACCCGCCGGGGCGCGTTGCCGGCCGCGTCGGCGCGCAGACCGGCCAGCTCGTCCTCGGAGATCGCCGGGGCCTGGTAGCCGGCCTCCGGGTCGCGGATCCAGGACCGGCCGGAGCGGCCCTCGCCCGCGTAGCCGGGCCCGTCGCCGTAGCCGACGTCGTCCGAAAGGGACGGACCGTCGGAGAGGCCTGGACCGGCGCCGTAGCCGGGCCCCTCGTCCGGGGGGACCCGGGGGATCGGCTCCGTGTCGCGTTCCCGGCGTTCCCGGTCGGGGTCGTCGGGGTCGAAGGGTGGACCGGAGGGGCTGCCCATCGGGGGTCAGGCGACGAGGCTGGTGAAGAAGTCGCCGAACCCCTGGGCGATGTCCATGATCCCGCCGCCGAGCGACTTGAACACATCCGCCGCAGAGTTTGGCCGGTAGGCGACGAAGAAGATCAAGAATGCGATACCGGCCCAGGTGAGGACCTTCTTGACCATGGCGGGCCATCCTCTCGCGCGGCGCCGGGTCCCATTACCGCAGCGGCACCCAGAGTATCAGTGTGGTGTCGTACAGTGAATATCTGCGTCCGTTCTCCGTCATTCCGGGAGGGTTGTCAAGCCCTCCCATGCAGGTACGGAGATGGTGCGCCGTACACGAGTTCGGGTGGAGTCCACTCGGTCAGGTCGTGCAACACGACGTCCTCCGCGAGCAGGTGACCCGCACTCGCCGGCCAGGCTATCGCATGCAGCCACATTCCCCGAGCCTCGCCGGCGTACGCGCTTCGATCCGTCGGTGAATGAACCAACCACAGTGGAGTAGGGTGCCCGGCCACCCGGATCCGGGCCTGGCCGACGTGCTCGGGGTGGCCCGGGCCGGGGTCGGTCAACGCCTCGGCGAGCTGCGGACCGGGATCCGGACCGGCCATGCCCGCGAGCCGGGTACCCAGGCCGACGCCCGGCTCCTCGGCGACGAAGACCAGGTCGGCCGGGCCGCCGCCGAGCGGCTCGGGGCCGGCGCAGGCCACCGCCGTGGCCCGTACGCCGGTGCGGTCGTCCCCGGCGTACGCCACCCCGGTCATCGTCCAGCCCGGCGGCAGCGGCCACGGGCACCAGAGTGGCGCGGCCGGCCGATGTGGTGGCTCGGCGCCGGCGGTGATCCGTTCCACCACACTCGCCACGATCTCGGCTCCGATGTGTTCGGGCACGTGCAGCGGTGACACCGGCCCGCACCGCACACACCTCGACTCGGTGTGCATGAGGTCCGGTGACCGGACCTGACTTCCGCATCTGGGACAACTCACCGCGACACTCACATCCCCACCGTCACCCCGTCGGGCGGGGCCGTCAAGCGGAGCAGCCGTTTCCGTCGCGAATGGCGAGGAATCGGCCGGCGCCCCTGCCCGAACACCGGACCGCCGCTCAGACGGCGGCAGGTGACCGGTGTGGTTCTCCCCCCGGATCAGTCCGGCGGCGGGCCGGCGTACGCCCGGATCCAGGCGTGCATGGCGATGCCGCTGGCCACCCCGGCGTTGATCGAGCGGGTCGATCCGTACTGGGCGATGGAGAAGAGTTGGTCGCAGGCCGCCCGGGCCGGCGCCGACAGGCCCGGCCCCTCCTGACCGAAGAGCAGTACGCAGCGTCGCGGCAGGGTGGTGGTCTCCATCGGGCGGGAGCCGGGCAGGTTGTCGATGCCGACGATCGGCAGCTCATGGGCGGCCGCCCAGGCCACGAACTCCTCGATCGTCTCGTGGTGTCGCACGTGCTGATAGCGGTCGGTCACCATCGCGCCGCGCCGGTTCCACCGTCGCCGGCCCACGATGTGCACCTCGGCGGCGAGGAAGGCGTTCGCGTTGCGCACCACCGTGCCGATGTTGAAATCGTGCTGCCAGTTCTCGATCGCCACGTGGAAGTCGTGCCGGCGCCGGTCCAGGTCGGCAACGACCTCCTCGCGCCGCCAGTAGCGGTAGCGGTCGACCACGTTGCGCCGGTCCCCCTCGGCGAGCAGGTCGGGGTCGTACCGCGGGTCGTCCGGCAGGTCTCCCGGCCAGGGGCCCACGCCGACATCGAGCTGCTCACCGGTCACGGTCAGCAGAGGTTACGGCACCTGGCCGGGCCGTCCCCGCAGGCACCGGCCGGTCATCGCAGCCCGAGGGCGTCACCGAGCCGGTCGAGGAAGCGCCGGTCGGCCGGGGCCGTGACGGCGATCCGCGCGGCTCCCGCCGGCACCGCACGGCAGACCCGCGCCGCGACCGACTGCACCCACTGACGGTACGCCGCCGAGTCGGCCGGGTCGGCCCGCCGGTCGAGCACCCGTACCACCGCCCGACAGGCCGCGAGCAGGTCCACCAGGTCGGTGGCCCGGTCGCCGGAGGTCGTGGCGCCGTCGTGTCGGGCGTAGATCGCGGAGACCACCGCGCGGATCAGGTCGCTGTCGAAGGATCGGCCGGCGGCCACCGCGTCCAGGCCGGCGAGTCCGTCGGCGACCCCGCGCGGGGGTCGACCGGGACCGGCCGCGGTGGCCGCGACGATCACCCGGCCGGGCAGGTTGGTGAGCAGATCCCACTCGTCGGCGGAGTAGCCGGCGGTGGTCAGCGGTGCGGCGCGCGGGCCGGCAGAGGGCGGCTCTCCTGCGACGGAGTGGCTCATGGGGACCTCCGGCGCCAGCATATTGCCCCGGATCGCGAAAAGAGCCCCCTTCCCACCGGAACACGGCGGGAAGAGGGCTGGACGCTGCCCGGGGGCCCGGCGCTTCAGCGCGGCTCGGGAAAACTCGGCCGCTCCGGGTCGACTCCCTCGGGAACCGTGCTGGCCGCGTACTCCCGCTTCGGGACCATGACCCGGCGGCGGAAGACGCAGATCATCGTGCCGTCCTGGTTGTAGCCGCGGGTCTCCACCGACACCACGCCCCGGTCCGGCTTGGAGTTCGACTCCCGCTTGTCCAGCACGGTGGTCTCGCCGTAGATGGTGTCGCCGTGGAAGGTGGGTGCGACGTGCCGCAGCGACTCGACCTCGAGGTTGGCGATCGCCTTGCCGCTCACGTCGGGCACGGACATGCCCAGCAGCAGGGAGTAGATGTAGTTGCCGACCACCACGTTGCGCTTGAACTGACTGGCTGACTCCGCGTAGTGGGCGTCCATGTGCAGCGGATGGTGGTTCATGGTGAGCAGGCAGAAGAGGTGGTCGTCGTACTCGGTGACGGTCTTGCCCGGCCAGTGCCGGTAGACCGCGCCGACCTCGAACTCCTCGTAGTAGCGGCCGAACTGCATCCTGGTCCCCTTCGACGGGCGGCGATGGAGTTCGGCACAGCATGCCTTATCGAGGGTTAAGGCGATCCCCGGGGCGCGGGCCGTGCGGAAAAGTCACACCGGCCACATCTGGGGGGAGACGCAATGAGCGGCGGGGCCCTCCCCGGCACCCGCCGCCCACGCTCTGATGAGAAAGATTCTGCCGTACGCCTGTCCGGCACCGACAGAGACAGAGGTCACATTTATACTTTTGTAACACTACGCACAGTTACTGTCGGCGGCTTACCGAGCGATCTTCGCAGGCCGGATAGCCCCTTGTCAGGCATCAAGTTACCGATTCGTTCCGGTCGATACTGTGGATCATGTTGGAAACGCTCCCATCACGGCTCGTCACGCAAGTGCGACGTGCACTTGCGTTCCGCAGGGCGGGCCCGGACAGACACGGGTCGATGACTCATCGTGGCCGAGTGCCCGCCACGTCACAGGTTTCGCCTGCCCGTGGGCGGGAATGCGAGATGGTCAGCCCTGGTTCTACGGGACGTAGGTAATCCGCGGTGATCGGAGAGAGTGCAAATGGCTACCGTTGAGCTGACCACGGCGAACTTCGACGAGGTGACCGGCGACGACGGCATCGTGCTGGTCGACTTCTGGGCCGACTGGTGTGGTCCGTGTAAGCGGTTCGCCCCGGTCTACGAGCGCTCCTCGGAGAAGCACCCGGGCATCGTCTTCGGCAAGGTCGACACCGAGGCGCAGCAGGAGCTGGGCGCCAAGTTCGACATCCGGTCCATCCCGACCATCATGGCGATCCGGGACGGCGTCATCGTCTTCGCGCAGCCCGGTGCCCTTCCCGAGTCGGCGCTGGAGAACCTGATCGAGCAGGTCGAGGCGCTCGACATGGATGACGTCCGCAAGCAGCTGGCCGAGCACAAGCACTGAGCCGGCGACCCGCACGGCGCTGACGGCCGGGCCCCGATCCGGGGCCCGGCCGTCGTTGTTTCGGCGGGCCGGGCAGGCAGGTCAGGTATGGCCGTCAGAGGGACCCGGGCCTTGCAATGTTTCCCGTATCGTCACGATCCGATGGAAACGTTGACAACCCGCGGACGGGTCGCCCGGCTCGGCGTCACCGCGCTCGGCCTCGCCGTGCTGCTCGCCGGCACGGTCTGGGGCAGCGACGACGACTTCCCGTTCGGCCCCTTCCGGATGTACGCCACCTCCAACCCGCCGAACGCGCCGGCCCCGGACACCCGGGTCGAGGGGGTGGACGCCACCGGCGCGGTGGTGAGTCTCGGTCAGGACGCGACCGGCATCCGCCGAGCCGAGATCGAGGGCCAGCAGGGCCGGTACGCCGCCGAGCCCGCGCTGCTCGCCGAGGTCGCCGACGCGTACGCCGAGCGGCACCCGGCCGCCCCCGAGCTGGTCGAGGTCCGCATCGTGATCCGCTGGTTCGGCATCGAGGGCGGCCGCCCCACCGGCCGGCACACCGACGAGACGGTGGTCCGCTGGCAGGCTCCGCGATGAGCCGCTGGTTGACCGAACCGGTCCCACGCGGCCGGATCGCCGCCTTCCGGACCCTGATCTACCTCTTCGTCGCCGCCGACCTGGTGGTGTTCACCCCGTGGGTACGCACCCGGGTGAGCGTGCCCGGCGACCTCTACCAGCCACTGCTGATCGGCCGCCTCCTGCCGCTGCCGACGCCGACCCCGGCGCTGGTCGCGGTGATCTTCTGGGCGCTGCTGCTGCTCTCGCTGCTCGCCGCGACCGGGCGCGCGCCTCGGCTCCTCGGCTGGTCGGTCTGCGCGCTGTACCTCGAGTGGATGATCATCGCGATGAGCTACGGCAAGGTCGACCACGACCGCGTCGGCCTGCTCGTCGCGCTGGCCGTGCTCCCCACCGCCGGAAGGGCCCGGCACGGCGACGCCACCCGCAGCGAGGCCGGCGGGTGGGCGCTGCGGGTCACCCAGATCGCCGTGGTCTGCACCTACTTCCTGGCCGCCTGGGCGAAGCTGCGTTTCGGCGGCCTGGACTGGCTGACCGGTTCGGTGCTGGCCCGGGCGATCATCCGGCGCGGCACCGAGTTCGCCGACCTGATCGCCCAGGTGCCCTATCTGCTGATCGTCGCCCAGTTCGGAATCGTCGCGTTCGAGCTGGCCAGCCCACTGGTCTTCCTGCTGCCCGAGCGGTGGCGGCACGCCATGGTCGGCTTCTTCTACTCGTTCCACGCGGTCACCATGGCGACCATCACCATCTCGTTCGCCCCACACCTGGCCGCGATGACCAGCTTCCTGCCGTTGGAGCGGGTCCGCCCGATCGAGTGGCTGCGCCGGCTGCGCCGCCGCGGCTCACCGGCCCCCGTCGGCCAGCTCGGCGAGCATCCCCTCACAACTGCGGACCACCACCTGCGCCCCGCGCCGCTGGGCCAACCGGAGTAGGGGGTCCTCGGCCCGGTCCCGCCAGCGCCACTGCGCGTCGGCGGCGACCTCCCAGAGCCGCTGCACGGTGGCGTCGTGCTCGACACCGAGCCGGGCGGCCAGCCCGACGCCGTCGCCACCCACCAGCCGCCGCGCCTCCGCGGCGATCTCGGCGTCGAAGCCGAGCCGCGCGTCCCGTAGCGCCGCCAGCATGCGCAGCTCCTGGAACTCGTGCGCCCCGGCGAGGATCTGTTCCACGGTGCTGAGCAGCTCCGCGGTGCCCGGGCGGGGCTCGGCCCGGGCCAGCGCCTCGACCGCCGCCAGGGCCGAGCGCGACTTGAGCGTGTCCCGCCGGTCGACGAAGAAGCGCGTCACCGACTCGCGCAGCTCGGCCAGGCCGCTGCGGCGGATCAGTTCGGCGGAGAGGGTGGCCCGGCTGTCACAACCGGTCCGCACCAGCGTGGCGGCCAGCCGGACGCCGAACAGGCCGAGCCGGTCCAGCAGGCCGGCGCGTAGCTCCGCGTCCAGCGGCACCGGCAGCGCGCCGCGCAGGAAGCGGTCCGCGGAGAGCAGGTGCGCCTCCAGTTCCGGGCGGGGCACCGTGGCCAACTGGGCGAGGGCGGCGAAGTCGGACTCGCTGAGCACCCGACCGGCCAGCCCGATCAACGCGCTGCACGACACCACGGCGACAGTGAGCGCCTTCACCCGCGGGTCGCGGTAGTGCCGCCTGGCGAGCTGCCGCGCGGTGAGCAGCGCATCGATCTTGCCCCCGCCGGTCTCGTCGGCCCGGGAGAGCAGCATGATCACGTTCACCGGGGCGGCCTGGCCCACTGCGCTCTCCCGGCCGGACTCCAGCACCCGCAGGTCGGTGCCGCGCCCGTCCCGGGTCAGGTAGATGACCGCGTCCGCCTCGCGCAGCACCCGGTCCATCACCGGCGAGCGGCCGTGCTCGCCGGGCTGACCGACCGCCGGCGTGTCGATCAGGGTCACCTGCCGCAGCGCCCGGGTGGGCCAGCGCACCACGATGTCGCGCAGTTCGCCGGCCCGCCAGCCGACCAGGTCGACCCGCATCCCGGTCGCCGACTTGACCATCGCCAGCTCCTGCGGCGGATGGCTGGCCGAGTATCCGGTCGCCCCCGGTTGCGGGCCGTCCTCGTACCAGGTGAAGACGGCACTGCCGTCGGCCCCGACGACCGGGGCCACCTCCTCGCCCATCAGCGCGTTCAGCAGCGTCGACTTGCCGGCGCGCCACGGGCCGGCGATGGCGACCCGCAGCGGCTGCTCCAGCCGGGCCAGCTGACGACGCAGGTGACCGGTGGCTCGGGGATCGTCCCGATAGAGCTGCAACGCCTGGTGCAGCAGTCCCCAGACCGCCTCGTCCAGGCGCAGGCCGACGGTCATGACCGGGGCTCCAGCGGTGCCGGCGCCGGCCGGGCTCCGGTCAACTGCTGGGCCTGTTCGTAGAGCGCCGCCAACCGGGTCATCTTCAGCTTGATCTCGCGCTGACGCTGGTCACGCACGGCCGCGTCGGTGTCGGCGGCCTGCTTGGCGCTCCGCAGCGACTGGACGATGGCCTCCTGCAACTCGTCGGTGAGCGCGGTGAAGTGGTCCCGCAGCATCCGCTGCACCTGGCGGGCGGCGTCCCGGCAGTCCTTGGTCATCCGGACGAAGAAGTCGTCGACGTGCCGCTGGATCGCCGTCTTCACCGTCGCCTGGCGCCGGCGGAGCAACTGGCGGCTCTCGTCCCGGATGCTCTTGCCACCGAAGAGCGCGCCCGCGCCGATCGAGACCGGATTGATCATCGGCATACCGGCCAGCGTCAGCGCCAGGCCGAACATCAGCAGGCCCCCGTACGACCCCTTCATGCCGGTGATCACCTTCTGGGTGGCAGTGAACCGGTCGATGCTCGGCCGCTCGATCTCCGGCAGCCGATCGACCAGATCCTCCGGCACCGTCATCGACCAGGGCGGCAGCACGTCGTAGCCGTATCGGGCGAAGTTGCCGGCCACCCGCCGGGCGGCGTGGTCGCAGCGCTGCGCCAGCCACTCGTGGTTGGCCTCCGCCGCCTCGACCAGGCTGCGGCTCAACCACTCCTGGAAGGTCTCCCAGGCGACCAACGGGTCGGCGGTGTCGAAGGCCTCGTCGACCGCCCGCAGGATCTGCCGGGTGCGGTCACGCAGGTCGTACTCGATGTCGGAGAGCAGGTCGGCCATCTCGTCGTTGAGCGTGTTCTGCCAGCGGGTGGAGCACCGGCGCAGCTCGTCCACCTCGCGCTGGGCCGCGTGCAGCCGGGACATCGGCCCGGACTGCTCCTCGGCCCGCTGGCTCTCCAGCTCGGCGCGCAGCGGCGCGGCCAGCTGCTCCACCACCGTCCGGGCGGTCAGCCCCACCGCGGCCCGGGCCAGCACGTCGGCCTTGCCGGCCAGGTCCCGCTGGAGCCGCCCGATCAGCGCCGGGAAACCCGACTCGGCGTTGAGCGCGCGGTCGTCCGCGGTGGCCGCACGCAACCGCAGCGCCGCCGACACCGGGATCAGCGCCGCCGGCACGCCCGCCTCGGCCAGGTGCCGCCGGTTGCGTTCGGCGACCACCCGCCAGTCCGGCACCAGGTCGATTTTGGTCTGCACCACCACCACGTTCGGGTGCGACCGGGTGACGTGCAGCAGCAGGTTCAGCTCGGCCACCGAGAGTTCCCGGGTCGAGTCGGAGACCACCAGCACGGCGTCCGCCCGACTCAGGCCGGCGACCGAGCCGGCGCCACCGAGCGCGGCCACCTCGTCGCTGCCGGGGGTGTCCACCAGCACGAGTCCGCCGGCGAGCAGCGCGCGCGGCAGTCCGATCTCGACGTACGCCGGTCCGCCGCCCGGCCGGCGGCCGAGCGTCCCGGCCACGCCGGCCGCGATCCGGTCCAGCGGCACCGGGGTCCGCTCGACCGCCCCGGGGAGGGTGCCGCCACCGGTCCGGTCGGGGGTGGCCGGAGGCGTCTGCACCACCGCCACCGCGGGTTCCTCGGCGTGCTGCACCACCGTCGGCAGCACCGTGGTGCGACCGTCGCCGACCGGGCAGACCGGCGCGTTGACGATCGCGTTGACCAGTTGGCTCTTGCCCTGGTTGGGCTCGCCCACGACCAGCACGCGCAGGGTCGGGTCGAGCAGCTGGGCACGCTTGTGCCGGACCGCCTGCAACAGGTCGCCGCGCCCGTGTTCCCGGCACGTGCGGGCGATCCCGTCGAGCACGTCCAGCCAGATCCCCGCCATCACCGCACCAAGTGTGCTGGTTTCGGATCAATTATCAAGAGGGTGAGGATCCCGGAAACGGGGAGTGGCCGGGCCGCCACAACGGGCGACCCGGCCTTCCCCTGCTCCGACCGGGCGTCGGTCAGAGCAGACCGTCGGTGATGCCCAGCAGCCCGCCGCCGTGAGACGCGGAACCGTCCCCGTGGACCCCGGCGTCGCCGGTCACACCGTCGGTGACGCCACCGGTCACGCTGCCCACCGTGCCGGTCACGCCGGAGAGGACGCCATCCACCTGATGCGTCACGCCGCCCACCGTGGACGGCACGTCGACCGGCCCGACCCCGCCGCTGTCGCCGCCGGTGAGGCCCAGGCCGCCCAGGGTGTCGTCGACGCCGAGCGAGTCGACCAGGCCGCCGACCTGACCCGTGGTGCCGGAGAGGGTGCCGCCGAGCAGACCGTCCGGCGTACCCAGCAGGCCGTGGTCGGTCGAGTCGAGCACCGACTCCGGGCTGCCGACCGTGCTGGTGACATCCCCGATCACCGGGTCCGCCACGGTGTCCACCGCGCCCACCACATCGGCGTCGAGGGTGTTCGCGACGTCGTGCACCCCGGTCAGGTCGGTGGCGAGGCCGCCGGGCCCGACGCCGAGGCCGATCCCGGGCAGCACCATCGCGCCCGCGGCGACCGCCGTCGGGTCGACGGCGATGGCGCCGAGCACGCCGGCCTTGACGTCCACACCGGAGTAGCTGCTGCTGATGGTGATCTGCTGTGCCACGCTCTGCAACTGGCCGACGACGTCGGTCGCGTCGGTCACCAGCGGGTCCGCGCCGAGCTGGCCGACCACCGGAGCCACCGGGGCGAGCCCGTTCACCGGGGCGTAGTCGACCACCAGCGGAACCACGTCCTGCACGTCGGCCGCGGTGATGTCGGTGAGCCCCGCGGCCTGCAGCGCGCCCTCCGGGTCGAGGTCGAAGGCCGACCGGGCGTCGGCGTCGGTGAGCAGGTTGAGCACGAAGTCGTGCAGGGTCTGGTCCATGTGCCGGTTTCTCCTCGGATGTGGGCGTCGTCGACCGCCGCTCGTCGAAAGCGACGCTATGGGCACGGACCGGCACCGGGCATCGGGGATCGTCCCGCAACCCGCCCCGCCCGGTTAGGGCGTCGACCCCCTCGTACGTTAGGGGGACTGGGGGAACCGGGCCGGTCAGATTTAGGGTCTCGATGCAGGAGAGATCTCTGGTACGAACGTAGGAGCCCACGGGGATTCGCCGGGGGTGGGCCACAGACGGGGTGGGAAACCCGTGGCCCTCAACCGGCCGACTCGCGGTGAAGGAAGAAATAGGCGGATGCCGTACGTCCTGGGGATAGACATCGGGAGCACCACCACCGTGGCCACCGTGGCCCGACGACGGGGGGCCAGCTGGGCCCGCCCCGAGGTGGTGGCGCTGGACGCCGCCTCGACGACCGTGCCGTCCGTGCTGCACCTGGGCGAGGACGGGACTCTCGTGGTCGGCGAGTCGGGCACCGACGACGGCAGCCGTACCGCGCGTGGCTTCGTGCACCGGGTCGGCGACGACGTGCCGCTGCTGCTGGCCGGCGAGGCGTGCCCGCCGCAGATGCTCACCGCCGTGCTGGCCACCTGGGTGGTCGAACGGGTCCACGACCGGGAGGGCGCGCCCGCCGAGGCGGTCGTGCTCAGCCACCCGGCGGGGTGGGGGCGGCACCGGCGGGACCTGCTGCACGCCGCGCTCTGGGAGCTGGGACTGTCCCACGTGACGCTGCTGCCCCGTACCGTCACGGTCGCCGAGAGCCATGCGGCACGGGGCTTCGCCGGTAGTGCCGCCGCGGTCTACGCCCTGGGCGGCAACAGCTTCGAGGCGGCGTTGGTCCGCCGCAACGCGCGCGGCCGGTACGAGACCTTCGGCTTCCCCCAGGGGCTGGACTGGATCGGCGGCGCCGACTTCGACGAGGCGCTGGCCGAGCACGTCCGCACCGTGCTCGCCCGGGAACTCGCCGCCGCCGGCCGCCGGGAGACGTACGCCACCCTTCGCGCCCTGCGGCCCGAGTGCGACCGGGCCAAACGCGCGCTGACCGTCGACACCGGGACCGACGTGCTGCTGAACCTGCCCGGCGGGCCGGCCCGGGTGCCGGTGAGCCGGGTGCAGTTCGAGGAGATGATCCGCCCGGCCGTACAGGCCACCGTGGACCTGCTGCTCCGGACCGTGAACTCCGCCGGGCTGCGGCCCGCCGAACTCGACGCCGTCCTGCTGACCGGCGGCTCCACCCGCATTCCACTGGTCGGCGAACTGCTCGCCGCCGCATTTCCGGTGCCGGTCGAGGTGGAACCCGACCCACAGCTGACCGCCGCCACCGGCGCGGCGCTGGCCGCCTGCCAGGTGGTGTCGCCCCGCCCGCGGCCGGCCGAACCGGACCGGCCGCCCCGCCCCACCTCCGAGGCCCGTCGGGACGCCGCACCGGCCATTCCTTCACCACGCCGCCCCGACCACGGCCGTCCGGCTGTCCACAGTGAGCCCCCACCCCGTCCCCCGGTCCGGATCGCTCCGCTGGACCTGCCGAGGCCGTCCCGGCTGGCGCTGGCCCGGACCCGGGGACGCGAAGGATGACCACCATGATCATGAGCACTGCCGCCGGAGGCGGACTGGTGCTGGACCGCGCACCGAAGGCCCTGCTCGACGCGGTGGCCACGGATCCGGCGGCGCCGCTGGCGCTGGCCGTGACCGGCCCGGGAGGGCACGGCCGCAGCGCGTACCTCCAGGAACTGGCCCGGGTCTACCGCCGGGCCGGGGTCACCGTCCGCGAGGACGTCCCGGAGCTGCCCGAGGAGATCGACCCCGACACCGTGCTGCTGGTCGACGACGCCCATCTGCTCGACGACGGTCGGCTCCGCGCCCTGCGCCGCCTCGCGGCCGGGCGGCGGCACCGGCTGGCTGTCGGCTACCGGCCGTGGCCGCGGCCGGGCGCGCTGGTCGAGCTGGCCGACACGCTGCGGCGGGACGGGCAGGTCGTCCTGCTCACCCCGTTCGCCCGCGACCAGACCGCCGCCTACCTCGCCGCCGCGCCCGAACTCGGCCGGCGCGCCGAACTCGTCGACTTCGTGCACGGCCAGACCGCCGGCGTGCCCCGCGACGTCGAGCGCCTGGTCCGCGGGCTGCGCGGGCGGGAACTCGGTCCCGGCGTACCGACCGAACCACCACGGCAGGCCGTCCTCGAGTTCGGGCCGGACCTGGACGACCTCGCTCCCGACGTCCGGCGGCTGCTGCTGGCCGTCGCCGCCGGCGTACCGCTGCCGGTGGAGCTGCTCGGCACGCTGCTCGGCCGCGAGCCGGCCGAGGTGGACGGCATCGTCGCGGCGACCCGGGCGGCGGGCCTGCTCGGTGCGGACGGCCGGCTCGCGCCGCTGGTCCGGCGGGCGGTGACCGCCCTCAGCCCGGCCACCGAACGCACCGCGGTCTGGCGCCGGCTCAGCGAGGTGCAGCTGGCCCGGGGCGGCCCGGTGCTGCCGCTGGTCCGCGCCCTGCTCGCGGCCGGGGTGGCCGGCGACTGCCCGGGCGGAACGCTGGAAGCCGCCGCCGAGGAGGCGCTCACCACCGAACCGGCCCTCGCGGCGGAACTCTTCGCCGCCGCCGCGGCCGCCGGACGCCCGATCGGCGCGCGGCAGGCCGTCGCCGCCGCGCTCGCCGGAGACCTCGACGCCGCACTGCGGCTCGCCGACCGGCTACTCGCCTCGGCCGCGCCGACCGACCGGGCCGAAGCCGCGGTGGTCGCCGCGACAGCGCTCGCGCACCGCGGCCAGGTCAGCCGGAGCGTGGAGCTGTACCGGTGGTCGGGCGCCGCCCCGGCCGCCGCGTTCGCCACCGTCGGCGCGCTGGCCAGCGGCGATCCGGCCGGATCGACGGCCACTCCCGGCGACGACCGGGACGGTCCGCCCACCCTGCACGCCAGCGCCGCCCGGCTGATGGCCGCCGGGGTGCGGGACAGCGTCGACGGCGTACCCACCGCCGCGCTCTCCACCCTGGTGCAGGCGACAGCCCTGCTGGAGCCGGACGGCCGGGCGGTGCTGCTGCCGGACAGCCCGGCCGCGCTCGCCGCGCTGACCGCGGTGCACTGCGGCGAGCTCGACATCGCCGACCGGGTGCTCGACCGAGCGCTGGCCAGCGGCATCGGCGGCCCGCTGATGGCCCGCCGGCACCGGCTGCTGCAAGCCTGGATCCTGATGGTCCGGGGTCAGACGGCCGTCGCGGCCGAACGCCTCGGCACGGTCACCGCCGGCGGCCGACCGCTCGAATCGCGCGACCTGCTCTTCGCCACCGCGCTGGAGCTGGCCGTCGCCCGACGCAACAGTGACCTCGGCGCGCTACAGCGCGGCTGGGGTCACGCGCTGGAGGCGGTGGTGCGGCACCCGGTGGACCTCTTCACCCTGCTGCCGCTCGGTGAACTGGCCATCGCCGGCGCGCGACTCGGCGACCTGGACCGGCTGGCGCCGTACCTGCGCGAGGCCCGATCACTGCTGGCCCGACTCGGCGACCCGCCGCTGTGGAGCGCGCCACTGCACTGGAGCGGCCTGCACGCCGCCATTCTCACCGAGGAGCCCGCCGTCGCCGACGACCACGTGGCCGCGCTGACCGCCGCGGCACCGCACAGCCGCTACGCGACCGTGGTCGCGGCGGCCGCCACCAGCTGGGTCGACGTGCTACGCGGCGTGGTCGACGCGGCCCGGGTGGAGGCTGCCGCCCGCGGACTGCACGAAGCGGGGCTCTGCTGGGACGGCGCCCGCCTCGCCGGGCAGGCCGCGATCCGGACCTCCGACCGGCGGGCGATGACCGCCCTGCTGGACTGCGCCCGGACGCTGCAGGGCCGATCGGCCGGCGTCAAAGGCGAGCAGCGACCCACCGGCACCGAAGGACAGGTCGCGGACGCCCTCACCACCCCGGCCGGGCAGCGGCTCAGCGACCGGGAACGGGAGGTGGCCGAGCTGGTGCTGGCCGGACTGACCTACCGGGAGATCGGCGACCGGCTCTTCATCTCGGCGAAGACCGTCGAGCACCACGTGGCGCGGATGCGCTCCCGACTCAACTGCGCCAACCGGGCCGAACTGCTGGCCCTGCTGCGCACCATCGTGGCCGACCGGTCCGGCGTCGCCGCCGGGCAGCCCTGGCCCGAACGGTCGGCCCGATGAGCGCGGACGGGAGCGGCCAGGTGAGCGGAGGTGGGACCACGATGAACCCGAACGGGATCCGGCGGCAGTTCCTCGCCGTGGCGGTGGTGCTGATCGCGCTCTGGTCGTACGCCGCGTACCTGACCGGGCGGGACGCGGCCGACCTGCTTCGGATCCGCGCCCTGGCGGAGACGCTCGGCCAGCCCACCGACCGGCTGATCCTGGGCCTGCAGACCGAGCGGCGGCTCACCGCCGGAACCGTCGCCGGCGCCCCCCGGGCGCGCACCGCGCTGGGTCGCGTACGCGAGGACACCGACCGGGCCGTGGCCGCGCTGCGCGACACCGCCGCCGGCGGCGACCTCCGGCTGCTCACCGCCGGTGCGGTACGCGACCGGGCCGACGAACTGCTCCGCCAACTCGACGGGCTGGCCGGTCTGCGGGGCGAGGTGGACGCCGGCCGGGCCGAGTCGATCGCCGGTTACGACCGGCTGATCGACAGCGCTTTCGCGATCTACGGCCCCGAGTGGGGCGCGCGGGAGACCGCGCTGGCCGCGGAGACCCGCGCGGTCGTCGCGCTCGCCCGCTCCCGGGAACTGCTCGCCCGCGAGGACACCCTGCTCACCGCCGTCCTGACCAGCGGCCGGATCAGCGCCGACGATCGGCGGCGGCTCACCGAACTGGTCAGCAACCAGCGGTACGCCGGCGCCGAAGCGGTGACCGGACTGCCGACGGCGGACCGGAACGGCTACCGGGCCCTGCTGGAGGGCCCCCGGTTCGCGGTACTGCTCTCTCAGGAGGACCGGCTGCTGCGGGCCGACGACGGCCCTCCCCCGCTGACCGCGGAGGAGTGGCAGGCCGCCGCCGACCCCGCCCTGGCCGGACTGCACGACCTGGTCCGGTCCGCGGCCCTGGGCAGCGTCGAACGGGCCACGCCCGGCGCCGCCCTGGTGGTCGCCCGCACCGGCGCGGTGCTGGGGCTCGGACTCATCGCGGTGCTCGCCGCGCTCGTCGCCGGCGCCCGCACCGTCCGCCGGCTGACCGGCGAGCCCGGCCGCCCCGCCGCGACCCCGCCGACCGCCGGTCCGGACCCCGCAATCCATCCGCACCAGTGGGAAGACACCGGACCGGAGCGCGGCGCCCGCCCGGTGTCGCCGGCCGCGGTGGTGGCAGCGCCGCAGGCCACGACGGAGGTCGGACCCGGACGGGACGAGCGCACCTCGGCGGCGGCCACCCGGGAGCTGTTCCTGCGCCTCACCCAGCGCAACCAGGCGCTCCTGCGCGAGCAGCTCACCCTGCTCGACGCGATGGAGCGGCGCGAGCACAGCGCGGAAGAGACCGCCGACCTGTTCCGGCTCGACCACCTCGCCACCCGGCTCCGGCGCAACGTCGAGAAACTGGTCAGCCTCGCCGGCGCGCGGCCGGCCCGGCGCTGGCGCCGGCCGGTGCCGCTGCTGGACGTGGCGCGAGGCGCGGTCGCCGAGGTCGCCGACTACCAGCGGGTGCTGGTCGCCCCGCACTGGCCGGGGTCGCTCGCCGGCCCCGCGGTCACCGACGTCACCCACCTGCTCGCCGAGCTGGTCGAGAACGCGCTGGCGTTCTCGCCGGCCAGCACCACGGTGCGGCTGGCCGGCGAGGACCGCCCGGAAGGCCGCGCCCTGGTGGTCACCGACGACGGGCCCGGCCTCGACCCGGCCGCCCTCGCCGCAGCGAACCACCTGCTGGCCGAACCGCCGCCGACGGGGCCACCGGCCGGCCGCAACGGGCTGTACGCTGCTGCCCTGCTCGCCGCCCGCTGCGGTGCCAGGGTCTCGCTGCACCCCGGTCCCCGCGGCGGAACGGCAGCGGTCGTCCTGCTCCCGGCCACCCTCGTCACGCCTGCCGGGCCCGACGGGGCGGCGACCGGGCCGACCGGCCCCCAGCCCGTACCGCCGACGCGGTCACCAGCCGGATCCGGAGCCGGCGACCTGCCGGTGCGGAGCCGACATCCCGGGCCGGTGCGGCCCGGGCCGGGAGCGGCCGGCTCCGACACGGTCGAGATACCGGTCTCCAGAGCAGCGAGAGGACGCTCATGACGCAATCAGTGGTCACCGCCGACAGCCTGACCGACGCCCTGAACGATCTGGTCGATCGGGTGCACGGGGCCGAGTTCGCGGTGGTGCTCTCGCCGGACGGGCTGCTGCTCGGGGCCAGCCGCGAGGTCGACGACCGGCTGGCGAACCAGCTCTCCAGCCTGGTCGCCGGCATGGAGGCGCTCGGCACGGCGGCCACCCGGGTCTGCGTCGGCGGCGCGCTGCGCCAGGTCGTGGTACAGATGGCACGGGCGTTTCTCTTCGTCGCCACCACCCGCAACGGCGCGATCCTGACCGTCCGGATCGGTGGGGACGCCGAAGTCGGTGACATGGCGTACGAGGTGGCGCTCTTCGTGGGCCAGGCCGAGCGGCACCTGCCGGTGTACCTCGAACCGGCCTCGACAGTGACGGGCGGGGAGATCGGTGCAGCCGACCGGGGCCGGTGAGGAGGCGTGGTACGACGACGACGCCGGGCCGGTGGTCCGCCCGTACACCATGACGGGCGGGCGTAGCGCGCCCGACAAGGGTCGGTTCGACCTGATCACGCTGGTCGTCTCCCGGGGCCCGGCGCCGCCGACCGCGCAGCTCTTTCCGGAACAGGCGGCGATCGTCGAGATGTGCCGGCGACCGCTCTCGGTGGCCGAGATCGGCGCGGATCTGGACCTTCCGGTGGGTACCGTCCGGGTGCTCCTCGGCGACCTGCTCGCCGCCGGTCTGATCGAGACGCACGAGCCGCCGACCCTCTCCGAACTGCCGTCCGAGGACCTGCTGAGGGAGTTGCTCGCCGGGCTACGCGCGCTGTGAGCAGCTGGCCGACCGCGACGCCGGTGCCGCACGGCGGCCACCGGTGGAAATCTGAAAGGGGAACGAGGTAGTGCCGGCATCACCGCCGCAACCACGACGGACCGTGGCGATCATCCTGCTCGACCGGATCATGGACGTCGCGAACGCCATCCGGTACGCGGTCACCGGGCGGGGTGAGGGGTCCCGGTTCGCCCAGATCGCCATCCTCGCCTCGCTGGCGGTGCTGGTGGCCACGGCGGTCCCCGTAGTCCTGGTGCTGCGGACCCCGGAACGGCTGGCCCCGGTGGCCCTCGACCCGCCTCCGAATCCCTACGTGCCGAACGTCCCCGAGCCTGGCACGCCCGGCGCGGAGGCTCTGCCGCCGGCGTCCGCCCGCCCGTCGCCCACCCGGCCGTCTGCCATCGCGACCCCGACCTCCGCTGCGCCGCCCACCACCACCGGCGCGGCGACCACGTCCGCCCCGGCGGCCGTACCGCTACGGGCCGACTTCGCCATCGGGGAGAGCGCGCTGCTCAGCTACGGCGCCACGGTGACCATCCAGAACCCGGGCCCGGCCCCGGCACCGAAGTGGACGCTGGTGGTCACGCTGCCCCGCGAGTCGCTCGACGTCACCGCGGTGAGCGGCGCCCGAGCCAGCCGCGACGGCGCGAAGTGGATCTTCGTGCCGGACGGCGCCGCAGGCCAGGTGCCGGGACGCGGCTCGACCCGGGTGACGTTCCGGGTGGCCGGCGCTCCGATCAGCGCCGCACCCACCGCGTGCACCATCGACGGCGCGGCCTGCGCCGGCCTGCCGGACTGAGCCGCGGCGGGGGTCAGTCCCGCCGCGCGGCCGGCACCGCACAGGCCGCGGTGCCGCCGGGCAACCGGTGCCGGTTGCGGGCCACCCAGCGGTACGCGGGCCAGGCAGCGGCGCGTACCGGCGGGAGCCGCAGGCCGGCCCCGGCCACCCGCCAGAACGGCCCGCTGTCGCCCAGCAGCCGGGCGATGGCGTCCGGCCCGGCGGCGCGTACGCCGTCGACGCCCAGCCACTGCACAGCCTGCTCGCACTCGACCTCGGTCAGCCCCAGGGCGGCCAGGTCGGCGAACTGCCACGGCACCACCCGGGCGGAGGTGGGGATGCGCCGCTCGATGAACTCGGCGCAGCGGGTGCAGAACGCGCAGTCCCCGTCGTAGACGAACGTCGACCTCTCCATGCCTCCATCCTCCACCCGAGGGTCGGCGCGGAATCGACGAGGTGGGGAGGAACACCCGGCGCGCCCGCTTGCGGCACGCTCGTACGTGTGTTCGAATAGTGGCCATGCGCTGGGACAACCTCACCGCTCCCCCGGTCGAGGGAGTTCCCGAGCGGGCAGCGCCAGCGACGCCACCCCTGCCGCTGGCGCTGCCCGGCGCAACCGTCCGCACCTTCGACACCCCCGCCTTCGCCGGGATGACCTTCTACGAGGTGCGGGCCAAGTCGATCATCAACCGGGTGCCGGGCACCTCCCGCGTCCCGTTCGAGTGGACGATCAACCCCTACCGTGGCTGCAGCCATGCGTGTGTGTATTGCTTTGCGAGGAATACTCACACCTATCTCGACCTCGATGCCGGGGCGGACTTCGACAGCAAGGTGATCGTCAAGGTCAACGCGGGCGAGCTGGTCCGCCGCGAGTTGGCCGCGCCACGCTGGCGGGGCGCGCACGTCGCGATGGGCACCAACGTCGACTGCTACCAGCGGGCCGAGGGGCGCTACCAGCTCATGCCGCAGATCATCGCGGCGCTGCGCGACTTCGCCAACCCGTTCTCGATCCTCACCAAGGGCACGCTGATCCTGCGCGACCTGCCGCTGCTGCGCCAGGCCGCCGAGGTCACCCGGGTCGGCGTCTCCTACTCGGTGGGCTTCGTCGACGAGCGGCTCTGGCGCGCCGTCGAGCCGGGCACCCCGAGCCCGCGCCGGCGGCTGGACGCCGTCCGGGCGCTGAGCGACGCGGGGCTCCCCGTCGGCGTGCTGATGGCGCCGATCCTGCCCGGGCTGAGCGACAGCGACGAGTCGATCGACGCCACCGTGGCGGCGATCGCGGCGGCCGGCGCGACAAGCGTCGCCCCGATCGCCCTGCACCTGCGCCCCGGCGCCCGCGAGTGGTACGCGCACTGGCTGGCCCGGGAGTTCCCGCACCTGGTCCCGCGCTATCGCGAGCTCTACCGCGCCGGCGCCTACGCCCCGCAGGCCTACCAGCGCGAGCTGACCGCACGGGTGCGGATCGCGGCCCGCCGGCACGGCCTTTACCGCAGCGAGCCCGCCGAGCAGGCGGAGCCCGATGAGTCCGGCCAGAGTGGTGGGCCCGGTGAGCGCGGTGGGCCCGGTGAGCGCGGTGGGCACCGCCGCGTCACGAAGTCGTCGCCGTCCCCGGCCGCCGAGCAGCTGTCCCTGCTCTGACCGAACCGGGTCGGCGCACCCACGCCGCCCAGCCCCGACAGCGTCGCCGTCGCCCGCCCGCGCGGTGGGGAGCGCCGCGGCGGAGTTACAGTCGCCAGGTGCGTACCGCTCAGCAGATCCTCGCCGACTCCGCCGTGATCGCCGTCGTGGGCGCGTCCCGCGATCCGCTCAAGGCCGCGCACAGCGTGCCGTCGCAGATGCAGCGGTACGGCTGGCGGATCATCCCGGTCAACCCGACCGCCGACGAGCTCTTCGGTGAGCCGGTCTATCGCTCGCTGGCCGACATCCCGCACCCGGTCGACCTGGTGGACGTCTTCCGCCCGGCCGCGGACGCGGTCGAGGTGGTCCGCCAGGCGGTGGCGATCGGCGCCCCGGCGGTGTGGTTGCAGCTCGGCATCGTCTCGCCCGAGGCGCGGCGGATCGCCGAGGAGGCGGGCATCGACTACGTCGAGGACCGCTGCCTGATCGTGGAACGCGCCGCGGCCGGCCTGACCCGCCTGGGCTGAGCGCCGGTGAGACCGCCGGGCCCGGTACGCCCACGCCCGGCGGTCGCTCAGACGGCGGTCAGAGCTTGTACTCCTTGAGCAGGCCGCGGGAGATGATGGTCTTCTGGATCTCCGAGGTGCCC
Organism: Micromonospora sp. NPDC093243; assembly: GCF_044753725.1. Lineage (NCBI taxonomy): Bacteria > Bacillati > Actinomycetota > Actinomycetes > Micromonosporales > Micromonosporaceae > Micromonospora > Micromonospora sp. NPDC093243. Next base: position 739,158 of record NZ_JBIVNT010000002.1, on the reverse strand, counting down.
TCGCCGATCAGCAGAAACGGCGCCTCCCGCATCAGCCGCTCGATCTCGTACTCCTTGGAGTAGCCGTAGCCGCCGTGGATGCGGAACGCCTCCTGCACCACCTCGGCGCAGTACTCGGAGGCGAGCAGCTTGGCCATTCCGGCCTCGACGTCGTTGCGCTGGCCGGCGTCCTTGAGCCGGGCGGCGTTGACCATCAGGGCGTGCGCCGCCTCGATCTTCGTACCCATCTCGGCGAGCTTGAACGCGATGGCCTGGTGCTTGGCGAGGGGCTGGCCGAAGGTGCGGCGCTGCTGGGCGTACGCGACGGCGAGTTCGAAGGCGCGCAGCGAGATGCCGCAGGCCCGGGCGGCGACGTTGACCCGGCCGACCTCGATGCCGTCCATCATCTGGTAGAAGCCGCGGCCGACCTGCTCCGCGCCGCCGAGGACGGCGGAGTCGGGGACGGTCACCCCGTCGAGCACCATCTCGGTGGTCTCGACGCCCTTGTAGCCCATCTTGTCGATCTTGCCGGGAATGGTGAGGCCGGGGGCGGTCTCGCCGAAGCCGGGCTCCTTCTCGAGCAGGAAGGTGCTCATGTTGCCGTAGACCGAGTCGGCACCGGTCTCGGTCTTGACCAGGGTGGCGACCACCGAGGAGTACGCGCCGTTGGTCAGCCACATCTTCTGGCCGTTGAGCACGTAGCTGTCGCCGTCGCGGACCGCCTTCGACTTGATCGCCGAGACGTCGGAGCCGCACTCGGGCTCGGACATGGAGAACGCGCCGCGCACCTCGCCGGTGGCCATCTTCGGCAGCAGCCGGCTCTTCTGCTCGGCCGAGCCGTGCTGGGAGATCAGGTACGCCACGATGAAGTGGGTGTTGACGATGCCGGAGATCGACATCCAGCCCCGGGAGAGCTGCTCGACCACCAGTGCGTAGGTCAGCAGGGACTCGCCCAGCCCGCCGTACTCCTCGTCGATGGTGAGGCCGAAGAGGCCCATCTCGCGCATCCCGTCGAGGATGTCGGTCGGGTACTCGTCGGCGTGCTCCAGCCGCTGGGCGTGCGGGATGATCTCTTTGTCGGCGAACTCCCGGACGGTCTCCAGGATCGACCGCTGCACATCGGTCAGGCCGGGTGTCTGGGCGAGTCGAGCCATCTCAGCCTCCGGGGGATCGGCGTATTACTCCTGGGTAACTGAACGCTGGGTCAGTATCGGTCGCCGCGGCGGCGAGGCCAAGGTGACCAGTCCCCACAACCGCTGTGAAAAGGTTCACCGCTGCGGGTAGCGTCCGGCAAGAGGGCCCCGACCGGCGGCGCCGGCAGGAGGAGGAGACCGTGACCAATCCGCCGCCGTCCGAGCCGTCCGACCCGTCCCGCCCCGAACAGCCTCCGTCGCCGTACGAGCCGCCGCCGGAGCGCTCGCCCTACGCGCCGCCGTCCGACGGGTCGCCGTTCGGGCGGCCGCCGGAGGGCTCGCCGTACGGGCCGCCGCCGGAGGGCTCGCCGTACGGCCCGCCCGCCGACCAGTCGCCCGCCCCGGACCAGCCGCCGTTCGGCCAGCCCAGCGGCTACCCGCCCGGCCCGCAGTGGGGGCAGCAGCCGTCGTACGCCCCGCAGGTGCCCTACGGCCAGTACGGTCCCGCGCCGGGCGGACCCGGGCGCGGCACCAACGTGCTCGCCATCCTGTCGCTGGTCTTCGCGTTCGTCTTCCCGCCCGCCGGCGCCGTCCTCGGTCACCTGGCCAAACGGCAGTTGCGCACCAGCGGCGAGGAGGGCGACCAGCTCGCCACCTGGGGGCTGATCCTGGGCTACGTCTTCACCGGGCTGGGACTGCTGGCCTGCTGCGGCTGGATCGCCCTGCTGGCCTTCACCGGCTACAGCGGCGACAGCGGGGGCTACTGACCGCTCCGCGTCAGCGGAACTGGGCCTCGCGGACGCTGTTGCCCCCGTCGACCACCAGCATCTGCCCGGTGATGTAGGACGCGGCCGGCGAACAGAGGAAGGCGATCGCCGCGGCCACCTCGTCGGGCGTGCCCGGCCGGCCGACCGGTGTGCCGAGGCCCTGCTTGATCTCGGCCATGGTGGACGCCGCGGTGTAGATGGTGCCCGGCGCGACCGCGTTCACGGTCACCCCGTCGGCGATCATCTCCATGGCCAACGCCCTGGTCAGGCCGATCACGCCGGCCTTCGCCGCCGCGTAGGCGGCCTCGGTGGGCAGCGCGTTGACCGGGCCGGCGGTGGCGGACAGGTTGACGATCCGCCCCCAGCCGCGCTCGGCCATCCCGCTGATGAACGCCCGGCTGCACAGGAACGCCGTGGTCAGGTTGCGGTCGATCTCGCCACGCCACTCGTCGTAGCTGAGCTGCGCGACCGGGCGGAGCACCTCCGGGCTGGCCCGGCTGGCCAGGCCGGCGTTGTTGACCAGCACCTCGACGTCGCCGAGCTGGTCGGCGACCGCGTCGGCCAGCGCGCCCACCTCGGACTCGTCGGTCAGGTCGGCGACGAAACCGGTGACCCCCAGCTCGCTGGCCCGCTCGTGGATCCGCCGGGTCGTCGAGACGATCGCCACCCGGGCACCCAGGTCGGCGAGCCGCCGCGCGGTCGCGTAGCCGATCCCGTCCGCGCTGCCCGCCCCGGTGACGAGCGCGACCCGGCCGTCGAGCCGCATGGTCACCGGCTCGGGGAGAGCGGCAGGCTCGTCCTGACCGTGCTGACCCGCCGGTGCGCTCGCGCGGTTGCGCCGGCCCAGGCCCGGGCGGCTGGCGTCCCGCCTCGGTCGGCTGCCGGAACGGTCCGCGGCGCGCGCGTCGATTGCCATGCCTGGATCCTGCCCGTTCGGGCCGGTCCGGGCAATGCGGCACCCGGTAGCGGGGGCATCGGGTTTGCGTGGTGCTGGCTACCCTGACGGCGCACCCCACGCGACGGAGAGAGCACATGACCTATCCCCCACCGTCCGGCGGCTGGCACGATCCGGCGTGGTCGGGCCAGCAGTCCGGCCCGCCGGCCGACCCGACTTTGCCGATCGGCGGCCAGCCGGTGCCCACCCAGCCGGGCCCGGTCGATCCGTACGCCCCGGTCGACCCGTACGGCGCCGGGCAGCAGCCGGCGCCCACCACCGCGTACGCCCTGCCGGGTTATCCGCCGCCCGGTCATCCGGGCTACGGCTATGCCCCGCCGCAGAAGACAAACGGGCTGGCCATCGCGGCCCTGGTGCTCTCCCTGATCGGGTTGACCTCGTGCATCACCGCGCCGATCGGCGCGATCCTCGGGCACATGGCGCAGAAGCAGATCCGGGTCACCGGCGAGGGCGGCGAGGGGATGGCGAAGGCGGCCATCATCGTCGGCTGGATCCTCACCGCCCTGCTGGTGCTGGTGATTCTCTTCTACGTGGTGGCGATCATCTTCGCCATCACCCAGAGCGACAACACCAGCTACTGACCGGTCCTTGGCCCGCCGGCGGGGCTCACTCCGCCGGCGGGGTGAAGGACGAGGTCCGGCTCATTCCGGCGGCCCGGCCCTTGGCGGCGATCACCAGGGCCATCTTCCGGGACGCCTCGTCGATCATCTCGTCGCCGAGCATCACCGCGCCGAGCCGGCCGCCCGCCTCCGAGGTGTAGTGCTCGTACGCGTCGAGGATCAGCTCGGCGTGGTCGTAGTCGGCCTGGGCCGGCGAGTAGACCTCGTTCGCCGCGTCGATCTGACCCGGGTGCAGCACCCACTTGCCGTCGAAGCCGAGCGCGGCCGACCGCTTCGCCACCTCGCGGAACGCGTCGATGTCCCGGATCTGCAGGAACGGGCCGTCGATGGCCTGCTTGTCGTGCATCCGGGCGGCCATCAGGATCCGCATCAGGATGTAGTGGTAGGGGTCGCCGGGGTAGTCGGGGATCAGCGCGCCGACCACCAGCGACTTCATGTTGATCGAGGCCATGAAGTCGGCCGGGCCGAAGATGATGGTCTCCACCCGCGGCGAGGCGGCGGCGATCTCGTCCACCTTGACCAGTCCGGCGGCGTTCTCGATCTGCGCCTCGATGCCGATCCGGCCGACCTCCAGGCCGAGGGTCCGCTCCAACTGGGTGAGGGTCAGGTCGAGCCACTGCACCTGGGCGGCGCTCTGCACCTTGGGCAGCATGACGCAGTCGAGGTTGGCGCCGGCCCCCTCGACCACGTCGATGACGTCCCGGTAGGTCCACGGCGTGGTCAGGTCGTTGACCCGGACCACCCGGGTCTTGCCGGCCCAGTCACCCTCGTTGAGGGCGGCCACGATGTTCTTGCGGGCGTCCGGCTTGGCCAGTGGCGCGACCGCGTCCTCCAGGTCGAGGAAGACCTGGTCGGCGGGGAGTCCTTGGGCCTTGCCGAGCATCTTGACGCTGGAACCGGGTACCGCGAGGCAGGACCGGCGGGGGCGACCGACAGCGGCCATGGATGCGCTCCTTCCAGCGTCCGGCGGGCACGCCGGCGCACCTGACGACGGGCCGGCGGGGACACCGACGGCCTTAACGATCCCAAAGGTGTTTGTGACCACACGGTAACCTCGCGCCATGACCGGGGTGAATGGACCTGTGGAAGATCTCACTGGGCGTCGGCTGGTGGTGGTGACCGGGGCCAGCTCGGGCATCGGGTTGGCCACCGCGGTGGACCTGGCGTGCCGGGGCGACCAGGTGGTACTGGTCGGTCGGGACCCGGCCCGGTTGCAGGCCGCCGGGGATAGGGTCCGCGAGGCGGCGGGTGAACGGCCGGAGCTGTTCCGGGCCGACTTCGCGGTGCTGGACGACGTGCGCCGGCTGGCGGAGCGACTGCGGGCCGCGTACGACCGGATCGACGTGCTGATCAACAACGCGGGCGCGATCGTGTTGCAGCCGATCACCACCGTCGACGGCTTCGAGCTCTCCATCCAGGCCAACCACCTGGCTCCGTTCCTGCTCAGCAACCTGCTGAAGGATCGGATCGGTCGGACCCTGGTCACCGCCTCCGGCGCGCACCGCAGCGGGGTGCTCGACCCGGACGACCTGAACGCGACGCTGCGCCGCTATCGGCCGATGACCGCGTACGGCACCAGCAAGCAGGCGAACATCCTCTTCGCCGCCGAGGCGGCCCGACGCTGGCCGGAGGTCCCCGCGCACTCCTTCCACCCGGGCGTCGTGCGCACCAGGTTCGCCAACGACAGCCGGTTGGTCGCCTTCGGGATGCGGGTGCTGCCGTTGCGCAGCCCGGAGAAGGGCGCGCAGACGTTGATCTGGCTCGCCAGCTCGGACCCGGCCCGGCTGGTGAACGGCGGTTACTACTACGACCGCCGACTGCGCCGGCCGCTGCGCAAGGCGGCCGACCCGCAGCTCGCCGCCCGGCTCTGGACGGCCAGCGCCAAGGCCGTCGGCGTCGACGCCTGACGAGTTCGACGCTGTCCGCGGCGCTCCATCCACTGGCATACTCCGGCCATGACGACGGGGAACGACACACCAACGCTGCGGGTGTCCGGTGAGGACGCCGAACTGGCCGCCCGGATCGACCGGGAGCTGACCGTCTTCAACAACGCCGCCACCGGCGCGGACGACGAGGCCGGGCTCTCGGTCCGGGTCACCGACGCCGACGGGGAGCTGGTCGCCGGCCTGACCGGCTGGACCTGGGGCGGGCGGGCCGGGATCAACACGGTGTGGGTCCAGGCGGAGCGCCGGCACGAAGGGTGGGGCGGCCGGCTGCTGCGGGCGGCCGAGGAGGAAGCCCGGCGACGGGGCTGCACCGAGATCTCGGTGTCGTCGTTCTCGTTCCAGGCGCCGGCCTTCTACCGGCGGCACGGCTACACCGACACCGGGATCCGGGACGGCATCCCCGGCGGCCACGTCGACCATCACTTCTGGAAGTCGCTGGTGACCGACCCGGCCGACACCGTGCGGTTGGTCGCGCTGGTCGAGCTGCCCGACGTCGAGGCCGGGCAACGGTACGAGGACGCGGTGCTCGCGCTGCTGGACCGGCACGGCGGACGGCTGGAGCGGCGGCTACGCACCGGCGACGGGCGGACCGAGGTGCACGTGATCCGGTTCGCCGGCCGGGCCGGGCAGCAGAGCTTCATGGCCGACCCGGAACGCCTCGCGTTGCGGGCCACGCTCGGCGACGCCGCCCCGGTCACCCGGGTGCTGACGGTCCAGGACGTCTGACCGCTCCCACGGGCGCAGGGTTCATTCGCTCAGGTGCACCGGCAGGTTGGTCACCACCACCCCGGGCAGCGGGCGCAGGGCCCGGCGCAGCCGCTGCTCGACCCGGTTGTGCAGCGGCCGGTGCCAGCGGCTGCGCAGCACCACCTCGGGCACGATCACGGTGAGCAGCACGTCGGGCCGGGAGACGTGCAGCGCCTCCAGGTAGTGCGCGAGCGGCCCGATCACCGCCCGGTACGGCGACACGATCGTCTCCAGCCGCACGTGGTCGCCCCAGGCCCGCCACTGCTCACGGAACCGGTCGGACTCGGCGTCCTCCGGGGCGATGTGCACGGCCAGGGTCGGCTGTCCGAGCGAGGCCGCGTACGCCAGGGCCCGCAGCGAGGCCCGGTTCAGCCGGGCGACCGGCACCACCACCAGGTGTCGGACCTGTTGCGGAAGTTCCTGTGCCTCGGCCGGCGCGCCCGGTTCGATCGCGCCGGGCAGCGGCGCGGGGGTCAGCGCCCGCTTGCCGTTCGGTGACGGGGCCAGCGCCAGCGATCGGTCCAGCGTCCGGTAGTGCCGGTGGATGGCCAGCGACAGCAGCACGAGCAGCGGCACGGCGATCACCACCACCCACGCGCCCTCGGTGAACTTGGTCAGCGCGGCGGTCACCAGCACCAGTCCGGAGAGGGTCGCCCCGACGGCGTTCACCACCGCCCGACGGCGCCAACCCTGGTCGCGCCGTCGACGCCAGTGCACCACCATGCCCGTCTGGGAGAGGGTGAAGGCGAGGAAGACCCCCACCGCGTAGAGCGGGATCAGCGCCTCGGTGTGGCCGCGGAACGCGACGAACACCAGCCCCGCCGCGACCGCGAGCGCGATCAGCCCGTCGCTGAAGGCCAGCCGGTCGCCCATGTGCAGGAACCGTCGCGGCGCGTGGCCGGCCCGGGCCATGAAGAACAGCAGCCGCGGAAAGCCGGCGAACGCGGTGTTGGCGGCCAGCAGCAGGATCAGGGCGGTGGCGGCCTGCACCAGGCCGAACCAGGGACCGGTCGGAAAGGTGACCCGGGCAAGTTGGGACAGCAGCGTCGCCTGCGTGGTGGGTACCAGCCCGCTGAGGTGGATCAGCACGGTCAGCCCGACGAAGAAGAGCACCAGGATGGCGATCATCCAGCTGAGGGTGGTGCGGGCGTTGCGCCACTCCGGCGGCTTGAACGCGGGCACCGCGTTCGACACCGCCTCGATACCGGTCATCGACACCGCGCCGGAGGCGAAGGCCCGCAGCACCAGCAGCACGCCCAGCCCTTCGGCCGCCGGCACCGGCGGGGGTGCGACGGGGGCGAACCCCCGTTCGGCCGCCCGGGCGTAGCCGACCACGAGCAGCAGCAGCAGCGCGACGACGAAGGCGTACGTGGGCCAGACGAAGAGGTTGCCGGCGGCCCGTACCCCACGCAGGTTCCCGGCGAGTAGCACGGTGATGATCAGCACCCCGAGCGGCACGGTGAACCGACTCATCCCGGGCAGCGCCGACGTCACCGCGTGCACCCCCGCCGCCACCGAGACGGCGACGGTGAGCACGTAGTCCACCATCAGGCCGGCCGCGGCGGCGAGCCCCGGCCGGGCACCGAGGTTGTCGGTGGCCACCACGTAGGAGCCGGCGCCGTGCGGATAGGCGACCACGGTCTGCCGGTAGGAGAGGCCGACGGCGATCATGAGCAGGGCCAGCACGGCGGCCAGCGGCAGGGACAGCCCCAACGCGCCGGCGCCGGCCAGCACCAGCACGGCCAGCATCGCCTCCGGCCCGTACGCCACCGAGCTGAGCAGGTCGGACGAGAGCACCGGCAGGGCGACCAGCTTGCGCATCCGCTCGTAGAGCACCGCGGCGCTGCTCAGCGGTGGCCCGAAGAGCGCCCGCCGGATCCGGGTCAGCTCCCGGCCGACGCGGGTGCCGGGTACGTTGGCCGGCTCGGTCGCGACCAGCTCGCCGGGATCGCCGACCTGGAACATCTCGATCGGGGCGAGTCGGCCGAACCGGCCGGCGGCGGGCTCGGTGGGGTGCCGGCGGAGCGCGGGGTCGATCGGCAGATCGGCGGCGGCCCGGACGTCGCGCCACTGCTCGCCGATCCGGCGCAGCGCGCCCAGCTCGTCCTCGCTCAGCGGCGGGAACTCGGCCGACGGGGTCACCGCCATCCCCGGCGTCCGCTCCTCGTCACCCCCGCTGTCCCGCCGCCCCATCCCCGCTCTTTCGTCGCCCGGCTCCCTCCGCACTGTCACCGAAAGCGGCCCCGTCGGCGGCGGAATCGCGACTCTTCGCCGAGAAGGTTGCCCCGCCCGGGGGGCAGTCGGGGCAGCGGGACGCCGTGGGCAGGTGGCCCGACCGGGTGGGTCAGTCGGGCAGCGGCGCGCCGTCGGCGGGGACGGGGACCGGATCGGTACGGCGGCCGGCACGCGCGCCGCCCACGATCACCACGGTCACCCCGGCGAGCAGCAGCGCCAGCCCGGGCAGGGCGAGCGGGCGGGGCAGCTGACCCAGCCAGACCCAGCCGATCAGGGCGGCGCCCGGCGCCTCCAGCAGGATCAGCACGCTCACCGTGGTGGCGGAGATCCGGTGCAGCGCGTAGTTGAACATCGAGTGCCCGAGCAGCTGGGCGCCCGCCACCAGGGCGACGATGGCCAGCCAGGTGTGGCCGTCGAAACCGACCAGGCGCACCCCGCCGACCAGGCAGACGACCAGCAGGATCAACGCGCAGACGCCGTAGCAGATGGTGGTGTAGGTGGTGGTGCTGATGCTGGCCCGGGCCCGTTCCCCGAAGGCGGTGTAGATCGCGGCGAACATCCCGCCGGTCACCGCGAGCAGATCGCCGGCGAACGCCCGCCCGGAGACCGCGATGTCCGCTCCGGTGGCGAGCGCGGCACCGGCGACCGCGACCCCGATCCCCGCCCAGACCACCATCGGCAGTCGGCGACCCTGGCCCCGCGCGATCAGCCCCTGCCAGACCGGTTGGGTGGCGCCGAGAGCGGTGGCGGCCGCGACCGAGGTGAGCTGGGCGCTCGGCATCCAGGTGGCGAAGTGGGCGGCCAGCGCGACGCCGGAGAGCACGCAGTACCAGCCCTCCCGCCGGCCCGCGCCCACGGTCAGCGCCCGGAGTTCGGCGCGACGCCGGGTCGCCGAGAACGGGCCGAGCACGGCGACCGAGAGTAGGTTGCGCCAGAACGCGATGGCGAGCGCCGGTGCGGCCGCGAACGCGACAAGCGGCGCGGACGAGGAGACCGCGACCACGGCGAGGGCGACGGCCCCGGTGGTCATCGGGTCGAGCGGCGGGCGGTGCGGGGATGGGGACACGGAGAGCAATCCTCACACGCCCCGGTCACCACGGAACGTCAGCACTCCGTTACGATCATGCGGTCCGCGCCGGCGACACCCCTACGCCCGGAGGCGCTTGCCCATGCCCAGGTTCCAGGCGGTGCTCTTCGACTTCTTCGGCACGCTGACCACGTCGGTCCAGCGTGGCGCGGCTCATCACGGCACCGCTGAGCTGCTGGGCTGCACCAACGACGTGCTCGCCGAGGTGCTCGACCGGACCTTCTACCAGCGGGCCACCGGGCAGCTCGGCAACGCCGAGGCGACTCTGCGCTGGGTCTGCGCACAGGCCGGCGTACGCCCGTCGGACGCCGCGGTGCGCGCGGCGGTGGCCTCCCGGCACCGGGCGGTACGCGCGGACACCCGGCTGCGCCCCGACGCGGTGTCGACGCTGGCCGCACTGCGCCAACTCGGCCTGCGTACCGGTGTGATCAGCGACTGCACCCACGAGCTGCCGGCCTTCCTTCCGCAGTTGGCGATCGCCCCGCTGCTCGACGTCCGGGTCTTCTCGGTGCAGGTGGGACGGTGCAAGCCCGACCCGGCGCTCTACCTGGCGGCGTGCCGGCGGCTGGGGTTGGCCCCGCAGGACTGCCTCTACGTCGGTGACGGCGGCAGCCAGGAGCTGACCGGGGCGGAGCGGGCCGGGATGACCGCGGCCCGACTGGCCGAGCCCGATCTCGCCGAGCACATGGTGTTCAACGCCGACCTTGACTGGCGCGGCCCGGTGCTCGGTGCGCTGCACGAGGTGGTCGACCTGGTCAGGCTAGGGGTCGACCCGGCCGACGAAGCCGCACCCGAGGTGGCGGCCCGGCCGGACCACCGCCCGGCCACGGCCCCGGTGGGCGGCTGAGCCGACGGTCGGGGATCAGCGGCGGCGGACCCGGTGCAGCCGGAACGGTCGACGGGCCGCTCGGACCGCCGGGGTCTCCCGGGGCGGCTCGGCCTGCGAACCGTTGGGCAGGGCCTCGCCGGAGAGCGGCTCGCCGGCCGGGGTGAGCCGGTTCAGCGCGCAGCCGTCGTCCGCCCAGCGCCGTACCAGCTCGACGGTCGGCCCGGACGCGTTCAACCGCTTCGCCGCGACCAGCGGCGCGAGGGTCTCCCACTCCTCGCCGCCCGGTCGCACCCGGCTGACCCGGGCCGGCCAGGTCACGATCCGGCCGCCGTGGTCACCGCGCATGGTGACCTGCGCCTGCGTCGCGTCGGCCAGCCCCGGCGCGGCCTGCTCGCCCGGGCCGCTGATCACGACGAGTGCGCCCTCCAGGGTGGCGCACCAGAGCGCCACGGCCGGCCCGCCGGAGACGCTCACCCAGGCCACCGCGGCCTTCTTGATCACCTCGTCGACCAGGGGCGTGCTGCTCCGCCCGTCCTCGTCCGTCACAGCGGCATCCTCCCCCACCGGGGCCGGTCCCGTCAGCCTGGCGGGCCGGGTCGACCACTCAGCCGAGGAACGGCGGCACCATGATCTCGCCGCGGGCCACCGGGACCACCTGCCCGCCCACGGTGGCGCCCACCGCCGCGCCGTTCACCGCGGTCACGGTGCAGGCGAGCGAGGAGGGGCGGTTGATCTCGATGCCCTGGCGGACGGCGTACGAGGATCGGCCGTTGGCGGGGAGCAGGCCGCTGGCCACCAGCCAGACGCCGAGTCCCAGCGCCGCCGAGCCGGTGGCCGGGTCCTCCGGCACACCGAGGCCGGGCACGAAGACCCGGGCGTGCGCGGTTTGGCCGGCGGCGTCCCAGGAGAAGACGCTGACGTGCTCCACCCCGTACCGCTGTGCCGCAGCCACGTCGACCCGGGCCCGGGCCACCGCGTCCGGACGGACCGGGAGGTACGGGAACTCCAGCCCGCAGCCGGCGACCCGGGGCGACGGGCCGGCGTAGTCGGCCGAGCCGAGGCTGACGATCTCCAGCAGCGGCTCCGGGTCCAGCTCGGGCCCGAGCGTCGGACCGCCGCCGGTCAGCGTCGCCCCGGTCGCGGTGACCTCCAGCGGGAGCACGCCCGCGCCGCACTCCTGGGTGACCTGCCCCACACCGAACAGGCCGCGGCGGCTCGCGACCACCGCGGCGCCGACGCTCGGGTGACCGGCGAAGGGCAACTCCGCCGCCGGGGTGAAGATCCGCGCCCGGTAGGTGGCGCCGACCTGGGTGGGTGGCAGCACGAACACCGTCTCGGAGAGGTTGAACTCCAGCGCGAGCGCCTGCATCTGCTCGGTTGCCAGGGCTTCCGCGCCGAACACCACGGCCAGCGGGTTGCCGGCGAAGGGGCGGTCGGTGAAGACGTCCACGATCTCGTACGCCAAGGTCGACATGCTGACAAACACTAGGCGCTTAGGCTGGTGCCCGTGAGTACCCCGACCCGGGTCTACATCGCCCGGCTCGCCGGCGTCGCTGTCTTCGACCCCAACGGTGACCAGGTGGGCCGGGTCCGTGACGCCGTGGCGCGGCTCCGGCCGACCCAGCGACCGCCCGAGGTCGTGGGCCTGGTCGCCGAGATGCCGCTGCGTCGGCGGATCTTCCTCTCCATCAACCGGATCACCTCGATCGACGCCGACGCGGTGGTCCTCGGCAGCGGCACCCTCAACCTGCGCCGCTTCGAGAAGCGGCCGAACGAGCTGCTGGTGCTCCAGGAACTGCTCGACCGGCGGGTGCAGCTCGACCCGGGCGGCCAGGCCGGCACGGTGGTGGACGTGGCGATGGAGTGCAGCCGGGGCGGCGAGTGGTCGCTCAGCCGGGTCGCGGTGCGCGAGCAGACCGGCCGACTCACCCGGCGGGGACACCTGCACCAGGTCGACTGGGACCGGGTACGCGGACTCAGTGGCATCGCCGACGACCGGGGCACGGCCAACCTGCTCGCCGTGCTGGAGGACATGCGCCCTGCCGACCTGGCCAACGCGTTGCAGGACCTGCCGGACGCCCGGCGCAACGAGGTCGCCGCGGCGCTGGACGACGAGCGGCTGGCGGACGTGCTCAGCGAGCTGCCCGAGCACGACCAGGTGGAGATCCTCGCCGCGCTGGACCGGGAACGGGCCGCCGACGTGCTGGAGGAGATGGACCCGGACGACGCCGCGGACCTGCTCAACGAGCTGCCGCCGCCGGAGCAGGACGTGCTGCTGGACCTGATGACCCCGGACGAGGCCGACCCGGTACGCCAGCTGCTGAAGTACACCCCGGGCACCGCCGGCAGCGTGATGACCTCCGAACCGGTGATCCTGCCGCCGGACGCCACCGTCGCCGAGGCGCTGGCGCGGATCCGCGAGCCGCAGCTCTCTCCCGCCGTGGCCGCGCAGGTCTTCGTCACCCGGGCGCCGCTGACCACGCCGACCGGGCGCTACCTGGGCATGGTGCACTTCCAACGGCTGCTCCGCGAGCCACCGGCCGACATGCTCGGCGGGGTGGTCGTCAACGACATCGACCCGCTGCGGCCGACCACCCCGCTGCCGGAGATCACCCGCCGGATGGCCACCTACGACCTGGTCGCCATGCCGGTGATCGACCGCAGCAACCGGCTGGTCGGCGCGGTGACGGTGGACGACGTGCTGGACCACTCGCTGCCCAGGGACTGGCGCGACCGGGACGCGATCGGAACCCAGGGCCCCGCCGAGGCGACGTTGGACGGCGCGGATGACTGAGCAGCGGCGGGCGGGGCGGCTGGATCAGCCGCGCGAGCCCAGGGGCGTCAAGCTGCCCCGGTTCGACCCGGAGGCGTTCGGCCGCTGGTCGGAGGGGATCGCCCGCAGCATGGGCACGGCGAACTTCATCGTCTACATGACGGCGGTGATCGCCATCTGGTTCGGCTGGAACACGCTGGCCCCGGCGAACCTGCGCTTCGACCCGTACACCTTCACGTTCCTCACCCTGGTGCTGTCGTTGCAGGCCAGCTACGCGGCCCCGCTGATCCTGCTGGCGCAGAACCGGCAGGCGGACCGGGACCGGGTGGCGCTGGAGGAGGACCGGCGGCGGGCGACCGCGCAGAAGGCGGACACCGAGTATCTGGCCCGGGAGATCGCCGCGCTGCGGAACGCGATGGGTGAGGTCGCCACCCGGGACTTCCTCCGCTCCGAACTGGCCCGGCTGGCCGAGGAGTTGGACGAGGCGGCGCAGCGCCGGCAACGGCTCGACCGACGTCAGCAGGAGAAGCAGGCCCGGTCGACCGGCGGCGAGGGGCTGGATGAGCCGCGCGACGACCTCGACGGTGACTTCACCCGGGACCGCCGGCCGGACCCCGCGACACCGCGGACCCCGGAGGGCTGAGCGCGCCGGGCGCCGCAACGTTTTGAACGCCGCGCGCCTCAAGGGGCCAGGCGAGCGGCGTTCGTCTCGATCGTCCCACTTCGTCGGTTGGCCGTCCAGCCCCCGGTCGGGGGCTGGCATCGCCATCGACTCGCTCACACCGGGCCCGCTGAGCGCGGGGCCGGATCACCCTCGACGTAGCATTGCGGGCATGTCAGCACCCGTCAGCACCGTCGAGGACGCGATCCAGGCCGCCCTGGCCACCGTCAACGACCCGGAGATCCGCCGGCCCATCACCGAGCTGGGCATGGTCCAGTCCGCCGTGGTCGGCCCGGACGGCGTGGTACGGGTCGAGCTGCTGCTCACCGTCGCCGGCTGCCCGCTGAAGGACAAGCTGCGCTCCGACATCACCGCCGCGGTCGCCGCGGTGCCCGGCGTGACCGGCGTGCAGATCGAGTTCGGCGTGATGAGCCCGGAGCAGCGCCAGTCGTTGCAGGCGCAGCTGCGCGGCGGCGGCGCGTCCGCGGAGCCGGTCATCCCGTTCGCCCAGCCCGGCTCCCGCACCCGGGTGTACGCGGTGGCCAGCGGCAAGGGCGGCGTCGGCAAGTCCAGCGTGACGGTCAACCTGGCCGCGGCGCTGGCCGCCCGCGGGCTCTCCGTCGGCGTGGTGGACGCCGACATCTACGGTCACTCGGTGCCCCGGATGCTCGGCGCGGACGGCCGCCCGACCCGGGTCGAAGACATGATCATGCCGCCGCAGTCGCACGGCGTGAAGGTCATCTCGATCGGCATGTTCACCGCCGGCAACGCCGCCGTGGTGTGGCGCGGCCCGATGCTGCACCGGGCGTTGCAGCAGTTCCTCGCGGACGTCTACTGGGGCGACCTGGACGTGCTCCTGCTCGACCTGCCCCCGGGCACCGGCGACGTGGCCATCTCGCTGGCCCAGCTGCTGCCCAACTCGGAGATCCTCGTGGTGACCACCCCGCAGGCCGCCGCCGCGGAGGTGGCGGAGCGGGCCGGCGCGATCGCGTTGCAGACCCACCAGCGGATCGTCGGTGTGATCGAGAACATGTCCTGGCTGGAGCTGCCGGACGGCTCCCGGATGGAGATCTTCGGCGCCGGCGGTGGTCAGTCCGTCGCCGAGTCGCTGAGCCGGACCATCGGCGCCCAGGTGCCGCTGCTCGGGCAGATCCCGCTGGACACCCGGGTACGCGAGGCCGGCGACGCGGGCACCCCGATCGTGCTGGCCGAGCCGGAGTCGCCGGCCGCGGCGGCGCTCGGCTCGGTGGCCGACCGGCTCGCCGTCCGGCGCGAGTCGCTGCTGGGCAAGCCGCTCGGCCTCAAGCCCGCCGGCCGCTGATCCGACCCCGGCCCAGCTGTCTTTTCCCCGAAAACGGGGGGTGTCCCGCTAGCGGGACACCCCCCGTTTCGGCGATACGGAGTCGATCGAGAAGAGCCGGACGCAGCTCAGGTGGCGTCGTCGTAGCTGGCTCGAGGGGCGGGCGCGGGGGCGCCGCCGGTGGCCGTGGACGACCGGGTGCCGGTGGACCGCACGTCGGCGGCGTTCGCCACGTCCTTCAGGTCGTTGTGCACGCCGGTGACGTCCGCCCGGAGGTTGTCGTAGACGCCCTGCAACGGCTTCCGGATCGCCTGCTCGTCCTCTTCGCTGAGCAGGTGCTTACGGATGAACGCCTTCGGGTGCAGATCCTCGAGCTGGATGTCGGTGCCGAGCTCCCGACTCAGGTCCGTGGTGGCGTTGCGGGCCATGTTGCGCAGGTTGCGCACCATCCGCAGCCCGTCGGTGATGACCGCGGGCAGCCGGTCACCGAAGATCAGCAGCGCCAGGAGCAGCAGCGCACCGATCTCCCACCAGTTCAGGTTGTCGAGCATCCCGCGGGCCTCCTCTCGGGGTCAGCAGCAAGACTACGCACGTCGGAGAGGAAGCGGGGAGGGGGTGACAGGGTCCTCACTTGGCATCCGCGGCGAGCGTGACCGAGGCGTTCTGCCGATCGGAGCCCCGGCGGTACTCGACGGTGACCACCGAACCGGGCGCGAACTTACGAACCAGGGCGATCAGGTCGGTCGGCTCGGTCATCGGCCGGCCGTTCAGCCGCAGGACCACGTCACCAGCTCGGAGCCCGGCCCCGTCGGCGGGCCCGGACGGCTCGACCGCCGCGAGCCTTACGCCGCCGCCGGCGACGCCCGCCCCCGGGCCGCCGACCTGGGCGCCGATCACGGTCCGCCGGGCCTTGCCGGTGCCGATGATGTCCTGGGTCACCCGCTTGGCCTGGTTGATCGGGATGGCGAAGGCGAGACCGATGTTGCCCGCCTCCTGCCCGTCGGAGACCAGGGACTTGATCGTGGAGTTCACCCCCACCACCCGACCGGCCCCGTCCACCAGTGGGCCGCCGGAGTTGCCGTGGTTGACCGCCGCGTCGGTCTGGATGGCCGCGTAGTAGCGCACCGGGCCACCCGGCTCACCGGCCTGCATCGTCCGGTCCAGGGCGCTCACGATGCCGGCGGTGACCGTGTTGGCCAGCGACAGCGGCGAGCCGATCGCCAGCACCGGGTCGCCGACGGCGAGCGCGTCGGAGTCGCCGAACTCGACCGGCCGCAACCCGCTGCGATCCACCTTGATCACCGCGATGTCCGACTCCGGATCCTGGCCGACGATCTGGGCCGGCGCGGTGCTGCCGTCGTTGAAGACCACCGAGGCCTTGCCGGTGCCGCCGGCCACCACGTGGTCGTTGGTGATCACGTGCCCGTCGGCGCTCACCACGAAGCCGGAACCCTCACTCGTCCCGGCGAGGCTGCTCACCCGGACGGTCACCACGCTGGGCAGGACCCGTTCGGCGACCCCGGCCAGTGACTCCGGTTTGCGCTGGGCCAGCGCGGGCGCCTGGGCCGGATCGGCGCCGAGCACCGTGCCGGCGGCGCCGCCGCGGACCGCGAACGCATAGCCGAGCGCGCCACCGAGGGTGCCGGCGAGCAGCGCGGTCACCAGCGGGATGAGCAGCAGTTGGCGAAGCGCCGGCCGACCCGGCGCATCCGGATCGCTGACCGCCTCGGGCGCCGTCGCGCTGTCGGTCACCGCCGGTACGACCACCGCGGCCGGCGCGGCCGGGTCCCGCCACGGGTCGACCAGGGCGTCGGACCACCAGGGCGATGCGGTGCCCTCCCCGGCGCTGCGCGGCGCGGCCGACCCCGGTGGGACACCCGTCCCCGGCGGTCCCGCCGCCGGAGCCGGAGCATCACCGGGCCGGCGCCAGTCCCAGCCGTCGGTCACGTCGGTGCCTCCCAGTCCGTCCCCCGGATCCCGCGCGCTCCGTGGCCCGACGGGAACACCCGTCCGGCCCCGACTGGCGGGACACCGCTTCCAGGATTGCACGGATGTGCGGGATGGGGTCAGCGGTTGCCGCCCCGTGATCGCCAGGGGCCGGACGCGCGGCTGCGCCGTGGACCCGCCGCCTCTAGGCTCATAGCGCCCAACCCGCCCCCTGCACCATTCGCCGCCCGGAGGTGCCCCATCGCCACGGTCGCCGGTTCTGGCAGTTCGACGAGCCCGGCCCAGCAGTTCGCCGAGTCGTACGTTGCCGAGGACCTCGTGCTGCGCACCGCCCGCAGCCTCGCCCGCGAGGTGGGCCTGGACGCCGTGACTCCCGGCGCGGGCGCCGCGCTGCGGCTGCTCGCCGCCGCCGGCAACGCCCGCGCGGTGGTGGAGATCGGCACCGGGACCGGGGTCAGCGGGGTCTGGCTGCTCCGCGGCATGCGGGCGGACGGTGTACTCACCACGATCGACGTCGAGGTGGAACACCAGCGGATCGCCCGGCGGATCTTCGCCGAGGCGGGCTTCGTCTCGGGCCGGACCCGGATCATCACCGGCCGGGCGCTCGACGTGCTGCCCCGGCTCGCGGACGGCGCGTACGACCTGGTCTTCGTCGACGCCGAGGCGACCGGCTTCCACGCCTGCGTCGAGGCCGCGCTGCGGCTGCTGCGCCCCGGCGGCGTGCTCGCGCTCAACGGCATGCTCGCCGGTGGCCGGATCGGTGACCCGGCCGCCCGCGACGCGGAGACGGTGACCGTCCGGGAGACCATCAAGGCCGTCCGGGAGTCCGAGCACTGGATCCCGGCGCTGCTACCGGTCGGCCACGGCCTGCTCGCCGCCGTCAAGTGCTGAGCTGACCCCGGCGAGGCTTCGCCCGCCGGGATCGCTCACCGTCGGGCGGTCAGCTCAGGGTGGCCAGCCAGCGCATCAGGAACCGTACGCCCCAGCCGGTCGCGCCCCGGGTCAGCTCCGCGTCGTCGGCGTCCGCCCAGGACGGCGCGGACATGTCCACGTGCAGCCAACGGTCGCGCAGGTCGCCGGTGAACTCGCGCAGGAAGAGGGCGGAGGTGACCGACTTGGCCGGCTCCGGCGCGCTGTACAGGTCGGCCACCTCGCTGCCCAGGAACTCGACGTAGTCCGCCGGTAGCGGCATCCGCCAGGCCGACTCGCCGGCCGCCTCGCCGGCCGCCAGCAGGTCGGCGGCGAGTTGGTCGTTCTCGCTGTAGAGGGCGCCGGTGCGCTTGCCCAGCGCCACGGCGTTCGCGCCGGTCAGCGTGGCCAGGTCGACCAGCAGGTCCGGCTTGAGCTGCGCCGCGGCGTAGGCGAGCGCGTCGGCGAGCACCAGCCGTCCCTCGGCGTCGGAGTTGGTGGACTCGCTGGTCATCCCGCCGTAGTGCCGGATGACGTCGCCGGGGCGGAACGCCGAGCCGCTGACCATGTTCTCGGCCAGCGGGGCGAGTGCGGTGATCCGGACGGGCAGCCGCAGCGCGGCAGCGCCGAGGGTGGCGGCGATCACCGCGGCGGCGCCGCCCATGTCCTTGCGCATCAGCTTCATCGCCGGCACCGGCTTGATCGAGATGCCGCCGGTGTCGAAGGTGATGCCCTTGCCGACCAGAACCACGTGGGTGCTCGCGCCGGCGGGGTGCCAGTCCAGTTCGACCAGCCGCGGCCCGCTGGCCGAGCCGCCGCCGACGGCGAGGATGCCGCCGAAGCCCTCGGCCGCCAGCTCGGCCGGTTCGCGTACCCGCAGGTGCAGGTCCGGCGTCCCGCCGGCCACCTCGGCGACCTGCCCGGCGAACCACTCCGGGTTCTTCACCGACGAGGGCGTGTTGGTCAGATCGCGGGCCAGCCGGGTCATCCGGGCGGTGGTCCGGGCCGTCTCGACCACCGCGAGGTAGGCGTCCGGGTCGCCGACCAGCAGGTCGACTGCGGCGAGCGCGGGCGCGTCGCCGGCGTCGGTCAGCCGGAAGCGGTAGGAGGCCAGCAGCAGCCCCTCGTAGAGCCCTCGGACCGCGGCCGGGGACGCGTCGGATGGCAGCGCGATGGTGATGTGCGTCTCATCGGTGGTGGCGCGGGCCAGCGCGGCGCCGGCCCGCCGCCAATCGCCCTCGTCGCCGTCGCCGATGCCCATCAGGACCAGCACGCCGGGGGTCCGCCCCGGGCGGAACTGGGTCCGGACCTCACCGGCCCGGCCGGTGAGCCGGGCGGCGGGGGCCAGTGCGGCGGCCTCGTCGGCGACGCCGTCGGGCAGCGTCACCGCGGTCGGGACCGGCGCGGTCGGGGCGTCGCCGCCCGCCTCCGTCCCGGCCGGTCGAAGGGGCAGGACGAGGGTGTCGAGCCGGTGAGGCTCGGCGACCAGACGGATGGCGAGCACGCGGGACCGTACCTCCAGGAAAGGGATCGCGGAGCGGGGATCGCCCCCACGGCGCTCCGCGCCGGTAAGCCCTGAGCCACCGGCCGGGCCGGTGGCTCAGGGTATGACGAACCGTCCGGGCGGCAGCTGCCGCCCAGGCCGCTCCTCGATCAGCCGGCGGCCGCCTTCAGCGCGTCACCGAGCGCGTTGGCCTCGTCCGGAGTCATCTCGACGACGAGCCGGCCACCGCCCTCCAGCGGGACCCGCATGACGATGCCCCGCCCCTCCTTGGTGACTTCCAGCGGACCGTCGCCCGTCCGCGGCTTCATCGCCGCCATGTTGTCTCCCCTCAGACCTACACCAGGGTCGGTGGGTTGCCCCACAGCCACTTCTTCACGACCCACCCGCAACCGCCGCGGGGCGTCGACCAACGATTTTCCCTGATGAACACCGCCGGACCCAAACCGAAGCAGCATTGATGTAACAGCATCTAGCTTATCTTGAGAAGGCCTGTCACAATGTGCGGTCATGCAGGCACGGTCGGCACTCTTCGACCTGTACGGCGACTACCTCAGACCGAGGGGTGGCCGGGCGCCGGTCGCCGCCCTGGTCAAGCTGTTGGCGCCGCTCGGTATCGCCCCGCCCGCCGTGCGGACCGCGGTCTCCCGGATGGTCCGCCAGGGGTGGCTCGACCCGCTCCGGCTGGCGTCCGGACCGGGGTATTCGATCACACCGAAAGCCGCCCGGCGACTCGACGAGGCGGCCGCCCGGATCTACCGGACCGGCCGGGTCGGCTGGGACGGCCGCTTCGATCTGCTCGTGCTGGAGGCGCCGACCTCGCGGCGGGAACGCCAGCGGCTCGCCGCGAACCTCACCTTCCTCGGCTACGGCACGCTCGACGAGTGCAACTGGGTGGCGACCCGGCCGGGTGAGGACGTGGACCTGCTGCTCAGCGAGGCGGGCGTGCGCTACGAGCGGTTCACCGCGGCGCACGCCGCCGGCACGCCGGGCGCGATGGGAGTGGTCCGCCGCGCCTGGGACCTGGCCGAGATCGGCCGGGCCTACGAGCGGTTCGTCGCCGAGCAACGCCCGCTGCTCTCCGGGGTGACGGTGCGCAGCGGGGACGAGGAGGCGTACGCCGCCCGGTTCCGGCTGGTGCACGCGTGGCGTACCTTCCTGTTCCGGGACCCGCAGCTACCCCCGGCGCTGCTCCCGGAGCGCTGGCCCGGCACCGCCGCGGCGAGCTTCTTCGACCGGCACGCGGCCCGGCTGCGGCCGGCCGCCGACCGGTACGTCGAGCAGTGTCTCGACGCCGGCAACCGCATCGTCCGACAGAAGGGTCGTTAGACACGTGACCGAACCGCTGCTCGTCGACCGGACCGACGCCGTCGTCACGCTGACGCTGAACCGCCCGAAGGCGATGAACGCGCTCGACGTGGCGCTCAAGGAGGCGCTCCGGGACACCCTGGCCGAGCTGGAGACCGACCGGACCTGCCGGGCCGTGGTGCTCGCCGGGGCGGGCGGGTCGTTCAGCGCCGGGCAGGATCTGCGCGAGCACGTGGCGACCCTGGAGTCCACCAGCGGCGACCCGCTCGCCACCGTCCGGGCGCACTACAACCCGATCGCCGCCCGGCTGGCCAACCTGCCGAAGCCGGTGGTGGCCGCGGTGCGCGGGATGGCCGCCGGCGCCGGCGCCTCGCTGGCCTTCCTGGCCGACATCCGGATCGGCGGCCCGACCACCAACTTCCTGATGGCGTTCGCCAAGGTCGGGCTCGCCGCCGACACCGGCGCCTCGTGGACGCTGCCCCGGCTGGTCGGCCACGCCAAGGCGGTGGAGCTGCTGATGCTCGCCGAGCCGGTCCGTGCCGAGGAGGCCTGTCGGCTCGGGCTGCTGAACCGCCTGGTGGACGACGACGAGCAGGTGCTGCCGGCCGCGCAGGAGCTGGCCGCCCGGCTCGCCGCCGGCCCCACCGTCGCGTACGGGGCGATCAAGCGGCAGCTCTCCATCGCCGACGCCGGCACCCTGGCCGACGCCCTGGCCGCCGAGGCCCAGGCACAGACGATCTGCGGCGCCACGACCGATCACCGGGCGGCCACCCTCGCCTTCGTCGGCAAGCAGAAGCCGGTCTTCGAGGGGCGCTGAGCCGCCGCCCGCACCGAGCGGGCGGCTCGGTCAGTCGTCCTCCTCCGGATCCTGGTTAGCCTCCGCGCCGAGCACGAACGCCTGCATGGCCAGCTCGTCGCCGGCCGGCGAGACGAAGGCGGGCAGCTCGCGCGGGCCGAGCTCCTGCACGTAGGACCAGAACAGCCGGACCGCCTCGGCCGGGGTGTCGGCCTCGATCGGCAGGTCGAGGCTGACCAGCCAGGTGCGTCGCGCCGGCGGCGGACCGAGCCGGTCGGCGAGCGCCCGGTAGGCCGCCGGGTCGAGGGCGGTGACCGGCCCGTCGAGCGCGAGTCGCTCGGCCGGCACTGGCTCGTCGAAGGCCCGCCGGGTGTACGTCACCACCAGCGCCGCCTCCCGGTCGGACTGCGGGTCGTCCGGGTCTTCGGCCCGCGCGCCGGTCGGTGCGGCGACCCGGCCCAGCGCCACCAGCCGGAGCGGCTCGTCGGCCAGCACCGCGACCTCGTCGCCGGGGCGGGGCCGGCCGATCTCGTCCAGGCCGGTCAGCTCGAGGGTGTCGTGGTGCACGAGCCGCTCGGCGTCGTAGCGGGCGGCGGGCAGCAGCACGGCCCAGGCACCGGTGCTCGCGGCCCGGCCCGGCCCGTCCGCCCGGTGCGCGGTGTCGGTCGTCATGCAGCCAATCTCATCACGCCGTCCCGGTGGGCTTGACGTGACAGCCGGCGAGGTGGTCGTCGACCATCCCGGTGGCCTGCATCAGCGCGTAGCCCGTGGTCGGGCCCACGAACCGGAAGCCGCGCTTCTTGAGCGCCTTGGCCATCGCGGTGGACTCCGGCGTGATCGCCGACAGCTCGGCGAACGACGCCGGGCGGGCCGGCCGGGGCGCCGGCGCGAACGACCAGAGCAGCGCGGAGAGCCCCTCGGGCAGCTCGGCGGCGGCCCGGGCGTTCGCGATCGCGGCCTCGATCTTGGCCCGGTTGCGCACGATGCCGGCGTCGGCGAGCAGCCGGTTGATCTCGGCCTCGCCGTAGCCGGCGACGGTCGGGATCCGGAACTCGTCGAAGGCCAGCCGGAACGCCGGACGCTTGCGCAGGATGGTCAGCCAGGACAGGCCGGACTGGAACGCCTCCAGCGTCATCCGCTCGTAGAGCGCGTCGTCGCCGTGCAGCGGCTGCCCCCACTCGGTGTCGTGGTAGACGGCGTAGTCAGGGGTGCTCGACCCCCAGGCGCAGCGCGGCAGCCCGTCGGCGCCGATCACCAGGTCAGTCACGGCCTACACGCTAGGGCAAACCTCCGACACCCCATTGCCAGCGGGCGCACGGCTGCCTATCGTGCAGGTTACCGACCGGTAGGGGTGCGGCCACCGCCCGTGGGTGCGGCCGCACCGAGGGCACCGAGCACGGGAGGCGACCCATGAAGGAGTTCCCGGACGTCATCGCCTGGTCGATCCCGGCGTTCCTGCTGCTGGTCGTGCTGGAACGGATCTCCTACCTGCTGCACCGCGACGACGACGAGATCGGCTACGGCGGCGCCGACACCGCCACCAGCCTGACGATGGGGCTGGGCAGCGTCTTCACCGACCTGCTCTGGAAGATCCCGATCGCCGCCGCGTACGCGCTGCTCTACGCGCTCACCCCGCTGCGGATCGCCGAGGTGTGGTGGAGCTGGCCGCTGATCCTGCTGGCCCAGGACTTCTGCTACTACTGGTCGCACCGCGGCCATCACGTGATCCGGATCCTCTGGGCCTCGCACGTGGTGCACCACTCGTCGCAGCGGTTCAACCTCTCCACCGCGCTGCGCCAGCCGTGGACCGGCCTGACCAGCTGGGTCTTCTACATCCCGATGATCCTGGCCGGGGTGCACCCGGCCGTGGTCGCCTTCTGCGGCTCGGTCAACCTGCTCTACCAGTTCTGGATCCACACCGAACGGATCGACAAGCTGCCGCGCTGGTACGAGGCGGTGTTCAACACCCCGTCGCACCACCGGGTGCACCACGCCTCGCAGGGCAGCTACCTGGACCGCAACTTCGGCGGCATCCTGATCGTCTGGGACCGGCTCTTCGGCACGTTCGCCCCGGAGCGGGAGCGCTGCGTCTACGGCCTGACCAAGAACATCGGCACCCACAACCCGGTGCGGGTGGCCTTCCACGAGTACGTGTCGATCGCCCGTGACCTGCGGGCCGCGGCCAGTTGGCGCAGCCGGGCCGGGCACCTGTTCCGGTCACCCGGCTGGCAACCCGCCACCGCCGAGACATCCCGGCCGGCCACCGGCGCGCCGCAACCGGCACCGGCCGGCGGCGGAGCAACACCGTAGGCCGCAACCCGCCTCGGCCCCGGAAACGGTCAGGGCAGCAGGCCCAGCTCGACCAGGCGGCCGAACTTCCGCAACGCCCGGGTCAGGCCGTACTTGGAGCCGGGCCAGACCACCGGCCAGGCAACCCGGCCGGCCGGCCCACCCGGCAGGTGGAACCACTCGTGCCACACCACCTGGGTGCGGTCGCGCGCCAGCGGAGTGCAGCGCAGCACGCCCGGGCCGCGCAGCAGCCGGCCGCAGTGCACCACCCCGATCTCGTAGGGCTCGTCGACCCGGACCACCCGCATCTCGTCGCGCACCTCGGCCGGCCCCAGCGCGGTCACCGCCTCCACCAGGCTGCCCTCGCGACCGTCGCCCTCCACCACCCGCACCCGGGTGAACGGGATCCAGTCCGACTGGCGCTCCCAGGCGATCAGCGCGGCGAAGACCCGTTCCGCCGGAGCGTCGACGATCACCGTGGCGGTCACCTCGCCGGCGCCCGGCTGGGCCGCCTCGCGCAGGCCGTCCCCGCCGTCCGGGTCGGTCACGCCGACTCCGACGGCACCGCCGGGCCGGGCCGCCCCGCCCCGCGCTTCGCCTCCGTGTCGTTCGCCTGGGCATTCGGGTCGTGCTCCGCCGCCGTCACGGTGACCGGCCCGACCGCCGGCCCGTCGGCCGCCGGGGCAGGGGTCGCACCCGGCACGGAGACCACTCCGTTGGCCGCCCCGACGCCCGCTGCCTGCTCGCGCGCCCGGCGCAGCGCGTCGGCGTCCGCCGTCCGTCCCTCGCGCAACGCGGCCACCTCCGCTTCCAGCACGCCGATCAGCTCCGACTTGTAGCCGATGTCGTAGGCGGCCCGGCGCATCGCCTGATCGACCTGGATCATCCGGTACCCACGAAGCGCGGTGTCGAACCGCGCCTCACCCACGTCCGACTCCCGCAGCGGACGGTTGCCCGGCAGCGGCACGGCCCGGCCGTCCGGCTCGGCCGGCATCAGCCCCGGATCCCGACCGGTGACCAGCACCGTCACCCCGAACACCACCGCCGCGACGGTCAACGCCACGACCACCATGAGCAGAAGCTGACCCATGCACAGATCGTGGCATGTCGACCGGGCCGGAGCGAGCCCGCCACCCACGCCGGGCGGGTGTACCGCACGGGTGGGACGCGGATCGACCGGCTAGCGTCGGGACCGGCCGACGGTGCGGCGGCCGACCAGGTTGATCTCAGGGAGGCGCGATGGCCGGGGAGCTTCGGCTCGGTGGGCGGACCTTCGCCTCCGGCGAGCTGGTGGTGATGGCGATCGTCAACCGCACGCCGGACTCGTTCTTCGACCGGGGCGCCACCTTCGCCGCCGACAGCGCGCTGCGGGCCGTGGAGCGGGCCGTCGCCGACGGCGCCGAGATCATCGACATCGGCGGGGTCAAGGCCGGCCCGGGTGACGACGTCGACGTCGCCGAGGAGATCCGGCGCACGGTCGACACGATCGCCGCGGTCCGGGCCGCCTTCCCGGACGTGGTGATCTCCATCGACACCTGGCGGGCGGAGGTCGCGGTGGAGGCGGTGGCCGCCGGGGCCGACCTGCTGAACGACACCTGGTCGGGTGCCGATCCCGCGCTGGCCGGGGTCGCCGCGAAGACCGGGGCCGGCCTGGTCTGCTCGCACGCCGGCGGTCTGGCCCCACGCACCCGGCCGCACCGGGCGGCCTTCGACGACGTGGTGGCCGACGTGGTCGCTACGGTCACCGGTCTCGCCGAGCGCGCGGTCGCCCTGGGCGTACGCCGGGACGGCATCCTGATCGACCCGGCGCACGACTTCGGCAAGAACACCCGTCACTCTCTGGAGATCACCCGGCGGCTGGACGAACTCACCGCCACCGGCTGGCCGCTGCTGGTGGCGCTCTCCAACAAGGACTTCATCGGCGAGACGCTGGACCTGCCGGTCGCCGAGCGGCTGGAGGGGACGCTCGCGGCGACCGCGGTCTCCGCCTGGCTGGGCGCCCGGGTGTTCCGCGCCCACCAGGTCGGCCCCACCCGCCGCGTGCTCGACATGGTGGCCACGATCCGGGGTGACCGCCCGCCGGCGGCCACCCGGCGCGGCCTCGCCTGATCCGCGTCGGCCGCCCGCCGATCAGGCGTGGGCCGGACATGACCGACCGGCCGGGGCGGCGCGAACGGGCGGCCGGGCCGAGACGATCGCCGATGGCCGGGGCGGTCAGGTCCAGCGCAGGATGTTCCTACGCCAGGCGTACAGGATGCCCAGCGCCAGCACCGCCACGAAGATCGCCATCTCGACGACCGTGACCAGGCCGAACCCGGGCCGGTCGAAGACCACCGCCCAGGGGAACAGGAACACCGCCTCGACCGCGAAGAGCACGTAGAGGTAGGCGTAGACGTAGTAGCGGATCTGCATCTGCGCCCAGTCGCCGCCGACCGGGTCCAGCCCGCACTCATAGCTGGTCCGTTTGCCGGGTGGATCAGCCGGACGGTCAGGACGTAACATCCGGTTGGCCGAGAACGCCGTAACGAAGAAGAGGACGCTGGCGAGCAGCAAGAGCCCGAGCGTCGCGTACGAGCCCAGGTAACCGGTCACGGTCGGCAGCCTACCGTCCGCTCCGCGGGCACGTACCGAACACGTTACGGATTTGTTTCCGGCTGGGACTAGTGCCGCGGGGCAAGCGTTACCGAATATTGGACCCTGACCCGTCGGACCGGAGGACAGATGGCCAGCGTGGACGTACCCCCCGGGCGACGGGCGCGTGGCCGGCGTAGCGCGCCCCTGCTGGCGATGTCGCTCACGCTCGGCCTGCTGACCGCGATCGCTGTCGTGCCGGGCTGGGCCACCGCGGCCGTCCCGGAGGCCAGCCCGGTCGCGTCCGCCACCGATCCGGCGGAGGAGCCGGGCGACGAGACCCCGACGGCGGAGCCGACCGAGACAGCCCCGGACCCGACCACGCCGCCGCCGACCATCGAGCCGCCCGCCGAGACGACGCCGCCGGCGACCACCGAACCGGCGCCGACCACCGGCGCCCCGGAGACGTCGGGGCCGGCTACCGGGCCGACGCCGGGCGCCGGCACGTCCAGCCGCCCACCGGTGCCGCCGGTGCCGCCGGTCCCACCGGTCCGACCGCCGGCGCCCGGCGGCGCACCGGCCCAGCACCCGCTCGGGATCCGGATCACCACCGGCGACATCACCCTGAGCAGCGGCTACTGGAACGCGGCCAGCACGAACACCACCCTTCGGGTGACGGTGACCAACACCGGCAGCACCGCCGAGCGGATCCGACTCTCCTACACGCTGCCCGCCGGGCTGACCGACGCCGGCACCG
Organism: Micromonospora sp. NPDC093243; assembly: GCF_044753725.1. NCBI lineage: Bacteria > Bacillati > Actinomycetota > Actinomycetes > Micromonosporales > Micromonosporaceae > Micromonospora > Micromonospora sp. NPDC093243. Next base: position 712,048 of record NZ_JBIVNT010000002.1, on the reverse strand, counting down.
AGGGCTGCGCGGCCAGCGGCGGTGGCTCGTACCGCTGCGGTGAGTGGACGGCTGCGGCAGGAGCCCGGTTCAGCACCCTGGTCCGGGTCCGGATCTCCGGCACCGCCTGGCGACGGATGCCGCTGAGCGGCTCGGTGGCGGTCACCGCCAGCGCCCCCGGGGTGACCGGCGCGGTGAGCGACAACGAGGGGTTCGCGGTGCTGTTCCCGCCGGGCCCGCCGGTGCCGGGCATCGCGCTGCACGCCGATGAGGTGGCCTTCGACATCAGCGGGGCGGCGAGCGAGCTCGGCGTGCGGCTCGGCAACACCGGCAAGGTCGACGCCACCGGGCGGGTCGACGTGGTCCTCCCGGCCGGGGTCACCGTGCCGGCGCCGCCGGCGGGCTGCGTCGCGGTCGACCCGACCCGGACCCGCTGCGACGTCGGCGCGATACCCGCCGGAGGGCACGCCGAGCTGCGGCTCCCGGTCGAGGCGACACCGGACGCACAGCGGGATGCCCCGCTCTCGGGTGCGGTGGTCGGCCAGCTCGACCCCCGCAGCGGCCGGACCCGGCAGGTGCAGATGAGCTTCCGGATCACCGCGGCGGCGGCGCTGGCCACCCCGGTGGCCGCGGCGCCCGCGCCGACCGGTTCACAGGGCGTGCTGGGCGCCGGCGACGCCGGCACGGGCGGCGACGGGGCCAGCTCGGTGCAGCGCACCGCGGTCATCCTCATCGTGGTCTCGACGCTGCTGGTCGTGCTGGCGCTCTGGCTGGCCACCACGTCGCTGCGCCGCCGGCTCGCCGAGCCGGTGACCGACCCGGGGCGGTCGCCCGCTACCCAGGAGTGAGCGGCGGAGCCCCCGGATCGGCGGGCACATTCCGGGCCGGAGCATCGGCGGACGGTGATCTCGATTACGGCGCGAGGGGCCAATCACCACTAAAAGGTGAATTTCACCCCCCGATTCGGTCCCAGTCGGCGAACCTCCTGGGAAGGTGACGGGTCGATCCGACGTAGGCTCTCAGGGGAGAAACCACAGCGGGCCGGGCCAGTCACGGCCGGCGCGGTGCAGCGGTGCGTCAAGGAGGTCACGTGGCCGGGCAAGGCGGGGTCACCATCATGTCGAGCCGCCCGCGCAACCGCGCGCAGCGAAGCGAGGTGCAGGCGTGACCAAGCAGATCCGTCAACTCGACCGGGTGGTCATCCGGTTCGCCGGCGACTCCGGCGACGGCATGCAACTGACCGGCGACCGATTCACCTCGGAGACGGCCCAGCTCGGCAACGACATCTCGACACTGCCCAACTTCCCCGCCGAGATCCGCGCCCCCGCCGGGACGCTGCCCGGCGTCTCCAGCTTCCAGGTGCACTTCGCCGACTACGACATCCTCACCCCCGGTGACGCGCCGAACGTGCTGGTGGCGATGAACCCGGCCGCGCTCAAGGCCAACCTGGCCGACCTGCCCCGGGGCGCGGACATCATCGTCAACACCGACGAGTTCACCAAGCGCAACCTGGCCAAGGTGGGCTACCAGGTCAGCCCGCTCGACGACGACTCGCTCGCCGGCTACGTCGTGCACCCGGTCGCGCTGACCTCGATGACGATCGGTGCCCTCGCCGCGCAGGAGGTGTCCAAGAAGGACGCCGAGCGGGCCAAGAACATGTTCGCGCTCGGCTTGCTCTCCTGGATGTACTCCCGGCCCTACGAGTCGACCCTCCGGTTCCTGGAGCGCAAGTTCGCCGCCCGGCCGGAGCTGGTCGCCGCGAACATCGCCGCCTTCCGGGCCGGCTGGAACTTCGGCGAGACCACCGAGGACTTCGCGGTCCGCTACGAGGTCAAGCCGGCGAAGATGCAGCCCGGCACCTACCGCAACATCACCGGCAACGCGGCGCTCTCGCTCGGCCTGGTCGCCGCCGGGGTCCGCTCCGGGCTGCCGGTGTTCCTCGGCGCCTACCCGATCACGCCGGCCTCGGACATCCTGCACGAGCTGAGCAAGCACAAGAAGTTGGGCGTGCTCACCATGCAGGCCGAGGACGAGATCGCCGCGGTCGGCGCGGCGCTGGGCGCCGCCTACGGCGGGTCGCTCGGCGTCACCACCACCAGCGGCCCGGGCGTGGCGCTGAAGAGCGAGACGATCTCCCTGGCGGTGGCGCTGGAGCTGCCGCTGGTCATCGTCGACGTGCAGCGGGCCGGGCCGTCCACGGGCATGCCGACCAAGACCGAGCAGGCCGACCTCAACATGGCGCTCTACGGCCGGCACGGCGAGGCCCCGGTGGCGGTGATCGCCCCGAAGTCGCCGTCCGACTGCTTCCACGCTGCGCTGGAGGCCGCCCGGATCGCGCTCACCTACCGCACCCCGGTGATCCTGCTGTCGGACAACTACGTCGCCAACGGCTCCGAGCCGTGGCTGCTGCCCGACGTGGAGTCCCTGCCCGACCTGCGGGTCGAGTTCGCCACCGCGCCCAACGGCGAGGACGGCACTACCTTCCTGCCCTACCTGCGCGACCCGGAGACCCTGGCCCGACCGTGGGCCATCCCGGGCACCGCGGGGCTGGAGCACCGGATCGGCGGTCTGGAGAAGGCCGACAAGACCGGCGACATCTCGTACGACCCGGCGAACCACGACTTCATGGTGCGTACCCGGGCGGCCCGGATCGAGACCATCCCGGTGCCGGACGTCGAGGTCGAGGACCCGGACGGCGACGCCCGGGTGCTGGTGCTCGGCTGGGGCTCGACGTACGGGCCGATCGGCGCCGCCTGCCGCGGTCTGCGCCAGCGTGGGCTCTCCATCGCCCAGGCGCACCTGCGGCACCTCGCCCCGATGCCGGCGAACCTCGGCACGGTGCTGAGCTCCTACGACCGCGTGGTCATCCCCGAGATGAACCTCGGCCAGCTCGCCCACGTGATCCGGGCGAAGTACCTGGTCGACGCGATCGGCTACAACCAGGTCCGCGGCCTGCCGTTCACGGCCGCCGAGCTGGAGACGATGCTGGAAGAGGTCCTGAAGAATGTCTGAGCCCGTCGCCCTCAAGCTCACCGCCAAGGACTTCAAGTCCGACCAGGAGGTGCGCTGGTGCCCCGGCTGCGGTGACTACGCGATCCTGGCCGCCATCCAGCAGTTCATGCCGGAGCTGAACATCCCCCGCGAGCGGACGGTCTTCGTCTCCGGGATCGGCTGCTCGTCGCGCTTCCCGTACTACATGAACACCTACGGGATGCACTCGATTCACGGCCGGGCCCCGGCGATCGCCACCGGCCTCTCGGTCACCCGGCCGGACCTCTCGGTCTGGGTGGTCACCGGTGACGGTGACGCCCTCTCGATCGGCGGCAACCACCTGATCCACGCGCTGCGCCGCAACGTCAACCTCAAGATCCTGCTCTTCAACAACCGGATCTACGGGCTGACCAAGGGGCAGTACTCCCCCACCTCGGAGCTCGGCAAGATCACCAAGTCGACGCCGGTCGGCTCGGCCGACTCGCCCTTCAACCCGCTCTCGCTGGCGCTCGGCGCCGAGGCGACCTTCGTGGGGCGCACCATCGACTCCGACCGCAAGCACCTCCAGTCGGTGCTCCGGGCCGCCGCCGAGCACCAGGGCTCGGCGTTCGTGGAGATCTACCAGAACTGCAACATCTTCAACGACGGCGCCTTCGACCAGCTGAAGGATCCGGGCACCCGGGACGACTTCCTGATCCGGCTGGAGCACGGGCAGCCGATCACCTTCGGCAAGGACGGCCAGTTCTGCGTCGTCCACCCGCCCGGCGGGTTCGGCCTGGAGGTCCGCGAGACGGCGAACACCAGCCCCGACGAGATCGTCGTGCACGACGCGACGGTCAGCGACCCGGCGTACGCGTTCGCGCTCTCCCGGCTGCCCGGTCTCGACCTGCGCAACACCCCGATCGGCGTGTTCCGCTCGGTCGACCGGCCGTCCTACGACAGCACCGTGCAGGACCAGCTCGCCGCCGCCCGGGCAGAGGTCACCGAGACCCCCGAGCAGCAGCTCTCCGCCCTGCTGGGCAGCGGGGACACCTGGACCATCATGTGACCCGCACCCGTCGACAGCAGAGGGGGCCGTTCCCGTCGGGGAACGGCCCCCTCTCGTCGTACCGAGGAAGCGGCGTCGGTCAGACCGCGGCCGGGGCCGACGTCCAGAGCTCGTCGATGGCCCGCTCGGCCGCCGCGAGGCTCTCCTCGTGCAGGCCGACCAGCTCGGCCATCGCCGGGACGACCGGGGCGAGGGTCAGCTCGGCGGCGATGAAGCGCGGCGCCAGCCCGGTCTGGGAGATGCCGTGCGGGAGCCACGGCTCGGCGTGGTCCCAGCCCTCGCGCGGGGTGCCCGCGCTGTAGCCGCCGCCCCGGCTGGCCAACACGATGAACTCGCGGTCGCCGAGCAGGCCGGAACCGGTCGCCGGGTCGTACGCGATGCCCGGTGCGATCAGGTGGTCGACCCACGTCTTCACGCTGCTCGGTGCGCCGTAGTTGTAGAGCGGCAGGCCCAGCAGCACGGTGTCGGCCCGCTTGACCTCGTCGACCAGGTGCTCGGTCAGCTGCCAGGAGGCGCGCTGCTCCGGGGTGTGCTGGTCGGGCGGCACCATCCGGGCCAGGCCGCCGGCCTCGTCCAGGTGCGGCAGCGGCTGCTTGCCGAGGTCCCGGTAGGTCACGGTGCCGTCCGGGTGGGCGGCACGCCAGACGGCAGCGGCGCGAGCGGTGAGCTGTCGGCTGACCGAGTGCTCGCCCCGGATGCTCGAGTCGATGTGCAACAGGTGTGGCATCTAACTAGCCCTCCACAGATCGTTTGTGTGACACCAACTATTTATAGCAGACCGACGTTCTGCGGCAGGGGGTAAACTGAGTCACATGTCTGTGGGGCCGGTTGAGCAGTCGGAACGCCGCTCCGGCGCGCTGCTCGACTACCTGGCCCGGCGGATGCGGCTCAGGTCGGAATCGGTGCTGGCACCGCTGGGCCTGCGACCCCGGCACCTGGTCGCGCTCACCGTGCTGCGGGACGCCGCCGGCATCAGCCAGCAGGGGCTCGCCAGCTCCCTGCAGATCGACAGCACGAACGTCGTCGGGCTGCTCAACGACCTGGAAGCCACGGGCCTGGTCGAGCGGCGGCGCTCACTCGAGGACCGCCGCCGGCACGTGGTGAGCCTCACCGAGGCCGGCGCGAAACGCCTCCGCGAAGCCGAGTGCGCCCTCGCCGTCGCCGAGGACGACGTCCTCGGCGCGCTGGAGCCGGCCGAGCGCGAGACCCTCTACGACCTGCTCCGCCGGGCGATCAGCGGGAAAGAAGTGACCTGCGCCGAAGTAACCGCGCTCGACCCGAACGGGGACGCGGTCTGCTGAGCGGTCGCGCCGGCGGCCCCTGAGGGCGGGCCGGATCGGGCGATCAGACGGTGGCCGCCGACCGCGGCCGGTCGTCCCGGACGTGCACCAGCATGTCCCCGGTCTCGATGACCGCGCCGGCCCGGTCGGCCAGGGTGACCACCTTGCCCCGGCGCACCAGGGCGATGACCAGCGAGTCCAGCTCGCGGGGCGAACGGCCCACCTCGTCGCGCTCGGCCGACCGCATAGCCAGCGCCATCCCCTGCCCGGGGGTGAGCAGATCCTCGACGACGTCGATCAGCGGTGGGGCGGAGGTGGAGAGTCCCAGCAGGCGGCCGGCGGTGGCCGAGGAGACGATCACGTGGTGCGCACCGCTCTGCTTGAGCAGCGGGGCGTTCTCGGCCTCCCGCGCGGCCGCGATGATCCGCACCTGGCCCGCGGTGAGCTGCCGTACGGTCAACGCCACCAGGACCGACGCGTCGTCGCTGTCGGTCGCGATGATCACGGCCTTGGCCGTGCGGACGTGCGCCTCGTTCAGCGTCGCCGAACGGGTGGCCGAGCCCTCGATCGCGACCAGCCCGGCCGAGGTGGCCTGCCGCAGCGCCGCGCCGTTGCGCTCGACGACGATGATCCGCGACTTGTCGAGCCCGTTCTCCAGCAGGGCGGAGACCGCGCTGCGGCCCTTGGTGCCGTAGCCGCAGATGATGACGTGGTCCTTCACGGTTTTCCTCCACCGGGTCAACCGACGGCCGGTCCGGTACTGCTCGGTCAGGACTTCCAGGGTGGTGCCGACCAGGATGATCAGGAAGAGCACCCGGGCGGGCGTGATGAACAGGACGTTGATCAACCGGGCGCTCGGGCTGAACGGGGTGATGTCCCCGTAGCCGGTGGTCGAGAGGGTCACCACCGTGTAGTAGAAGCAGTCGAGCAGGGTGATGCCGTCCTCGTTGACGTCGCGGTAGCCGCCCCGGTCGAGATAGACCACCGCCACGGTGGCGAAGACCAGGCCGAGCGCGGCCGCCAGCCGCAGGCTGAGCGCGCTGAGCGGACCCCGACGCTGCGCGGGAAAATGGATCACCGTCGAACCTGCTCCGCCGCCGTCGCCTGCACGCCCACAACATAGCGGGTACGCCGCGATCCGCACGCCCGGGTCGCGACCCGGGCAACCAGCCCGCCGACCGGAGGGCCGTCGACGAGCGCCGGCCCCGCGGCGTTCCGGACCCGACCCGCCGCGGTCCAAGGCGGCCCGGTCAGCGCTCCGGGGCGGCCCGGACCGGTGACAGCGGGCATGATGGGGGTGTCCCCGGGACGACGACCGTGAGAGTGAGGCCGGCATGTCGTTGCTGCGACGGGTGATCGGTGGGGTGCTGCGTCGGCTGCGGCTGCGCCAGGGCCGCACGCTGCGCGAGGTGGCCGAGGTCGCCGGGGTCTCCGTGCCCTACCTGTCCGAGGTCGAGCGCGGTCGCAAGGAGGCCTCCTCCGAGGTGCTCGCGGCGATCTGCCGGGCGCTCGGCATCCACCTCTCCGAACTGCTCGAGGAGGCCCGGGACGACCTGCGTCAGGTCGAGCCGCGGATCCCCGCCACGCCCCGCGTCGGGCTGGCCCAGCTGGAGCGCGTCCCGACCGCCCGAGGCGAGCAGGGGCCGACCGTCCGGCTCGGTCCGCGTACCCCCGGGGCGATGCTGCACCGCGGCCCTCGGGCCGGTGGTCCCACGCTGCGCGTCGGCGGGTTCGGGCCGGCGCCGGCCGGGCGCCCCGGTCCGCGTACCGCCGACCTGCTCCGCTGCGGGCAGGCCCGCCGGTCGGGCCGGCGGCGGCTCGCCGCCGTCTAGGCCGGGCCGGTTCTGCCGGCGGCAGATTCGCCGCCGGCAGAATCGCTGGGTCTCCGCCACCACCGCGCGCACGCTGGGAGATGCCGGTTTCCCGGGCGGTTCCGTCGCCCGCCGGCACGTGGAAGGCGGACGTGATGATCGGCTACGGCGGCGTGCGGATGCTGGACGGCGGGCAGCCGTCCTTCGGTGACCAGGTGTTCGAGCGGCTGCTGAAGGAGCGGATCGTCTTCCTCGGCACCGAGGTGACCGACGCCTCGGCGAATCAGATCTGCGCGCAGATCCTGCTGCTCGCCGCCGAGGATCCCGAGCGGGACATCTTCCTCTACATCAACTCGCCGGGTGGCTCGGTGACCGCGGGCATGGCGGTCTACGACACCATGCGCTACGTCCGCAACGACGTGGCGACCCTGGCGCTCGGCTTCGCCGGCTCGATGGGACAGTTCCTGCTCTGCGCGGGCGCGGCCGGCAAGCGATACTCGCTGCCGCATTCGCGGATCATGATGCATCAGCCGTCGGGCGGGATGGGCGGCACGGCCGCGGACATCACCATTCAGGCCGAGAACATGCTGCACGTGAAGCGGACCATGCAGGAGTTGATCGCCCAGCACAGCGGGCGGACGTTGGCGGAGATCCAGCGCGACTGGGACCGGGACCGCTGGTTCACCGCCGAGCAGGCTCGGGAGTACGGGTTGATCGATCAGGTGATCAGCCAGTCCGAGCAGTTGCCGGTGGGCTGAGCCGCGACGGCGGCCGGCGATGGTCCCGCCGGCCGCCGTCGCACCCCGGTCAGGGCAGGTCGACGAAGTCGGCCAGGAAGTCACGCGCGGTCGGCGCGTCCAGCCGGTAGACCACGTTGGTGGCGTAGCAGGGGCCGTCACCGGTGATGGTGGTGGCGGCGAGGATCCGCTGCCCGTCGATGGTGACGAAGTTCGGGCCGCCGGAGTCGCCGTAGCAGGCGCCGCCGTAGCCCCGGCTCTCGTTCATCGCCAGGCGGACCCAGGTCTTGTTGAGCGAGTTGAAGCCGAGCTCGGCCTTCATCCGCACGCCGCCGCCGGGGTGGACGTGCCCACCCGGCTCGCGCTGGGCCTCCGCGGTGCCGTAGCCCATGACCTCCCAGCGGGCCGCCTCGAGCGTGCGGCTACCGAGCGCGTCGAGCTGCCCGGCGGTGGGCAGGGTGGCCGGGGTGAAGTCGTACCGCCGGTCCAGCTCGGCCGCCTGCGCGGTGTCGAAGGTGACCACCGCGATGTCGTGCGCATCGGCGGAGTTGCCCGGATAGTCGGGGCTGTTGTGCTCGGTACCCTCGACCCCGACCGTCGCGGCGACCTGCTCCGGGCTGAGTCCGGCCGCCCTGGCCTCGGCGAGCGCACCCTCGACGTCCTGCTCGAGCGAGACGTAGAACCGGGCGCCGGGCGCCCAGTCGGTGGTGCAGTGCGCCGCGGTCAGGAAGACATCGCGGTCGATCATGGTGCCCGAGCAGTACCAGTCGACGACGTCGGGCGTGGCCGGGTCGGCGTCGCGGTCCCACTGGACCAGCAGGGCGCCGACCTCGGTGCGCTCCGGCGCGGGCTGGGCGTTGTAGGTGTTGATCGCCGACGCCGGTGTGGCGGCCGCGATGGCTGCGGCAAGGGCCGCGGTGGTCAGTGTGGCGAGCAGTGCGGTACGGCGCAAAGGATCCTCCGCTGGTTCGCGAGACATCGGTGAGCACCGACCGGGGAGGGCGGACACGCCCCCTCACTCGCGTCCGACACCCGGCCGTGGGATTGCCACGATGTGGCGATTCTCGATACGGCGGAGCCTATTAGCGTCGGGAATCGCGCGCCTGCGCTCGCGGCGCAGCGTCTTCGCGCCAATTCTCGTTACACGGTGCGGGCGTCGTAGCGGACCCGGGCCGCCTCGACCTCGCCGAGGTGGGTGGTGGCCCACGCCTGGAGCCCGGAGAGCAGGTCGAGCAGGCTGCGCCCCAGGTCGGTGAGGGCGTAGTCGACCCGGGGCGGCACGGAGGCGTGCACCTCCCGGGTGACCAGCCCGTCGCGCTCCAACGCGCGCAACGTCTGGGTGAGCATCTTCTGGCTCACCCCGTCGATGCGCTTGGCCAGGTCGCCGTAGCGCTTGGTGCCGTCGGCGAGGACGAGCACCACCAGGACGCTCCACCGGTCGCCGATCCGGTCGAGCACCTGCCGACTGCCGCACTTGCGGTCGTAGAGGTCCGGTTCCACCCGCTTACTCTCCCATGGCGAGTTACGCACTTCAAGGTGCCTACTCTCCAACGGGAAGTGACCCGACCAGCTTCCCGTTGCAGCTGAGGTCCGACCCACCTCGAGAGGGAGTTCGCATGTCCATCGTCGTCACCGGCGCCACCGGTCACCTCGGCCGGCTCACCGTGGAATCGCTGCTCAGCCGGGGCGTACCCGCCGCCGAGATCGTGGCGCTCGGCCGGGACACCACCCGGCTCGCCGACCTCGCCGAGCGCGGGATGACCGTGCGGCAGGCCGACTACAACGACCCCGCGTCGCTGCCCGCGGCCTTCGCCGGCGCCGACAAGGTGGTGTTCGTCTCCGGCACGGAACTCGGCCGCCGGGTGGAACAGGCCCGCAACGTGGCAGCCGCCGCCGAGGAGGCCGGCGTCAGCCTGATCGCCTACACCAGCATCACCAAGGCGGACACCTCCAGCCTGGTCCTCGCCACCGAACACCGCGGCGTCGAGCAGGAGATCGCCGCCGCCGGCCTGCCGTACGTCTTCCTGCGCAACAGCTGGTACTTCGAGAACTACCTGCCGCAGATCCCCACCTACCTGCAGTACGGCATCGCGGGTGCGGCCGGCGACGGTCGGGTCAGCGCGGCCGCCCGGGCCGACTACGCCGAGGCCGCCGCCGCGGTGGTCACCACCGAGGGCCACGCCAACCGGGCGTACGAGCTGGGTGGCGCGCCGTTCACCCTGACCGAGCTGGCCGGGGAGCTGTCCCGGCAGACCGGCCGCGAGGTCAGCTACACCGACCTCCCCGAGGAGAAGTACATCGAGATGCTGGTCGGCGCCGGCGTACCCGCCGACTTCGCCGCCGTCCTCGCCGACGGCGACCGTGGGCTCGCCCTGGGCGAGCTGGAGGTCGAGGGCGACGACCTGGCCCGGCTGATCGGCCGCCCACCGGTCACCCTGGCCGAGGCGATCCGCGCCGCGCTCTGAGCCCTTTCCCGCTCGCCGCCCCGCTCGCCGTCACGAGCGGGGCGGCGCCGTTCCGGGGGCCCGCCGAGCCGGCCGTGCCGTCCCGCGTACGCGCCGAGCCGCCGGTGGCGTCGCGTGCCCGTGACGAAGGCGGACGGCCAGCCTTCGGCCCCGGGCGGCCCGGCGTAGCCTGCCCGGAATGATCGAACCGGACTTCCTCCGCGAGACCCGGACGTCCTACGACGCCGTGGCCACCGAGTTCGCCGCCCAGTTCCGCGACGAGCTGACCAGCAAGCCGTGGGACCGCGCCGTCCTCACCGCCTTCGCCGAACTGGTGCAGCGCACCGGCGGTGGTCCGGTCGCCGACCTCGGCTGCGGGACCGGCGCGGTGACCGGCTACCTCAGCGGGCTCGGGTTGGCGGCGTTCGGCATCGACCTCTCACCCGGGATGCTGGCGGTGGCCCGCCGCAACCATCCCGAGTTGCGCTTCGACGAGGGCTCGATGACCGCGCTCGACCTGCCCGAGGGCGGTCTCGCCGGCATCACGGCCTGGCACTCGATCATCCACGTCCCCGACGAGCTGTTGCCGGCGACCTTCGCCGGCTTCCACCGGGCCCTCGCGCCGGGCGGCCACCTGGCCATGGTCTTCCAGGTCGGCGACGAACCGGTGGTCCGCACCGAGGGGTTCGGCCAGCCGCTGTCGCTGACCTTCCGCCGGCGCCGACCGGAGCAGGTCGCCGCGCTGCTGACCGACGCCGGCTTCGCGCTGCGGGCTCAGCTCGTCCGCGAGCCCGAGCCGTACGCCGGCGGCACGGAGAAGACGCCGCAGGCGTACCTGCTGGCCCGCAAGCCCGGGCCCTGACGGAGCGCGCGCGTCCCGGTGCGGGCCTCGCCCCGCGCCGGCCGCCGGGGTCCGGGCCGGGCCACCGGGCGGGGAATCCTGATCGCGGGGTCAGCATCGGCCCCTCTACAGTGGCGGATCGAACGGTCCGATCGACCGGGCCCGAACGGCCCCGGCGGACCGCAGATCACGCACGACCCACGGGGAGTACGCCATGACCATGTCCAGCACGCGCCTGCGCGCCCTCGGTACCCTCGCCGCCCTGGCGGCGCTGACCGGCCTCGCCGCCGGGTGCGAGAAGACCAGCGAGCCCACGGCCGGCGGGTCGACCAGCGCGGCGGCCAGCCCCACGGTCGACGTCGCCGCCAACAGCCAGACGGTTTGCAAGGCCGCCACCGAGGTGGTCAAGACCGGCTTCGTCGGGATGGCCGACGACGCCATCGCCCAGATCGACAAGCCGGTCAGCAAGGCCGAGCAGGACCGGCTGATCCGCGGGCACTACACCACGATCGTCACCGGCCTGCGCGCCCAGGCGCCCCAGGCCGCCGACCTGACCGTACGCACCGCCTTCGAGAACCTGGCCATCGCGATCGAGCAGCGACTGGCCGACAAGAAGCCGGTGGATGTCGAGGAGCCCGCGCTGAAGCAGCCGATCGAAGCACTCGACACCGCCTGCGGCAACTGATTCCCTGACCGTCGGCCGGCGGGCCGCCGAGCCCGCCGGCCGCTGCGGGCGTCGGCTCGCCAGCCGCTGCGAGGCACCGGCCCGCCGGCCATCAACCAATGGTGATCGTCATGCGACCAACGTGTGATGTCGCGCCGAAAGAATGACCGCATGCGCAGACAGACCGTGGCGATGATGCTGCTTCCGCTGCTCGGGCTCCTGGCCGCCTGCACTCCACCCGACGAACCTGTCGTGGCCCTCGCTGTCCTGGATGGCAGGCCGATCGGTGTTCTCGTCCCGTGCGACGGCTCGTTCTCCCAGATGAGCGTGTACGAAACCAGTGAGGACGACACGACGGATCGCCCGCTGACCAGCTGGCGGATCATTGGGCAGTCGACCACCGAGGTGGTGGAGGTCCCGCTTCTCGGTCAGCCGCCGGAGGGTTGGGAGACCGCCGGAACCCGAGAGACCTCTCCGCCGGCATCGGGCACCTCGGCGCAGACGGAGCCGCTCACCGAACTGAAGCCCGAGGCCACGTACAGCCTCTCCGGGTCGAGCGGTCGTGACGCCATTTCCGTGGACTTCAGCACCGCGGACTTCGCCCGGATCGGCCCCGACCAGGTGCTGGCACCCGTCGACCACGACACCACGAAGGTGGTGTCACGCGACGCCTTCATACGGGTGGCAAGCAAGAGCTGCTATTGAGCCCGACCAGGGTCGTAGCCGGCCGGCCGCACTGGTCGCAGGCCTCGGAGTCGAACCGAGCAGGCCGCCGTTATGAGCGGCAGCTGGGCCCACGCCCGCCTGCGCCTCACCCAGTGGATGGCACGCATCGAGGCCGTGCGGGGAATCGAACCCCGGTACGCGGTTTTGCGGACCGCTCCCTGACCACTCGGGCACACGACCAGGCCGTAACCAACTGCGTACGTACCCCCGGCAGGGATCGAACCTGCGGCTTCCTGGTTCGTAGCCAGGCGCTCTGTCCGCTGAGCTACGGGGGCATGGCGGAGAGGGAGGGATTCGAACCCCCGGCGGTGTCACCCGCTCCGCGTTAGCAACGCGGCGCCATCGGCCAGCTCGGCCACCTCTCCGTGCGTTCCGTGCCGGACCCATGCGTACCCGACCGGGGATTCGAACCCCGCACCTCTCGGACCTGAACCGAGCGCCTCTACCGCTGGGCCAGTCGGGCATGAACTGCGAGCCGCTGCGGGCGGAGGATTCGAACCTCCAACCTTCCGGTTCAGAGCCGGACGTGCTGCCGAGTTGCACCAGCCCGCAAGGGGCCGACGACGTTGCGTCGGCCGGGCGGGACCCCACCGTGAGGTCCGCACCATGGTCCGGGACCGGGGAGTCGAACCCCGTTTCCCTCGCTGCCAAAGCGAGTGGGTTGCCGTCTCCCTCGTCCCGGAGGGTTACCCCCGGCCGGCCCATGTGTCGACGCCGGCCGAGATCTCATGCCATCCACTGTGGAGTTAAGAATGTGCTACGTCACCGGCCACGGCCGGAACGAAGAGCAGGGGCGACAGGAATCGAACCTGCGACCTCCGGTTTTGGAGACCGGTGCTCTACCAGTTGAGCTACGCCCCTGTGCGGTTCTCGCTGACGAAAAAGCCGCCCGATCCCTGGCGGGCGGGCGGCTTCACGTCTGAAAATGCGCTATTCGCGCCGCCGCCCCGGCATCCAGTTCTGCTCACTCGCGCAGAGGTCGTGGGCTCGCCCGATCGAGGGCAGCACGACACCGGCACATGGCATAGGCCGCGCCATTTCGGTGCAGAGGTACTGCAACACGGGGAACTCCTCGATTTCGTCGGGATGACCTTGCTTCATCAAGGTAGGGGCCGTGTCGACGGCCGGCAATCGGTTTTCCGAGTCACCTTCATGTGGCGATGTGGCGAGCGGGCACCAGGACGAGCGCACTCTTCAGTGGCGGCTAGCCTTGCGCGGTGGCCGAGGACTTCACGATCAAGTTGTCCAGGGATCAGGCTCTCGTGCTGTCGGACTGGCTCGACAAGATGATCGGCACAGAGCGGTTCGACGCGGTTGCCGACGAGGACGTCGCGGTCTGGTCGGCGCTGCATCGGATCAGCGGCGCCCTGGAGACGAAACTCGTGGAGATCTTCATGCCCGACTACGGGCAGCGCCTGGATGCTGCCCGCACACGTCTCCTCGACGACCTCGGCGACTACTTCGTGCAGGAACGCAAGGCCCGTCGAAGCAAGGACGACGGGACCTGATTCAGTCCGACCGACAGATTGCGGCGCGAGCCACCCCGCTCAGGCGAAGTAGAGAACACCAGGAATCTCCAGACCGTCTGGATCCTCAGAAAGCAGCGGACTACCCGCTCCAGGCGGGACGGCCACCTCGGCCCAGTAGACGCGGCCAGCGACCACATAGTCCGTGTCTCGCGTACGGTCCACCAGGTACATCGTCGCTTCTGGCCAACGCACACCCAAGCGCTCCGCCTCGGCAATGAGCCGAGCCTCCGGAGCCGCCCGCAGATGCAACTCCGGATAGGCGTCAGACAAACAGATGCGTGAGACATCCTGGAAGAGGAGATCGAAGACTCGCGGCGGCTGGTCGCCCTCCGGATCCCCGGTCAGCCCTCGCATCAGCAACTTGCTGTGGCCCACCGAGATCGCCCACGGCTTGAACCGCCCGCTAACCGACAGGGGCAAACTGCCGGGAACGACCTTCAAGCGGACCACTCCTACCTCGCTCTTCCCGCCCTAGAGCAGAGCGTGTTTGAGAAGTATCAGACCGTGATGTCTTCGAGATCCGGGCCCTTGACGGGCGGCGAGCGACCGGTGCCACCATGATGCCCTCGGGGCTGCGGACGTAACAGAGCCGATAGAGGCCCTCGGCAACGACCGCAGCGGGCGTGTGGAGCTTTCCAGCCGAGCCGCTGTCGATACGGATCTCCGTCGAGTCCGAGGACAGGCATCTCAGAGAGTTCAGCTACCCCATCGCTCGGCTGGGAACGCGATGCTTGGAGCATGTGCGAGTCCCACGCATAGCCGCGGCTCACGTGCGGTAGCGCTGCCAGCTGCGGTCCGGGCATCAGCAGCCGGGAGCGTGCTCACGACCCATGGCAGGATCTGCTGCGTGCAGATCGGGATGCTCGGATCGTTCGAGGTTCGCACGGACGGCGGCGCCTTCGCCGACGTGCCGGGCGCCCGGTTGCGCGGGCTGCTGGTCGCCCTCGCGCTCGAACCGGGTCGCGTGGTCCCGAAGGCAACGCTCGTCGACTGGATCTGGGGTGAACAGCCGCCCGCCGACGCGACGAATGCACTGCACCGCTTGGTTTCCCGGCTGCGAAAGGTGCTGCCGGAGGGATCGGTCGAGGGTCAGACCGACGGCTACCGACTGACGGTGGCACCCGACGACGTCGACGCCGTGCGGTTCGAACGCCTCGTCACCGCGAGCCAGGTCCGCGACGGCGACGGTCCTCAACGGGTACGGCTGCTGCGCGAAGCCCTCGCGCTGTGGCGCGGTGCCGCCATGCAGGACGTCGGTCTGCCGGACAGTACGGCGTTCGACGCGGCGGTCACCCGGCTCGAAGGGTTACGCCTGGCCGCTCTGGAGGATCGGTTCGACGCGGAGATCGACCTCGGCGGCGGTGCGGAGCTGGTCAGCGAACTGACCGACCTGGTGGCCGCGCATCCGGTGCGGGAGCGGCTTGTCGCCGCGCTGATGCGTGCCCTGGCGGCGGCCGGTCGGGGCAGCGAGGCGCTGCTGGTCTACCAGCGCACGAGAGAGGCCCTGGCCGACGCGCTGGGCGTCGACCCCTCACCGGAGTTGTCCGCGTTGCACGTCGCTCTGCTGCGCGGCGAAGGGGGACGCCGGGAGGATGAGCGGAAGACCAACCTGCGTGCCGAGCTGACCAGCTTCGTCGGCAAGGATGCCGACGTCGCCGCGGTCCGCGCGCTCGTCGCCGGACACCGGCTCACCACCCTGATCGGGCCGGGGGGCTCGGGAAAGACCAGGCTGGCCACGGAGACCGCCCGTACGCTGGTCGGCGACCTACCGGACGGGGCCTGGCTGGTGGAGCTCGCCGCGATCGGCGCCGACGGCGACGTGGCTCAGCCGACGATCGCCGGGCTCGGCCTCCGTGATGCTCTGCTCAGCGGGGCACCGGACGCGGATCTGACGGACCGGCTCGTCGCCGCGATCGGCGAGCGGGAGGCGCTGCTGATCCTGGACAACTGTGAGCACGTGATCGAGTCCGCGGCGACGTTCGCCCATCGGGTGCTCGGCGAATGCCAGCGGCTCCGGATCCTGGCCACGAGCAGGGAGCCACTCGGCATCACCGGCGAGGCGCTGTGGCTGGTCGAGCCGCTGGCTTCACCGGAGGTGGACGCCGACCCCGGCGAGATCAAATCGTCTCCGGCCGTTCAGTTGCTGCGGGACCGGGCGGGCGCGGTGCGCAAGGACCTCGCGCTCGATGCCGCCACGTTGTCGACGATGGCGCGCGTCTGCCGGGCGCTGGACGGGATGCCGCTGGCGATCGAATTGGCCGCGGCCCGGTTGCGCACCATGTCCCTGGATCAGCTCGCCCACCGGCTCGACGACCGGTTCCGGCTGTTGACCGGCGGTAGCCGGACCGCCTTGCCGCGGCACCGGACGTTGCGGGCGGTGGTCGACTGGAGCTGGGAGTTGCTCACCGACGCCGAACGGGTGGTCCTGCGCCGGCTCTCGGTCTTCACGGGCGGGGCGAGCCTGGAAGCGGCCGAGGGGGTCTGCGCCGGCGACGGGGTGGCGCCGGAAGAGATGCTCGAGTTGCTCACCTCGCTGGCCGAGAAGTCGCTGCTGCTCGCCGAGGGTCACAGCGCACCGCGCTACCGGATGCTCGGCACGATCAAGGAGTACGCCGCGAACCGGCTCGCGGAGGCCGGGGAATCGGACCTGGCCCGCCGGGCGCATCTCGCCTACTTCACCGAACTCGCCGAGACCGCTGAGCCGCATCTGCGCCGCGCCGAGCAGTTGCAGTGGCTCGCCACGCTCCAGGCCGAGCACGACAACATCGGTTCGGCGATGCGTGGCGCGCTCGGCGCCGGCGAGGCGCAGGCGGCGATGCGGCTCGCGGCGGGCGCCGGCTGGTACTGGTGGTTCAGCGGGCACAAGGCCGAAGGCATCGAGTTGATCACCGCGGCCACGGAGACGCCCGGCGAGGTGACCGATGAGATCCGGGCCACGGTGTACGCGCTGATGAGCATGTACGTCAGCTCCGGGCAGGGCGACGAACACCGGGCGGCGGAGTGGATCCACAAGGCGTACCAGCTCAGCCGGGGTGGTCAGCGGAACCACCCGCTGTTGAAGTTCGTCGTACCGCTGGAACGCATGTTGCAGGCACCGGACGCGTTCCTGCCCGCGTTCGAGTCGTTGCTTGACGACGAGGAGCCCTGGGCACGCGCACTGGCCCGGCTGCACCTCGGCAAGATGCGGATCATGCTCGGCCAGGAGGGGCGGGATGCGGACGCCTATCTTGAGATGGCGCTCGCCGAGTTCCGGGCCCTCGGCGAGCGGTTCGGGATCTCGTTCGCGCTGACCGAGCTGGCCGAGCGGGTCGCCATGCGCGGCGAGTTCGCCGGTGCGTGCGAGTACTACGAGCAGGCGATCGAGGTCGTCACCCAGGTCGGCGCCATCGAGGATGTCATCCGGCGGCGGGCGCGACAGGCCCAGCTGTACTGGCTGTTGGGCGACAAGGACGCCAGCGCGGCTGCGATGGCCGAGGCGCAACGCTGCGCGGAACCGGTCACCTGGCCGGATGCCCTGGCTGAGCTGGCCCTCGCGAAGGCGGAACTCGCTCGTTGGGACGGCGACGCCGGGGAGGCGTACCGGCAGCTCGGTCTCGCGGTCACCCTGCTCGGCGACGAAGCGGAGTGGGCGAACATGCGCGCGGTGACACAGGACCTGCTCGGCTACCTTGCCGACGATCTCGGCGAGTCCCGTGGACACCGCGCAGCGGCCTGGCAGGCGGCGTCCGAGGCGGGGCACGCACCCCTGATGGCGCAGGTGCTCGTCGGGGTCGCGGACCTGGCCCTGCGCCGCGACGAGTACGAACAGGCCGCGCGGCTGCTCGCGGCCAGCGCCGCCGTTCGGGGGTTGCCGGACCGTTCGCACCCGGACGTGGCCCGGATCGAGCAGGCAGCGCGGCGCCGCCTCGGCGACACAGGGTTCGCCGAGGCGGCACGGGAGGACACGCTGACAAGCTGGCGTCAGCTGGTCGAGGTCACGCTCGCTTCTTGAAGGTGCTGGTCGCCCACAGGTACCCGAGGACACCGATCCCGACGCACCAGGCGATCGCGGCGATCGTGTCGCCGGCCGACGGGGCGCCGGCAAGCAACCCACGCAACGCTTCGATGATCGGCGTGAAGGGCTGATATTCCGCGAACTGCCGGATGCCGGGGCCCATCTTGTCCGCCGGCACGATCGCGCTGCTGAAGAACGGCAGCATGATCAGCGGTACGGTGCCCAGACCCGCCGTTTCCGGAGTCTTCGCCGCCAACCCCAGTGCGACGGTGAACCAGCCGATCGAGAAAGCGAGCAGCACGACGAGACCGATCGCACTGAGCCAGTCGAGAAGACTCCCGGACGAACGGAATCCCAGCAGGAAGGCCGTACCGATGATGGCCGCGATCGCGATCAGATTGTTGAGCATGCTGGCGACGACATGACCGGTGAGCACCGCGCCGCGAGAGACATCCATTACCTTGAACCGCTTGATGACCCCCTTCGTCATGTCCGAGTTCACGGCCGTCGCGGTGGCCCCCAGCCCGTAACAGACCGCCAGGAGGATCATGCCCGGCGTCGCGTAGTCGACATAGTCGACGCCGACGCTGAAAGCGTCACCGAGCACGTAGACGAACATCACCATGATGACGACCGGGAACAGCACCGCGTTGAATACCGCGACAGGATTCCGGACGGTGTGCTTGAAGTTGCGGCGCAGCATGATCGCCGAATCGCCGAGCGCTGATCCAGTGGTACTCATTTGGCCATGGCCTCCGTGCTCGAGCGACCGGTAAGGGCAAGGAAGACGTCATCGAGGTCCGGCGTGTGCACGGAGAACTCCTCGGGCTGGATCGCATGCTCGTCGAGCTGGTTCAGCAGAGCCCGCAACGAGTTCGTCCCACCGTCGCCCGGAACCCGCAGGGTCAGGCTCTCGTCGTCCCGGGTGGAGCCGGTGAAGAACCGGGCGGCCGCATCGAGTTCGCCGAGGTCGGCGAAGCGGAGCCGGACGTGACCGCCGGGAATCTGGCGCTTGAGCTCCGCGGAGGTGCCCTGCGCGACCAGCCGGCCCTGATCGAGCACCGCGATCCGGTCGGCGAGCTGATCGGCTTCCTCCAGGTACTGGGTGGTGAGGAAGATCGTCACCCCGTCAGCCACCAGCTCGCGGACGATGTCCCACATCGTGCGGCGGCTGCGTGGATCCAGGCCCGTCGTCGGCTCGTCCAGGAAGATGATCCGAGGGTTGCCGACGAGCGTCATGGCCAGGTCCAGTTTCCGGCGCATACCCCCGGAGTACGTCGACACCGGCTTCTGCGCCGACTCCGACAGGTCGAACCGCTCCAGCAGTTCGGTCACGACCCGCCTGCCGGCGGAGCCCACCCGGTGGAGATCCACCATCAACTGCAGGTTCTCCTGCCCGGTCAGCAGCTCATCCAGCGCCACGAACTGACCGGTGACCCCGATCGTCGCGCGCACCGCCTTGGCCTCGGTGGCGACATCATGGCCGGCGACGCGCACCGTCCCACCGTCGGCCTTCATCAACGTGCTCAGCACGTTCACCGTTGTCGTCTTACCCGCACCGTTCGGGCCGAGTAGGGAGAAGATCGTGCCCGCCTGCACATCCAGATCGATGCCGTCGAGCACGATCTTGTCTCCGAAGGCCTTTCGCAGCCCGGAAACCTCGATCGCTGAATTCCTCATGCCGGCAACGATGGGCGCCCGCCCTGTCACCGGCCTGACACGCCCCTGACACGACCACTGACGCGGTCGGTCACCTCGTCACACCGGTCCAGGACGCCGCGCAGCGAAGCTCTCGGCTAGAGGGGGATGCCGTGCTCCGCGTAGGTGGCTTCGCCGCTGTTGCGTGCCGTAATCGCCGTACGAAGTCTGCGAGTGAGTCGAGGCGGGCCGTGATGATCCAGGTCTTCCGCTGTCACGTAGCGCCACTCGGTCAGTTCACCGTCCGCGAAGCGGATTACGCCGCCTAGTTGCCGGGATTCGGCAGTTGCCAGAGTTTTGCAATAAGGCATACTGGCCGAGACGATCTCCAACAAGCGGGAGGGTTCCGTTGACCGTCTACACGCTTCCTGACATGCCCTACGACTACGGGGCACTCGAACCCGCCATGAGCGGTCAGATCCTGGAGCTGCACCACAGCAAGCACCACGCCGCGTACGTCAAGGGCAGCAACGACGCCCTCGACCAACTCGCCGAGGCCCGCGACAAGGGCGATTACACGGCGCTGGTCGGCCTGGAGAAGACGTTGGCGTTCAACCTTTCCGGCCACGTCCTGCACTCGATCTTCTGGAACAACCTCTCGCCCGACGGCGGCGACCGCCCCGACGGCGAGCTGGCCGCCGCCATCGACGAGCACTTCGGTTCCTTCGACGCCTTCGCCGCTCAGCTTTCCACCGCCACCAAGAGCGTGCAGGGCTCCGGCTGGGGTGTCCTGGCCTGGGAGCCGCTGTCCCAGCGCCTCATCGTCGAGCAGGTCTACGACCACCACGGCAACGTCGGCCAGGGCTCCACCCCGGTCCTGGTGTTCGACGCCTGGGAACACGCCTACTACCTGCAGTACAAGAACGTCCGTCCCGACTACGTCGACCGGCTGTGGCACCTCGTCAACTGGGCCGACGTCATCCGGCGCTTCGACGCCGCACGCGCCGCCGGCAATCCGCTCATCGTGGCGCCGTGACAGCAGCCGACCCAGCGTCGGCCTTCATCGCCGCGCAGCGCGCCGCCGGGGTCATCGCGGCCAAGCACCGTGGTGACCTCGGCGGGGCGGAACAACTGCTCGCAGCCTTCCCCGATGAGGCTGCCCGCACGCGCGGCTTCATGCTCCTGGCCGAACTCGCCCTCACCCTCGTCCGCACCCAGACCGGCCAGACCATGGACGACCTCGTCCAGGAGCTGGCTCTGCACATCGCGGCCGCCAACGAAAGGCCGGACCGCCGTTGACTCTCGGTTCCCGTGCCAGGGCGACGACCGAGGGGTGGTGAGATCACAACGGACAGCCCGGCAAGCAGCGTGGATGGGGCACCGCTGGCGTGCGCCGGCCCAGCCGACGATGCCGTCAAACTTCCTTCCGGGATGGCGTCGGATCCGGGCCGACTCGTTCGTAGAACGGGCGAGAGGCGGAGACGTCTGCCCGACCCGTGATGCTCAACCAGCTAGCAGGCGAGGGTGACATCCCGATCGGTTCCTAGGTGCACCGGAAGGTAGTAGGCATGGCAAAGCTGATCTACGTAACTAATGTGTCGATTGACGGCTATATCGAGGACCAAAGCGGAGGCTTCAACTGGTTCCCGCGCGACGACGAGGTATTCACGTTCACCACCAACCTCCTGCAGTCGGTCGGTACGTTCCTCTACGGGCGGCGCCTGTACGAGATGATGGCTGTCTGGGAAACCGACCCTGCTCTGGCCGCGCAGTCCGGCCTCATGGCTGACTTCGCGAGCGCCTGGCAAGCGGCGAACAAGGTCGTCTACTCCACGACTCTCACCGCGGTATCAACGGCCGCCACCAGCGTGGAGCGCCGTTTCGACCCCGCCGCCGTACACCAACTGAAGGCCACGGCCGGCAGTGACATCACGATTGGAGGCGCCAACCTGGCGGCGCAAGCCATGCGGGCTGGACTTGTTGACGAGTGCCAGTTACTCGTCTGGCCCACGGCCGTCGGAGGCGGCAAGCCGGGGCTGCCCACTGGCGTACGCACCGACTTCGCACTCCTCGACGAGCGCCGATTCCGAAACGGCGTCGTTCACCTCCGTTACCGCACTCTCGGCCACTAACCAGGGTTACCGCCTGATCTGGGCGCTGCGGGCTGTGTGACGAGGGCCCGCCGACCATCCGCCGCAGGTGAGACCCGTGCGTCCGCAGGCTGTTGACCAACCATCGGGGGTCCATCGCATGACCGAGTGAACCCTTCGCGGAGGTGGAGTCACGAGGCCGCCGTCAACGACACGACAGACGGCGGCTTCCGGTGGCTTACGGCCGCACACCTGGTTCTCATCGAGCAACGTGCGTATTGCCAGCTCAGATAGCGTCTTGGCTGATCATCGAGGTGCCCCCGGCAGGATTCGAACCTGCGACACACGGTTTAGGAAACCGTTGCTCTATCCCCTGAGCTACGAGGGCGCGAGGGCCAAGTCTAGCGACCTGCGGGGTGACCCGGGGTGGCAGGGAGCGACCCCCGCGGCCCTGCCTCCCACCGATCGAGGCCGCCGAGGTGCGCGGCCACCGTCCGGCTTCGCCCCGACCACGTCGCGCACCTCATTCCTCAGGTGGGTGCCATGGCCCCCCGCACGTCGAGGCCCGCCGGGCGCCGACCCGCAACGGGTCGGCCGACCGGCGGGCCTCAGGACGCGGCGATCAGTGGGTACGCGGGTCGTTGTCGCGGCTGCGGCTGCCGGACTTCGCCAGGCCGCGGCTGACCAGGTATCCGATGGTGAGCAGGGTGATGTACCACCAGGCCTTGTCGGCGGCGAAGTAGTCGGCACCGTTGTTGGCGGCACCGTCACCGACGGTCTGGGAGGCGATCAGCACGCCGATCACCGCGGCCAGGTAGACGAACAGCTCGGTGGTCTTCCACGACGGCTTCGTCTCGTCCGCGTGGAACCGGTCGTGCCGGGTCTCGGTCAGGTCGCCACGGCCGGTGCGGTTCTTGGTGTCAGCGGGGGTAGTCATATGTCGTCCTGTCTCTGCGTATATCGAGCTTGCCGGGTTGCTTGCCGGCGGACAACTACCCCCCGGGCCGCAGTCCTAACACCACAGTGGTGCGAATTTTCCTTGTCACCGCCGGCTCGACCGGCTGGGTCGGCGGATCACGCGGCTCATCCGGCAGCCAACCCACGAGCGGGATCGCTGCGGTGTAGGAGCCACCGCCGAGGGTAGGAGCAAGACGGGTCAAGACATCGGCCTTCGCCGCCACCGGGGCTCGTCCACGGTGGGCGGTTCACCGGGGACACACACCCGGGGGCCTTTCTCGGTCTGGCTCCCGTCCGCAAGCTCCCCGGTGAGGTCACCCGCACCGACACCCCGACGGCGCGGGCAACGTCGCACGAAGCGAACGGAGCGAGGATGTTCAATCCACTGGATCACAAGGGGATCCCCCTGGAGAGCCAGATCCGCAACTGGCGTGAACTGAACGTGGAACCCATCGACCCGGAAGCGGTCGACCCCTACACCCGCTGCCGGATCATCACGATTAACGGTATCGAGGTCGAGGCGATCAACTTCCAGCACCAGTTCGCCCGCAACTGCCCCGACCAGGAAGTCCGCCGCCAACTCGCGTACGTCCGGTACGTGGAGAGCCAGCAGCAGCGGGTGGTGAACTGGCTGCTGCCGGGGGTGGCCAGCGTGCTGGAGACGACGCTGGGCTATGAGCAGGTGGCGGTGGACCTGACCGCCTGGGTGGCGCGCCACGAACCCGACCCCTACCTCAAGCAGGCGTACGAGTTCGGTGTCCTGGAGGACTTCGATCACCTCTACCGCTACGCCAACCTGTACGAGATGGTGGAGCGACGCAAGGCGGAGAAGGTCGTCAACGGGCTGACCGAGGTCATGCCGGGGCGGCCCACCGTACGCGAACACCGGCACCCGTTCGACGAGGTGCGCACCCCGTACGACCGCAACAGTGTGGACCCGCGGTCGAAGCTGCACGCGCTGACGATCCTCTCGGCCGAGCAGCAGGTGATGTTCTACTACATGAACGTCGGCCCGCAGTACATGGAGCCGATCGCGCGGCAGCTCTACCAGGAGATCAGCCTGATCGAGCAGGAGCACGTCACGCACTACGAGTCGCTGGTGGACCCGGGTGAGACCTGGTGGGAACGGCTGCTCACCCACGAGTACAACGAATGCTGGCTCTACTACTCCTTCCTGCAGCAGGAGAGCGACCCTCGGATCAAGGCGGTCTGGGAGCTGCACCTGCAGATGGAGCTGGCTCACCTGCAGCAGGCCGCGGACCTCCTGCGCCGGCATGACGGCCGCGAGCCCGAGGAGATCCTCGGCAGCACGGGCCTGCCCGAGCCGCTGACCTTCGAGCCCAACAAGGAGTACCTGCGCCACCTGCTGGCCACCCAGATGGACCTCAACAAGCTCGGCGAGGGCTACGTACGGGAGGCGCACGAGCGTTTCGAGTGGATGCAGCAGCAGCTGCACGACGGCCAGCAGCCCCCCAGCGAGCAGGTCATCGACCTGCATCGGGAGCGGTTCGGCGACGAGTACCGCCTGGAGACCGAGGGGCCGCACCCGGTGGCGGAGCTGCGTGCCGGCGAGGGAGGCAGCCATGCCTGACGCCGGCGCCCCGAACACGCCAGGCCCCGAGGAGGACGTGGTCGACCTGCTGCTCGCCCAGCACGCACGGATCGAGCAGCTGTTCCTGCTCGTCATCGGCGGCACCGGCGACACCCGCCGGGACGCCTTCGACGACCTGGTCAAACTGCTCGCCGCCCACGAGACCGCCGAGGAGGAAGTCATCCATCCGCTGAGCCGTACCCTGCCCGGGGGTGGCGGTGACGCGATGGTCGACGACCGGCTGGCCGAGGAACGACAGGCCAAGGAGACGCTGCAGGCGCTGATCGCGGGCGGGGTGGACGCCGACGGTTTCGACACCGGCATCATCCTGCTGCGCGACGCGGTGCTCACCCACGCCCGCTACGAGGAACGGTACGAGTTCCCCCAGCTGCGTCAGCACGTGCCGGCCGGCCGGCTGCGCAGCCTCGCCACCGCGGTCCGCGCCGCCGAGGCGACCGCTCCGACCCGGCCGCACCCCAGCGCACAGTCCGCGAAGGGCAACCTGGCCGCCGGCCCGGCCCTGGCGGTCATCGACCGGGTCCGGGATGCGCTGCGCAGTCCGTCCGACGGTAAGGGCTGACACCGGACGGACGTTTTGGCGGCCTGGCCTGACGCGCGAGGTGGTGGCTTCCCGGTTCGGGACGCCACCACCTCGCGTCTGCGTAGACGATCACACACAGAGCTGCGCGCTTCAGCTATGGAGAGTCTGCGGCCTCGGCATTTTGAATAGTCCCTATGACGAGGCTCGTACAGCATGCGGCGCTGATCGCCGCCACCATCACCACCGGGCTGATGGCCGGGTTGTTCGCGGCCTTCGCGTACGCGATCATGCCCGCGCTGAGGGGCGCCGACGACCGCACCTTCGTGGAGGCCATGCAGCGGATCAACGCGACGATCGTCAACGGCTGGTTCATGCTGAGCTTCCTGGGCGCGGTGGCGTTCGCCGCCCTGTCGGCCGTCCTGGCCTGGCGGGGCGAAGGACGACCGGCCCTGCCGTGGATCATCGGCGGGCTCGCCCTCTACCTGCTGACGGTGATCGTCACCATCGCCGTCAACGTCCCGCTCAACGACGCGCTCGCGGCGGCCGGCGAGCCCGGCCGCATCGCCGATCTCTCAGCCGTACGCGAGCGCTTCGAAGCCAGCTGGGTCACCTGGAACATCGTCCGCGCGCTCACGAACACCGCCGCGTTCGGCTGCCTCACCTGGGCGCTGATGGTCCGCGGCAATGCCGCCGGTTGAGCCGGCAGCCGCCACGCGGCCGGGCCGCGCGAGCAACTTGCCGGCAACCGACGAGCCCGATTGACCCGCCTCAGCGGGCGTCGGCGAGCTGGCCGCGCAGCTTGACCAGGGCGCGGGCCAGCAACCGGGAAACGTGCATCTGCGAGACGCCGACCTGCGTCGCGATCTCGCTCTGGGTCAGGTTGCCGTAGAAGCGCAGGATGAGGATCTTCTGCTCACGCTCGTCGAGGGTGGCCAACGCCGGGCCGAGGGACACCCGCAGCTCGGCGAGGGCGTACTCGGCGTCTTCGCCGCCGAGCATGTCGCCCAGCTCGGTGGCCCGCTCGCCGTCGCCCGTCGGGGTGGAGAGAGAGACGGCGTTGTAGGCCCGGGCGCCCTCCAGGCCCTCCAGCACCTCTTCCTCGGTGATCTGAAGGTGAGCGGCGATGTCGGCGACCGTCGGCGAGCGGCCGAGGGTCTGCAGCAGCGTGCTGTTGGCGTCGGAGATCTGCAGGCGCAGCTCCTGGAGGCGACGGGGCACCCGGATGTCCCAGGTGCGGTCGCGGAAGTGCCGCTTGAGCTCACCCACGATGGTGGGGATCGCGTAGCCGGCGAAGTCGACGCCACGGGACGGGTCGAACTTGTCGATCGCCTTGATCAGACCGATCGCGGCGGTCTGCACCAGGTCGTCGCTGGGCTCGCCCCGGCCGCTGTAGCGGCGGGCCAGGTGGTTGGCGAGCGGCAGCCAGGCCTCGATCGCCTTGTCGCGCATCGCGGGCCGGGACGGGTGGCCGGCGGGCAGCGCGCCCATGGCGGTGAGCAGCTGGGTCGCCGGGGAGTCGGGGGAGGTGATGTTGTCGGCGCGGGTGCTCGCCGGGGCGGGTCGCTCAGTGGTGATGGTCATCGCTGGTTCCTCCGCTGCTCCCGACGGCGCTTCGCGGCTGCGGCACCGATCGTTGGACCAGACACTAGACCAACGGCCACCAGATAGCTAGCCGAAAGGCTGATACGGCGCAGGTCATCGCGACCATCCCGTCGTGAACGGCTTAGGGCCGAGTGGTGGAAGATCATCGGCCCGGGCGGGCGGACGGCGGTGCGGATTCCGCCATCGCCGCGATGAGCGCGGCGACGGGAACGGTGGCGAAACCGACCCGGGCGTCGCTGGCCCCGTACGGCAGCCACAGCTCACCGTCGTGCACGAGCCCACCACAGGAGTAGACGACGTTGGGCACGTACCCGTCCCGGTCGGTCTCGTCGGGCGACAGCAGAGCGCCGGGGAGCTCGGCGATGACCTGCTCCGGTCGGTGCAGGTCGAGCAGGAGCGCGCCGATGGCGTACCGACGCATCGGGCCGACACCATGGGTGAGCACGAGCCAGCCCGCGTCGGTCTCGATGGGGGATCCGCAGTTGCCGACCTGGATCAGCTCCCAACTGTCGCGCGGAGCGTGCAGCGGCACCGGGGGCTGCCACCGGCTCGCACCGTCCAGGCAGGTCAGACCGATGGTTTCGCCGTCTGCGCGGCAGAGAGCCAAGTGACGGCCGCCGACGGGGCGGGGAAAGAGCGCAACGCCTTTGTTGCGTACGCCCGGCCCGCGCATCGGAGTTATCTCGAAGCGCCGCAGGTCGGCGCTGGCCAGCCCGCGGGTGGCGATGTTCCGGCCGTCGTACGCGGTGTAGGTGGCCCGGTACACCGGTCCGGAATCGTCGGTGAACCGGACGAACCGCGCGTCCTCCATGCCGTTGCTCTCCGCCGGTGTTGCCGGCCAGAGCACCCGCTGATGCAGTGCGGTGTCGGCGGGGAAGCTCGTGGCGTAGCTGCCGGCGTTGGTACGGCGCAGTTGTTCGAGCGTGCGCAACCCGGTGCTGCGGGAGAGCAGATCCGGCGGCAGGTCGCCGAGCACCCGCTCGAAGGTGGCCTCGTCGTACCGTTCGGGCAGGGCGTCCAGCACGGTGGCGGTGACCTCGTTGTCGCAGTCGTCCTCGGCCAAGCCGGCGGCGAGCAGGTCCCGCCGGTGCCGTACGCCGACCCGCTGTCCCACGACCAAGGGGCCGGACCGGTCGGCGACGGTGATCCTTCGCCCGGGTCCGAGGACTGCGGTGGCGAACCCGATGGACGACAGGTGACCCTCGCCGATCTGGCGCAGGCTGACCGCGACGCGCAACTGCCCGGCGCCGAGGGCGCTCTGGTCGGGATGGGCCACCGTCGACGGGTTGCACAGCGCCGCGGCCTCGACCGCGTACTCGTGGCTGAAGTAGGCGCCGACCAGCTGCCGGGTGGTGGGTGAAAGGTCCCGGGCTCGGGCGACCCGGTGACGGACGAGGTCGTAGTGGTGGTGGAAGGTGCGGTCCAGGTCCCGGTGTCGACCGCCGAAGCGGTCGATGGTGTCCCGCAGCAGCCGGGCGGCTTCCTCGTCGTCGAGGTGCGCCACGCGATCTATCAGTGCCCCGGCACGAGTGCGTACCAGGGCGGCGTCCTCACCAGGGACGAAGAGCTTGACGATGACCCGGCGTGGATCAGGGGTGAGGGTGAGCGCCTGCCGGAGGGCCGGTGGTCCGGTCACGACCACCGCGCCGCGTGCTGCAGAGTGGAGATCAGCGCGAGGGTGGATTCGGCGCCCTGGTTGAGGTTGGGTCCGTGCGCGGTCAGCCCGTCGTAGCCGCCGCCGGTCTCTGGATCCCACATCGACGTGCCGACGTCGTTGTCGCCGAGGAACCACCCGACCGCCTGGTGTACCCCGGTGTCCCAGTCCCGGTCTCCGGTGACCGCGGCGGCCGTGGCGCAGGCGTCGGCGAAGGCGGCGACCTCGATCGGCTGTTGGTCGTGGCGCAGTCGCTCCGCGCCGCGCCGCCACCCACCGGCGGGTATCACCGACAGCCGTCCGTCGCGGAGTTGGACGTCCCGCAGCCAGGCCAGCATTCGCAGCCCGTCGTCGAGCGGCGGGCCGCCGTGGCGCAGCTGGCTGGCGGTGATGACCACCTCGGCGAGGGCCGCGTTGGCGTAGGTCAGCTGCTGCCGGGGCCAGGGCCACCGCGGGTCCGATCCAGGTCCGCCGACCGTGCCGGCCGCGTCCGCCAGCAGCGCGGCCGCGGCGGCATGCCCTGGGTGGCGGCGCAGCACCTCGGCGGCGCCGAGCCCGGCGAACGCCATAGCGTGCGGTGCCCGGGAGCGCCGCGTGGCACCCCTGCTGAAGGCGACCAGCGCCTCCTCCCGGATCCAGCCGGCGGGACTGCGGGCGGCGGCGGTGCCCAGCCCCCACAGCGCCCGACCCCACCAGTCACCGACCCCGGGCTCGTCGGTCCAGCGCCGGTCGTGACCGAGCCGGTTGTGGAAGGCGCCGCCGGCATCCTGCGCGTGGGTCAGGAAGGCGAGGTAGCGCTCCGCGAGTCGGAGCACCGCCTCGGTCGGCTCCCGCTCGCGGCTGGTGACGACCAGGCCGCGGGCGACGTCGTCGGTGCAGTAGCCGTGCTCGCGGCGGGCGATGGCGTGCCGGGCGTGTTCGAAGAGGCCGGTGTCGTCGCTCAACCGGGTCAGGTGCGTGAAGCTGGGTGCGGGAACGGCGAGCCCGCGAGCGCCGAACGGTGCGGCCGGGCGGCCGGTGGTCGCGGTCACGCCGACGCCACACTGACCGCGGGCGGGCGGGCGGCGATGAGCCGCTCGGCGAGAGTGCCGTAGCGGGCGGCCACCGTCGGCCACCGCAGCTGCTCGGCCAGCGGCCGGATCCGGCCGGCCAGCCGGACGGCCAGGCCCGGTTCGGTCAGGATCCGCCGGATCGCCGCGGCCAGCGCCGCCGGATCCTGATGGGGTACGACCAGACCAGGGCCGCCGGTGAGCAGCTCGACGGCGTGTGGGAACGCCGTGGCCACGACGGGCACCCCGGCGGCCACCGCTTCGATGAGCACGCCGGAGGTGACCTGCTCCCGGGAGTCGTAGGGCAGCACGACCACGTCGGCGGAGCGGATCAACGCGCCGAGCTCATGCTCGTCGTGGTAGACGTTCTGGTAGTCCACGGCGTGCGCCACGCCCAGCTGGGCGCCGAGCTGGTGCAGACCCGCCCGGTACGCCTCGCCGTGTTGCTCGATCACCCTGGGGTGGGTCCGGCCCGCGACGGTGTAGGTGGGTGTCGGGTCGAGGTCCTGCAACCGCGCGAGGGCCCGCATCGACCACTCGATCCCCTTGCCGGGGCCGAGCAGACCCCAGGTCAACAGGTGCGGGCGGGTACGGCGGTCAGCCGGCACGCCGGTGTGCTCGGCGGCGCCGTGCGGGATGACCGTGACCTTGCCCGGGTTCACGGCGTAGCCGACGATCAGTCGGTCACGGGCCGTGTCAGTCATCGTGACGACCGCGCCGGCAGCGGCGACGATCTGCTCCAGCAGGGACTTCTGCCGGGCGGAGGGCTGCCGGAGCACGGTGTGCAGGACGACGATGCTGGGCACGGCGAGCCGGCGCAGCAACGGCAGGACGTCCTGGCCGTCGGCACCGGGGTAGATGCCGTACTCGTGCTGGACGATGGCCACGTCGAAGGCGTTCAGCGCGGCGGCGGCATCCCGCCAGCCGGCCGGGGCGCGCGCCGACCAGGTGTGCACGACGCCAGGGCGGGGCCGCTGGTCGTCGCTTCCGTCGGTGACTCGCACGACGCCACCGGGCGTACCGTCGGCGGTCAGGTGAGTGGCCAGTGCGGAGTTGAAAGTGGCCAGTCCGCACCGGGTCGGTGGGTGGGTGCTGAGGAAACCGTAGCTGAGCATGGGTGTCGTGCCCTCCGGTTGTCGGACGCCACCGGGTACGGGGGCGGCCTCACGCGATGCGGCGTACGCCGGCGAGCGTGTGTCACCGGCGGAACGGGTTCGAGGCTGGGTCACCGCGGTTGCGGGTCCTCGTCGGGCATGCTTCCTCTGGCGGTCAGCGGGTCCCGCGTCGCGACCGGCGGGTGAGTTCGTCGTAGACGGCGAGGTAGTCGCCGACCATCCGGTCCGCGCCGAAGCGCTGCCGGGCCCGTTCCCGGCAGCCGCTCCGGTCGAGGCCGGTGACCCGAGTGACGGCGTCGACGGCCTGCTCGACGGTGTGCACGAGATATCCCGTCACCCCGTCGTCGACCACCTCCGGCATGGACCCGCGGGCAAAGGCGACAACCGGTGTGCCGCACGCCATCGACTCCACCACCGACAGCCCGAACGGCTCGTCGAAGGCAATCGGGTGCAGCAGGGCGGTGCTGGCGCCCAGGACCTCCGCGCGCCGTCGGGGGCCCACCGACCCGAGGAAGGTGACCTGGTCGCCGTCGATGTGCGGGGCCACCTGTTCGGCGAAGTACCGCTCGTCCTGGACGATGCCGCAGATGGTGAGCGGCCGGCCGGTGAGGCGGGCGATCTCGATGGCGGTGTGAGTGCCTTTGTCGGGGTGGATCCGGCCGAACGCGGCCAGCCCGGGGCCGGCATCGCTGGTGAACGGCAGCCCGGTGAGGTCGACGCCGTGGTGCACCGTGGCGACGTAGTCCAGCCCCGGGGCCCGGTCGGCGTCAGAGATCGACACGTAGGACGAGCGGGCCCGAGCGTAGGCGGGGAGGATCCCCGCGCCGGAGAAGCCGTGCACGGTGGTGAGCAGCGGCGCGGGGCAGTGTTCGGCGAAGGCCAGCGGCAACCAGTCGAGGTGGTTGTGCACCAGGTCGAAGTCCCCGGCGCGGGTCAACGCGTGGGAGACATGCATGGCCTCCCACACCCGGCCGTCCATGGCGGGGTCGTCGGCGTACCCCCGGGGGCAGACACCGTCGAGGGTGGCGGAGGTGGCGGAGTCCAGCGTCGCGAAGAGTGTCACGTCCACGCCGCGAGCGACCAGCCCTTCGGCGAGCAGGCCCGTCACCTGTTCCCAGGGGCCGTAGTGGTACGGGGGTGTCCGCCAGGCGACCGGTCCGAGCAGCGCCACTTTCACGGGGATGGCGCGTCGGCGAGGTCGGCCAGGTCGAGACGCAGGGTGGCGAGCAGCCCGGCGTGCTTGGCCGGGTCCACCTGCTCCGGCAGTTCCCGCTCGACCCAGTCGGCCCTGGCCTGCTGGCCCCGTTCGCGAAGGGCGGTGACGATCCTGTGCCTGGCGATCCTCATCGGGTGCTCCCTAGTGAAGCCGTCCGGAACGGTCACGCTCACGGACGACGGTGTGGACGCGCCGGTCGGATCCCATCACCCGCCGTCGGGGCGAACCTGGACGTGCCGTGACCGGTGGATCCAGTGGCCGGAGCCTGGTCGGCGATCAGCCAGCACGACGATCATGCTGTGGCGATGGGATGACGGTCGTTGAACGCCCCTGCGGGCTGGTGGCGGCGGCACCTGGCGGCCACCGCGGGCCCGGGCGACATGCCCACCGTACGCCGCACAGCGTGGATCTGCACCATCACCGCATGCAGTGGCCACCCGGAAACTGCCTGCACAGCGGTATCCGCAACGGAGGCGTACGCTGGCATTGTCGCTCGGGACCCCTGGTGACTGACGCTCCGCTGCCGGCGGACGCACCGCACCGATCGGGGTCACCGCGTCACCCACCGCCGTACATCCATCGGCCAGGTCGCCGACTTCCCGTCGCGCCGACGGCCGGCACCTCCCCCGCGCCTGCACGCCGGGCCGCGACGGTCCGTCGCCGGCCCGCCTTCACCCCCGCCCGCGCTGGCCCACGCCGGCAGCCAGGTACGCCGGGCACCCGTCGGAAGGCGGCGGTTCGTGATGACCGCACCCCGAAACAGGAACGTCCGACTCTCCACCGTCAACGGACACGACGGTCCCGCCGACGCTCGCCCGGCTCCCCTTCGACCAGCGCTGAAGCGCTCGCGAATCGGGGATCTGTGGGTGGTCGCCGTGGTGTTCGCCGTCGTGCTCCTGCTGCTGCTGATCTTCGTGCTGCAGAACGGGCAGCGCGCCGAGGTGACGTTCCTCGGCGCCCACGTCGCCCTGCCGATCGGTGTGGCGCTGCTACTGGCCGCGGTCGCCGGGGTCCTGCTCGTCGCCCTCCCCGGCACGGCCCGGATCGTCCAGCTGAGGATGCGCCACCGCCGTCCCTCGAAGCGGGCGGCGGGGCCTTACGAGCCCGAACCGACCTCCCCGCCAACGACCGGGCTCCCTCCGGCCTCGCCGCTGTCCCACCAGGAAGGCTGAGCCGTGTCCGTCACCCGGCACCCGGACGCCATGATTCCCGCTTCGACGCCCGTCGCACCTCGGCTCGTACTCGCCACCGCTCGGGGACGGACGGTGCTCGACGGCGGGTGGTGGCCGCGCTCCTGGGATCCGGCCGCCGAACTCCCCGGCCTGCTCGTCGCACTGACCGAACGCCATGGCCGGATCCGGAACGTCGTGCTCAACCTCCGCACCTGGGACGACCGATTCCGCCGGTTGACCGTCGGGTCGGACGTGGTCCGGTTCGGCTGGTTCGACTCCCTCGACCCCGCCGTGCTGGTCGCCACCACCGACCGGGACACCCAGATCGACCTGCTCGTGGTACCGCCCAGCACCCCGGCGGCGGCAGCGGAGCGGGCGATGGCGATCGCCGCCGACCCGGCCAACCTCAGGCGCGCGCCCGACATCCTGGCCGCCGTCCGGGTGGTACCCGCCCGGGCGTCGACGGCCAGCACAGATTCGTACGCGGAGTGGGACAACGAGGGCGGTGGCAACGGAGTCAGGGGCCGGGATTCTCGGGTCAGCCCCATGCGCGAGTAACCGGGACGGCCGGCAGAGGAAACGTCAAAGGGATGACCAGGGCCATCTCTGGGATAAACCACGCCTTTTCCGACCGAATGCCCATTACTCCATTAATATTCGTCATGGCGATCCTGGGAGCAGCAGACTCGCCCGGCTTTCCTTCGCAGGCCGCTCCTCGATGCCCTCAAGACCCTGGAGTCAGTAGGCGGGCAACCGATGACGACCGACCAAGCAGTAGGGCTGACGCGTGAGGGTGAGGGACCCCAGCGGGCAACCCTGCTGGAACTGTTCCTCGATCTGGTGTTCGTCGCCGCACTCGCCCTGACGTCACGAACCCTGGCCCGGAGTCTCGACTGGGTCGGGGTCTTCCAGGCCGTGGTGCTGCTGATGGCGATCTGGTGGGTCTGGTCCATCACCGCGTTGGCGACCGACTTCTACCACGCGCAGCGGCCTCCGATCTTCATCATGACGCTCTGGGTCATGATCGGGACCATCCTGATGGCCGGCTCGCTGCCCGGAGCCTTCGCCGACCGCGCCCTGGTCTTCGCGGGCGCATACGTGGCGATCCACGTGGGACGCGGCATCTTCCTCGCCTCCGCGCTGCACGGCCGCATGGCGCAACTACATGCCAGCAGGTTCATCTTCTGGTTCGTGGTCTCCGCCGTACCGTGGCTCACCGGCGGCATGGTGACGGGTCTGGCGCGCGGTCTGCTGTGGGCCGCCGCGCTCGCGGTCGACTACGGGTCGGCCTGGCTCCGGTACCCCACGCCGAAACTCGGTCGGATACCCATGTCCCAGTACCGGGTGGCGGCCGACCATCTGGCGGAGCGTTACCAGCAGTTCTTCACTCTCGCCCTCGGCGATCTCGTCCTCGTCACCACCCTCACCTACGCCGATGCCGACGTGACGGCCGGCAGCACCGCGGCGCTCGTGGTCGCGTTCCTCGCCACCGTGCTGTTGTGGCAGATCTACGTCCACCGCGCCGGGGCCCTGCTGAAGGCGGCCATCGAGTCCTCCCGGGACCCGGGCGGATTCGTCCGGTCCGCCCCCTACACCCACCTGCTCATGGTGGCCGGCGTGGTCGCCGCCGCCGCCGGTTTCGAGATTGTCATCGCCCATCCCTTCGAGCACACCACGCCTTGGTTGGCCGGCATCATTCTCGGCGGACCCGCGCTGTTCCTGGCCGGACGAGCCCGATTCGAATACGAGGTGTTCAGCCGCGTGTCGCCGTCCCGCCTGGTCGCACTGTTCGTGCTGGTCGTCGCGGCGCCCGCCCTGGTGCTGGTGCCCTCGCTGGTTGCCGGCATCACCGCCACCCTCGTACTGGCGGGAGTCGCCGTCGCAGACGGCATCCGTGCCTACGGAAACCCACCCGAACCACCGGCGCCCTCCATGTAGCTGGCGGCCGGCGGGCGTCTGCTCAGGGTGGGCAATGGGCCGGCGAGGCCGGTTACCGCGGGCCGGGCACGCCCCGCATCCGGGTGGGGCTGGCGCTACCCACGAAGTGGATCCAGCCGGCTGGGTCGCAGGTCCAGCCCCGATTAGCGTCGATGCCATGACATCGGCTCAGCCTCCGCACCTGGCCGAGGCGCTACGCCGCCGCGGCTACCTGATCTCCAGCTGGCCGTGGCGGGCGTTGGCCTACCTGGTGACCACCGTCCCGATCGCCGGTCTGCTCTCCCTCGGGCTGCTCGTGGTCGGCGCACCCCTGGTGGCGGCCCTCAACGCGGTACGCCAGCACGACCGCCCGATCTCCCTGCCGCTCGCCCTGTTCCTGCTCGTCGGCGGGCTGGCCCTGGTCGCCCTGGCCCCGATCGTGAGCGTCGCGGTCGCCGCCGTCGAGCGGTGGCGACTCGGCCTCGTCGACCCCCGCCCGCTGCCCGAGCGGCGCTGGCGGGGTCTGCTCGCCCGCTACACCACCGCCAGCGCGTGGCGCGAGGTCGCGTACTCGGCCTGGCTCGGCAGCGTGGTGCCGCTGGCGTACTGGGTGGTCGCGCTGCTCGCGCTGCTCGACGTCACGCTGATCGCCAGCCCGTGGCTGGCCGGTGACGCGGACAACGTCATCGTGGTGTGGGGCACCGTCGACAGCCCCGGCCAGGCCGTTCCGTACGCGATCCTGGGCGTCCTGCTGCTGCCGGTGCTCTGGTACGCGCTGGGCCTTCTCGCCGCCGGCCAGGTCGCCGTGGCGCGATGGCTGCTGGGCTGGCCCGTCGACGCCTCGGAGTTGCGCGAGGTCACCCGGTCGCGGGCCCGGCTGGTCGACGCGTACGAGGCCGAGCGCCGGCGCATCGAGCGGGACGTGCACGACGGCGCGCAGCCCCGGCTGACCAGTCTCACCCTGCAACTCGGGCTGGCCCGGCTGGACGTACCCGAGGACTCCCCCGCCGCCCGGCCGCTCGCCGTGGCGCACGACCAGGCGAAGGGCCTGATGGGGCTGCTCCGACAGATCGTGCACGGCATCCGCCCGCAGAGCCTCACCGACCTCGGCCTGGCCGGCGCGGTCCGGGAACTGGCCGACGAGGCCACCGTCCCGGTCACCGTGCACGCCGACCTGGACCGCCCACTGCCCGAGATCGTCGAAACCACCGCCTACTACGTGGTGTCCGAGTGCCTCGGCAACGTGGCCCGGCACGCCGAGGCGACCCAGGCCGAGGCACGACTCACCCAGGTCGGCGGCCAGCTCGTGGTGGAGGTCTCCGACGACGGCCGTGGCGGCGCCGATCCGGGGCGCGGCACCGGCCTGACCGGTCTCGCCGACCGGGTGGCCGCGGCCGGCGGGCGACTGCTGCTCGCCAGTCCGCCCGGCGGGCCTACCCTGGTGCGGGTGGAGCTGCCGTGCCGCCCGTGACCCGGGTCGTGCTCGCCGAGGACGAGGTCCTGCTGCGCGAGGGCCTGGTCAGCCTCCTACGACGGTTCGGCTTCGACGTGCTCGCCGCCGTCGGCTCGGTGCCGGCGCTGCGGGATGCGGCCCGGGCGCACCAGCCCGACCTCGTGGTGACCGACATCCGGATGCCGCCGGACGCCGGCGACGACGGCCTGCGGGCCGCCGTCGCCCTCCGCGCCGAGCGGCCGGAACTCGCGGTGGTGGTGCTCAGCCAGCACGTGCAGGCGGAGTACGCCGCCGCGCTGCTGGGCAGCGGGGACGGTCGGCGGGTCGGCTACCTGCTCAAGGATCGGGTCGCCGAGGTGACCGAGTTCGTCGGGCACCTCCGTACCGTCGTGGACGGTGGCACGGTCATCGATCCCGACGTGGTACGACGGCTGCTGCACCGGCCGCGCGACCCGCTGGCCGCCCTCTCCGCCCGGGAGCGGGAGGTGCTGGCGCTGGTCGCGGAGGGCCGCTCGAACGCGTCGATCGCCGCGACGTTGCACATCACCGAGGCGGCGATCAACAAGCACGTGGGCAACATCCTGATGAAGCTCGGCCTGCTGCCCAGCGACGACACCAATCGCCGGGTGCTGGCGGTGCTCACCTACCTGCGCACCCAGCCGACGCCCGTCGACCCGTGACCGGCGAGCCCGTCAGCCGGTGGACCGGGCGCGCGCGAACCGGGCCCGCAGCGCGTCGGTCACCGAGTGGCCGCCGGTCAGGCACCAAAGGGCGATGACCGGATCGCAGATCATGCAGCCGAACGACGATCCGGGCGCGAACGGAAGGATCGGGTCGCCGCTGAGGTGGTGGAAGAGGTCCCAGGCGGTGTGCAGCAGCCAGCCGATCCCGATGAACGTCCACGATTCCAACCCGCGGTACGCGACGTAGGTCAGCACCGCGGTGAACGCCAGCTCCCAGGCCCCGAGACCGCCGCCGCTGAGGTACGCCGCCCCTGCCCCGCCCACCATGACGGCGCTGACCCTGCGCCGCTGCGGCTCGGGGATCAGCGAGTTCAGGCAGACGTACAGGACACCGATGAGCAACGCGACGAGAACAGCCATGCGCCGAACCTAGGTGCGGCGCAGACCGGCGGGCAGTGGCTGGCTGGACCGTCATCGACGGGATCGCGCCACACTGTGCGGGTGCATCGTGTCGCGATCCTCGCCTACGACGGCGTCGTGCCCTTCGACCTCTCCGTACCGATGGAGGTCTTCGGTCGTGCCCGGTTGGCCGACGGCCGCCCGGCGTACCAGGTGTCGGTCTGTGCGGCGGCCGACGAGGTGGCGTGCGGGCCGATCAGCATCCGGGCGCGGCACGGATTGGGCGCGGCGACCGGGGCGGACACCGTCGTCGTCCCCGGGCTCGCCGATCTCGACCAACCGGTGCCGCGGGTCGTCATCGACACGCTTCGCGCCGCGCGCGGGCGGCTGGTGTCGGTCTGCACCGGGGCGTTCGTCCTGGCCGCCGCCGGGCTGCTCGACGGGCGGCGGGCCACCACGCACTGGGCCGCCGCCACCGAGCTGGCCCGCCGCCATCCCCGGGTGGCCGTCGATCCGGACGTGCTCTTCGTCGACGAGGGGTCGGTGCTGACCTCGGCCGGCGCGGCCGCGGGGCTCGATCTCTGTCTGCACATCGTGCGCCGCGACCACGGCGTCGCGGTGGCCGCCGCTACGGCGCGCAGCTGCGTCATGCCGCTGGAACGGGCCGGCGGCCAGGCCCAGTTCATCAGCCACGAACCGCCCGCGCCGGACGGCACCTCGCTTCAGCCGCTGCTCACCTGGCTGACCGACAATCTGCACGTCCCGCTGACGCTGGCCGAACTCGCCGCCCGAGCCTCGATGAGCACCCGGTCGCTCAGCCGCCACTTCCGCCAGCAGACCGGCGCGACACCGATGCAGTGGCTCAGCCGGCAGCGGGTCCGCCGGGCCCAGCAACTCCTCGAAGAGACCGGCACGCCGGTCGAGCGGGTCGGCGAGTTGGTCGGGTTCACCTCGCCGACCGCCTTCCGCGAGTGCTTCCGGCAGGTCGTCGGGGTCAGCCCGCGCGCGTACCGCGGCACGTACCGCAGCGGCTGACGTCGCGGACCGGAGAGCGACCGCGCCCGCCGCTGCGGCGGACGACGGTCGCTCTCCCGGTGCGTGCCGCGGCTCGGCTCTCAACCGATCGGCAGCGTGTTGACCCAGTTCTGCCAGGCCTGCTCGGTCCGGGACGAATCCGCGTCGGCGGTGAAGATGTGGTGGCCGAGGACCAGGACGTTGCCCCGCTCGGTGCCCGAGTGCAGGAACCGGTAGAGCGCGTCGTCGGTGCGGACGCCGACGTAGGTCGGGAGGCCGGCGAGGTCGACGACCCCCTCGATCGGCGGCAGGCCGTCGATCGTGAGCCGGGCCTTGGCCCCCTCGGTGATCGGGCCGGCGATGCCGAAGGCGTCGGCCACCGCCGCCCACACCTGCTCGGGAGTGCCGGCCTGGGGGCGGAACGCGGTGACCGGGGCGCCGGTCCGGCCGGGGAAGTGTTCGAGGTAGGCGGCCAGGCTGGCCAGGTACATGTCCCAGCCGGTCTGCATCGCCTCGTACTCGGTCTCCCAGTTGTCGCCGAGCACGCCGCTCTGGACCAGCCGCAGCACGGTGCCGCCCTGCTCACGGCCCTCGATGAGGTATTCGATGGCCATGAAACTGCCGTCCGGCCCGGGCTCGGTGCGGTTCGCGAACCGCTTCCCCGGCTCCCAGGCGGTGACCGTCGCCTCGTCGACGTGGCCGGCCATGGTGAGGCTGGTCCGCCCGCCCTCGCGTGGCTCCACCTGACTGCGACCCATGAACCAGGAGTCGATGCCCGGCCCGGTCGCGATCGCCTCCCACACCTGCTCGGGGGTGGCGGCCAGCTCGATGTCCTTGTGGAGCTCGAAGTGGTGTCCCATGATCCAAAGCCTTTCGTTCAGGATTCGTTGGCGGATGCGGTGCTGGAGTCGACGGTGGGGTGCAGGGCGAGCACCACACGGTGCTCACGACCGCCGGGGGCGTTCTCGTCGTGGTATTTGCCGACCAGCGCGGTGACCGCGGTGGCCAGCTCCTCGGCGAACGCGGCCCGGTCGCTCGCCGAGGCGAACCGGACGGTGCCGTCGAGGGCGAAGGTCGCCACCCGCTTCTTCGCCCGGTCGGCGCCGGTGATCAGCGTCCCGACGTCCTGCACGAGGCGGGCCGCGATCGCGAGCAGCCACCGCGCGGAGAGCCGGTCCGGGGCCGGCGTGGGGTTGGGTCGCACGGCGGCCAGGGCCGCGGGCGAGATCACGTAGGACGCCGCGGTGGCGCGCATGACCCGCTCGGTGACGTTGCCCTTGCGACGCTCCTCGACCAGCTCGATCAGGCCGTGCTGCTCGAGTGCCCGGAGGTGGTAGTTGACCTTCTGCCGCGGCAGGCCGACGCGGGCGGCGAGCGTCGTCGCCGAGGCCGGCTCGGCGAGCTCGGCCAGCAGCCGGGCCCGCATCGGGTCCAGCGACGCCTCGGCCGCCGCCGGGTCCTCGATCACTGCGATGTCGAACATGGCTTGACCCTCCCACCGACAGATTCTCTTGTCAAGACAAAATAAGTTGTCGGTGAGTCCCGAGATTTCGCCCCGCCATAACGCCGTGGTCGTGCCCGGATCGGCTGGGATAGGATGCGTGCGGAAGGCGCAGATGGGGACGAGTACCGCCGCACGCAGCCAGAAGCGACCCGGAGATGGTGGAAGCCCGGGGGTGTGCGTGGCGGGAAGATCACCCCGGAGCCGTCGGAAGAAAGGCCGCCAGGCCGAGTAGACCCGACCACACCTGAACGAGAGGGCCGTTATCGGCCAAGGAGGGTGGTACCGCGGGGCCCACGGCCTCGTCCCTCCGGCGGAGCTTCACCACACGCGCCGACGGAGGAACGATGTACCGCAGCGTACCGACCCAGGTCGATCTGCCCGAGCTCGATCACGAGGTCCTGCACTTCTGGCACGCCAACAGCATCTTCGCGCGCAGCCTCGAGCAGTCCGAGGGTCGCCCGCAGTGGGTCTTCTACGAGGGACCGCCGACCGCCAACGGCATGCCCGGCGCCCACCACATCGAGGCCCGGGTCTTCAAGGACGTCTTCCCGCGCTACAAGACCATGAAGGGGTTCCACGTCGCCCGAAAGGCCGGCTGGGACTGCCACGGTCTCCCCGTGGAGCTGGCCGTCGAGCGCGAGCTCGGCTTCTCCGGCAAGCAGGACATCGAGAAGTTCGGCATCGCGGAGTTCAACGCCCGCTGCCGCGAGTCGGTCACCCGGCACACCGACGCGTTCGCCGAGCTCACCGAGCGCATGGGCTACTGGGTGGACATGGACGACGCCTACCGGACCATGGACCCGGAGTACATCGAGTCCGTCTGGTGGTCGTTGAAGCAGATCTTCGACAAGGGCCTGCTGGTCGAGGACTTCCGGGTCGCGCCGTGGTGCCCGCGCGACGAGACCGGCCTCTCCGACCATGAGGTCGCCCAGGGCTACGAGACGGTCGTCGACCCGTCGGTCTTCGTCCGCTTCCCGCTCACCTCCGGCCCGCTGGCCGACCGGGCCGCGCTGCTGGTCTGGACCACCACCCCGTGGACCCTGCCGTCGAACGTCGCCGTCGCGGTGCACCCGGACGTGCGGTACGTGGTGGCCACCGACGGCAACGAGCAGCTCGTGGTGGCCGAGCCGCTGCTGGCGTACGCGCTCGGCGACGGGTGGGAGCTGACCGGCGAGTCGTTCACGGGCAAGGAACTCGAGCGGTGGACCTACCGCGCGCCGTTCGACCTGGTCGAGGTCCCCGACGCGCACATCGTGATCCTCGCGTCGTACGTGACCACGGACAGCGGCACCGGGCTGGTC
Source organism: Micromonospora sp. NPDC093243 (assembly GCF_044753725.1). Taxonomy (NCBI): domain Bacteria; kingdom Bacillati; phylum Actinomycetota; class Actinomycetes; order Micromonosporales; family Micromonosporaceae; genus Micromonospora; species Micromonospora sp. NPDC093243. Next base: position 671,108 of record NZ_JBIVNT010000002.1, on the reverse strand, counting down.
CACCAGGCGCCCGCCTTCGGCGCGGACGACCTGGCCAACAGCCGGGCGTACGGCCTGCCGATGGTCAACCCGGTGCAGTCCAACGGCCGGTTCTCCCCGGACGTGCCGCTGGTCGGCGGGCTCTTCTTCAAGGAGGCCGACCGACCGCTGATCGAGGACCTTGAGGCGCGGGGCCTGCTCTTCCGCAACCAGCCGTACGAGCACAGCTACCCGCACTGCTGGCGCTGCCACACCGCGCTGATCTACTACGCCCAGCCGTCCTGGTACGTGCGGACCACCGCCGTCCGGGACGCGCTGCTGCGCGAGAACGAGCGCACCACCTGGCACCCCGCCACGGTCAAGTACGGCCGCTACGGCGACTGGCTCAACAACAACGTCGACTGGGCGCTGTCCCGCCGCCGCTACTGGGGCACCCCCCTGCCCATCTGGCGGTGCGCGAACGAGCACCTGACCTGCGTCGGCTCGCTGGCGGAGCTGGGTGAGCTGACCGGGTCCGACCTGAGCAACCTCGACCCGCACCGGCCGTTCATCGACGACGTCGCCTTCGCCTGCCACTGCGGCGAGACCGCCCGCCGGGTGCCCGACGTCATCGACGCCTGGTACGACTCGGGCTCCATGCCGTTCGCGCAGTTCGGCTACCCGCACCGCAACGCCGAGCTCTTCGCCGAGCGCTACCCGGCCCAGTTCATCTCCGAGGCGATCGACCAGACGCGCGGTTGGTTCTACACGCTGATGGCCATCGGCACGCTGGTCTTCGACAAGTCGTCGTACGAGAACGTGGTCTGCCTCGGCCACATCCTGGCCGAGGACGGCCGCAAGATGTCCAAGCACCTGGGCAACATCCTGGAACCGATCCCGCTGATGGACCAGCACGGCGCGGACGCGGTGCGCTGGTTCATGGCCGCCGTGGGCTCGCCCTGGTCGGCGCGACGGGTCGGGCACACCGCGCTCCAGGAGGTGGTCCGCAAGATCCTGCTGACCTACTGGAACACGGCCGCCTTCCAGTCCCTCTACGGCCGCACCGCCAACTGGACCCCGTCGGCCGCCGACCCGGCGCCGGCGGACCGGCCGGTGCTGGACCGGTGGGTGCTCTCCGAGCTGAACACGCTGGTCCAGCAGGTCGACGCGGCGATGGCCGGGTTCGACACGCACCAGGCGGGACGGCTGCTCGCCACCTTCATCGACGATCTGTCCAACTGGTACGTCCGGCGCAGCCGGCGGCGCTTCTGGCGGGGCGACCGTGCGGCGCTCGCCACCCTGCACGAGGCACTGACCACCGTCACCCTGCTGCTGGCGCCGCTCACCCCGTTCGTCACCGAGCGGGTCTGGCAGGACATGGTCGTGCCAGTCGCTCCGACGCTGCCGGAGTCGGTGCACCTGGCCACGTACCCGGAGGTCGACGAGTCGCTGATCGACCCGGCCCTGTCCCGGCAGATGGCGCTCGCCCGCCGGCTGGTCGAGCTGGGCCGGGCCGCCCGGGCCGACTCCGGGATGAAGGTCCGCCAGCCGCTGTCCCGGGCGTTGGCCTCCGCCAACGGGTTCGAGGAGCTGTCGCCGGAGCTGCTGGCCGAGATCGCCGCCGAGCTGAACGTCGGCTCGGTCGAGCCGGTGGGCGGCGGGGGCGGCTCGCTGGTGGACACCACCGCCAAGGCCAACTTCCGTACCCTCGGCAAGCGCTTCGGCAAGGGGGTGCAGCAGGTGGCCAAGGCCATCGCGGCCGCCGACGCCGCCGCGCTGCGGGACTCGCTGCGCGACACCGGCTCGGCCACGGTCCTCCTCGACGGCGAGCCGGTGACGCTCGGCCCGGACGAGGTGGTCGTGGTGGAGACGCCGCGGGAGGGCTGGGCGGTGGCCAGCGACGCGGGCGCGACCCTGGCCCTTGACCTGCACCTGACCCCTGAGCTGCGCCGGGCCGGGGTGGCCCGGGACGCGATCCGGCAGATCCAGGAGGCGCGCAAGAGCAGCGGCCTGGAGGTGACCGACCGGATCGAGCTGCGCTACCGGACGGACCGGGAGGAGACCGCGCTCGCCCTCACCGAGCACCGTGACCTGGTGACCGACGAGGTGCTGGCGACCGATTGCGCCGAGGGCGAGGCGTCCTGGCCGGACGCCCAGCCGTTCACCGACGAGTCGCTCGGCCTGACCTTCTGGCTCCGGAAGGCCTGACTCCGCCGCCGTCCCGGGGCACCACGGCCCGGGGCGGCGCACCGGTCAACCCGCCGCCCGGACCCGCGCCGCGACCGCCCGCGCCGACTGCTGATGGGCGGCGGCCTCGTCGTCCCGACCGAGCGCGGCGGCGAGGTCGGCCAGGTACCGGGCCACCGGGCCGAGGCTGAGCACCCCGCTGCCCGCCCCGGCCAGCTCGCCGGCCGCGGGCAGCAGCTCGGCGTACGCGTACGCCATGGCGGTCCGGTCATCGGCAGCGAGCGCGGCGCGGGCGACGAGGCAGGCGCGGGCCTCCCGGAGCAGGTCGTGCGGTGACTCCGGAAGAGCGCGCAGCGCGGCGACCGTCTCGTCGCGGTGGCCGGCGGCGGCCAGGGTCAACGGGCGGACCCACGGCGCGTGCGGCCCCCAGTCCTCTTCGTCGGAGACCTCCGGCGCGGCCGTCGGCGGCGTGTCGGCGAGCCGCAGCGACAGCAGGGCGAACGGCAGCAGGCCCTGCTCCATGCCGGGCATCCCGCCGGCCGGCATCCGCGCGTGCGCCCGCCGGTAGGCGATGTCCGCCTCGGCCGATCGCCCGGCGAGCGCGAGACGCAGGGCCGCGTACCACCCGGTGAAGACGCCGACCAGCGGCAGGTCGTGCCGCTCGGCGAGCCGGTCGGCGGCGACCGCGTGGGCGTCGGCGGCGCCGAGGTCGGCGAGCGCCCCGTGCGCCTGCATCAGCACGAGATGCCCGAGCACCTCGAAGGTCACCAGCTCGTGCCCGGCGGCCAGGTCGACCAGCTCCGCCCCGAGCCGGGCGCGCTCGGCCGCGAGTCCGCTGCGCGAGAAGCTGTGCATGAACCGGGCGTTGAGAGCGAACGCCAGCAGGGCCGGGTCACCCAGCCGCCGGGCCAGGGCCTCCGCCTCGACCGCCGCGCGGCGCCCCCGGTCGGTACGGGCGCCGCGCAACTCCAGCGCCGTCGTGCTCAACAGGCGGCTGCGTAGCTCCGCGCCGTCCTCGCCGGCCGCGCTCAGGGCGTGCTCGGCCGCCCGGACGATGCGGCCGGAGAGCGCCTCGTCGTCGTTGCGGGGCCAGATCGCCGGCACGTCGAAGGCGGTGAGCACGGTCGCGAGGAGCGCCGGATCGTCGAGCCGCTCGGCCGCGTCGATCCCGTCCGCCCGATAGCGGCGGGTGCGGTCCAGGTGCCCGGTGACGGCGAGCGCCCGGCCGAGCCCCATCACCGCCGTCAGCCTGCCCCGGACGTCAGCGCCGCCGGCCCGGTCGTGGGCCTCGACCGCCTGCTGCCAGAGCCGGGCCGCCTGGTGGGGGTGGGCCCGGCGTTCGGCCTGCTCGGCGGCGAGCCCGGCGTAGCGGGCCGCGCGCGCGGCGGTGGCCCTGCCCGCCTGCCCGAAGTGGTGGGCGAGGGCGACGAGGTCGTCGGGGTGCAGCCGTTCGATCGCCGCACCGGCCGCCCGGTGCCAGTGGGCCCGGCGCAGCGCGGACAGGTCGCCGTAGAGGGTGTCGCGAACCAGGATGTGGGTGAACCGCAGCCCGCCGTCGGCCTGCTCGCTGAGGAATCCGGCCCGCAACGCGTCGTCCAGCGCGTCGAGCGTCGCGGTGTCGCCGCCGGCCAGTGCGGCGAGCACCTCCGGGTCGACGTCCCGGCCGAGCACCGCGGCCTGCCGCAGCCCTTCCTGCGCGGCCGAGGACAGCCGGGCGAGCCGGTGCCGGATGACGTCGCGCACCCCGGCGGGCACCCGCTCCAACGCCGCGTCGCCCTCGGCGGCGAGCAGCCGGGCCAGCTCCCGGACGAAGAACGGATTGCCTCCGCTGCGGCGGTGGATCAGCCGTACCGCGGAGGGGTCCAGGTCCCGCCCGACGAGGGCCCGGGCCAGGTCGCGCGTCGCCGCCTCGGTGAGTCCGCCGAGGTAGACCCGGAGCGGTTCGAGCCGGGCGATCCGGGCCAACGCGCCGGTCAGCTCGGGGGTGATCTCGGTGGCCCGGTAGGTGCCCACGAGCAGCAGCGGGCCGGTGACCGGCGCCGGCTCGGTGAAGAGCGCGGTCAACAGGTCCAGGGTGCCCTGGTCCGCCCGGTGCAGATCATCGAGGACCACCAGCACCGGTGCCCGTCCGGCCACCGCGGCGAGCTGCGCCGCGGCGGCGCGGTGCAGCCGGAACCGGCGCACCGCCGGGTCGGCCTCGGCCCGGTCCGCCGGTTCCCCGGCCCCGGGCAGGGCTATCCCTGTCGTTGCGGCCAGCTCGTCGGCGACCTGCCGCCACGGCCAGGCAACCGGGGCGCCGTCGTACTCGGGGCTGCGGCCCCACACCGTCGTCCAGCCGGCCGCTGCCAGCCGGCCGGTCAGCGCCTCGGCGAGCGCCGACTTGCCGGCCCCCGCGTCCCCGGAGAGCAGGACGAGCGTCGGGGTGACCAGCTCGACCGCCCGGTCGGCGGCAGCCCGCAGGCTGCCCAGCTCCTCGTCCCGACCGACGAACGCCCGTGCGGGGCCGCCGGGTGTCGGTGCTGGGGCGGCGGGCGCGGCGTCCCCGGCGGGTGGCCCGGTCACCGCCGTCGGGGCGGCCGGGCCCGCGAGGTGCGGGGCCTGGGCGAGGATGTCGGCCTCCAGGTCTCGCAGCCGGGGACCGGGGTCGACGCCCAGCTCCGCCACCAGCGTCTCCCGGGCCCGGCGCAGCGCGGCCAGCGCGTCGCCCTGCCGGTCGCTCCGGTAGAGGGCGAGCGCCAGCAACCGCCAGGCGTCCTCCCGCAGCGGCTGATCGGCGGCCAGCGCCCGCAGCTCGGCGGTGGCCTCGGCGGGCCGGCCCAGCGCCAACAGCGCCTCAGCCCGCCGCTGCACGGCCAACATCCGCAACTCGTCCAGCCGGTCGATCTCCCCGCGGGCCCAGCTCTGGCCGGCGTACTCGGCGTACGCCGGGCCACGCCAGAGGGCGAGCGCGGCGTCGAGACGGGCCAGCGCCGGCTCCGCCGCCCCGGCCGTCAGCAGCTCCCCCGACTCACCGACCGCCGCTTCGAACCGCCAGGCGTCCACGGCGTCCGGCGCCGGGTGCAGCGCGTACCCGGGCGGCTCGGTGATCAGCAGCCGGGCCGGCTGGCGGGGTGCCCGTTCCGGTTCCAGGGCCCGACGCAGATCGGCGACGAAGGTGCGGATGGCCGCCACCGCCGCGTCCGGCGGTTCGTCCCACAGGTCGTCGACGAGCCGGTCGACCGGCACCACCCGACCCCGGGCGGCCAGCAGCCGGGCCAGCACCGCACGCTGGCGCGCACCTCGCAGCGGCACCGGGCCCCCGCCGGCGACGGCCCGCACCGGGCCGAGTACGCCGAAGGTCACCGCCTCCTGCCCGGTCATCCCCCCAATCTAGGCAACCGCCGGCCGCAGCAGACGGGCCCGTCCGGCACTCATCCGGTGCTGATCCGCTGCTCATCGCCGCCGAGCAGGCTCGATGGCGTACACCGGGCGAGGGGCGCACCGCCCCGGAGCCTGGGCCGACGTCACCAGGAAAGGTCTCCTCCGTGGAACCCACCATCAAGGGCTTCGACTACCGCCGCGTCACCGTCGCCGACGGCGTCACGCTCAACGCGGCCGTGGGCGGTTCCGGCCCCGCCGTCGTGTTGCTGCACGGCTTCCCGCAGACCCACCTCATGTGGCGGCACGTCGCCGCCGACCTCGCCGCCGACCACACCGTGATCTGCCCCGACCTGCGCGGCTACGGCGCCAGCGACAAGCCCGCCGACACCGACGGGGCCCGGTACGCCAAGCGGACCATGGCCGCCGACGTGGTCGCGCTGGCCCGGGCGCTGGGACACGAACGCTTCGCCCTGGTCGGGCACGACCGAGGCGCCCTGGTCGCCGTCCGGGCCGGTCTCGACCACCCTCAGGCGATCACCCACCTCGCCGCGCTGGACGTGCTGCCCACCCTCGACATGTGGGACGTCCTGCACGGCACCACCGCCGCGGTCGGCTTCCACCTCTACCTGATGGCCCAGCCGCCCGGCCTGCCCGAGCAGCTGATCAGCGCGAGCGCGGACGCCTTCTTCGGGCACTTCCTCGACGCGTGGACCCAGGACCGGGAGGTGTTCCCGGCCGAGGTCCGGGCCGCGTACCTGGCGGCGTCCCGGGCGGCGGTCACCTCGATCGTGGCCGACTACCGGGCCTCCGCCGGCATCGACGTCGAGCACGATCGGGCCGACCGCGCGGCCGGGAACCAGCTGCGGATGCCGGTGACCGTCCTCCAGCAGGACTGGGGAGCCGCGCTCGGCTACGACGCCGCCGCGCTGTGGCGGGCGTGGGCGCCGGAGCTGACCCACCGCACCGTCTCGTGCGGCCACTTCATGGCCGAGGAGGCGCCGGCCGAGGTCGTCGCGGCGCTGCGCGCCCTGCTCGCCCGGTAATCGGGACGCGGCGAGCCCATCCGCCCCGGCTCCGGTGGGAGAGAATTTCCGGGGGCTGTCGATCCAGGCCGGTCCCGTTCGTCGTCAGGTCGTACGGCAACCAGAGAACGACGACAGGAGTCGGACATGAAGTACATGATGCTGATCTACGCCGGGTCCGCGGACGCGGCGCCGACGTGCACCGTCGAGGACTGGGTGGCCTACGACAAGGAGGTGCAGGAGGCGGGCATCTTCGTCTCCGGGCACTCGCTGGCCGACCTCACCACCGCCACCACGGTCCGGGTCGACCCGTCCGGTGAGCGGACCGTCACCGACGGCCCGTTCGCCGAGACCCGGGAGGTCCTCGGCGGCTACTACGTGATCGACGTGCCGAACCTCGACGTCGCCCTGGACTGGGCCGCCCGCTGTCCCGGTGCGCGCGACGGCGGGACGATGGAGGTGCGGCCGGTCGCCGAGTTCGAGGGATGACCGGGATGGCCGGGCAGCCGGCCGGCACCCGCGCCAGCGTGGAGGCGGTGTTCCGGGAGGAGCGCGGCCGGCTGCTCGCCGCCCTGGTGCACCGCTTCGGCGACCTCGACCTGGCCGAGGACGTCGCCTCCGAGGCGATCGAGGCGGCCCTGACGCACTGGCCCGTCGACGGCGTACCGACCCGGCCCGGCGCCTGGCTGCTCACCACGGCCCGGCGCCGGGCCGTCGACCGGCTCCGGCGCGACCAGGCGTACGCCGCCCGGCTCGCCATCCTCCAGGCGGAGGCGGACCGGGCCGGGCCGGCCGCGCCCGCGGACGCCGACGGCGGGCTCCCCGACGAGCGGCTGCGGCTCTTCTTCACCTGCGCCCATCCGGCGCTGCCGGCGACGGACCGCGGGGCCCTGACCCTGCGTTACCTCGCGGGCCTGACCACGCCCGAGGTCGCCCGGGCCTACCTCGTCCCGACCGCGACGATGGCGCAGCGGCTGGTCCGGGCCAAGAAGAAGATCCGCGAGGCCCGCATCCCGTTCCGGGTTCCCGAGCCGGACGAGCTGCCGGGGCGGCTGTCCGGCGTGCTCCAGGCGGTGTACTCGATCTTCACCGAGGGGTACGCGGCCAGCTCCGGCCCGCAGCTGCAGCGCCCCGACCTCGCCGAGGAGGCCATCCGGCTGGCCCGGATCCTGCGCCGGCTGCTTCCCGGCGAGCGCGAGGTGGCCGGGCTGCTCGGACTGATGCTGCTGGTGCACGCCCGGCGGGACGCCCGGATCGGCCCGACCGGCGAGCTGGTGCTCCTCGACGCGCAGGACCGGGGCCGCTGGGACCGCCCGATGATCGAGGAGGGGCAGGGGCTGGTGCTCGCCGCGTTGACCGGTGGCCCGCCCGGCCCGTACGGGGTGCAGGCCGCGATCGCCGCGCTGCACGACGAGGCCGCCGACGAGGCCGCCACGGACTGGCCGCAGGTGGTGGCGCTCTACGACGTACTGCTCGCGCTGACGCCGTCGCCGGTGGTGGCCCTGAACCGGGCCGCGGCGGTGGCCATGCGGGACGGCCCGCGGGCCGGTCTGGCGCTGCTCGACGAGCTGGCCGGCGAGCCGCAGCTGCGCGGCTACCACCCGTACCCGGCAGCCCGGGCGGACCTGCTGCACCGGCTGGGCCGGCTGCCGGAGGCGGCGGTGGCCTACCGGGAGGCGCTCGACCTGGCCGGCACCGAGCCGGAGCGGGCACACCTGCGCCGACGGTTGGCCGCGATAGAGGCTGCCGGCGACTGATGGGAAATTCTCAGCCCGCCGCCGTGCGGGCGCGCTCCTCGGCGACCAGCTCCCGGGTCGCCGGGGCGACCTCGGCGGCGAAGAGTTCGATCGCGGCCGGGTCGTCGCTGCCCAGGATGAACGCGCTCACCCCGTGCTCCAGGGCCAGCCCGGCGAGGTCCTCCGCCCACTGCTCGGGCGGGCCGTCGAGCAGCGACCGGCCGGTCGGCGCGAACTGGCCGCCGACGTTGAGCAGCCGCCGGATCTGGGCGGGCTCTCGCCCCGCCGCCACGGCGGACTCGTCGATCTGCTCGTTCATCGTGGCCAGGTCGCCCGGCCCGCCGGGCAGATACTGCAGGGACGGCAGCCAGCCGTCGCCCACCCGGCCGGTCAGCCGGAGCATCCGCGGCTTGTACGCGCCGATCCAGACGTTCACCTGGTGGGCCGGCGCGGGCCCGCGCTTGGCGCCGTTGACCCGGTAGTACTCGCCGTCGACGCGGACTCCGCCCGGCTTGTCGGCGGCCCACACCTCACGCATGATCCGGATCGCCTCGTCCAGCGCGGTGATCGCCTGGCCGGCGGCGAGCCGCCGCCCGCCCATCGCCTCGATGGCCTCCCAGAACGCCCCGGCGCCGATGCCGAGTTCGAACCGGCCGCCGCTGAGCAGGTCGAGGCTCGCCGCGCTGCGGGCCAGCACCGCCGGCTGTCGCAGCGGCAGGTTGAGCACGTTCCCGCTGAGGTGGACGCGTTCGGTACGGGCGGCCACGTAGCTCAGCAGGGTCCAGGTGTCGTGGAACCGGGGCTGATAGGGGTGGTCCTGGAAGGTGACCAGGTCCAGCCCCGCACGGTCGGCCAGCACCGCCAGGTCGACCGCGTGCCGGACGGGCTGCACGGTGGGCGTGACGAAGGTGCCGAACAGCAGATCGTGTCCGTAGTCGCTCATGGCGTCGTCCTCGATGCGGTGTCGGGTGTGATGGCGAAGTTGTCACGGAAGAGCTGGTCCGGGTCGTAGCGCGCCTTCAGCTCACGGAGCCGGGCCAGGGTGCGGGGCGGAAACGCGTCGGCGAGCCGCTCCGGGCGCTGGTCGGTCTCGAAGCTGAGGTAGGTGCCGCGCAGCTGCCCGGCGAAGAGGTCGTCCCAGAGGGCGTCGAGCCGGCCGCGGTGCCGCCCGAACGCGCTGACGTGGAAGTTGACCCCGCGGTGGCTCCACGCCATCGCGTCGGGATCGACGTCGGTGACCGCGCCGCCGACCGAACGGATGTGGAAGAAATACACCACGCCGCTGGCCAGCAGACGGTTGGCAGCCGCCGCGAAGGCGGGCGTGAGGTGCTCGACGAAGCCGGTACGGGAGATCGGCTCCCCCTGCCCGTGGTGCGGGCCGTCGCTCGCGTTGGCCATCACCGAGGCGTACGAGGTGATGACCACCTGCTGGTCGTAGCCGGGGGCGATGTCCGCGACGGGCTGGAGCTGCCCGACGATCGTCGCCGGGTCGTCCGAGTCGACCATCGCCATCACCTGCGCCACCCGCGGCTGGCCGATGCGGGGCGGGCCCATGAGAAGCGCGCTGGTCAGGTCGCGCGGCGCGGCCTCCACCGCGGCGCCCCAGCGGACCAGCAGCTCCGGGTCGCTGGCGTCCAGGGCGAACTGGGCCCAGCCGACCGGCCCGACCTCGTCGACCTCGAACTCGAACGCGGTCACCACCCCGAAGTTGGCGCCGGCGCCGCGTACCGCCCAGAACAGGTCGGGATTCTCGGTGTCGCTGGCCCGGACCTGGGTGCCGTCGGCGAGGACCAGCTCGACCGCGCGCAGGTGGTCGATGGTCAGGCCGTGCTTGCGCGCCAGCCAGCCGACGCCGCCGGCAGTGGCCAGCCCGCCGACCCCGACCCCGCCGTAGTCGCCGGAGGTGAGCGCCCAACCGTACGGGGCCAGCGCCGCCGCGACCTGCATCCACCGTGCGCCGGGGCCGATGCGTACCCGACGGGTCGCCTCGTCGAGCACCCGGATCTCGTTCATCCGGCCGACGTCGATCACGAGGCCGCCGTCGTTGGTCGACCGGCCGCTGATGCCGTGCCCGCCGCTGCGGATGCCCAGCGGCAGGTCCCGGTGCGCGCGGGCGAAGGCGAGCGCGTCGGCCACCTCGGCCGGGGTGCCCGGTCGCAGGATCAGGCCGGGCGCGCCACCGCGCATGTAGTTCGACTTCACCTGCGAGTAGCCGACGTCGCCGGGCTCCACCGCGCTGTCGACCAGGGACGGCGGCACCTCGTCGTAGGCGATGCCCGGGCGCCGCCTGGCGCGAACGGTGACGCTGCGTCGCGCGGTGGTGGGCAGCGGGGCCGGCAGCCTCCGGTCGACGGCCTCGCGCAGCGCCGGGACGACCTCCTGGGCGAACCGGGTCATGGTCGCGTCGTCGTCGGTCATCAGGATCAGGGTGCCGACGCCGTCCTCGACGACCAGCGGCAGCAGGTCCTCGACCCAGCTGGCGGCCGGCCCGTGCAGGAGGCCCTGCCGGGTCGGTGCGAACCGGCCGGAGATGTTCAGCAGGCGTCGGATCTCCGCCGGGTCAGGGCCCGCCTCCCGGGCCGCCTCGTCAATGATCTTGTTGCCGGCCCGGAGGGCGTCGGGCTCGACCGGGCCGAGCGTGGGCAGCCACCCGTCGGCCTTCGCGCCGACCAGCCGCAGCATCCGCGGCCTGCGCGCGCCGAGCCAGATCGGGATGTGGTGGGCCGGCAGCGGGCCGCGCTCGGCACCGTCGAGCCGGTGGTGCTCGCCGGGATAGCTGGCCGGCGTCGGGTCGTCGACCGCCAGCAGGGCGCGGATGACGTCGATCGCCTCGCCGAGCGCGTCGACCGACTCGCGCGGGGTCAGCCGCCGGCCGCCCATGGCTTCGATCGCCTGCCAGAACGCGCCGGCGCCGAGGGCGAGGTCCAGCCGGCCGTCGGAGAGCAGGTCCAGACTGGCGGCGGAGCGGGCCAGCACCGCCGGCGCCCGCAGCGGCACGTTCAGCACGTTCGCGGCCAACCGGATGCGTTCGGTCCTGCCGGCGACCCAGGACAGCAGCGTCCAGGTGTCCAGGAACGCCGGCTGGTACGGGTGGTCCTGGAAGGTGACCAGGTCGTAGCCGAGTTCCTCGCTGCGCCGGGCGAGCGCCACCGGCGTCTCGGGCGACGCGTTCGTCGGGGTGACGAACGTGCCGAACTCCAGGCGGTGGCCATAGTTACCTGACACGAGCTCTCCCAAAGGTTGATGCGTCAACCAGTGTACGACGCGCGGCGCGCGGGCCGGTGTGAGGCCGCTCATGCCCGACGGCGGAGCCGATTTCCCGCGCTCGTTCGCGTCCGACCGCGAACTACGCTGGTCGGATGGGTCATTCCGAAGGCCGGCTCGATGAGCGGGAGCAGCAGGTGTGGCGCACCTTCCACCGGATGCGCAACCAGCTCGCGCTGGCCCTGGGCCAGTCCCTCCAACAGGACTCGGGCATCTCCGAGTCCGACTTCGAGGTGCTCGCCGCGCTCGCCGACGCCCCGGACCAGACCATGCGGGCCCGGGCGCTCCGCACTGAACTGCAGTGGGAGAAGAGCCGCCTCGCCCACCAGATCCGCCGGATGGAACAGCGCGGCCTGGTCGCCCGGGAGGTCTGCGTCGACGACGGACGCGCGCCGCTGGTCCGGCTGACCGCGACCGGACGGGACACCATCCGATCGGCCGCGCCGGCCCACGCCGCCCGGGTACGCGAGCTGTTCCTCGACGCGCTCTCCCCCGACCAGCTCGACGCCCTGCACCAGGCCAACGCCGTGGTGCTGGCCCGGCTGCACCAGAACTGTCCGGCGGAGACGCCGTGACCGCCGCGCTGGGCCTACACTCCCCGCATGGGACGACCGGCGTGACCAGCGGACTGCCGCCTTCGACGCCGTACGGGCACGTCTGCTGGGTTTATGACGATCAGGCCGGGTTCGACCGGCAGGCCCGCGCGTTCCTCACCGCGGGCCTCGCCGCCGGCGAACGGCTCTGGTACGTCACCGCCGGGCGACCCGAACCGGTCCTCGCCCAGCTCTCCACCGCGCCGGCGCTGCGTGACGCGCTGGCCCGCGGGGTGGCCGAGGTGGTGCCGCTGGACGCGACGTACCGCGCCGGGGCGGTCGTGGACGGCCCGGCGCAGGTGCGGGCGTACGCCGCCGCCACCGACGCCGCCCTCGCCGCCGGCTACCGCGGGCTGCGGGTGGTCGCCGAGGCGACCCCGCTGGTGCGCAGCCCCGCCCAGCTGGACGCGTTCACCCGCTACGAGCACCAGGTCGACCGCTACATGCGGGCCCGACCCTTCTCCGCCATGTGCGGCTACGACCGGCGGGAGCTGAGTTCCCGGGCCGTCGCGGAGCTGGCCTGCCTGCACCCGGAGACGAACGCGACCGAGGCGCCGTTCCAGCTCTACGCGTGCGAGCCGGCCGACGACCGCGCCGGGCTCGCCGGCGAGCTGGACCGCAGCGGTCACGAGCTGCTCGGCACCGCGCTGGAGCGGGCCGACCTGCGGCCGCTCGACGGGCGGCTGGTGGTGGAGGCCCCCCGGCTGCGCTTCATCGACCACCGCGCCCTGCTGATGCTGCGCGACTATGCCCGCCGGCGCGGCGCCACCCTGGTGCTCCGCTCCCCGCACGCCGGCCCGGCCCGCCTCGCGGCGCTGCTCAACCTGTCCGGGCTGCAGGTGGAGCTGGCGCGATGAGGACGGGCGCGGCCGCCGGGCACCACGGTTATCTGCACGAAGCGATTCGCTACGACTCCGACGACGAACTGCTCGCGGTCGTGGTGCCGTTCCTGCTCGGCGGGGTCGAGGCCGGCGAGCCGACGTTCGTCTCCCTCGGCGACCGCACCGGTCGGCTGGTCCGGGCCGCCCTGCCCGTCGGCTCGGGCGTCGAGTTCCTGCCCGGCGGCGACGTCTACGCCCGACCCACCGCCGCGATCCGCTCCTACCGGGAGTTGCTGGCGGCTCAGGTGGCCGCCGGGGCCAACCAGATCCGCATCATCGGCGAGCTGCCCCGGATCGCGCTCGGCGCGACGTGGGACTGGTGGGCCCGGTACGAGTCGGCGATCAACCACGCGTACGACGACTTCCCGCTCTGGAGCATGTGCGCGTACGACACCCGGATCACCCCGCCGGCGGTGCTCGACGAGGTGGCCCGCACCCATCCCCGGTTCGCTACCCCGGACGGCGGGCACCCGCTCAGCCCGACCTACCTGGAGCCGACGGTCTACCTGCGCGAGCACCGCGCCGCGCCGGCCGACCCGCTGCAGGCCACCCCACCACTGGTGGAGCTGACCGACCCGACGGCGGCGCAGGCCCGCGCGGCGGTGCACGGCGCCGACCCCGGCGTGCTGCCCGCGGACGACCTGGACGACCTGGTCGTCGCGGTCAGCGAGATTGTCACCAACGCGCTGCGGCACGGGCGTCCGCCGGTCCGGCTGCGCCTCTGGGTCGGCGCCGACCGGATCGTGGTGACGGTGAGCGACGGCGGGGACGGCCCGAAGGACCCGTTCGCGGGGCTGCTCCCGGCGGGCAACGGCGCGACCGGCGGCCTCGGGCTCTGGATCACCTACCAGTCCTGCAACCACGTGAGCCTGCACCGGGACGGTGCCGGCTTCACCCTCCGACTCATCGCCGGCAACCCCGACCCCGCCAGCTGACCCACCGGGAACACGCGCACCTGTGGACGGGGCGACCCCGTGCACGCCTGCCCGCGGCCCGGTCGACTACCCGCGCGCTGGTCGGGTAGTCGTCGCCGGGCCGCCGGCGGAAGGAGGAGAGCGTGGTGTCCAGCGCTGGTCCTGCCGGAGCCGACCCGAGCGTGCCGCCCATCGACTCGTACGCGTTCCTCTCCGACACCCACACCACCGCCCTGCTCGGCGCGGACGGTGCGGTCGAGTGGTTCTGCGTCCCGCACGCCGAGGGGGACGCGGTCTTCGCCCGGCTGCTCGACCGGCGGACGGGCGGGGTGTTCTCGCTCTCCGTGGCCGGCTGTCCGCAGCCGGTCCGCCGCTACCTGCCCGACACCCTGGTGCTGGAGAGCCGGTACGCCGGACCGACCGGCACCGCCGTCGGGCAGGACTTCCTCGCCGTCCGCCCGGGCGATCCGGAGCGGCCGATCCGGGCCGAGCAGCTGCTGGTCCGGCGGGTGACGGTCGAGCGCGGCACGGTACGGCTTGCGGTGCGCGTGCAGCCGCGCCCCGGGCACGGCGCGGAAGCCGCCGAGTGGGCGTCCGTCGACGGCGGCTGGCGGGCCCACGGCGTCCCGCTCGACGTGCGGTCCACTCTGCCGCTCGTGGTCGACGGCGGCGCACTGCGCGGCGAGATCGAGCTGCCCGTGGGGGCGACCGCGACCGTGCTGCTCGGCTACGGCGAACGGTCCGGCTGGCCCGGGCCGTCGGCCGGGTCGCGGAAGGATGCCCCGGAGGAGCTGCTCGAGCGGACCTGCGCCACCTGGCGGGACTGGTCGGGTCGCAGCGACTACACGGGCTTCGGGGCGGGCGCGGTGCGGCACAGCGCGCTGGTGCTGCGCGGCCTCTCGTTCGACGAGACGGGCGCGCTGCTGGCCGCCCCGACGACGTCACTGCCCGAGGAGATCGGCGGGGTACGCAACTGGGACTACCGCTTCACCTGGCACCGGGACGCGGCGCTGTTGCTGCTCGCCCTGTTCCGGCTCGGCCACGCCGAGGAGGGCCGGCGCTACCTGCGCTTCCTGCTCGACGTCTGCGCCGAGGCCGGGCCGGGGGAGATCCTGGCGCCGCTGATCGGCGTCCGGGGCGTCACGACCGAGGAACGGGTGCTGCCACACCTGTCCGGCTACGCCGGCTCGGCGCCGGTCCGGATCGGCAACGAGGCGGCCGAGCAGGTGCAGTTCGACACGTACGGGCACGTGCTGGACGCGGCGTTCGCATACCAGGAGCTGACCGGCGAGCTGACCGCCGACCAGTGGCGGCTGCTGTGCCGGCACGTCGACACCATGGCCGACCGGTGGCGGGAGCCGGACCATGGCCTCTGGGAGATCCGCGGCCCGCGCCGGCACTACGTGAACGCCAAGGTGATGACCTGGGTCTGCCTGGACCGGGGCATCCGCCTCGCCGAGCTGCTCGGCGATCGTGGCGCGCCCGTGTCCCGGTGGGCTCAGGCCCGGGACGCGCTGCACGCCGAGATCTGCGAGCGCGGCTTCGACCCGGAGCTGGGCAGCTTCGTCATGGCGTACGGGTCGCGCGAGTTGGACGCCTCCCTGCTGCGCATCCCGGTGGTCGGCTTCCTGCCCGGCGACGACCCCCGGGTCACCGGCACCATCGACCGGATCCGCGACGGGCTCGGCGTCGCTCCCGGCCTGCTGCGGCGCTACGTCGTGGACGACGGGCTGCCCGGCGAGGAGGGCGCGTTCCTGCTCTGCTGCTTCGAACTGGTCTCCGCGCTGGTGCTCGCCGGGCGTCGGAACGAGGCCCGGCGGGTCTTCGACCGGCTCCGCGGGTACGCCGGCCCGCTCGGCCTCTACGCCGAACAGCTCGCCGCCGACGGCACCGCGCTGGGCAACTACCCGCAGGCGTTCACCCACCTCGCGCTGGTCGAGGCCGCCCTCAACCTGGACGCCGCACTGAACGACGCCCCGACCGACCGGGACGCCCTGCACGCCTGGGCCGAGCAGCACCGGCACGGCTGAGCCGCCTGCCGCCAGCGGCCGTCAACGGCGCGTCAAGAAAGCCGGATCCCCCGTCAAATCGCCGTATCGGGAGCGGAACGGCCGCCCACCGCTCGCCACGATGGCGACATGACGTCACGACGGTTGGGGCGGCGGGATCGCGGGCAGCCGCCGGCCGGTACCGGATGCCCGCCCGCGCGGCAGGCCGACGGCCCCGCCGCCGGTCCGCCGGCCGCGTCCCCACCCCCCACCCCGGCCGGCGAGCCGGAGCGGCGGCACGAGCTGCTGGTCGGCGTCCGGCTGACCACCGCCACGCCCGGCCGTCACCTGCTGGACTACCTGCGGGCCGAGCCCTGCGCGGTGGACGCGTGGTGGATCGCGGCCGACCTCGACGCCGTCGTCCGGCTCTCCGCCAGCAGCCTGACCGTGCTGCACCGGGCCGTGGCCGACCTGCGGCGGCGCGGTGGCGCGGAAGTCGTCGTCACGCACAGCATCCTGCGTCCGCTCGATCTCTCGGGCGGCGCCGAACCATCGGCCACCACCGTCGCGGTGCACGCGCCGGCACCGGCATGAGCCGCCCGAGGGTCGCCGCCCGGATCGTGGTCGGCGTCGACCGGTCCTTCGCCGGGCTGGCGGCGCTGCGCACCGCGGTGCGGCTGGCTCAGCGTGACGGCACGCCCGTGTACGCGGTGCGGGCCTGGACGTTCGTGCCGCTCTGGCGCCCCGGCACCATGCCGTGGCTCTGGCAGGACGAGTTCGCCCGGTCGGCCCGGGGTTACGTGCGGGAGGCCTTCGACGCGGCCTTCGGCGGCGTACCCCGGGACGTGACCGTGCGGGTCGTGGCCGAGCAGGGCTACGCCGGCCAGGTGCTGGTCGACCACGCCTCGCGGCCGACGGACCTCCTCGTGCTGGGCAGCCCTCGTCGGGGCCGGTTCGGCACGGGAGGCGGGCACGTCACCCGCTACTGCCTCGCCCGGTCGAGCGTTCCGGTGATCGCGGTGCCCGCACCGGCCTGGGCCCGCGCCGACGCGATCCGCCGCTTCGGCGGTGATCTCGAACGGTTCCCCCGATGACCGGGCACCACTGCCCGGACCGATCGGAATCTTCAAGGAAAGGCAACATGATGGACGAGGTGCCGGATACCTGGGTCGTCCCGGTGCGTGAGGTGCCCGGACGACAGGCGATGACGGTGCGGACCGCCCGGCTCCCACAGGGGCAGCGGGTCGGCCTGGCCTTCACGGGACCGGAGAAGCTCGTCGGCGCGATGGGCGCGGACCAGCCGTGGACGCGGCTCTGCGAGTCGGCCCTGCGGGCCATGCTGAAGCCGCTCGGCATCGACCGCATCCAGCTCGACCCGCTGCTGGTCGCACCCCCGGTCGCACCGGAGGCCCCGGCGGGTACGCCCAGCGCACCGCTGCCGCGCCCGCCGGCCGGCGCGCTCGCCGGCACCCGGCAGGCCTGACCTGCCGAACCACCGAGCCGGGCCGCCGTCAGGGACGGTAGCGGTAGCCCATCCCGGGCTCGGTGATCAGATGCCGCGGGCGGGCCGGGTCGTCCTCCAGCTTGCGGCGCAGCTGGGCCAGGTACTGGCGCAGGTAGTTGCTCTCGTTCTGGTACTCCGGCCCCCAAACGTCGTGCAGCAGCTGCCGCTGGCTGACCAGCTTGCCGGGGTTGCGCAGCAGCTTCTCCAGCACGGCCCACTGGATCGGGGTCAGCTTCACCTCGGTCCCGTCGTCCCGGGTGACGGTGTGGTCGGCGAGGTCGACGGTGTGCTGGCCGATCCGTAGGGCGGCGGTGGCGTCGGTCGGAGCGCTCAACCGCCGGGTGACCGCCCGGATCCGGGCGAGCAGCTCCTCGACCCCGAACGGCTTGGTGACGTAGTCGTCCGCGCCCGCGTCGAGCGCGTCGACCTTGTCCTCGCTGCCGGCCCGACCGGAGAGCACGATGATCGGCACGGTGGTCCAGCCGCGCAGGCCCCGGATCACGTCGACCCCGTCCATGTCCGGCAGGCCGAGGTCGAGGACGACCAGGTCCGGCGGATGGCCGGCGGCGGCCTTGAGCGCGCCGGCACCGGTGTCGGCGACCTCGACGTCGTACCGGCGGGCGCGCAGGTTGATCCGCAGGGCGCGCAGGATCTGCGGCTCGTCGTCGACGACCAGGATGCGCGTCATTCCTGTGGTCCCTCCACCAGGTTGTGGCTGACGGCCGGCAGCCGCAGCACCATCGTCAGTCCACCACCCGGGGTGGTCTCCGGGGTGAGGCTGCCCCCCATCGCCTCGGCAAGCCCACGGGAGAGCGCCAGGCCGAGCCCGACCCCGGTCTGGTTGTCCCGGTCGCCGAGCCGCTGGAAGGGCAGGAAGACGTGCTCCCACTTGTCCTCGGGGATACCCGGGCCGGTGTCGATGACCCGCAGCTCGACCAGGCCGGCGTGGGCGCTCGCGGTCACCGTCGGCGGCTGACCGGGCGGGCTGTAGCGCAGCGCGTTGGCGATGATGTTCACCAGCACCCGCTCCAGCAGCCCGGGGTCGGCGGAGACGGCGGGCAGGTCGGCCGGTATGTCGGTGGCGACCCCGGCGGCCTGGGGTTCGAGCTCGTCCAGGGCCCGGGGCACCGCGTCCTCCAGACCGATCGTGGCCGGGGTGAGGCCGAGCACGCCGGCCTGGAGCCGGCTCATGTCGAGCAGGTTGGCGACCAGCCGGGCCAGTCGGTCCAGCGACTCCTCGGCGGTGGCCAGCAGCTCCGCCCGGTCCTCCTCGTCGAACTCGACGTCGGGGCTGCGCAGGCTGGTCACCGCCGCCTTCGCCGACGCGAGCGGAGTACGCAGGTCGTGGCTGACCGCCGCGAGCAGCGCGGTGCGCATCCGGTCGGCCTCGGCGAGCGGCCGGGCGGTGGCCGCCTCCTCTGCCAGCCGCTCCTGCCGCAGCGCGACGGCGGCCTGGGCGGCGAACGCCTCGACCAGTCGACGGTCGGCCGCCTCCAGCCGGCGTCCGCAGAGCACGACGGTGATCCGTTCGTCGACCGGCACCGCCGTCTCGCCGCTGTCCGGGGTGGTGGCCGGCTGGTCGCCGACGCTGGCCACCACGCACCAGGAGCCCTCCTCCCGGGCCCGGGCCGGTCGGCCGGCTGCCTCCTCGACGAGCTCCAGCACGCTGACCGAGCGCAGCCCGAACGTCTCCCGCAGCTGGTCGAGCAGCGCGATCAGCGGCCGTCCGCCGCGCAGCACCCCACCGGCCACGGCGGCCAGGGTCTGGGCGTCGGCCGCGGCGCGGGCCGCCTCCCGGGTACGCCGCGCGGCAAGGTCCACGATCCAGCTGACCGCGAGGGCCACGCCGACGAAGACCACCAGGGCGAGCAGGTTCTCCGGTTCGGCGATGGTGAGGGTGTGAAAGGGCGGGGTGAAGAACCAGTTGATCAGCAACGTCCCGCCGAGAGCGGCGACCAGGGCCGGCCAGAGCCCGCCGACCAGCGCGACCACCACCACCCCGGCGAGGAAGAGCAGGATGTCGCTGGCCAGGGTGAGGTCGGGCAGCACCGTCAGCAGCAGGGTCAGCAGCGGCATGCCGACCAGGGCGAGGGCGAAGCCGAGCAGCCGCCGACGCCGGGAGAGCGCCGCCGCCGGCACGGCAGCGGCACGCCGGCCCCGGCCCGCCTCGGTGTGGGTGACCAGGTGCACGTCGATGCTGCCGGAGAGCGCGGTGGTGGTCACCCCGACGCCACGGGAGAGGAGCTGGGCGAACCGGCCCCGGCGGCTGGCGCCGAGCACCAACTGGGTGGCGTTGACCCCGCGGGCGAAGTCGAGCAGGGCCGCCGGCACGTCGGTGCCGAGGACCTGGTGGTACGTGCCGCCGAGGCTCTCCACCAGCACCCGCTGCCGGGCGAGCTGTGCCGGGTCGGCGCCGGCGAGGCCGTCGCTGCGGGCCACGTGTACCGCGAGCAGATCGGCGCCCTTGCTGCGCGCGGCGATCCGGGCCGCCCGGCGGATCAGGGTCTCCCCCTCGGGGCCACCGGTGAGCGCCACCACCACCCGCTCGCGGGCCTCCCAGGTCTCGGCGATGCCCTCCTGGCTGCGGTAGCGGCCGAGCTGCTCGTCGACCTTGTCAGCCAGCCAGAGCAGCGCCAGCTCGCGCAGCGCGGTGAGGTTGCCGACCCGGAAGTAGTTGCCCAGCGCAGCGTCGATCTTGTCGGGCCGGTAGATGTTGCCGTGCGCCATCCGTCGGCGCAGCGCCTCCGGAGTCATGTCGACCAGCTCGACCTGCTCGGCGCCGCGGACGATCTCGTCCGGCACGGTTTCCCGCTGGGTGGTGCCGGTGATCTGGGCGACCACGTCGTTGACCGACTCGAGGTGCTGCACGTTGACCGTGGAGAGCACGTCGATGCCGGCGTCGAGCAGCTCCTGGACGTCCTGCCACCGCTTGGCGTTGCGGGAGCCGGGGACGTTGGTGTGCGCCAGCTCGTCGACCACGGCGACCTGGGGTCGGCGGGCCAGGACCGCGTCGAGGTCCATCTCGGCGAACTCGGCGCCGCGGTAGTCCATGCTGCGGCGCGGCACCTGCTCCAGGTCACCGAGCATCGCCGCGGTGTGCTTACGGCCGTGCGTCTCGACCAGCCCGATCACCACGTCGGTGCCCCGCTCGGCCCGGCGGTGGGCCTCCTCCAGCATGGCGTACGTCTTGCCGACGCCGGGGGCGGCGCCCAGGTAGATGCGGAGTTCTCCTCGTCGCACGGGACCATCCTCTCCGGTGGGCCGGCCCGCTGGGGCGGCCACGGCGCGGGGCGAGACCACGGTGGTGGCCTCGCCCCGCGCGGTCGGTGGGTCAGCGGGCCGGGAACTCCCGGTCCAGGGCCAGGTTGAGTTCGAGGACGTTCACTGCGGGCTCACCCATGAAGCCGAGCGCCCGGCCGTTGGTGTGCGCGTCGACCAGGCGACGGACCGCTGTCGGGTCGGCGCCGCGCTCGCGCGCGACCCGGTTCACCTGCAGCTCGGCGTACGCCGGGCTGATCTGCGGGTCGAGGCCGCTGCCGCTGGCGGTGACCGCGTCGGCGGGCACCGCGGGGTCGGCGGGGGCGTTGCCGCGGATCGGGGTGATGATCCCGCCCTCGGCCACGTAGTCCTGGCCCGGCTGGGCCAGCTCCACCGACACGCCCTCGAAGGTGGCGAGGAACGGGGTGGCCGGGGCGGTCTGGTTGACGCTGACCACCCGGGTCGGCGTGCCGGTGAGCCCGTCGGCGCGGAACACCGCGAGCACCGCGCCGACGCCGTCGATGGTGCAGAACGGGCGAGCGCCGTCCACGCCGTTGAGCTCGCCGACCGCCTTGCTCCGCTCGCAGACCTGGGTGAGCAGGCTCTGCGTCGACTCCTCGGGGTCGGTGGCGATCGTGTCCACCACGCTCTCCGGACCGAGGTTGCTGGCCGCGGTGGCGGTGGGGTCGTAGCCGTCACCGGCGGCCGACGGACGGCTCTGGAAGTAGCGCGCGACCGGGTTGCCGTCGGCGTCGGTGAACGACTGCCCGATCAGGCTGCTCCCGACGGTCTGTCCGCCGACGCTGACCAGGGACCCGTCCGCCTTGCCGGCGAGACCGGGGATGTGGCCGACGGCGACCAGCGCGAGCGGGTAGGCCAGGCCGAGCAGGACGGTGAAGACGAGCAGGGCCCGTAGGGCAGCGAGGTGCTGGGCGAGCCAGGTTGGTAGGCGCATCACGAGATCCCTGGGATGAACTGGATGATCAGGTCAATGATCTTGATTCCGACGAACGGCACGACGAGGCCGCCCAGGCCGTACAGCCACAGGTTGCGGCCGAGCAGCTTCGACGCGCTCGCCGGCCGGTACCGCACGCCGCGCAGGGCGAGCGGGATCAGCACGACGATGATGATCGCGTTGAAGATGACCGCGGCGAGGATCGCCGACTCCGGGCTGGACAGTCGCATGATGTTCAGCGCGTCCAGGCTCGGGTAGAGGCCGGCGAACATGGCCGGGATGATCGCGAAGTACTTCGCGACGTCGTTGGCGATGGAGAAGGTGGTCAACGCGCCCCGGGTGATCAGCAACTGCTTGCCGATCTCGACGATCTCGATGAGCTTCGTCGGGTCCGAGTCGAGGTCGACCATGTTGCCGGCCTCCTTCGCGGCCGACGTGCCGGTGTTCATCGCCACGCCGACGTCGGCCTGGGCCAGCGCCGGAGCGTCGTTGGTGCCGTCACCAGTCATCGCCACCAGCCGGCCACCCTGCTGCTCCTTCTTGATCAGGGCGAGCTTGTCCTCCGGGGTGGCCTCGGCGAGGAAGTCGTCCACCCCGGCCTCGTCGGCGATCGCCTTCGCGGTCCGCGGGTTGTCACCGGTGATCATCACGGTCCGGATGCCCATCCGGCGCATCTCGTCGAAGCGCTCGCGCATTCCGGACTTGACCACGTCCTTGAGGTGGATGACGCCGAGTGCCCGGGCGGGCTGACCGTCCACGTGCTCGGCGACCACCAGCGGGGTGCCGCCGGTGCCGCTGATCGCGTCCACCAGCTCGCCGACCTGACCGGTCGGGTGGCCGCCGTTGTCGCGTACCCACTTCATCACCGCGGCCGCGGCGCCCTTGCGGATCCGGCGGACGCCGCCGTCGACGCTCTCCGCGCCGAGGTCGACGCCGCTCATCCGGGTCTGCGCGGTGAACGGCACGAAGGTGGCGTGCGGCATCACGCCCGGCTCGCGTTCGCGCAGCCCGTACTCGTTCTTGGCCAGCACCACCACCGAGCGCCCCTCCGGGGTCTCGTCGGCCAGGCTGGAGAGCTGCGCGGCGTCCGCGACGTCCCCGGCGGTGACTCCCTCGACCGGTAGGAACTCGGCGGCCTGCCGGTTGCCGAGGGTGATCGTGCCGGTCTTGTCCAGCAGCAGGGTGTTCACGTCGCCGGCCGCCTCGACCGCGCGACCGCTCACCGCGAGCACGTTGCGCTGCACCAGGCGGTCCATGCCGGCGATGCCGATCGCCGAGAGCAGCGCGCCGATGGTGGTCGGGATCAGGCAGACCAGCAGGGAGACCAGCACCACGCCGGTGACGCCGGAGTCGGTGATCGCACCGGTGTCCGGCGCGGCGGCCTGGTACGCCTTCGAGAAGATCGCCAACGGCTGGAGGGTGACCACCGCGAGCAGGAAGATGACCGTGAGCGCGGCGAGCAGGATGTTCAGCGCGATCTCGTTCGGCGTCTTCTGCCGGTTGGCGCCCTCGACCAGGGCGATCATCCGGTCGATGAAGCTCTCCCCCGGCTTCTGGGTGATCTTCACGACGATCCGGTCGGAGAGCACCCTGGTGCCGCCGGTCACCGCGCTGCGGTCGCCGCCGGACTCCCGGATCACCGGCGCGGACTCGCCGGTGATGGCCGACTCGTCGACGCTGGCGATGCCCTCGACGACGTCACCGTCGCCCGGGATGGTGCCGCCCGCCTCGACCAGGACGATGTCGCCCTGCTTCAGCTCCGGTGCGGGCACCGCCTCGTCCGAGTACCGGTTCGCCGGCAGGCCGGGCGCCCAGCCGATCAGCCGGGTGGCGATGGTGTCCCGCTTGGCCTGGCGCAGGGTGGCCGCCTGGGCCTTGCCCCGGCCCTCCGCGACGGCCTCGGCCAGGTTGGCGAAGAGCACGGTCAGCCAGAGCCAGACGGTGATGGCCCAGGCGAACACGGACGGGTCCGCGACCGCGAGCACGGTGGTGAAGACGGCGCCGATCTCGACGATCAGCATCACCGGGTTGCGCCACAGCGTGCGCGGGTCGAGCTTGCGCAGCGCGTCCGGCAGGGACCGGAACAGCTGCTGCGGGTCGAGCAGGCCCCCGCCGACCCGGTTGCCCTGGGTGGCCGGGGTGCCCGCGGTCGGCTGTTCGCCGGCCCCGGATGTCACCGACGTGACGGACATGTTCTCGTTCCTCATGGGGTTCACAGCCCCTCAGCCAGGGGGCCGAGCGCGAGTGCGGGCAGGAAGGTCAGCGCGACCAGGATCACCGTGACGCCGACGACCATCCCGACGAACAGGGGCCGGTGGGTCGGCAGGGTGCCTTCGGACGCCGGGGTGGGCTGCTGCCGGGCCAACGAACCGGCCAGGGCGAGCACGAAGATGATCGGCAGGAACCGGCCGAGCAGCATGCACAACCCGAGCGCGGTGTCCCACCAGGTGGTGTTCACCGTGATGCCGGCGAACGCGGAACCGTTGTTGTTGCTGGCCGAGGTGAACGCGTAGAGCACCTCGGAGAGCCCGTGGGGGCCCACGTTCAGCGCGGTCGAGTTGTTGCCGGTGGCGAACGCCGCCGCCGTGCCGGCCAGCACCAGCGTCGGGGTGATCAGGAAGTACATCGAGGCGAACTTGATCTCCCGGGCGCCGATCTTCTTGCCCAGGTACTCGGGCGTGCGGCCGACCATCAGCCCGGCGACGAAGACCGTGATGACCGCGAGGATCAGCAGGCCGTAGAGGCCGGCGCCGACGCCACCGGGGGCGACCTCGCCGAGCATCATGTTGACCAGCGGCATCATCCCGCCGAGCGGGGTGAACGAGTCGTGGAACGAGTTGACCGCGCCGGTCGAGGTCAACGTGGTCGCCGCGGCGAAGGTCGCCGAGTTCGACACGTCGAAGCGGACCTCCTTGCCCTCCAGCGCCGCGCCGACCGCCTGCGGCACGGTGCCGTGCCCGGCGAGCTCGAAGACGTTGGTCAGCGTGATGCTGGCCAGCGCGAGGATGCCCATCACCGCGGCGATGGCGTACCCCTGGCGGTTCTGCCCGACCATCCGGCCGAAGACCCGGGGCAGGCTGAACGGAATCAACAAGATCAGGAAGATCTCCAGCCAGTTGGTCCAGGCGGTCGGGTTCTCGAACGGATGGGCGCTGTTGGCGTTGTAGAAGCCGCCGCCGTTGGTGCCCAGCTCCTTGATCACTTCCTGGCTGGCCACCGGGCCGCCGGTGATCGTCTGGCCGCCGCCGGTCAGCGTGCTGACGTCGGTGCCGCCGGAGAGGTTCTGCACCACGCCGCCGATCATCAGCGCGATCGCGCCGAGCACGGCGATCGGCAGCAGGATGCGCACCGTGATCCGGGTCAGGTCGACCCAGAAGTTGCCCAGCTGCTCGGTGCGGTGCCGGGCGAAGCCCCGCACCAGGGCCACCGCGATCGCGATACCGACCGACGCGGAGACGAAGTTCTGCACCGCCAGGCCGGCCATCTGCACCAGGTGGCCCATGGTCGACTCACCGGAGTACGACTGCCAGTTGGTGTTGGTCACGAACGACACCGCGGTGTTCCAGGCGCCGTGCGGCACCACCGCGTCGAAGCCCAGCGACAGCCAGAGCTTGTCCTGCACCCGCTGGAACGCGTAGAGGAACAGCAGGGAGACGGCCGAGAACGCCAGCACGCTGCGGGCGTAGACGCCCCAGGTCTGCTCGGCGGCCGGGTTGACCCCGACCAGGCGGAAGATCCCGCGCTCGACGCGGGACTGCCGGGTGCCGGAGACCACCCGGTACATGTAGTCGCCGAACGGCTTGTAGACGGCGACCAGCGCCACCACCAGCGACAGGATAAAGATGACGCCGGCTGTTGTCATGGTCATCAGAAGCGCTCCGGGAACAGCAGGGCGACCACCAGGAACAGACCCAGGCCGATCGCCAGCACGAGGCCGACGGCGTTGACCGCGCTCACAGCTTCTCCACCGCCCGGATCACCAGGGCGAGCGCTGCGAACAGCACCACCGTCAAGACCACGAACACCACGTCAGACACGCTGACTCCTCGTACGGGAAAGGTTCGTCGCGACCGCCTGCCGGTCGCGCCGGGCAATCAAAGCGCCACGCAGTGCACGGCGACAGGGTCCATAACGCGACCATGACGGCAGGCCCCGGTTTCTTGACGGCCTTTTCACAGCTCGCCCCCATCGGGTGAGCGCGGCCACAGCGGGCGCGGCGCCTGGTGGGCCGGCGCGAAGGTCCGGCGGCGGGTTTCCACGCCGCCGGGCGGTCGTCAAGAGCGCAGGTGGCGGTACCCGGCTCCCAGGGCGGCCGCGAACGCGATCACCGCCGGGTACGAACAGACCTCACCGGAGACCCCGGTCAGGTCGCCGAACTGGTTGACCAGGAACCCGATGAAGGTCGCCGCGGCCAGTACCGTCGTCACGGCCAGCGCCCGCAGGTCCGGCACGACGGCGGCGTACCCGCCGACCGCGAGCGCGACGACCAGCAGCCGGCCCGGCACCTCGGCCGGCGGAAAGAGCGCCGCGGCCAGCAGAGCCGCACCGACCACCAGCAGGGCACCGAACGCTGCGCTGACTCCGGTGGGGGTACGACAGTCCTCCGCTCCGATCTTCCGGTCACGATCGACGCTCACGGCACGCCTCCGCCGAACCTGAGCCCGCCCGCCGGGCCCGTCCGTCGCCATCCGATTCCCGCCGACCGGCAACCGTCGATGGTTTTCACACGCCTGTGACGGTGAGCCGGGGATTCTTGACGACGCCATAACGACGGCGCCCGGTGTGCGGCCGGCCTCGGGGGCGGACCGCACCTGTCTAACCTGATCGGGTGACCGCCGAGCTGACTCTGCTGTCAGGTGTCTCCTACCGGGGCCGGGAGATCGCCGGGCCCCGGCTGCACGGGCTGCTCGCGCTGCTCGCCGCCGACCTGCGCGCCGGGTGCGGCACCGGCCGGCTGGTCGCCGGGCTCTGGCCGGACGAGCTGCCGGAGAACCCACCCAAGGCGGTGCAGGTCCTGGTCTCCCGGGTGCGGGCGCAGCTGGGCGCGGACGTCATCGCCCGGACGGCCACCGGCTACCGGCTCACCCTGGTCGAGGAGCAGGTCGACGCCGCCGCCGTGCTGCGGCACGCCGCGGTGAGCGCGGAGCGGGCCCGGGCCGGCGACCATGCCGCGGCGTTGGCCAGCGCGGACGCCGGTCTGGCCTACTGGAGCGGGCCGCCCGAGGAGAGCGCCGCCGGCGATCCGCTCGCCGTGCTGCGGGCCGAACGGGCCACCGCGTACCGGTCGCTGCTGCGCTCACGGGCGCTGGCGTTGGCCCGGCTCGGCCGGCACGCCGAGGCGGTCGGGCCGCTCGCCGAGCTGGCCGGCGGACCGACCCGCGACGAGGAGCTGCTCGGCGAACTGCTGCGCGCCGAGGCGGCCACGACCGGTCCGTCGGCGGCGCTGGCCCGCTACGAGGCGTACCGGCGGTCGCTCCGCGACGAGCTCGGCACCGACCCTGGAACGGCGCTGCGGGAGGTGCAGCGGGAACTGCTGCGGGACGAGCCGCCGCCGGTCCGGCACGGCGTGCCGCACGATCCCAACCCGCTGCTCGGGCGGGACGCCGACATCACCGCGGTGACCGGGCTGCTGCGCGCCTCCCGGGTGACCTCCATCGTGGGGCCGGGCGGGCTGGGCAAGACCCGGCTGTCCTACGCGGTCGCCCGGCAGGCCGCGCAGCGCGTCGTCCACCTGGTGCCGCTCGCCGGTGTGCGAGCCGACGAGGACGTGGCCGGTGAGGTGGCCGCCGCCCTCGGCGTCGGCGAGACCCTCGGTACGCCGGCCGCCGCCCTGTCCGCCGGGCGGGACCCGGCGACCGCCATCGCCGCCGTGCTCGGCTCGGGACCGACGCTGCTGGTGCTCGACAACTGCGAGCACGTCGTCCGGGGCGCCGCCGAGCTGGTCGGTGCGCTGGTCTCGACGACCCGCGACCTGCGGGTACTCGTCACCAGCCGTACCCCGTTGGGCCTCTCCTCCGAGTCCGTCCACCTGCTGCCGGAGCTGACGCTGCCGACCAGCGTCGAGCTGTTCGGGCAGCGGGCGCGCTCCGCGCGGCCCGGCGTCGACCTGCCCGGGGACGTGGTGGCGGCGCTCTGCCGGCACCTCGACGGGCTCCCGCTCGCGGTGGAGCTGGCGGCGGCCCGGGTGCGGACCATGTCGGTGGCCGAGATCGCCCGCCGGCTGGACGACCGGTTCGCCCTGCTCCGGGGCGGGGCCCGGGACGCGCCGCAGCGGCACCACACGCTCCACGCGGTGGTCGACTGGAGCTGGGCCCTGCTCGACGAGGACGGCCGGGCGGCCATGCGTGCCCTCTCCGTCTTCCCCGCCGGGTTCACCGCCGACGCGGCCCGGTACCTGGTCGACGGCGACCCGCTGCCGGTGCTGGAACACCTCGTGGACCAGTCGCTGCTCAAGGTCGACGAGACCCCGACCGGTGTCCGGATGCGGATGCTGGAGACGGTCCGCGAGTTCGGCGCCGCCCGCCGCGACGA
Organism: Micromonospora sp. NPDC093243; assembly: GCF_044753725.1. Lineage (NCBI taxonomy): Bacteria > Bacillati > Actinomycetota > Actinomycetes > Micromonosporales > Micromonosporaceae > Micromonospora > Micromonospora sp. NPDC093243. Next base: position 642,957 of record NZ_JBIVNT010000002.1, on the reverse strand, counting down.
GGCCGGGGAGACCGGGGCGGTGACCGACCGTCTCCTCGACTGGGCCCGGGACGTCGGCCTCACGCACCACGAGGAACTGCTCGGCCCGGACGCGTTCGCCACCGTGGAGCGGGTCCGCGCCGAGCAGGACAACATCGTGCAGGCGTACCGGATCGCGCTGGCCCGTGCGGACTGCCCCACGGTGGCTGCCACCGCGGCCGTCCTGGCCGGCATCTGGACGCTGGACGCCGCCTACACCCGGATGATCGCGCTCGCCGAGGAGACCGGGCCGCCGCTCTCGCACTACCGGCCCGAGCCGAAGTTCGTCGAGGTGACCAGGGCCGCCTCGGCCCTCTGCGCGGCGAACCTGATGATGATCCAGGGCCCGCACCCCATCCGCAGCCTGGTGACCCTGCGCCGCCTGCCGCCCCCGTCGCCGGACACCCTGACCGGTGCGCTGTCGATCCTGCTGAACGCCCTCCCCGCGATCGCCGCGGACCCCGCCGTGCTGCGCGCGCTCCGGGCCCGCCCCGAACCGCTCGTGGCCGGCCTCGCCCACTCCCTCGCCACCTACACCTACGAGCGGGAGGGCGACCCGGAGGGCGCGCTCGACGCGGCCCGGCGGATGCTCGACGCCCTCGGGCCGACCGTCACCCCGTGGTTGCGGATCCTCGCCCACTCCCGACTCAGCGAACTGCTCGCCCAGACGGATGAGTGGGAGGAGACACGACGGCACCTGATGGCGGCGCTGCGCCTGCTGGAGGAGACCGGGCCGTGGGCCGACGTGATCCAGATCCGGTGGGCGCTGGCGCTCGTCAGCCTCGGGGCCGGTGACGTCGACGCGGCGGAGCGCTGGCTCGAACTGGCGGCCCGGCACGGCATCGAGGACGCGTACGGGCTGGGGTCGTTCGAGCTGGGCGTCCGCGCCGAGGTCCGGCTCCAACGTGGCCAGGTCGACCGCGGACTGGAGCTGTGGCGACAGGCCGTCACGGACGTCACCGCGTCCGTGGACCCGCTGTTCCAGACCGACGAGTGCGGCGGCCCCACCCCGTGGGCGCTCCAGATCGGGGCGATCGCCGTCGTCGCGCACGCCAGGTCCGACCGGCTCGATCTCGTTCCCACGCTGCCGGATGCGCTGGCCGACCACCTGCACCGGATGCTGACGAATCCCGCCGTCAACCCGCCCGCGTTCGTGATGCAGCAGCCGGTCTCCGGCACGCTCCTCCTGGCGCTCGCCATGGTCGACATCGAGCAGGCCCGCAACGGCGGCGATCCCGCGGCCGCCGCCAGCGGCGCCCGGCTGGTCGCCCTGGCGGAGCGGTTCCGCTTCCTGCGGGAGTTCCAGCCCACGATGTCCTCGGCCACCGCGCGGCAGGAGGCCGAACAGGCCGACAAGGCGGCGTACGCCGACGCGGTGTCGACGTACGCCGCCATGGACCCGGGCGGGCTGCGGGCGGCCGCGCTCTCGGCGCTGGCCGCCCGTCCCGCCGGTCACCGCGACGGGTCGCGATCGTAGAGCTTTCGCGCCCACAGGTAGCTCAGCAGCGTGATCCCGGCGCACCAGGCGAGCGCCTGGGTCGCGCTGGAACCGATCGGCCCGCCCACCAGCAGGCCACGCAGGGTCTCCATCACCGGCGTGAACGGCTGGTACTCGGCGAACCAGCGCAGCCCGGTCGGCATCGAGTCGGTGGGGACGAACCCGCTGCCCAGGAACGGCAGCAGCATCAGCGGCATGGGCAGGTTGCTCGCCGTCTCGACGCTCTTGGTGACCATGCCGAGCGCCACCGACAGCCAGGTGATCGCGAAGGTGACCGCGGCGAGCAGCCCGGTGGCGGCCAGCCACTCGAGCGGGCCGGCGGTGGGGCGGAACCCGACCAGCAGGGCGACGCCGGTGACCGCCGCGAGGCCGAGCATGGTCTGGATCAGACTGCCGACGACGTGGCCGGTCAGCACCGACACCCGGGCGATCGACATGGTGCGGAACCGGGCGACGATGCCCTCGGTCATGTCCATCGCCACCGAGATCGCCGTGCCCTGCGCCACCCCCGCCACGGCAATGAGCAGGATGCCGGGCGTGACGTAGGTGGCGTACTCCTCGCGGCCGCCGGAGGGCCCGCCGAGTCCGGCGCCGAGGGTGCCGCCGAAGACGTAGACGAAGAGCAGCAGGAAGATCACCGGAATGCCGATGACCATCAGGGTCAGGGACGGGTACCGCTGCATGTGGCGCAGGTTGCGCCGCAGCATGGTCGCGGAGTCGCTCAGGGTGTACGCGAGGCTGCTCATGCCAGCACCTCCCTCCGGTCGGCGCCGGCCTGAGACTCGCCCGCGCTGTGCTTGATGATTCGCTCGCTGCGCTCGCTCATGCCGGGACCTTCTCCTGGGTGTCGTGGCCGGTGAGGGTGAGGAAGACGTCGTCGAGGTCAGGCGTGTGCACGCTCAGCGACTCGACCTCGACCCGGATGTCGTCGAGCCGGTCGAGCACGGCCCGCAGCGACCGGACGCCGCCGTCGCTCGGCACCCGCAGGGTCAGCGACTCGTCGTCGCGGCGCACGTCGCCGAGCGCGCGGGCGGCCGCGGCCAGCCCTTCGGCGTCGGTGAAGCGCAGCTGGAGGTGGCCGCCCGGGGCCCGCCGCTTCAGCTCCTCGGCCGTGCCCTCGGCGACCAGCCGGCCGTGGTCCAGCACGGCGATCCGGTCGGCGAGCTGGTCCGCCTCCTCGAGGTACTGGGTGGTGAGGAAGATGGTCACCCCGCCGGACACCAGTTCCCGGATGATCTCCCACATCGCCCGGCGGCTGCGCGGGTCCAGACCGGTCGTCGGCTCGTCCAGGAAGATCAGCCGCGGGTCGCCGACCAGGGTCATCGCCAGGTCGAGCCGCCGGCGCATGCCGCCGGAGTAGGTGGCAGCCGGCTTGCCGGCCGCGTCCACCAGGTCGAACCGCTCGAGCAGCTCGGCGGTCCGCCGACGCTCCGCGGCACGCCCCAGATGACGCAGGTCGGCCATGAGCTTCAGGTTCTCCGCGCCGGTGAGCAGGTTGTCGACCGCGGAGAACTGGCCGGTGACGCCGATGCCGGCGCGCACCCGGTCCGGCTCGCGGGTCAGGTCGTGTCCGACGACCCGTATGTCGCCGCCGTCCGCCCGGATCAGCGTGGACAGGATCTGGACCGCCGTGGTCTTGCCTGCGCCGTTCGGGCCGAGCAGGGCGAAGATGGTCCCCTCGGCGACGTGCAGGTCGATGCCGTCGAGGACGACGTGGTCGCCGTACGTCTTGCGCAGGCCGGTCGCGGCGATCGCCGGCCGTGGTGCGGTTGTCGTCATGGGGGAAGCGTGCGCGGCACCCGGATCACAGCGGTTTCACCGCGGTTTCACGGTCCGGGCGGCGCGTTCCGGGCCTGTTGACACACCGGGGGGCGGGCACGAGGGTGAGGCCATGTCGCACCCCTCGCCCTGGCGCCAACCCGAGCACGACGACCTGGCCGACCTGGCCCGCAGCTTCTTCACGAAGGAGGTGCTGCCGCACGCCGACCGGTTGGCCGCCCAGGGGCACCCGGACCGCGAGCACTACCGCCGCGCCGGCGAGCTGGGGCTGCTCGGCCTCTCCGTGCCCGAGCAGTACGGCGGCGGGGGCGGGGGCTTCACCCACGAGGCGGTCATGCTGCACGAGCAGGCGCACACCGGGGAGAGCAGCCTCGGTCTGGCCGTGCACAGCGGCATCGTCACCGGCTACCTGGTGGCGTACGGCAGCGAGGAGCAGAAGCGGCGCTGGTTGCCCGGGCTGTGCAGCGGCGAACTCGTCGGGGCGATCGCGATGACCGAGCCGGACGGCGGCTCGGACCTGCAGGCGATGCGCACCCGCGCGGTACGCGACGGCGACGACTACCTGATCACCGGGGCGAAGACCTTCATCAGCAACGGCGGGCTCGCCGACCTGGTCATCGTGGCCGTCAAGACCGACCCGGAGCAGCGGGCCGCCGGGATCTCGCTGCTGGTCTGCGAGGTCGGCGGTGATCCGGAGGGGTTCCGCCGTGGCCGGCTGCTCTCCAAGATCGGGCTGCACGCCAACGACACCGCCGAACTCTTCTTCGACGGGTTCCGGGTGCCGGCGGCGAACCTGCTCGGCGCGGCCGAGGGCCTCGGCTTCGTCCAGCTGATGCAGCAGCTCCCGCAGGAGCGACTGGTGATCGCGGTGGGCGCGGTCGCCGCGATGGAACGGGCGGTCGAGCTGACCGTGGCCTACACCAAGGAGCGCACCGCCTTCGGCAAGCCGCTGCTCGGGCACCAGAACACCCGGATGGTGCTCGCCGAGTGCGCCACCCGGGCCCGGGCCAGCCGGGTCTTCCTGGACGACTGCATCGCCCGGCACGCCCGGGGCGAGCTGGACGTGCCGACCGCCGCGATGGCCAAGTACTGGCTGACCGAGGGGCAGTGCGAGGTCATCGACCGCTGCCTGCAGCTCTTCGGCGGCTACGGCTACACCACCGAGTACCCGATCGCCCGGATGTACGCCGACGCCCGGGCCCAGAAGATCTACGGTGGCACCAACGAGATCATGAAGGAGCTGATCGCCCGTGCGCTCTGACCCCGGGTCGGCCGCGCCGGAAGGTCGGGGTGGGCCGCTGGCCGGCGTACGGGTGGTCGAGCTGGCCAGCCTCGCGCCCGCCCCGTTCGGCTGCATGGTGCTCGCCGACCTCGGCGCCGACGTGGTCCGGGTCGACCGGCCCGGCGGTCCCGCCGCCGGTCGGTTGGCCGCGCCACCCGGCGGGCCGTTGCAGCGCGGCCGGCGGGTCACCGCTCTGGACCTCAAGTCGCCGGACGGCGTGGCCGACCTGCTGCGCCTGGTGGAGCGCGCGGACGTGCTGGTGGAGGCGTACCGGCCGGGGGTGGCCGAGCGGCTGGGCTTCGGGCCGGAGACCTGCCGAGCCCGCAACCCCCGGCTGGTGTACGCCCGGATGACCGGCTGGGGGCAGGACGGCCCACTGGCCCCCCGGGCCGGGCACGACATCGACTACATCGCGGTGGCCGGCGCGCTGGAGCCGCTGGGTCGGGCCGGTGAGCGCCCGCACGCGCCGTTGAACCTGCTCGGCGACTTCGCCGGCGGCGGAATGCTGCTCGCCGTCGGGGTGCTGGCGGCGCTGCTGGAGCGGGAACGCTCGGGCGTCGGGCAGGTGGTGGACGCCGCGATGGTCGACGGCTCCGCACTGCTCACCGCGTTCCTGCACGGGATGCTGGGTACCGGGCTCTGGTCCGCGCCGCGCGGGCGCAACCTGCTCGACGGCGGGGCGCCGTTCTACGACACGTACCGCACCGCCGACGGCGGTTACCTGGCGGTCGGGGCGCTGGAGCCGGCCTTCTACGCCGCCCTCCTCGCCGGCCTTGGTCTGGGCGACGACCCCGACCTGCCGGCCCAGTACGACCCGGCGGGCTGGGACGAGCTGCGCCGCCGGTTCACGGAACGGTTCGCGACCCGGACGCGGGACGAGTGGACGGCCGTCTTCACCGACCTGGACGCCTGCGTGGCGCCGGTGCTCGCCCCGACCGAGGCGCACCGGCACCCGCACAACGCCGCCCGGGGCACCTTCGTGGAGGTCGGCGGGGAGGTCCAGCCCGCCCCGGCGCCGCGATTCGGGCGTACGCCCTCCCCGCCCCCGGCCCCCACCCCTGACCCGGAACCCGCGGCGGAGATCATCGCGCGCTGGTCGAGCTAGCCGACAAAGAAGATCTTGGTAGGAAAGCGCTCCCGGAGGGGCAGTTTCCTACCAAGATCTCCAGCGGTCAGCCGCGCGCGGTGGCCGGCTCCGGCTCGGCCACGGTCGACGAGGTGTCGGCGGTGGGCTCGGCGGCGGCCTCCTGCACGTCCGGGCCGTCGTGGTCCTCGTCGAGCATGGTGGCCTCGTCGAACGGACGCTCGCCGGCGAGCACCGCCCGGGCCTGCTCCGGGTCGAACTCGCCGGTCCAGCGGCCGATGAGGACGGTGGCGACCGCGTTGCCGGCGAAGTTCGTCAGCGCCCGCGCCTCGGACATGAACCGGTCGATGCCCACGATCAGCCCCACCCCGTCGACCAGGTCCGGCCGGTGCGACTGGAGCCCGCCGGCCAGGGTGGCGAGGCCGGCGCCGGTGATGCCGGCGGCGCCCTTGGACGCGATGATCATGAAGACCAGCAGCGAGATCTGCTCGCCGACCGAGAGCGGGTCGCCCATCGCCGAGGCGATGAAGAGCGACGCCATGGTCAGGTAGATCGCGGTGCCGTCCAGGTTGAACGAGTAGCCGGTCGGCACCGTGATGCCCACCACCGGCTTGCTCACTCCGACGTGCTCCATCTTCGCGATCAACCGCGGCAGCGCCGACTCCGACGACGAGGTCGACACGATCAGCAGGAACTCCCGACCGAGGTACCGCAGCAGCGAGAAGATCGAGATCCGGGCCACGAACCACAGCAGCGCACCGAGCACCACCAGCACGAAGATCAGACACGTCGCGTAGAAGCCCAGCATGATCTGGGCCAGGCTCTTCAACGCGTCCATCCCGGTCGCCCCGACCACGGCGGCGATCGCGCCGAACGCACCGATCGGCGCCAACCACATGATCATGGCGAGCACCTTGAAGACCAGGCGCTGGATGGTGCCGACGGCCCGCAGCACCGGCTCGCCCCGGCGGCCCATGCTCTGCACGGCGAAGCCGACCAGCAGGGCGACCAGCAGGGTCTGCAGCACCTCGCCACCGGTCAGCGCGGAGAGCAGCGAGGTGGGGATGATGCCGAGCAGGAAGTCGACGGTCCCCTCGCTCTCGGTCCCCGCCGCCTTCTGGCCCGCCTCGGCCAGCTCGTTGCTCAGCTGGAGCCCGGAGCCGGGGTGGATCAGGTTGCCGACGACCAGGCCGATGGCGAGCGCGACGGTCGACATGATCAGGAAGTAGCCGAGCGCCAGGCCGCCGACCTTGCCGACCTTCGCGGCCTGCCGTACGGAACCGACGCCGAGCACGATGGTGCAGAAGATGACCGGGCTGATCATCATCTTGATCAGCGCGACGAAACCGGTGCCGAGGGGCTTGAGCTCCTGCGCCGCGTCGGGGGCCGCGAAGCCGAGGATGATGCCCGCCAGGACGGCGCCGATCACCGCGAGGTAGAGGAAGTGGGTGCGATCCCGCCGGGGCCGCGTGGCCGGTGTGCTGGTGGTGGGGGTCTGCATGGCTGAGACTGTGGCCCAGGTCTCAACCGGAATCAGCCTTGCGTTCATTCTGTTCACCGACCTGAACTGTCGACGAAACAGGGAGCGCGACGGACCGTCACGACGAGGAGACATGACCGGACGGAAGTGGAGCATCGCCGGGCAACTGTTCGCCCTCCAGGTCGTCGTGGTCACGCTGCTGGTGGCGGCGGCCACCCTGGGGGTCGCGCTGGTCGCCCGCTCCGACGCCCGGGACGCGGCCCGCGAGGAGGTGCTGGCGGTGGCCGAGACGGTCGCCCGGTCGCCCGAGGTGGCCGCCGCGCTGCGCACCCAGGACCCGTCCGCCACCCTCCAGCCGTACGCCGAGTCGATCCGGGTCGCCACCAGCACGGATTTCGTGGTGGTGATGGCCCCGGACCGGACCCGCCACTCGCACAGAGACCCGACCCAGATCGGCCGGCCGTTCATCGGCACGATCGAACCGGCGCTGGCCGGGCAGCCGTTCACCGTGGTCAACACCGGCACCCTCGGCGAGTCGGTCCGCGCGGTGGTGCCGGTACGCGACACCGGCGGCGCGGTGATCGGGCTGGTCTCGGTCGGCATCACCACCGAGGCGATCGACCGGGAGCTGCTCGAGAAGTCGCCGGTGCTGGTGGCCGCCACCATCGCCGCGCTGACCCTGGCCGGCGCCGGCTCCTGGCTGCTCAGCCGGCGGCTGCGCCGGCAGACCCACGGCCTCGGCCCGGCCCAGATCACCCGGATGTACGAGTACTACGACGCGGTGCTGCACTCGGTGGGCGAGGGCCTGGTGGTGATCGGCCCGGACCGCCGGATCGCGCTGATCAACGACGAGGGCCGCCGGCTGCTCGGGCTGCCCGCCGACGCGGCGCTGGTCGATCAGCCGGTGACCGAGGCCGACCTGCCGGCCGCGCTGACCGAGCTGATCACGTCGGGTCAGGCCGCCCGGGACGAGCTGATCCTGACCGCCGATCGCGCGCTGGTCGCCAACCTCCGCCCCACCGGCGCCGACAGCCGGGCCCTGGGCACGGTGCTGACCCTGCGGGACCACACCGACCTGCGGGCCCTCACCAGCGAGCTGGACTCGGTGCGCGGGCTCACCGACGCGCTCCGGTCGCAGGCGCACGAGGCCGCCAACCGGCTGCACACCGTGCTCACCCTGGTCGAGCTGGGGCGCACCGAGGAGGCCGTCCGGCTGGCCACCGAGGAGCTGGCGCTCGCCCAGCAGCTCACCGACCAGGTGGTCGGCGCGATCGCCGAACCGGCGCTGGCCGCGCTGCTGCTCGGCAAGTCCGCCCAGGCCGCCGAGCGCGGCGTGGAGCTGACCGTCGACCCGACCTCCCGGCTCGACGTCGGCACCCTGCCGGCCGGGGAGCTGCTCACCGTGGTGGGCAACCTGGTCGACAACGCGCTGGAGGCGGTCGCCGCCGGGGAGCCGCCCCGGCGGGTACGGGTGTACGTGACCGAGACGGCCGGCGAGGTGCTGGTCGAGGTGACCGACAGCGGCTCCGGGCTGCCGCCCGACCGGGTCGCCGACGCGTTCCGTCGGGGCTGGTCGACCAAGGCCAGCGGACGGGGCATCGGCCTCGCCCTGGTCGCTCAGGTGCTGGCCCGGCACGGCGGCCGGCACGAGGTGGCCGCCGGACCGGACGGCGGGACGGTGTTCCGGGTCCGGCTACCGGTCCCGGCGGAGCAGCGGACATGACCGAGATCCGGGTGCTCGTCGTCGAGGACGAGGAGCTGATCGCGGCGGCGCACCGCGCGTACACCGAGCGGGTGCCGGGGTTCCGGGTGGTCGGGGTGGCGCACACCGCCCGGGAGGCGATGCGGGAGCTGCGCCGGACCGGCGCGGACGCGGTCGACCTGGTGCTGCTCGACTTCCACCTGCCCGACGTACACGGCCTGGACATCTGCCGGGCGATGCGGGCGGCCGGCAGCGACGCCGACGTGCTCGCCGTCACCTCCGCCCGGGACCTGGCCGTGGTCCGTTCGGCGGTGGCCCTCGGGGTGACCCACTACCTGCTCAAGCCGTTCACCTTCGCCGCCTTCCGGGACAAGCTGGAGCGCTACGCCGAGTACCGACGGCAGGCGTCGGCGGGTGGCGCGGTCGCCGCCCAGCACGAGGTGGACCGGATGTTCGCCACCCTGCGCGGAACCGCCCCGGACACCCTGCCGAAGGGGCTCGGCGCGCAGACGCTCGACGCCGTACTGGACGTGCTGCGCCGTCAGCCGGGGCTCTCCGCCTCGGAGGTCGCCGAGCGGACCGGCACCTCCCGGGTCACCGCGCGGCGCTACCTGGAGCACCTGGCCGAGACCGGCCGGGTGGCCCGGACACCCCGCTACGGCACCCCGGGCCGTCCCGAGGTGGAGTACCGGCCCACCTGAGCGCCCGTACCGGCGGTGCCGTGACCCCGGCCGGCCCGGTGGGATCCGAACCTCCCCGTTCCGGCCCGGCCGGAGCCCGCCGGGCATGATCATGCAGGTGGCGGCGCGAGAGCCCGCCCACAGAAGCAGGGAGGAGCCCGGCTGTGCCCGACGCCGACGAGCTCATCACCGACGCGCTCGCGGCGGCCCGTGACACCGACGTACGCCGCGCCGAGCGGCAGCTGGACCGGCTCGTGGTCGGCACCGGCGCACCGGACGGCGCGGCGGCGGTGGACGCGGCGCTGCTGCGCCGGCTGGCCGGCGGCGTCGGGCGGCTCTGGCCGCGCGGCTGGCAGCCGGTCGACCTGGCCCGGATCGCGGGTCGGCGGCTCGGCGCCCGGCCGGCCCGGCTGCTGGCGGATGCCATGGCCCTTCAGCGGCGCGAGCAGGCGGGCCCGGTCCCGACGTGGTGGGACGAGCAGCTGCGCGACCTGGACGCCGGGCTGTGGTGGGACGACGACCGTGCCCACCTCACCACCTGGGCCGCCCGGGAAGGGGTGGACCGGGTGACCGCGCTGCGGGAGGCGGTCGAGGCGCTGGCGTTGGTGGAGGGGCTGCCACCGATCGCCGTGCTGCGGCCACCGCCCGGGTCGACGCCGACCGGCGGGCCGGCCGGCCCGGGCGCCGGCTCCCGGGGTGGCGGCGGTTCGCGGATGCTGGACCGGGTCCGGGCGCTGCTGGCCAAGGCCGAGTCGACGACCTTCCCGGCCGAGGCCGAGGCGCTGACCGGCAAGGCGCAGGAGCTGATGGCCCGGCACAGCCTCGACGAGGCGTTGCTGGCGGCCGACGCGCCGCGGACCGACCTGCCCGGCGGGGTGCGGCTCGGCACCGAAGCCCCGTACGCCGGCGCGAAGGCGCTGCTGGTGCAGGAGGTGGCGGCGGCGAACGGGTGCGAGGCGGTCTGGTCCGACGATCTCGGCTTCGCCACCGTGCTCGGCTGGCCGGCCGACCTGGAGGCGGTCGAGCTGCTCTACACGTCGCTGCTGGTGCAGGCCACCGCCGAGATGCTGCGCGGCCGGGGTCAGCGCCAGGGAAAGGGAGGCGGGCGGCGTACCCGCGGTTACGACGAGTCCTTCCTCAACGCGTTCGCGCTGCGGATCGGCGAGCGGCTGCGGGCGGTCAGCGCAGCGGCGAGCCGGCAGGCGGCGGAGGCGGCCGGGGCGGAGCGGTTGCTGCCGGTGCTGGCCGCCCGAGGTGAGGCGGTGCGCGAACGGATGGAGAGCCTCTTCCCCGGGGTCCGCCGGCACCGGCTGACCGTCCGGGACGCGGAGGGCTGGGCCTCCGGCACGTCGGCGGCCGACCGGGCGTCGCTCGACCCGGGTGGTGCCCGGCCGGGCCGGCAGGTACGCGGCAAGCGCTGAGCCGCCCCGGCGTGGGGGCCACCGTCCCGCCGAAGATTCTGCGATTTTCTTACCTACGGTTGTAGGGACCGGAGTATCGGCTCCGACCCCTCGGCGAGCCGCGCCACCGATCGCGCGGCCAGGACGCGAGGAGCAGGTCGTGAAGTACATGCTGTTGATCTGGAACCGGCCCGGCTTCGTCGAGGAACTCTCCGAGCAGGAGCGGGTCACGCTCTTCGGCGAGGTCGACGAGATCATGGCGGAGCTCTCCGCGTCCGGGGAGCTGGTGGGCGGGCAGGCGCTGGCCGACCCGTCGCAGACGCGTACCGTCCGGCTGGCCGGCGGGCATCCGGAGGTCGTCGACGGGCCGTTCATGGAGAGCAAGGAGCAGTTCGCCGGCTACCTGGCGGTCGACTGCGACAGCCCGGAACGGGCGGCGGAGATCGCGGCACGCTGGCCGGACGTGCGCTACGGCGGCGTCATGGAGGTCCGCCCGATCATGGACGACGCCGGGACCGAGATGTGACCGACGGCGGCGAGGTCGAGGAGCTGCTGCGCGTCCTGGCGCCGCAGGTCCTCGGCCTGCTCGTCCGCCGGCACGGCCAGTTCGACCGGTGCGAGGACGCGGTGCAGGAGGCGCTGCTCGCCGCCGCCCTCCAGTGGCCGGAGCAGGGCCTGCCGGAACATCCGCGCGCCTGGCTGCTCACCGTCGCCACCCGCCGGCTCACCGACGAGTGGCGCAGCGAGCACGCCCGCCGGGAGCGCGAGGTCACGGTGGCCACCCGCGAGCCGGCGTACGCCATGGTCGCCCCGCCGGCGGACGCGGAGCCGCCGGCCGGCGACGACACGCTGCGCCTGCTGTTCCTCTGCTGCCACCCGGCGTTGGCCCGGTCGGCGCAGGTGGCGTTGACCCTGCGCGCGGTCGGCGGACTCAGCACCGCACAGATCGCACGCGCCTACCTGGTGCCCGAGGCGACGATGAGCCAGCGGATCCGCCGGGCCAAGCAGCGGATCGAGGCGGCCGGCGCGCGGTTCACCATGCCGTCGCCGGCCGACCGGGACGACCGGTTGGCCGCGGTGCGGCAGGTGCTCTACCTGATCTTCAACGAGGGGTACACCGCGTCCAGCGGGCCGGAGCTGCACCGCGCCGAGTTGACCGGTGAGGCGATCCGGCTGGCCCGGATGCTGCACGCGCTGCTCCCCGACGACGGGGAGGTGACCGGGCTGCTGGCGCTGATGCTGCTGACCGACGCGCACCGGGCGGCCCGGGTCGGGCCGGGCGGCGAGCTGGTGCCGCTGGCCGAGCAGGACCGCGACCGGTGGGACCGGGCCGCCACGGCGGAGGGCGTCGCCCTGGTCACCGAGGCGCTGACCTGGTCGCCGCCCGGGCCGTACCAGCTCCAGGCGGCGATCGCGGCGGTGCACGCCGAGGCGCCGTCGGCCGCGGAGACGGACTGGCCGCAGATCGTGGCGCTCTACCGGCTGCTCGCCCGGTTCGCGCCGAACCCGATGGTCACCCTGAACCAGGCGGTCGCGGTGGCCATGGTGGACGGTCCGCGCGCCGGGCTGGCGCTGCTCGCGCCGCTCGCCGACGACGAGCGAACGGCCGCACACCACCGGCTCGCGGCGGTCCGTGCCCACCTGCTGGAGCTGGCCGGCGAGCCCGGCCCGGCGCGGGAGGCGTACCTGGCCGCCGCCCGGGCCACCACCAGCCTCCCCGAGCGGCGTTATCTGGAGCTGCGGGCCGCCCGGCTGGCCGGGGCCGAGCCCGCACCGAGCATTGGAGTGGACCGACCATGAGCACCGTGACCAGTCAATTGTCGATCTCCCTGGACGGCTATGTGGCGGGGCCGGAGCAGAGCCTCCAGGACCCGCTGGGCCGGGGCGGCCTGCGCCTGCACGAGTGGCTCTTCGGCCTGGATGCCTGGCGGGCACAGCACGGGTTGACCGGTGGCGATCGCGGCGTGGACGCGGAGGTCGTCGACGAGATGACCCGCAACGTGGGCGCGTACGTCATGGGGCGGCACATGTTCGGCGGCGGCGACGGGCCGTGGGACGAGACGTGGCGCGGCTGGTGGGGCGAGGAGCCGCCGTTCCACACGCCGGTCTTCGTGCTCACCCACCACCCCCGCGCCGCACTGACCATGGCCGGCGGCACGGAGTTCCGGTTCGTCGCCGACGGCATCCACTCGGCGCTGAAGCAGGCGCGGGAGGCGGCGGGTGGCCGGGACGTCTCGATCGCCGGTGGCGCGAGCACCGTCCGGCAGTACCTGACCGCCGGCCTGCTCGACACCCTTCAACTGCACATCGTCCCGATCGTGCTCGGGGCCGGCGAGCGGCTCTTCGAGGACGTCGGCGATCTCCGGCTGGAGCAGGCGGCGGTGGTCGCCGGCCCGAGCATCACCCACGTGACGTACCGGGTGTCACGCTGACCGTCGCCGGCCGCCGGGTCACCCGACCCGACGGCCGGTGACGCGGGCGTCAGGTGGTCGGGTCCACCGCCGGGCACCGGACGCCCCGAGCCGGCGGCGCCACGTCGACCAGGTACCGGTCGACGGCCCCGGCGACGCACGGGCTGGTCGTGTAACTGCCGTGCCCCCAGCCCTGGTAGGTCAGCAGGACGCCGTGGCGGCCGAGCTGTCGTGCGACGCCGGTCGCCCAGTTGAAGCCGCTCGCCGGGTCGTGCCGGGTGCCGGCCACCAACAGCGGCACGTCGGTACGCACCCGCAGGCGGTGCTGCGGGTTCGCCACCGGCGGCGGGGTGCCCAGGCAGGTCGCCACCGCGAAGACGGCCTGGGGATAGCGCAGGTCGGGCGCGATCCGGGCGAGCCGGTTCAGGTGCGCGGCATACTCCCGGTGGTCGCGTACCGGCAGGGCCCAGTCCTGGCAGAAGACCGCGAAGGGGTACGGACCGACCGTCTCGGCCGGGGCGCTCGGGGTGGCCGTGGTGGCCGCCGGCGTCGACTCCATGGTCTGGATGTCCGCCGCCAGCCCGGGCCAGTCCGGCCCGTACAGCGCCTTCTGGGCGAGTCGACTGAGCAGGAACGGGGTCAGCCTGGACCCGGGACGGTCGGGGTCGGTGAGATCGCCGCGCTCGGCTCGGACCCGCAGGCCCGCCCAGATCGCGCGGAGGTCCCTCCCGTGCAGCACACACCGTGCGTCGCCGGCACACCAGGCGACGAACTCGTCGAAGGAGTCCTGGACGGTGGCCGCCTGGGTGTCCAGGAAGGACCGGGTGTCGAGGCTGTGGTCGACCACCGCCTCCAGCACCATGGCCCGTACCCGGCCCGGGAACAGCTCGGCGTACTGGAGGCCGAGCAGGGTGCCGTACGAGCTGCCGTGGAAGGTCAGCCGGCGCTCACCCAGCGCGGCCCGGACCGCGTCCAGGTCCCGTGCCGCGCTGGCGGTGTCCACGTGGTCGTAGAGCGGCCCGGTGCGGGCTCGGCAGTCGGCCCGCAGGCGTGCGTTGCCGGCCAGCGTCGCGTCGAACTCCGCCTGGTCCGCGATCACCTGGGGCTGCGCCGCCAGCAACTCGGTGGCGCAGACGACCGGGTGGCTGCGGCCGGTGCCGCGCGGGTCGAGGCTGACGATGTCGAACCGGCGGCGCAGGTCGTCGCTGAAGCGGTTCATGCCGGTGAGCAGCCGGTCCACCCCGCTGTCGCCGGGCCCACCGGGGCCGAAGACCAGCGAGCCGACGCGGGCGGCGGGGTCGGTGGCGGTCCGGCGGGCCAGGGCCAGGTCGAACCGCTCACCGGCCGGCCGGTCCCAGTCGACCGGGACCGACAGCGTGCCGCACTCGGCGGTGGCGTCCTTCTCGCAGGGGTGCCAGGTGATCGTCCGGTCGGGCCCGGGGCGGGCCGCCGAGGCCGGTGGGCCGACGGCGGTCACCAGCGTGACGGCCGTCGCGACCGCCAGCGTCCAGCCGACGGACTTGCGTACGCGCAGCACGAAATGCTGTCCTCTCCTCGAAGGGGCATTGCGGTGAGAACTCGCCCGTGGGCGAGGTGATGCTGCTTCCGCCCGGGCCGTCGAGTTGGCGCTCGACGGCCCGGGAACCTGCCGCTAGTCGACGTCCCGCAGGACGCGCTCGACCGTGCTCATCCGGTTCTCCATCCCGCCCAGCCGGTCGTCCAGCGTGGCGAGCAGACGTTCGTTGCTCTCCTGGGCGCGGACCGCCGTCTCGGCGAGCCGGCGGTACTCCTCCTCGCGGATCCCGCCGAGCCGCGCCCGTCGGGTCTTGGCCACCTGCACAACGGTCACCGTGATGACGCTGATGAGCAGGGCGAAGACGCCGAACGCCCCGACCACCTCGGTCCAGTCGTGCTCGCTCACTCCGACCACCCCCCGGCACCGTCGCGGTCCGCCGCGTCCGGCGGGGTCAGCGTGCGGACCGCGACCGCGATGAGCTCCGGAGTGAGCCGGAGCACGAACGGTTTCACCTCGTAGTACTTCATTGCCTTCCCGTCCTCCGACAACTCCAGCTGGGCGGACACGAGACCGGCCGCCGTCAGCTTCCGCAGGTGGACCTGCAGCAGGGCGCGGCTGATGCCGAGATCCCGGGCGAGCCGACTGACGTAGGCGCGCTCCCGGGCCAACGCGGCGATCACCCGCAACCGGTGTGGGTTGGCCAGGGTGCCGAGCACCCGGACCAGGTCATCTCCCGACAGCGGCGGGTCACCACTCATGACGAGCCCTTGCACATGCAAAAGGAAGTTAGCAGGTGTCGCGCCGACGAGGTAGCCCTCTGTCGGCGTGATCAGGGTGAGTTACGGGTTCACCCGCAAGGCGGCGCATCCACCCGGCTGGGCGGGCGGGAAGCGTCCGGGTCAGGGGCGGCAGTCCCGCGTGAGGTTGGCCGGGATCCGGGTGAAGGTGTCGGCCAGCCAGGCGGCCGGGCGCTCGGCGCGGCCGCCGGCGTCGATCTGGTCAGCGGTACCCGCGACCAGCTTCCTGATCTGCGGATCCTCGGCCCGGCGGGCCTGCGAACGGATCTCGTCGGCCAGCTCGGCCAGGTTTCCCCGGAGCTGGTCGGCGAGCTGCTCGCCGGTCAGCTCGCGCTCGGTCGCGGCGGTCGAGTCCTCGGCGATCTCCCGGCTGGTGGCGATGATGAGGCGGTCCACGGCCTGGCAGACCTGCACGGTGTTGGCGGCGGTCACGGGCGACGGGGTCGCGCTGGGCGACGCGGCGGCGGTGGGAGTGGCCGGCCCGGTCGCGGTGGGCGTGGAAGCCGGGGCGCCCGAGCGCGATCCGGGCGCCTGACAGCCGACGACCAGCGCCGTCAGCCCGGCGGCGATGGCCGCGCGGGCGGCCATGGTGGCGTACGACATCGTCCCCTCCTGTCGCACGGTCGGGCCGTTCAGGGCGAACACCTCGCCCTGGAAACGACCGGGCGTCAGCGCAGGACACGCCGGGCCGGTGGGTACCGGCCCGGCGTGTCGTGCGTACGGTCAGCTCTTGAAGGCGTCCTTGATCTTCTCGCCGGCCTGCTTGAGGTTGGCCGCGGCCTGGTCGTTGCGACCCTCGGCCTCCAGCCGCTCGTCGTCGGTTGCCCGACCGGCGCCCTCCTTGATCTTGCCGGTCGCGTCCTCGGTCGCGTTCTTGACCTTGTCGTCCATACCCATGGCGAACCTCCACTCCGAAGTGCCGCTACGCCCGGAGAGGTACCCCGCCTCCGACCTGCCCAACCATCGACGATCAGGCGGGTCTGACCGGACGGAAGCGGCGCAGGCGCAGGCTGTTGGCGACGACGAAGACCGAGGAGAGGGCCATCGTGGCACCGGCGATCATCGGGTTGAGCAACCCGGCCGCGGCCAGTGGCAGGGCCGCCACGTTGTAGCCGAAGGCCCAGAACAGGTTGCCCCGAATGGTGTTCAGGGTGCGCCGGGCGAGCCGGATCGCGTCGACCGCGGCGCTCAGGTCGTCCCGGACCAGGGTCAGGTCGGACGCCTCGATCGCCACGTCGGTGCCGGTCCCCATCGCCAGGCCCAGGTCGGCCCGAGCCAGCGCGGCGGCGTCGTTGACCCCGTCGCCGACCATCGCCACCGTCCGCCCCTCGGCCTGCAGCCGCGCGACCACGTCGACCTTGTCGGCCGGCAGCACCTCGGCGATCACCTCGGTGATGCCGACCTCGGCGGCCACCGCGCGGGCCACCGTGTCGTTGTCGCCGGTGAGCAGCACCGGGCGCAGCCCGAGGTCACGGAGCTGGGCCACCGCGGCCCGGCTGGTCGGCTTGACCACGTCGGCGACCGCGAGGACGCCCCGCGCCCGCCCGTCCCAGCCGGCGAGCACCGCCGTCCGGCCGGCGGCCTCCGCGTCGGTCGCCGCCCGCTCCACCCCCGGCGGTACGTCGAATCCGCGCTCCCGCAGCAGTCGGAGCCGGCCGACCAGCACCTCGTGCCCGGCCACCGTTCCGGTCACGCCGAGCCCCTCGACGTTGGCGAAGCCGGTGACCGCCGGCAGCGCTCCGGCCTCGGCAGCGCCGGCGGCGACCGCCCGGGCGATCGGGTGCTCCGAGGCGCCCTCCAGCGCCCCGGCCAGCCGGAGCAGCTCGTCGGCGTCGGTGCCCTCGGCGGGCAGCACGTCGACCAGGGTCATCCGGCCGGTGGTCACCGTGCCGGTCTTGTCCAGCACCACGGTGTCGACCTTCCGGGTGTTCTCCAGCACCTCCGGTCCCTTGATGAGCACGCCGAGCTGAGCGCCCCGGCCGGTGCCGACCAGCAGCGCGGTCGGGGTGGCCAGCCCGAGCGCACACGGGCAGGCGATGATCAGCACGGCCACCGCGGCGGTGAACGCCGCGGTCGGCCCCGCCCCGGTGCCGAGCCACCAGCCGAGGGTGCCCACGGCCAGGGCAATCACGATCGGGACGAAGACGCCAGAGATCCGGTCGGCCAGCCGCTGCGCGGCCGCCTTGCCGCTCTGGGCCTGCTCGACCAGGCGGGCCATCTGGGCCAGCTGGGTGTCGGCGCCGACCCGGGTCGCGGTGACCACCAACCGGCCGCCCGCGTTCACCGTCGCACCCACCACGGCATCGCCCGGACCGACCTCGACCGGGACGGACTCGCCGGTCAGCATGCTGGCGTCGACCGCCGAGGTGCCCTCGTCGACCACGCCGTCGGTGGCGATCTTCTCGCCCGGCCGGACCACGAACCGGTCCGAGACGGCGAGCTGGTCGACCGGGATCCGGGTCTCCACCCCGCCACGCAGCACCGCGACGTCCCGGGCGCCGAGTTCGAGCAGGGCGCGTAGCGCGGCCCCGGCCGTACGCTTCGAGCGGGCCTCGAAGTAGCGGCCGGCGAGGATGAACACGGTCACCCCGGCCGCCGCCTCCAGGTAGATGTTCCCGGCCCCGTCGGAGCGGGTGATGTCGAACCGGAACGGGTGCGTCATCCCGGGCATCCCGGCGTCGCCGAGGAAGAGCGCCCAGAGCGACCAGCCGAACGCGGCCAGGGTGCCGACCGAGACCAGGGTGTCCATGGTCGCGGCGCCGTGCCGCAGGTTGGTCAGCGCCGCCCGGTGGAACGGCAGGCCGCCCCAGACCACGACCGGGGCGGCCAGCGTCAGCGACAGCCACTGCCAGTAGTCGAACTGCCAGGCGGGCACCATGGCCAGCACGATCACCGGCACGCTCAGCGCCACCGACGCCCAGAGCCGGGTCCGCAGCCCGCGCAGCTCGTCCGCCGGCTCGGCGGAGGCCGGGGCGCCCGCCGGGGTGGGCGGGGGTGGCACCGCCGCCGTGTAGCCGGTCTTCTCCACGGTGGCGATCAACTCGTCGGGCGTGACGTCGTCGGCGTAGCGGACGGTGGCCTTCTCGGTGGCGTAGTTGACGCTGGCCGAGACGCCGTCCATCCGGTTCAGCTTCTTCTCGATCCGGGCGGCGCAGGAGGCGCAGGTCATCCCGCCGATGGCGAGCTCGATCAGGTTGGGCGCGGTGGGCAGCGGGGTGCTGCTGGTGGTCGTCATGTCCGTCCCGTCAGTCGTGCCCGTGGCCGGGCTCGCCGTGCTCGGCGGCGCCGGTCGGGGTGGGTGCGGCGCTGCTCGGCGCAGCGGACGCGCCGCCGGTCGCCGCCGCGTTGCCGGCCAGCACGGTGAACTCCGCGGTGTGCACCGCGCCGGCGTGCTTGAAGTCCAGGTAGAGCCGGTAGGCGCCGGCCGACGGCACCTCGGCGAGGAAGGTCACCGCGGGGCCCGGGCTCGTCCGCCCGTCGCCGGGCGCGCCGTCCGGGTGCACGTGCAGGTACGCCAGGTCGCCCTGGCGCAACGCCACCAGGTGCCCGTACGCGCCGAGGTAGGGCTCCAGGTCGGTGACCGGCGCGCCGTCGCGGCTGACGGTCAGGGTCAGCTCGGCGGTACGACCGGGCCGCGGGTCGCCGGCCAGCGTGACCGTGTAGCCGTCGACGGTGGTGCTGGTCGCCGGCGCCGGCAACGGCCGGTCGGTCAGCGTGCCGGGCACGCTCACGTCGACGCCGAGCGTCAGCGGCTGGCCTCCGGTGGGGGTGAAGTCGGCGAACGCCCGCCAGACGCCCGGCCCGCCGAGCGGAGAGGCGACCCGCCAGGTGCCGTCCGACCCCAGTTCGGGGTGCACGTGCCGGAAGCCGGAGAGGTCGCGGCGCGCGACGATCAGGTGCATCCGCTTGTCGTGCGCCACGTCGTATCCGGTGACCGGTCGGCCGTCCGGACCGGTGATCCGGAAGGCGAACTCGTCGGCCGAGGTGGCGACCGGCACGAGGGTGTAGCCGCGGTCGGAGACGAGCAGGCCGCCGGGGAGGTGAGCGTCCGCCCCCTCCTCGCCGCCGTGTCCGGCGTCGCCGGTCGTGCCGTGCCCGGCGCCGGTGGTGCCCTGGTGGCGGGATTCGGCGGCGGGGGCGACGGGGCCGGCCACCTGACCGACCCCGTACGCCGCGCCGAACACCGCGACGAGCCCGAGGGCGAAGCCGCTCAGCTTCATTCCGGTGTTCATCGTGATACCCCGATCTTCGTCCGACGCCCGTCAGGCGTCGACGAGCTCGTAGCCGGCCTCGTCGACCGCGGCGCGCACCGACGCGGCGTCCAGCGGGCTCTCGCTGGTGACGGCGACCTGGCCGGTGGCCAGGTCGACCTGGACGTCGCTGACGCCCGGAATGGCGCCGACCTCGGCGCTGACCGAGCTGACGCAGTGCCCACAGGTCATGCCCTGCACCTGGTACGTCGTGGTGATCATCGGAACTCTCCTTCCGCCGCCCCAACCCGCACCCCAGGGGTGTGGCGAGGACGGACAGCCGCCCTGTCGATGTACCGGTACCCGGTGGGGGTATCGGCCACGACAGGACCGTACCATACCCCCTGGGGGTAGGGTATCCTTGTCGGCATGACCGCTCCCACCCCGATCCGCGGGTACACCGCCAGCAAGGACCAACTGCTCAGCCGGCTGCGGCGCATCGAGGGGCAGGTCCGCGGCATCGAGAAGATGGTCGACGAGGACCGCTACTGCATCGACGTGCTGACCCAGATCTCCGCGATCCAGGCGGCGCTGGACAAGGTCGCCCTCGGCCTGCTCGACGGGCACGCCCGGCACTGCATGCACGAGGGGGCGGCCGAAGGCCGGGCCGACGAGATGGCCACCGAGATGATGGCCGCCGTCGGCCGCCTGATGAAGCGCGGCTGACCGTCAGTCGCCGGCCGGGCCGAGGCGCACCCGGCGCAGCAGTTGGGCGTTGAGCGCCACCACGATGGTGGAGGCGGACATCAGCACCGCGGCGAGCGCCGGGCTCAGCGCCACCCCGGCCGAGGCCAGCACCCCGGCGGCCAGCGGCAACGCGACCACGTTGTAGCCCGCCGCCCAGCCCAGGTTCTGCAGCATCTTCCGGTACGAGGCACGGGAGAGCCGGATCACCGCGGTGACGCCGCGCGGGTCCGAGGACGCGAGCACCACCCCGGCAGATTCGATCGCCACGTCGGTGCCGGCGCCGATCGCGATGCCGACGTCGGCCCGGGCCAGTGCCGGGGCGTCGTTCACCCCGTCGCCGACCATCGCCACGGTCAAACCGCGCCGCTGCAACTCGGTCACCTTGCCGTCCTTCTCCGCCGGCAGCACCTCGGCGAAGACCTCGTCGCCGGGGCGGAAACCGAGATCGGCGGCGACCGCCTCGGCAACCGCCCGGGCGTCGCCGGTGATCATCGCGATGGTCCCGACGCCCTGGGCGCGCAGCTCGGCGACCGCCTTCCGCGCCTCGGGCCGCACCTCGTCGGTCAACGCGAACGCACCGAGCACCGTGTCCGGCAGCCGGACCAGGTGCAGCACCGCCGCACCCCGGCCGGCCCACCGGTCGACCGCCGGACCGAGCTCGTCCGGCAGCCGCGCGCCCAGCTCCCGCAGCAGCGCCGGCCCGCCCACCGCGTACTCCGTACCGTCGACCGTGGCCTGCACGCCGCGGCCCGGCAGCGACCGGAAGCCGGTCGCCCGGGCCGCCCCGCCACGCTGGTCCGCCGCGGCCACGATGGCCCGGGCCAGCGGGTGCTCGCTGTCCGACTCCACTCCGGCGGCGAGCCGCACCAGCTCGTCCCGGTCGGTACCGGGCGCCGCCGCCAGGTCGGTGACCGCGTGCTCCCCCCGGGTCAGCGTCCCGGTCTTGTCGAAGAGCACCGCGTCGACGGTCCGCATCCGCTCCAGCGCCAGCCGGTCCTTCACCAGGATCCCGGACCCCGCGGCCAGCGCGGTGGAGAGCGCGATCACCAGCGGGATCGCCAGGCCGAGCGCGTGCGGGCAGGCGATCACCAGGACCGTGACGGCCCGGACCACCGCCTCGTCCACCTGGCCGAGCAGCGTCCAGACCAGCACGGTGACCACGGCGGTGGCGGTGGCCAGGTAGAAGAGCGCAGCGGCGAACCGGTCGGCCAACACCTGTGCCCGCCCGCTGGACTGCTGGGCCTCGGCGACCATCCGCTGGATGCCGGCGAGCGTGGTCTGCTCGCCGACCGCCTCGACCCGGACCCGCAGCGCCGAGTCGGTGGCCACCGTGCCGGCCACCACCCGGTCCCCGACCGACCGGAGCACCGGCCGGGACTCACCGGTGACCATCGACTCGTCCAGCTCCGCACCGCCGTCCACCACCCGGCCGTCCGCCGGCACCCGGCCGCCCGGCCGGACCAGCACCACGTCGCCGACCCGTAGCCCGGCGACCGGGACCGACTCGACCCCGCCGTCCGGTGTCACCCGGTCGGCCTGGTCGGGGAGCAGCGCGGCGAGCGCGGCCAGCGCGCCCCGCGCCTGCCCGATGGCCCGCATCTCCTGCCAGTGACCGAGCAGCATGATGGTGACCAGCGCGGCCAGCTCCCACCAGAAGTCGAGGTCGAAGGCGCCGAGGCTGGTGGCGAGCGAGGCGACGTAGGCGACGCTGATCGCCATGGCGATGAGCAGCATCATGCCCGGCGCCCGGTCCCGGATCTCGCGTACGGCGCCGACCAGGAACGGCCAGCCGCCCCACCAGAACACCACCGAGCCGAGCACCGGCCCCACCCAGGAGCGGCCCGGGAACTCCAGGCGGTAACCGAACCACTCCATCACCATGTGGCTGGTGACCACGACCGGCACCGTGAGCAGCAGACAGAGCCAGAACCGCCGCCGGAACATCTCCGGGTCGTGCCCGGCGTGCTTGTCGTGCCCGCCGTGACCCGCAGGCCCGCCGCGCCCGGCCCGCCCGGCGTCGCTGTCGTCGCCGGCCCGGCCGTCGTGCCCGGGCTGGCCGTCGTGCCCGGCCTGCCTGTCGTGCCCCGCCGGCCCGGCGTGGCTGTCGTGCCCGGTCGGTTCGGCCTGGTTCTCGCGGTCGGCCGGCGCGCCGTGGTCGTCGGGCTCCGCCGGCCCGGCGTGGCCGTCGTGGGCCGGCCGGCCGGCGGGTCCACCGCGCCCCGGACGACCGCGCCGCGGCGGAGCGGGCGCGGAGGTGCCGTGATCCGGCTCCGGCGATCGCGGGTGCACGGGCATGCCTCCACCATGCCCGCCCGGCCGGCCCGGCGGGCACCTTCACCGGCATGCGGTGCCCCGACACCGCCCCACGCGAAGGGCGGCGTCGGCCGGACCTGGTTAGCATTCCGACGATGGCTCTCCGGATCCCGCACCGTCCGGCCCGACCGCACCGTCGGGCATCGTCCGCCGCCCGCGGCCGGAACCGGCCGGGCCCCGCGCTCACGGCGGGTCACCGTCGCACCACCCTGGCGCCATCCGAGGCGCCTACCCCGGTGGTCGTCCGGCGGCGCTGAACCGTTCGCCCCGCCGGTACGTACCCCGCCTCGGATTCGTTGGGAGACTCGCATTGGGCGCCGACCACACCCGTCCCGCTCCGTCCACCCCGCCCCGGGTGCGACGGATCCTCGTCGCGACGGTGGTCCCCCTCGTCCTCGCCACCGTGGTGGCCGCTCTGGTGCTCTGGCCCTGGAACTCGCCCGAGCCGGAGGCCGGTGCCGACGTGCCGCGCTACCACGGCACGGTCACCCGGGTGGTGAGCGAGTCCTGCCCGCCCGCGCCGGAGGTCCCCGAGGGCGCGCCCGAGACCGGGTCGGAACCCTGCGGCACGGTGAGCGTACGGGTGGACACCGGCCCGGCCGCCGGGCAGCAGGTGCAGACCCCGATTCCGGCCGGTCCGGGGGCGCCACGGGTGGAGGCCGGCGACGAGATCATCCTGGTCGAGCTGACCGATCCGACCGATCCGACGTCGAGCAGCTGGAACATCGCGGAGCACCAGCGGGGCACGCCACTGATCTGGCTGGCCGTCGTCTTCGCCGCCGCCATCGTCGCGTTCGGCCGGTGGCGTGGGGTGGCCGCGCTCGCCGGCCTGGCCGCCAGCTTCGCCATCCTGCTCGCCTTCGTCCTCCCCGGAATCAGCGCGGGCCGGTCACCCCTGCTGGTCGCGGTGGTCGGCGCCGCGCTGATCATGTTCGTGGTGCTCTACCTGACGCACGGGATCACCGCGCAGACCTCGGTGGCCGTGCTCGGCACCCTGGGCAGCCTGGTGCTCACCGGGCTGCTCGGCACCCTGGCCACCGCCGCCACCCACCTCACCGGTTTCGGCAGCGAGGAGGCCACCACGCTGTCGATGTTCCAGGCCGACGTGGACCTGCACGGCCTGCTGCTGGCCGGCATCATCATCGGCTCACTCGGCGTGCTCGACGACGTCACGGTCACCCAGGCGGCCACGGTCACCGAGTTGGCCCACGCGAACCCGGGCCTGTCCCGCCGCCAGCTCTACCGTGCCGCGACCCGGGTCGGCCGGGCGCACATCGCCTCGACGGTGAACACCATCGTGCTGGCGTACGCCGGCGCCTCGCTGCCCCTACTGCTCCTGCTGACCGCCGACTCCCGCGGGGTTCGCCAGATCCTCACCAGCGAGTTCCTGGCCCAGGAGATCGTCCGCAGCGCGGTCGCCACGCTGGGCCTGATCGCCGCCGTACCGCTGACCACCGCGCTGGCCGCGCTGGTGACCACGGCCGGTCACCACGGACCGCCGGAACGCACCGGCGACGACCCTCCCGCCACCCCGGCCGCCCGGCCGGCGCCGGACCGGGCCGAGGCGCTGGAGGCGCTCGGTGCGGGTCGGCCCGGTCCCGCCGGAGATCCGGAACCATCCCCCGCCACCCGGAAGTGGTGGCCCGACCCGGACAGGAGCACAGACAGCGCATGGTGACACTCCGCAGCGTGATCAGGCGGGTCCCACGACCTGACGACCACGTCACTGATCACCCAGCGCAATGGCGAAATGACGGTTTTAGTCGGCATCCGGACGTAGATCCCCGGGTCGACTCTCAGGTAACCTCGCTGCCGGTTACCGACGAAGGCGCGCAGCGGCGCCTGCGGTACCACCGCCCAATCGCCAAGGGGCGAACCGGGAACCCAGGTACCCGGGGTGAATCCGCGCCAGCGGTAGGGGCCACTTCCGCCCCGAACCCGTCAGCTAACCCGGTCGGCGGTCGATGGAAGGGAACACTGTGACGGCACCCCTACGCCGCTGGTTGACACCTGTGGTGGCCGTGTTCGCCGCGTTGGCCGTGCTCGCCGGGCCCCTCCCGGCGTCCGCCGCGCCCAAGCCGAACACCCCCTCCGGGCATGAGGAGGACGGCGAGCCCAAGCTACTCAACGACGTGATCGAGGCGACCAACCGCAGCTACTCCTCGGCCAAGATCAAGCTAGAGAAGTCCAAGAAGCGTCAGCTGGAACTCGCCCTCGAGGTGAAGCGGGCGCAGGACGAGCTGGACGCGCTGGCCCCGCAGGTCGGCCAGATCGCCGCCCAGTCCTACCGCACCGGGCGGATCGGCGCGATGGCCGTGCTGCTGGAGAGCAAGGCGCCGGACTCGTTCGTCCAGCGCGCCGCCGGTCTCGACGAGCTCAACCTGGTCAACGGGCAGAAGCTCGCCAAGGTCAACGCCATCAAGAGCCGCGCCGAACTGGCCAAGCTCGCGATCGACGCCGAGGTACGCGAGCAGCAGAAGCAGACCGCCGTGATGGCCAAGCAGAAGCGCGACGCGGACAAGGCGCTGGCGCTGGTCGGTGGGAAGGGCTTCACCGGGGGCCTGGTCTCGGCCACCTCGCCGGTCGCCCGGATCGGCCCGGGTCGGACCGCCGACGGGGACTGGAAGCCCCAGTCGTGCTCCGAGGATGACCCCACCACCTCCGGCTGCGTCACCCCGCGCACCTTGCACGCGTACAAGGAGGTCAAGCGGGCCGGCTTCAACCGGTTCGTCGGCTGCTACCGCTCCGGCGGCCCGTGGGAGCACCCGAAGGGCCGCGCCTGTGACTGGTCACTGCAGAAGAGCGGCTTCGCGCCGTGGCACAACAACGACACCAGGATGTACGGCAACAACGTGGCCGCGTTCCTGATCCGTAACGCCGACCGGCTCGGCATCTACTACGTGATCTGGAACAGGCAGATCTGGTTCCCGGCGACCGGTTGGAAGTCCTACAGCGGGCCCTCCAACCACACCGACCACGTGCACATGTCGCTGCTCTAGCGACATCCGCACGACAGGGCCGCTCCGCGCTCGCGGGGCGGCCCTTCGCGTACCTCTGGCGGGCTGACCGCACACGGCCGGCGGGCCGGGGGTCGGCCCCTGCTAGGCGGCCGCCGGCGCGTCGAGGCCCACCGGGGCGATGGATCCCCCCGCCGGCACCTCGGCGACCTGGCGCACCTCACCCGCGGCTAGCCGGTACGACATGCCAACCACCGCGCACCGACCACCGGCAACCTCGGTGGCCAGCACCGCGGAGTTGCCGAGCAGGGCCTCGACGGTCTGGGCGATGTGGATGTCCACGATCCCGTTGATGTCGTCCACACCCTCGGCGGCGGCCCGGCGGAGGCTGGGCACCACGGCGTCCACCACCGCACCGAGGTGTCCCGGCGGCGGGGTGCCGGTGGCGACCGCCTCCCGGGCCGCCTGCACCGCGCCGCAGGAGTCGTGCCCGAGCACCACCACCAGCGGGACGCCCAGCACGCTGACCGCGTACTCGACGCTGCCCAGCACCTCCGGACCGGCGGTGTGCCCGGCGGTGCGGACCACGAAGAGATCACCCAGGCCGCGATCGAAGATGATCTCGGCGGCGAGCCGTGAGTCGGCGCAGCCGACGATCACCGCGAACGGATGTTGCTCGGCGGCCACCTCGGCCCGGCGCTCGACGTCCTGGTTCGGGTGGCGCGGCGCGCCCGTGACGAAGCGCTGGTTGCCCGCCCGCAGCTCGGCGAGGGCCTGCTCCGGGTCCGGTGGCGACGCGACACCGTCCGACGCGTCGGGGACGCGCTGGGCGCCCGGGTGTGCTCCGGGCGATCCGGGTCCGCTCATGCCCGCACCTCGACTCCCACGCAATCGGCCAGGTCACTGTCACCCTCGGCCGCTGTCGGACGCGGGCTGTGATCCACGGTCACACTCAGCGCAAGATACGTCAAGGGATACGTGATATGCGTTTCAGGTGTTCAGCACCGCCGGCCAAGGCGGCGGGCAACGCCGGCGAGCCATACCATGACGACCATGGCGACGAGTACGAGCGGGTACGGGAGCACCCGAAACTGGACCTTCCTCACCAATCACGGACACGTGCTGCTCGCCATCGCCCGGAACCCCACCGCCCGGCTGCGCGACGTCGCCGACGAGGTGGGCGTCACCGAACGCGCGGCCCAGGCGATCGTCGCCGACCTGGAAGCCGGCGGCTACCTGGTCCGCACCCGGGTGGGCCGGCGCAACGAATACACCCTCAACCCGGCCGGCCGGTTCCGCCACCCCGCCGAGGCGGACCGGGAGGTCGGCGCCCTCCTCGCGCTCTTCACCGAGGAACCGGCACCGAACCACCAGTGACGACCGGCGGGCTCCCGTCACCGCACGACGGGCGCGGCGGCGGTAATCTCAGCGGGTGCGCGAGAGCAGGCGGCTGAACGCTGGCGGAAGGGCCCACCGTGCCGGGCACGTCGTCCGGGCGGTCCTCTGTGGATCGATCACCGTCCTGCTCGGAACGGCAGTCGTCCCGCCGTCACCGGCCATGGCGGCCCCCACCTGCGGCCCCGCCGGCCTTGCGCCGCCGACCGAGACGCCCTGGGCGCTGCGCCGGCTCGACCCGTCCGCGGCCTGGCCGCTCTCCCGCGGCGCCGGGGTGACCGTGGCGGTGATCGACTCCGGCGTCTCGGCCACCCACCCGCTGCTCAACGGGCAGGTGCGCGAGGGCGCCGACTTCAACGGCCTGCCGGCCAACAAGGGCCGCTGCGACCTGGCCGGGCACGGCACCATCGTGGCCGGCATCATCGCCGGACGCGAGGGCACCGGGGTGCCGTTCACCGGCATCGCCCCGCAGGCCCGCATCCTGCCGATCCGGGTGCTTCCCGACGGCAAGGACAACCACGACGAGGCGCTACCCGGCGAGATCGCCGACGCGATCGTCTGGGCCGTCGACAACCGCGCCGACGTGATCAACCTGTCCCTGGTGACCCTCCCCCGTAAGGAACTCGCCGACGCGGTCGACTACGCGGTGCGCAAGCGGGTCATCGTGGTGGCCGCCGCCGGCAACCGGCGCGAGGACCAGCAGCAGGACCGGACGGGCTACCCGGCCGCGTACCCGGGGGTGATCGCGGTCGCCGGGGTGGACGAGCAGGGGGCGCACGTCGGCAGTTCGGTGAGCGGCAACTACGTCGACATCGCCGCGCCCGGCGTGAACATCGTCGGCCCGGCGCCCGGTGGGTCGGGCTACATCGGCGAACCGCAGGGCGGCACCAGCTTCGCCGCCGCGTACGTGTCCGGGGTCGCCGCGCTGGTACGCGCCGCACATCCCGATCTCACCGCACAGCAGATCGCCGACCGGTTGACCCAGACGGCGGACAACCCGCCGGACGGCCACAACGCCGAGGTCGGCTACGGCGTGGTCAACCCGTACCGGGCGGTGTCCACCGTGCTCGGCACCCGGTCGAACCCGCCGCCGGCGGCGATGCCCGCGCCGGCCCCACCGGGTGACCCGCTGGACTGGCAGCGGACGGTGGCGGTCTGGGTGGCCGTCGTCGGCGCGCTGCTCGCGGCGCTCCTGCTGGCGATCAAGCCGATCCTGGCGCGGGGCCGTCGACGCGGCTGGCGCCCCGGGCGGCGCCCGGCCGGAGCCGACACGCTCACCACCGGCTGAGTCCGCCACGCCGCCGGCGCGAATGGGCCGGGAGCCGGCCGTGAGCATGCCGGACGTCACGGTGGGCGGGCGACAGCGGCGCTCGGCTCGACCAGACGCACGGGAGCCGCCCGACCAACGGTCGGGCGGCTCCCGGTAGGACTCAGCGCAGGATGCCGGGGGCGCCGTCGCCGTCGGCGCCCCAGACGTCCTCGTCCTCCTCCAGCCAGGTGTTGCGGGCGCTCTCCTGCTCGCCGTAGCCGGCACCGCCGCCCGGCCCCATCCCGGCGACACCGGCGCCGCGGGCACCCGCGCCCCGGGCGCCGCCGGCCGCGCCGGCCACGCCCCCACGGCCACCCGCGCCGCGACCGGCGCCGCCGCCGGCCATGCCGCCACCCATGGCGGGCATCATTCCGCCGGCGCCGAGCTTGCCCGCGCCGAGCCGGCCACCGGCGCCCCGGCCGCCTCCGCCGCGACCGCCACCGGCCGCGCCGCCGCCCATCATCGGCGGCATGCCAGGGGTGACCGCACGGCCCAGCGCGCCGCCGCCGGGGATCGCTCCACCACCGGCGCCGCCGCCCACACCACCGCCCGAACCCAGCCCGGAACCGGCGCTGAGCCCGGCACCGCCGAGCCCGCTCGAGCCGATCCCGGCACCGCTCGGGCCACCGGCGCCGGCGAGGCCGGTGCCGTAGTCGTCGGGCAGTTCGCCGCCGCCCGGGACCCCGCCGGTCTCCGGGTCGTAGCCGCCGGAGAGATCCGGGTGGGCGCCGGAGCCGATGCCCGGGTCCCCGGTGTCGAGCGAGTCACCGGGCTTCACGGCCATCGGCTCACCGATGTCACCGAGCTTGGGCTTGCCGCCACCGCCGCCGATGTCGGAGACGTCGCCGACGCCCTTGCCGCCGCCGCCGGTGTCCAGATTGGGCACCTCGGTGTTGACGTTCTCCAGGCCGCCGGACCGGCCGCTGCCGGGTGCCTCCATCGTCCGGTCCCGGAAGTTGCCGTTGACCTCGTCGTAGACCTTGCGGGCCTCGCCCTCCTTGTCGGAGAACCAGCCGGTCACCCAGTCACCCAGCTTGCCCATCTGCTCGGCCGGCCAACTGCCCATCAGGTCGGCCGTGACCTTGGTCTCGAACATGCCGATGCCGAGGGTGATCTCCCCGTTCCGGGCTGCCAGCACGTCGCCCACGCAGGCCGCCGGAATCGGCATCTTGTTCTGCGCTTCCTCCAGCTGCCTGGCCGCGGTCTCCAGGGTGGTCGCCATGCTGACCTTGCCGTGGCCCGGCTTGTCGATGTCGTCCTGGAGGCCGCCGGCCTGCTTGGCCAAGCCCTCGATGTGCGTCTTGAACGACTCGTACGCGGGGCCCTTCCAGACCGCGCCGAGGTCCTTGACGTTCTTCTCGAGACTCTCCTTGACCTCGCCGATGTTCTTGACCAGTTCCTTCCAGCCGAGGGCGGCGCTGGCGACATCGGCCGGCCGACCGGCCACCAGCACCTCCCGGGCCATCTCCTCCCAGCTCTTCCCGTCGCCCATCTCCCCGTCCCCCGCTCTAGTGGTCGCCGCCGCCACTCGCGGCGTTGTTGAAGGCCTGCTGCATCTCCTGCGCCGTCATGGCGTTGGCGCCCTCGGCGTTCTCGTAGTTCCGCTTGACCGTGCGCAGCGCATCCGCCGCGTTGTAGAGGTTCTCGGAGAGAGTGCGGAGCCCGCCCTCCGTGGTGCCGTACAGCTCGGTGTGCCGCTGGGAGAGCTGCGTCGCGTAGTGGAAGCCGCCGAGCGGGCCCTCACCGGCCATGGCCTGGTCGCCGCCGAGCTTCTCCTTGATCTCCACCATGTCGTACGAGAGCCGGTAGACGTAACTCGCGTGCGTCTCCAGCCAGTCGATGGCGGAGTCGAGGTTGCCCGCGTCCCACTCGGTCTTCACACCCTGCTCGCCCTTGCCGGCCACCAGGCCGCTGGGCGTCTCGGCCTGGTCCACGCCGATCCGGTCGAAGCTGATCCCCCGGATGTCTCCCGTGTAGGGCATCACCGGGTTGATCGGCATCGGGATCGGCATACGAACCTCGACCCGGTCGTCCTCGTCGCTCACTGCTGTCCTCCCCTGGGGCGGCTGAACGGTCTGGTCACTGGCGCGGCTGCTGGCCCGGCGGTGGTGTCATCGGCGGGGCGGGTGGCACCGCGCCGGGCGGATACGGCGACCCGAACGGCTGCGCCGTCGTGGGCGGGCCGGTCGGGCCCGGCGGGTAGGGGTGCGGCCCGGGCGGTGTCTGCCCGACGCCGGCCGGTGGCACCGGGACCCCCGACGGTGGGTACGGCTGGTACTGCCCCGGCGGCGGGTACTGCCCAGGGGGCGGGTACTGCCCGGGCGGCGGGTACTGCCCGGGCGGCGGGATCGGACCCGGTTGCGGACCGGCAGCGGCGCGGCGGCGGGCCCGGCGGTTCACCACCACGAGGATCACGATGATCGCCACGATCACGAGCACCGCCAGCAGACAGAGCACGATCTGCAAGCCGGCGTTGTCGGCGAGCCCGATCGAGACCGCCGGCCCCTCGTCGTCCTTGTCGTCGGCCCCGCCGGCCGGCGCCCCCGGGCTGGCCGAGCCGCCGACGGGCGCGGCCAACGGGTTCGTCTCGACGGCCGGGACCGACTTGCTCAGCGCCGCGAGCACGTCGATGGAGCCGAAGCCGAACTCCGCGTCGCGCCCGGCCGGGCCCCGGTCACGGGCGGTGCGGACCAGCCGGTTGACCACGTTGGCGGCGTCGAGGTCCGGGTAGCGGGCGCGGACCAGCGCGGCGACGCCGGAGACGACCGCCGTGGCGTTGCTGGTGCCGTCGGAAATGAGGTAGCCGTTCGGCGAGGCGTCGGGCGGGGCGGGCGCGATGATCCGTTCACCGGGCGCGGAGATGGCCATCTCGGGCCCCGTCACCGTGCCGTTCCACACCCCGCCGGAACGGGTGGCCGCACCGACCGCGATGACACCGGGAACGCTGGCCGGCTGGGGGATCTTCGGGTAGCCGCCGTCCTCGTTGCCGGTGGCCGCGACCACCACCACGTTCTTGCTCAGCGCGTAGCGGACCGCCTCGACGACCTCCGGGTCGTCGCCGTGCATGCCGAAGGACAGGTTGAGCACGTCGGCGCCCTCGTCGACCGCCCACCGGATGGCCACGGGCGCCTCCTGGAGCCCCCGGTCCTCAGGCCCCAGGCCCACCGGAAGGATCTTTGCTTCGGGGGCGATGCCCAGCGCGTGCATGGCACCGCCGCCCCGACCGGCGATGATGCCGGCCATCGCGGTGCCGTGCCCGGCCTTTCCGTCCGGGTCCGTCCGGCCGTCGGCGGCCACCCCGGGGCCCATGCCGCGGCCCCGCAGCACCTGCCCCTTGAGGTCCGGGTGAGCGGCGTAGACGCCACTGTCGACCACTCCGACGGTGACCC
Organism: Micromonospora sp. NPDC093243; assembly: GCF_044753725.1. Lineage (NCBI taxonomy): Bacteria > Bacillati > Actinomycetota > Actinomycetes > Micromonosporales > Micromonosporaceae > Micromonospora > Micromonospora sp. NPDC093243. The sequence continues at coordinate 611,010 of NZ_JBIVNT010000002.1, read as the reverse complement.
CGCGCCCCTTCGACAGCCGATGCGCGTCGGAGATCTTCAGGCTGTTCAGGTGCCACTGGAGGCCACGTACCGTGTCGGCGGCCCGGGCCGGAGCCGGCGCGGCCACCGGGCCGACGCCGACCGCGGCGACCAGCGCGAGCATGGCGCAGGCCGACCTGGCGACCGGTCGTAGACGCTTGTGGGCTGACATGACTTCCCCCAGGGCCGGTGTGGTACGCGTAACGCAGCACGGCTCCGGTCCGGTCGAACCGGACCGGACCGGAGCCATGTAGGCGGTCTGGTCAGCTGCTCCAGACCTTGGAGTTGCTCATCTCGGTGCTGACGTAGTTTTCCCGGGCGATGCCGACGGCGCCACCGATCTCGTTCAGGATCCGGTTGATGTCCCGAACGGCGCTGTCCCACTGAGCCTGGTGCTGCTCGTAGGCGGCCCGGTCCTCGCCGTCCCACTGGAGCTTGGACAGCATCTGACGCAGCGTGTCGAGCTTCTCGTCGAGCGTCCGCGAGATGGCCTGCATCTGCTGGTTGCTGCTCTCGAGGACCGCGTAGTCAACCTTGATCGTCACGACTTCCTCCTCTGCTCCTGGCTATGGATCACGGGTTGAGGGCAGAGTGGAACTTGTCCAGCATCTGCTGCTGCTCTTCGTCGTTGACCTGGTGCGTCGTACCCGACTTGTCCAGCAGGTCGGCGATGTTGTCCATCGCCGTCAGCAGCTTGGTGGTGTCCTCGTTCCAGCGCTGCATCAGCGACTGGAAGCCCGTGGACGCCTGACCCTTCCAGGCGATGGCCAGGTCGTCGACCACGTTCCACAGCTTCTTCAGCTCGCCGTCGACCTCGCTGCGCGTGGACCGCACGTCACTCGCGGCGGTATGTAGAGTCGCAGCTTCGACCTCGAACGCCATGCTTCACACCCTTCCGTCATGTTGTGGCGGCGGATCTGCCGCGCCCTCCCCCGCGGCAAGGCGAAACACCCCACCGACGGACACTCCTGTGAAGACCGTAGCCGACCCGGTCCAGCGCGCGCAGCCCTGGCCCGACGGCAATCGATGTGTCGGGGCGGTCGTTCCCGGGCGGTGACGCCGGTCCCGGGCGACTTCAGGGCCGGGGCCGGGACGCGTCCCGCACCATCAACGGACCGGCCAGCAGGATGCCGACCAGCAACGCGACCGCCACCCAGAGCACCGGCTTCTCCAGCGCCCGGTCGATGAGCACCGGAAGCATGGCCAGCGTCCCGACCAACAGGAACACCACTCCCGACCGGCGCAGGGTCGCCGACGGACGCAGCCGCTCATACGCGGTGAGCAGGAGTCCCACCAGGATCGCCGCCAGCGCGGTCAGGAAGAGCCACAACTGCCACATCGGAACATCCCTCCGCGCATCGACCGTTACCGCCGCGAATCAGCGCGACGTCCGATCCTCACATCGGCTCGGACCAGGCGGTCTGGATCAGCTGCTGGCCGTCGCGTCGGCGCACCAGCGTGCCCCGGCCGGGCGGCTGCACGCTGGGACGCAGGTTGCCGAAGACCGCGCCCTCCTCGCGGTTGCCGGACATCAGCAACCCCGGGCTGTCCAGCTCGCGCAGGCGTTGCAGCACCGGCTCGTAGAGGGCCCGGGCCACACCGCCGGCCCGCCGGGTGATGATCAGGTGCAGGCCGATGTCGCGGGCCTGGGGCAGCAGCTCGTGCAGGGCGCTGAGCGGGTTGTTGCCGCCCGAGGCCACCAGGTCGTAGTCGTCGACCAGGATGTACAGGTCCGGTCCCTTCCACCAGCTGCGGTCGCGCAGCTGGGCGGTGGTGACGTTCGGGCCGGGCAGCCGGTTCGAGAGCGCGCTGCGGATCGAGCCCAGCCCCTGCGCGAACGCCTGGTTGGACGGCGCGTAGTCGAGCAGGTGGTCACCCTCCACCGCGCCGAGCAGGCCGCGCCGGTAGTCGGCGATCACCAGCCGGGCCTGGGCGGGGGTGTACCGCTCGGTGATGCCCCGGGCGATCAGCCGGAGCAGGTTGGTCTTGCCGCACTCGGCGTCGCCGAAGACGGTCAGGTGCGGTTCGTTCGCCAGGTCGAGGTAGACCGGCGCCAGCGCGGACTCGTTGACGCCGATCGGCAGGCCGGGCACCGACCGGTCGATGATCCGGGCGAGTTCGCCGACCGGCAGCTTGCGCGGCAGCAGCCGCACCTTCGGCGCCGGGCGGCCCGGCCAGGCCGCCGCCACGTGCCGCGAGAGCGCGATCGACGCCTCGGAGAGATCCTCGATGTCGCGCCGGCCGTCGATCCGGGAGATCGCGGTGAGGAAGTGCAGCTTGTCCCGGGTGAGACCGCGGCCCGGGGACTTCTCCGGCACGTTCATCGCCGACCGACGGTCGATCTCGGACTCCGCCGGGTCGCCCAACCGCAGCTCCAGCTTGGTGCCGAGCAGGTCGCGCATGTTGATCCGGATCTCCGCCCAGCGCACCGCGGTCACCACCACGTGCACGCCGAAGCCGAGCCCCCGGTTGGCCAGGGTGGTGATGGTCTGTTCCAGCTCCTCGTACTCCTGGCGGAGCGTGTTCCAGCCGTCGACCACCAGGAAGACGTCGCCGAACGGATCGTCGGCGAACTCGCCCGCGGCCCGCCGCCGGCGGTAGCTCGCCACCGAGTCGATGCCGTGCTGGGCGAAACGCGCCTCGCGGTCGTCCAGGACGGCCACCACCTCGGCCACCGTACGACGGACCGCCTCGGTGTCCCGCCGGCCGGCCACCCCGGACATGTGCGGCAGCGCCTCCAGGCTGCGCAGCGCGCCACCGCCGAAGTCCAGGCAGAAGAACTGCACCTCGCGCGGGGTGTGGGTGAGCGACAGCGAGGCGAGCATCGAGCGGAGCATCGTGCTCTTGCCGCTCATCGAGGCGCCGACGATGACCACGTTGCCGCCCGCGCCGGCCAGCTCCACCATCATCGGGTCGCGGCGCTGCTCGTACGGCCGGTCGACCACGCCGACCGGAACGGTGAGCCGACCCCGGCCCGGCCAGGAGGCGGTGCAGAGCCCGTAGGTCGGGTCGGCGGTCAGCGGGCCGAGCAGCTCGCCCAGGCCCGGCGGCTCGGCCAGCGGCGGGAGCCAGACCTGGTGCGCCGGCCGGCCCTTGCCCTTGAGCCGGTCGATGACCACGTCCAGCATCGCGACGGTCTTGCCGTCGGCCGGCTGCTCCGGTTCCGGCGCCGTCTCCACCGGCAGCTGCGGCGTCTGCACCGGCACGAAGTTCACGCCGTAGGGCACGATCCGGCGCTGCACCAGGGCCTGCGACCGGGACGCCTGCTGCCCCGGCGCCCGGTAGGGCCCGGAGACGTAGGCGGCCCGGAACCGCAGCATGGTGCTGGTGTCGGTCTTCAGGTAACCGTGACCGGGCGCGTTCGGCAGCTCGTACGCGTCGGGCACGCCGAGCACGATCCGGCTCTCCACGGCGGAGAAGGTGCGCAGACCGATCCGGTACGACAGGTGCGTGTCCAGGCCACGTAGCTTGCCCTCCTCCAGCCGCTGGCTGGCGAGCAGCAGATGCACGCCGAGCGACCGGCCCAGCCGGCCGATCATCACGAAGAGGTCGATGAAGTCGGGCTTCGCCGCGAGCAGCTCGCTGAACTCGTCACAGATGATGAGCAGGCTGGGCATCGGCGCCAACGGCTCACCGGCGGCGCGGGCCTTCTCGTACTCGAAGCGGGAGACGTAGTTGCCGGCCGCCCGCAGCAGCTCCTGCCGGCGGACCATCTCGCCGGCGAGCGCGTCGCGCATCCGGTCGACAAGCGGCAGCTCGTCGGCCAGGTTGGTGATCACGGCACTGGTGTGCGGCAGCGCCTCCAGTGACGCGAACGTCGCGCCACCCTTGAAGTCGACCAGGACGAAGTTGAGCTCCTCCGAGGAGTGGGTGACCGCCAGGGCGGCCACCACCGTGCGGAGCAGCTCGCTCTTGCCGGAACCGGTCGCGCCGATCACCAGACCGTGCGGCCCCATGCCCTCGTGCGCGGACTCCTTGAAGTCCAGCTCGACCACGTTGCCGTCCGGGCCTACGCCGAGCGGGATGCGCAGCCGGTCACGGTGACTGCGGGGCCGCCAGGTCTGCTGCACGTCCACCGCGGCGGCGTCGCCGACGCCGAGCAGGTCGGGCAGCTCCGTGCTGCGGGCCAGTGGCTCCTCGGTGCTCGCCTGCTGCTGGGAGAGCCGGTAGGGGGCGACCTGCCGGGCCAGGCCCTCCGCGGCGGCCACGCTGAGCCGGTCCGGCCGGCCCAGCCGGGACGACGACGCGCCCCGGACCAGCTCGAGCGAGCTGCCGTCGCCCGCGTCCAGGCAGAGCAGCGACCGGCCGGCGTCGCGGGGGACGGTGCCCGAGAGGTCGATGACCGTGGTGCCGAGCAGACCGGCACCCATCAGCTGGCAGGTCGGCGCGACCTCGCCGCCGTCGAGCAGCACCACCAGGTGCGGCGCGGTGGTCAACGGCTTCGCCTCGGGGGCGAACCGGGGCCGGCCGGCCAGCTCGTTGGCGAGCGCCTCCTCGGCCTCGGCGAGGCTGGCGAAGACGAGCCGGCGGGCGCCGGCGGCGTCGGTGCGTCCACTGTGGTGCGCGTGCGGCAGCCACTTCACCCAGTCCCAGGCGGGCTGCCGGTCGGCGGCCGCGACCACCGCGATGATCATGTCGTCCGGCGCGTGGAAGGTGGCCAGCTGGCCGAGGGCGGCCCGGGCGAGGTCGAGCACCGGCTCGCGGTCACCGCGCAGCACCACCCGGCTGAACGCCCGCACCGACAGCGCGGTGGGCAGCTCCGGCACTGTGGAGTGGGCCCGGACGAACCGGCGCAGCGCGATGGCGCTCATCGGTTCCAGGTCCTCGACGGGCTTGGTCTCCGGCGGGACGATCTCCACTGCCAGCCGCTGCGGCCCGAGGGCGATCCGGGTCTCGCCGAAGTCGTCCTCGGTGATCCGCCGCTCCCAGAGCCGCCGGGAGGCCGCGATCGACCAGAGCGCGTCCGGCTCCGGGTGCCGCCACGCCATCGCCGCCCGCTGCTGCTCGGCCGCACGCCGGGTGCGCTTGCGCATCTGGGCGAGGTAGCGCATGTAGTCGCGGCGGTCCGCGTTCAGCTCGGCCTTGTCGTTGCCGCTGTTGTTGCTCAGCGAACCGATCGCCATGCCGAGCATCGACACACCGAAGAGGCCGCCGGCGACGTAGGTCATCATGCCGCCGCCGCGTCCGGCGTAGAGGAAGGCCATCGCGCCGACGCCACAGAACATCGGCAGGATCATCAGCAGCTGACCCATCCCGCGGGGGGTCGGCTCCGGCAGCTCGGGTGGCGACTCGAGCAGCACCTCGCCGCGCGGCAAAGCCGGTCCCGGCTGACGCGGGAGCCGGCGGAACACCACCGTGCTCACGGCTGTCTCCTCCCCAGAAGCGGCCCTGATGAAGTTCTGCGACGCTACGAACTCGTCGGGTGGGCATCGTACGTGGCTGTCATCGTAGGTAATCTCCCGTGGGCGTCGCGGTCCCGTTGGAGCGATGCTGCCGGCCAGGTGATCGTACGGAGAGCACGAGGAGGCCACAGTGGCGACGAAGACGGCGACCGGCGGCCTGAGCCGGATCACCATCGTGGCTCCCCGGACCCGGATGGACCTCGCGTTGCCATCCGACGTACCCCTCGCCGACCTGCTGCCGACGCTGCTGCGCTACGCCGGGGAGGACCTGGCCGACGAGGGCGTACGGCACGGCGGCTGGAGCCTGGCGCGGCTCGGCGGGCAGCCGCTGGACGGTGGCCGCACCGCCACGCAGCTCGGCGTCCGGGACGGCGAGGTGCTCTACTTCAACCCGCGGTCGGCCACCGCGCCGGAGGTCGTCTTCGACGACGTGGTGGACGCCGTCGCCACCGCGACCAACCAACGGCCCGGCGCCTGGCAGGTCGGCACCACCCGGTCGTTCGCGGTGCTCTTCGCGGCGGCGGCGCTGAGCGCCGGCGCGCTGGCCGCGCTCTTCACCGGGCCACCGCAGCTGCCCGCGGCGCTGGCCGCCCTGCTGGTCGCGGTCGCGTTGCTGGTCGGTGCGGCGGTGCTGTCCCGCGCGGCCGGTGACAGCCGCACCGGTGCGGTGCTGGCGACGGTCGGCCTGGCCTACGCAGGCGTCGGCGGCCTGCTGCTGCTCGCCGGTGACCGCCGGCTCAGCGAGCTGGCCAGCCCGCACGTGCTGCTCGCCGCGACCGCGGTGGTGCTCTTCGCCGCGATCTCCGCGCTGGCCGTGGGCGACCGGCTGCCGCTCTTCTTCGGCGCGGTCGCCCTCGGCGCGGCGACCGGCCTCGGCGCAGTGCTCAGCCTGGCCTTCGACATCAGCGCGACGGCCGCCGCGGCGGTGCTGGCCACGATCGCGTTCGGCGCGGTCCCGGCGCTGCCGATGGCCGCCTACCGGCTGGCCCGGCTGCCCGTTCCGTCCATCCCGACCGGTCCCGACGACCTGAAGACCGACACCGAGTCGGTGGACGGCCGGCGGGTGCTGCAGCTCAGCGAGCGGGCCGACGAGTTCCTCACGGGTCTGCTGTGGACGGTGGCGCTGGTGGTGCTCGGCGCGCAGGTCCTGCTGGCCCTGAACGGCCGGTTGCCGGCGGTACTGCTCTGCCTGGTGCTGGCCGTGCTGTCGCTGTTGCGGGCCCGGCCGTTCCTCGGCCGCGCCCAGCGGACGCCGGTGCTCTTCGCCGGCACCGCCGGGCTCGGCCTCACCGCGGCGGCCACCTTCGCCGGTGGCGGCACGCCGGTGCGGCTCGGCGTGATCGTGGGCGGCCTGCTGCTGGCCGCGGTGGTGAGCCTGATCTACGGCCTGACCGTGGCCGGCAAGCGGATCTCGCCGGTCTGGGGCCGCCTGCTGGACATCGTGGAGATCCTTCTGATCATCGCGCTGGTGCCGCTGGCCGTCTGGGTCCTCGGCCTCTACGGCTGGATCGTCAACCTGCGGCCCTGACCGAGGACCCCCCGGCCGGCAGCGACCCGGCCGGGGTGGTCGCCCAGACGCCCGGCCCGTGCTGCCCGTCGACCGGGCGGCCCGGCGTCCCGCACCGCCGCGCGACGTCCCGGACCACCTTCACCAACGCCTCGACGTGGTTGTCCATCGACGCGACCCGGAGCAGCGGCGCGACCGTGCGTCCGCCCGGCAGCACCACGGCCGACACCGTGTGCGAGGGCGCGGAGGTCGAGGTCACCGCGTCCACCAGGGCCCCGAGTGAGGCGTCCGGCCGGGCCCGCAGGGCCAGGCACCGGTGGGTCCAACCGCCGCCGCGCAGCCCGGTCCAGGTCTCCGCCGGCGGCTCCGGGGTGAGGTCCAGGCCCGCGGCCGAGACCACGGCGGCACGCAGTTCGTCGCGGCCCAGCGCCCGGTGGGTGAGCCCGGCGGCGTTCAGCGCCTTGCCGAGCCGGCCGATGCCGGCGGCCAGCGTGCGGTGCACGCCGGGCATGCCGCCGCCCCGGGTCACCGTCTCCGTCCGGGCGTCGGCGATCGAGAGCCGCAGCGCCACCCACACGGTACGGTGCGCGGCCGGTGGCGCGCCCGGCGCCGGGTACCAGACCAGGGTGTGCGAGACCACCTGGGCCAGGGTGACCGGCCCGCTGAACTCGGCGAGCACCCGCAGCGCCCGATCCACCACCGTGGCCTCCACCGAGCCGACCGGCGCGCCCGAGCGGCCGTACAGCGCCACCGCGGCGAACCAACCCTGCTCGTCCTGGCCGATGCCGAGCCGGGTGCCCCGGTCGGTCAGCTCGATGACCGACAACTCCGGTGCGAGCGAGACCAGCCGGGGATCGCCGCCACCGCCCGCGGCGAGGGCCGCCTTGGCGCGCTCCCGGCGCTCCCGCAACCGGCGGCGCAGCAGCAGGTCCTCGTACCACCACCGACCGCCGCGCCGCGCGAAGACCGCCAGCAGGACGAGCAGCGCCACGACGGCGACCACCCCGACGAGCCAGCCCGGTCCGCCCAGCGCGGCCCAGACTGCGACCGCGCAGAGCTCCAGCACGATCAGCTGGCCGACCACCAGCGGCCCGATCCGCCCCCGACGCCGCTGATCGGGCGCCGGGACCGGCCTGTCCGGTACCCCGGACGGGTCCACGGCGGTTCGCGTGGGTGGCGCCTGAACCTGCGTCATCGGTGACTGTCCCTCCTGCACGGTGCGGCTTCCCGCCACGTCGGTAGCTGCCGAGCGCGGGCGCTGGTCCCGGTAACCCGTCGACGGCCCCTTATCGTAGGGAAGCCCGCGACACGACCCGGACCTGATCGTCGCGGATCCACCCCGCCGGAGGTAAGTCATGCGGACCCGCCGCGATCAGGTGCAGGCGTACCGGTTCGTCACCCGCCGGATCGTCTCCGCGCTCTTGTCGGGCGACCCGGAGACCAGCAACCTGCCGATGCGTCGGCTCGGCATGGCTGTCTTCGGCAGCGTCATCGCCGCCGCCGTGGTGCTCGGCGGCGCGGGCGCGTACGGGCAGTTCACCGGAAACACGGCGCCGCTGGAGACGAACACCCTGGTGATCGAGCGGGAAACCGGCGCCACCTACATCTTCGTCGAGGGTCAGCTGTATCCGACGCTCAACTACGCCTCGGCGCGGCTCATCCTCAACGAGGCGGACCCGCAGGTCCGGACGATGTCGCAGGCCTCGATCCGGGACCGGCCGCGCGGCGCGGCGGTCGGCATCGTCGGCGCCCCGGACGCCCTGCCCGACCGCAAGTCACTCACCGGGTTGCCCTGGTCGGTCTGCGACGTGCCCGACCCGGCCGACCCCCGGCGGTCGAGAACCCAGGTGGTGATCAACCGCCCGATCCCCGGCGGCACCCCGCTGGGCGACCGGGCGGTACTGGTCAACGTCGACGGTCAGCGGCACCTGCTCACCAACGACCTCCGGTTGCAGGTGGTCGGCGGAGACAGCACGGTCACCGCGCTGCGGATAGCGGACGCTCCGGCGCTCCGGGTGGGCCAGCAACTGCTCAACGCGGTGCCGGCCGGCCCAGCCCTACGGGCGCCGGCTCTGGCCGGGGAGAGCGAGCAGAGCGGGCTCTCGGTGGCCGGCCGGCCCGGCCGCGTCGGGCAGGTCTACCGGGCCGCCGGCAAGCACTACGTGCTCACCCGGGAAGGCCTGGTCTCGATCGGCGAGGTGACGGCGCTGCTGCTGCTGCGCACCGGCGGCGAGGTCACCGACATCACCCCCGACCAGGCCGGTCGCCTCTACACCGAGCAGCGGGTGGAGGAGGTCGGCATGCCGCAGACGCTGCCCGCCCTCCACCCGGTCCGGGACGGCCAGACGGTGCTCTGCGCGACGTACCGGGCGGGCGCCGGCGGCGGCCCCCCGGTGACCACGGTGGAGGTCTTCGACCGGGCCCCGGCGGAGCTGACCAACGCTGACCCGGCTGCGTTGCCGGTCCGGCAGACTGGCCGCGACGCGGTACGCACGGCCGAGCGGGTGCTGCTGCCCGGTGGAAAGGGCATGCTGGTGCAGGCAGCGCCCGGCGCGGGCGGCAGCGGTACCGGCGCGCCCGGCTCGACCGTCTACCTGATCAGCCCGCAGGGCATCCGGTACCCGCTCGGCACCCGCTCCGGCGACGCGCTGACCGCGCTCGGCTACGGCGGGGTCGTCCCGCTCGCGGTGCCCGGCTCGCTGCTCGCGCTCATCCCCACCGGGCCCACGCTGGAACGGGCCGACGCGATGACCGTCTACGAGCCCGGCGCCCCGGCAGCGGTTTCGTCGGACCAGCCGACCGGCTCGCCGACACCGGACGCCAGTGGATCGCCGGCCGGGTCGCCGGCCCCCGGCAGCTCCCCCTCCGGGTCACCGGCCACCACCGGCGGTCCGTCGTCCGGGGCGCCCGCGGTGGGTGGCTGAACGGGCCTTTCGGCGGCCCGCGCGGCAGCGGGTCGCCCGGGTCGCTGCCGTCGACTAACCTGATGCTGGCCAACGGTTGTCGATTAGCACGACGGGGATGTTGCCATGACCGGGCGCACGGAAGTCGATCTGCTGTCCCTTGAGGACTTCCATTCGCGGTTGGCCGACCGGCTGACCGAGGTCGAGTCGGTGTTGCGCAAGCTCAACACCGAGATGCAGTGCTCGCCCCCGGCACTGGGCGGGTTCTTCGACGCGACCAGCAATGCTCGCCGCTACTCCGACGTCCACCAGTCCTACGTCGAGCAGGCCGAGCGCCTCCGGCAGGCGGTGAAGGCGGCGCAGCAGGGCACCAGCACGATCCTGGCCAACTACCGGACGACCGAGGCGCGCAACGCCGCCAACTCGACCGACATCGAGGCCGCGCTCACCGGGGTCGACAAGGCGCTCAAGCCGGAGGGGGAGCCGCGTGTCTGAGTACACCCAGCGCTACCAGGGCGTGAGCCACCAGGAGCTCTACAACGGGTTGATGGCCGGCAAGCCCGAGCAGATCGACGGTGTCGCCGCGCAGTGGTCCTCGCTCAAGGGCATCCTCGACGACCTCGGCCGCGACCTGAGCGGCGACCTGGCCAAGCTGGCCAACACCTGGACGGGTTCGGCCGGAAACGAGTTCCAGCGGCGACTGACGCTGATCGTCGACCACACGGGCGCCCTGGGCGAGGGCATGGCCGACGTCCAGCAGGCACTGACCATGATGGCCGGTCAGCTGCGGACGGCACACAAGCAGGCCGAGAGCCCCGAGGAGACCGACGACCACGACCAGGCGGTCAACGGGGCGCTCAAGGGCGCGGTCTTCGGCGTGCCCGGCGCGTTGGTCGGCGGGCTGATCGGCCACCAGCAGGACAAGGAAGAGCAGGAGAAGGCGCACCAGCGCATGGTCAACGTGGTGGCCGAGCTGGCCGCCGGCTACGAGTTCTCCGCCTACGGACGGATCGTCACGCCGCCGCCGCCGGATCCCGACACCCCCGGCACCGTCGACAGCACCGGCTCGGCCCCGCGCACCGGGCCGCAGGTCAGCACGCCGACGGCCGCACCCGACAGCAAGGGTCTCAACCCGAAGACCGGCGACGCCACGGTGGCGACCCCCGACCGGCTCGTCGGCGGTCCCGACACCGGCCACGGCGCAGACCCGACCGGTCCGAGCGGCACCGACACCGAAACGACCGGGCTGACCGGTCCCGGCACCACGGTTCCCCAGGTCGGGACGTCCCTGGCCGGTGCCGGCGAGCTGGCCGGCGGCACGCTGGTGACCGGGGCCGGCGTCGGCGCGCCCGGTGGCGGCGCCGGCACCATGACGGCCGGCGCCGGTTCCGGCCTGTTCGGCCCGTCGGGCGGGGCATCCGCCGGCGGCGTGGTCGGCACCGGTGCCCTCGCCAGCTCGGCCAGCAGCTCCTCGACGACCTCCATCCGTGCGACCGGAGGCACCGCCGCGGCGGAGGGCCGTTCCGCCAGCGGCGTGGGGCGGAGCATGGACGGCCGGCGCGGCGACGGCGGCGCCCGGGAGGCCGCGACGGCCCGCCAGGGCGTGGGCCGCGGGCGGGGCGCCGGAGCCAACCGGCCGGGCGTGCTCGGCGGGCACGGCCAGCACGACGAGGACGAGTCCGACGAGCGCCTGACCTGGCTCACCGAGGACGAGATGGTCTGGCAGGACGGCAAGGACGCCCCGCCGTCGGTGCTTGGCACCACCGACTGACCCACCTCCCGAGACACCGCTGCGGCCCACCCGGACTTCCAGGTGGGCCGCAGTCGTTTGCTGCCGGAACGACCTGCTGGTCAACCGCCGGCCGGGCGCGAGTCCACACCGGACAGGGTGGGCTCGGTCACGTGCCTGATCCGGTTCGCCCCGCTGCGCTGCTCCGCCACGGGCGATAGGTTGGTGACGTGCTGTCCGTAGCGTCCGCTCGTCCCGTCTGGCGGGCCACGCTGCGTTCTCTGCGCGAGATGACCCGCTTTGCCGTTGCCGCGCTCGCGCTGACCGTCGGCTTCGGCGGGGCCACAACGGTGCCGGCGCTGGCCGCGCCACCGGTCGCCCAGGTCCGCTCGAGCGCCGTGAGCAGCCAGGTCGAGGCACTGCGACCCGAGGCCGCGCCGTCCGTCGAGCGGTTGGCCGACCTCGCCGCTCCGTCGCGGCGGCCGACCGGCCAGCGCATCGTCACCGCCCCGACCGGCATCGTGCCGTCGACCTTCGCTCCGGCCGTCGCCACCGACGCGGGCCGCGGCGCTCCGGGCCGACGCGGCCCTCCGCTCTCCTGACCCCGGGGCCAGACCGCCCGGCGGCTGTCGGCCGCACTGATCCGCCGCGGGTTCGCCGATCGCGCTGATCGGGCAACCGACCCCCCGGCCGGCAGCCGCTCCGTCTCCGGCGGTCCACGCCTTCCGGCGAGCCGACGCGCCCTTTGTCGGGCGGCTCACGCCCCACGGCAACGTGTCGGTTTACGCCCCCATCGTCCCTTTACCTATAGCGGGTCATCTCGTCCACTCCCGACAATCAACCGCGAGGTGCAGCTGATGCAGACCGTCTTCTCCGCCGTACTGCCCGACGTGTCCCGGGCCGCCGTGATCTGGCTGAGCCTGCTCGCCGTGGTGGCCGTCACCGTCGCCGCCCTGCTGCTGCGACCGGGCCGGCTCCGCACCGACACTGCCGCCCGGATCCGGCGGGCGGCCATGCCGAGCCAGCTCGAACAGGTCCAGGAGGAGCGGGAACAGGTCCGGTACGCCGCGGAGGTCGCGGTCGCCGCGGAGCGGGCCACCGCCACCGCGCAGCGTCGCCGGGCAGAGTGGCTCGCGGCGCAGGAGTCGGTCGAGAAGGCCTGGCAGGCGTACGAGGCGGCCGAGGCTGACGTCCGCCGGCTCGCCGCAGCCACGGCGATGCCGCTGCCGCGCACCGTCCGCACCCCGGCCGAGTACGTCGATCGCGAGCGCTACCTGCACCGGGCCGCACTGGACGCGTACTGGCGGCGGGAGCTGTCGGTGGAGCAGCTCAGCGACGTCTTCGCGCACCGCAACGGCTGGGACCCGCGACTGCACCCGGTGGAGCAGGAGCTGGTCCTGCGGCGGGCGGTACGCGACAACCTGTTCGCCCGGCATCAGGCGGCCCGGGAGCAGGAGCAGACGGCGTGGCGGGCCGCCGAGCTGGCGGTCGCGTCCGCGCGGAGCCTGCGGGACGAGGCGTTCGCCGCCACCGGTCGTCGGGTCGAGGAGCAGCTGTCGGTGCTGCCGCTGAGCGAGGTCGCGCGCCCGGTCGAACAGCAGACCCGGGAGAACCAGGTCGTGGCGCGCGGCCGGGCCGCGGTGCCGGCGTACTGATCGGCGGGGCCGGAGCCCCGACACCTCCGGGCGGCGTACCGGCGGCTGCCCGGCCGGCCTGGTCGAGTTGGGTTAGCGTGACCGCATGTCCCGGGAGGCGTGGATCGTCGTCGTGATCGCCGGCATCGTGGCGGTCGCCACGCTGGTCGGCGCCGTGCTGCTGGCGATCCGGGTGGTCCGTGCCCGCCGGATGCTCACCGCGCTCGGCGGCAGCGGCAAGGTCGCCTTCTACGGTGCCCTGATCTACACGATCTTCCCGGTCGACGTGCTGCCCGACCCGATCTACCTGGACGACATGGGTGTGCTGGCCGGTGCGTTGATCTATCTCACTCGGTTGGCCCACCAGCGCCGCGCGGCCGCCCGCCGGCTGCCCGGGCAGCCGGACGCGCCCCCGGAGTCCGGGCGGGCCCGCCGGCGCGTGCCATGATCGGCCCGGCACCGGGAGACAGGGGACGAGCATGTCGGGCGCGCATCGACTGGACATACGCGACGAGCGCGTCGCCGCCTTCTGCCGGGAGCGGCACCTCGCCACGCTGACCACGCTGCGTCCGGACGGTACCCCGCACGTGGTGCCGATCGGGGTGACCCTCGACCCGGCGGCCGGCCTGGCCCGGGTCATCACCTCCGGCACCTCCCGCAAGGCCGATCACGTCGCCGCAGCCGGCCCGCAGGGCGCCCCGGTGGCCGTCTGTCACGTCGACGGCCGGCGCTGGCTCACCATCGAGGGCCGGGCGGTCGTCCGCGCCGATCCGGCCGCGGTCGCCGAGGCGGAGCGCCGGTACGCCGAGCGCTACCGCACCCCCCGCCCGAACCCGGCCCGGGTGGTCATCGAGATCACCGTGACCCGCCTCCTGGGCAGCCTGTAACCCCAGCCCCCGATGTCCGCACTGTCCGTTCCCTGAGCAGTTGATCAAGAGATCTGCGTCAGGAATCCCGTTTCCGGTGACGCGAAGCTCTTGATCACCGGGACGGGAGGGGCGGGTGGGGTGGGGTGGTCTAGTGGTCCAGACGCCGCAGGCCGGGGTGGTTGAGCGGTGGAATGCCGGGCGGAGCAGGGCCGTTACATCCCCCGGTACCCCCGGGACGCGACGGCGCCCGGGTGTCGTTCAGCTGATGAGCCGAGCGCCTGTCCTGGTGCTTGCCCGCCTCCCACCGGAGGCGACAAACCCCCCGATTGGAGCCCGACGCATGAATCCCATCCTGCACAAGAGCGGCCTCTCCGTCGCCGGCCTGCTGGTCGCCGGCGGGTGCGTGCTGGGCCCCGCGGTGGCCGCCCAGGCCGCCCCGGTCCAGACCGGCCCGGCGACGTCCACCCAGTCCGACAAGGGCGGCCAGCACGACCGGCGGGCCGAGCGGACGGTGGGCGTGGATTACCAGGCCCAGCCGAACTTCTACTACTGCGGTCCCGCCGCCACCCGGATCGCGCTCTCGGCGCAGGGCAAGGCGATCTCGCAGGACGAGGTCGCGGCGCTGCTGGGCACCACCGAGGCCGGCACCGACTCGGCCGAGGACACCACCCGGGTGCTCAACGCGCTGACCGGCGGCAAGTACAAGACCACCGAGATCCGTGACTCGGTGGCCAAGCCGGAGCAGGTCGAGCGGCTTCGCACCGACGTGCTGAACGCGCTGGACGCCGGGCGACCGGTGGTGGCGAACGTCAAGGGCACCGCCGTGGACGTCAACGGCATCCCGCACTCGTACGAGGGTGGCCACTACCTGACCCTGGTCGGCTACCGCGACGGTGGGGACGCCATCCAGATCGCCGACCCGGCCGACCCGACCGACGGCGAGTACTGGATGCCCCTCGGCAAGGTCGCCAACTGGATCGCCGAGCGCGGTTACTCCTCCTGACCCGAGGCCTCACCGGGCCGGGCCTCCCCTACCGGGAAGCCCGGCCCGGCTGTTCTCCCGGGCCCGACCCGAACGACCGCGCAGCGTGCTCCGGCGCTTCGCCCGACGAACCCGCGCCCCGGCGCCGGTGACGAAGTTCTGCCGGGCGGTCCGCTGCAGTTGGCGGCGCAGCGGCGGATGGATGGCCCGCTCACCGGCACCGGCGGCCGTCCGCACCAGCCGGTTGGCCTCCTCCGGCTCGCAGCCGCCGGACCGGAGCAGGTCACTGGCGGCCGTACGGAGGCCGGTGACGATCGCGTCGCCGAAGGTACGGACCCCCTGCGCCCAGGCCCGGCCGGCGAGATTGGCCGCCTCCAGGGTGAGCGACCGTGCCTGACCTGGCTGCTCCCCCGCCCGACACTCCTGGCGCATGGCCCGGACAGCGTCGCCGAGTCGGGCGATGGCGGCGGTCAGTTCATCCGGAACCGGTTCCTGGTACTGAAGGGCGGTCGCCGACCATCGAGCGAGCGCACGGGTGTCCAGCGCCATCCGTTCCAGGTGCTCCGCGCTGCGCGCGTACTGGTGGTACTGCTCCCGGCGGTGCCAGCGAATCGGCGCCAGGGTCACCACCTCGTCCGCGCCACTGAGCGCCTCGTTCAACCGGCCGATGTCGCCGTCGAGCGAGCGCACCCGTTCCAGCACCTGGACCGCCCCTTCGGCGTCCCGGCGGCGGAGCGCGGCGCTCAGCTCGTGGAGCTGGCCGCCGACCGCGTCGTACACCGGCGCGGCGGCCCGGTCCAGCACCCGGATCGGGTTGACCGGCACCAGGAGCGCGACCACCACCAGGCCGACGATGCTGCCGACCAGGGCGTCGAAGATCCGCGGCAGCTCGAGCCCACGCTCCATCGGGGCGAGCGTGGAGATCAGGACGGCGGTACCGCCCGCCTGGCCGACCAGCTGACCTCCCCGGCCGGCCACCAGCAGCGCGGTGGCGATCGCCAACCCGACCACCAGCCCGGTCTGCCAGGGGCCGCTGCCGAGCCCGGCGCGCAGCAGGTCCCCGATGATGACACCGAGCCCCACCCCGCCCAGCAGTTCGAAGGTGCGGCGGGCCCGCTGACCGATGGCGCTGGCGATGGTGGCGACCGCCGCGGCGGGGGCGAAGACGTGCGCGCCCGGGCCGAGCAGGTTCTGCGCGATCAGGGCCGCGAGCGCGGCCGCCAGCCCCGACTGCAACGCGATCACGAGAGTGATCTCCAGCTGGCGCAGCCGGATCTTGCCCGCCTCGCCACCGCGTCGCCGGGCCTCCTCCATCCGCTGGCCGCCCCGCTCGGCAACGTCGCCGAGCGAGGACCGCTCGGGCTCCGTGGCGGGACGATCGTCGGCCATGGCGGCGGTTACCCCACCCGGCCCGGGTGAATCGCGCGGGCACCGGCAGAGCGGCGGAAAACCGCTCGCCCCTCGTCAACGCCCCGGGGCAGGATCAGCCGGTGAGAATGCACGCCGACCAGGTCGACGTCCCCGTCGACGTCGTCGCCGCGTTGGTCGCCGCCCAGTTTCCGCACTGGGCCGACCACCCCGTACGCCCGATCGTCTCGCACGGCACCGTGCACGCGCTGTTCCGGCTCGGCGACGAGATCGTCCTGCGCTTTCCGTTGCAGCCCGGCCCCGACTTGTGGGACGAGCTGGTCGACGAGCAGGCCAGCGCGCTCCGGTTCGCCGGCCGCGTACCCCTGCCCGTTCCCGAACCGCTGGCTCTGGGTGATCCCGGGCCGGGCTACCCGGGCCGCTGGGCGGCGTACCGCTGGATCCCCGGCGAGACCGCGAGCCGCTCGACCATCGGTGACCCGGTCGCGTTCGCGCGCGACCTCGCCGGATTCGTCGCCGCCCTGCGCGGGGTGGACACCGGCGGCGCGACGTGGAACGGCCGAGGCCGGGGCGGGCCGCTGCACACCCAGGACCGGTACGTCCGCGAGTACCTGGCCGCGAGCACCCATCTGGTGGACACCGTCCGGCTCGCCGAAATCTGGGCCACCTGTCTGGATTCGCCGGCCCACGACGGGCCGGACGTGTGGCTGCACGGCGACCTCATGCCGGGCAACCTGCTGGTACGCGACGGCCGGCTGGCCGCGGTGATCGACCTCGGCGCGGTCCGCGTCGGCGACCCCGCCCTGGACCTCATGCCGGCGTGGAACCTACTGCCACCTCTCGGCCGGGAGGCCTACCGGCGGGCCCTCGCCGTCGACGACGCGACCTGGGTACGCGGGCGCGGCTGGGCCCTGGCCCAGGCCATCGGGGCACTGCCGTACTACGTCGAGACCAACCCGGTGATGGCCGGCGTCGCGCGACACACCCTCGGCGCCCTGCTCGACTCGGCGCAGTAGGCCACGCCGTCCGAACCGGACGGTCCCGGGCCGTCGCCGGCGGCCCGGGACAGCTCCACCGGTCAGCGCACCTGGTCGCCCTCGCCGGTACGCGCCTGCGCCTGGTCGACACCCTTGTCGATCTGCTCGTCGTACTTGCCGCCGGTGCGCTTGTCGGCCGCGTCGCCGGCCTTCTCGATCCCCTGGTCGACCTGCTTGTCGTGCTTGTCCGCCATGTCCTTGGCCTTGTCCATGAAGTCGCCCACGACGTCCTCCTCGGTTCCGGGTCGGATCTGCTGGCTTCCCTCGGCCGAGCGCCGCAAACACCAGTCATCCCGTCGATACGGGACGGCGGCAGCCGAGCGGTACGCCGCACCACCGTGCAGCGCATCGGCACCCAGACCGGGCCAGCCAGAGCGTCCACAGTCGATTTCCACCCTGCCGTCACCGCGATCCGCGCGCCGTCCGGGACAGCGCAGATCGCCCGGGCGGGTGTCGGGATGACGCCGGCCGGGTACCTGCCCGCCAGCGATCGAGGAGGGCCGAGGTGGACGAGGACGATGCCGGGCGGACGCCCGGCGGGCCGGTGATCGGCCGAGCCGGCAACGCCCCCCGACAAGCCTGGGCCGGGCTGCCCTGGCTGGTCCGCTCGGCGGTGGTGTGGAGCGCCTGTCTGGTCGTCATCGTCGCCGGGCTGTACCTGCTCGGCCGGATCGCGATGCTGCTGGCACCGCTGGCGATCGCGCTGGCCGCCACCATCTTCCTGGCCGCGCTGCTCGATCCGGTGCTGCTCCTGCTCCGCCGGCTCCGGTTGCCCGCGTCACTGGCCGCGCTGCTGAGCATCCTGCTGCTGGTCGGTGTCCTGGTCGGTGTGGGCGTGCTGGTCTGGGACCTGACCGCCAGCCAGTTCACCGAGCTACGGCAGGAGCTGTCGCAGGGACTGGGCCGTACCCGCGACTTCGTCACCTCCACTCTGCCGGTCACCGACCAGCAGCTGGACCGGATGATCGAGCAGGCCCGGCAGGGCTTCGGGCAGAGCTCGCTCGACCCGGTGGCCGGTGCCCGGACCGCCGCCGAGGTGGCCGGCTCCGCGCTGCTCGCCCTGGTGCTGCTCTTCTTCCTGCTCAAGGACGGCCGGACGATGTGGAACTGGGTGCTCACCCGGACGACCGGCCCCAACCGCCAGGTGACGGCCGAGGCGGGCCGGATGGGCTGGCGGACGCTCGGCGCGTACAGCCGAGGGACGATGATGATCGCGGCGATCGACGCGATCGGCATCGGACTGGCGCTGGTGCTGCTCGGCGTGCCGCTGGCGCTGCCGCTCGCGCTGATCACCTTCCTCGGTGGGTTCATACCGATCATCGGCGCCACCGTGGCCGGCGCGGTGGCGGTGCTGGTGGCGCTCGCCGCCAACGGGCCGACCACGGCGCTGCTCACCCTGGCCGCGGTCATCGCCGTGCAGCAGATCGAGGGCAACCTGCTGGAACCACTGATCATGAAGCGGCAGGTCCGGCTGCACCCGGCGGTGATCCTGGTGGCGGTCACCGCCGGCACGTTGATCGCCGGCATCGCCGGCGCCTTCGTCTCGGTGCCGATCACGGCCGTCGTCTGGCGCGTCATCGACACCGTCCAACAACACCGCCGCACGACCCCACCCCCGACCCCGACCCCGCCTCCCGCCCCGGCCGGCCAGCCGGGTTGATCTTGGAGCTGGCCGGGCGGATCAGCGGTCGAGCTGGGCGGTGACCCCGGACGAGAGCGGGCGGGTCAGGACCCGGGCAGATGGGTGGCGAACCAGGCGGTGGCGGCGTCGGCGACCTGGTCGAGGGTGCCCGGCTCCTCGAAGAGGTGGGTCGCGCCGGGCACCACGCGCAGCTCAACGAGGCCGGGCAGGGCGTCGCGGGCCTGCTCGTTCAAGGTGATCACCTGCTCGTCCAGGCCACCCACCAGCAGCAGCGTCGGCGCGCGTACCGCGGCGAGGGCGGCACCGGCCAGGTCGGGCCGGCCGCCCCGGGAAACCACCGCGCGTACCTGATCGGGCCGGGCCGCCGCACCGACCAGCGCCGCAGCCGCGCCGGTGCTGGCACCGAAGAGACCGATCGGCAGCCCGCGCGTCGCCGGCTCGGCGGCCAGCCAGTCGACGATCGCCGCGAGCCGGCCGGCGAGCAGCCCGATGTCGAAGCGGAGCTCGGCGGTGCGGGCGTCCACCTCGTCCTCCTCCGGCGTCAGCAGGTCGACCAGCACGGTGCCGAGCGCCTGCCGGTTGAACACCTGGGCCACCGCCACGTTCCGCGGGCTGTGCCGGGAACTGCCGCTACCGTGCGCGAAGAGCACCACCCCGGCCGGGTCGGCGGGGAGCACCAGATCGGCCGGGAGCCCCGCGTCCCCGACCGGGACCGTCACCGCACTGCTCCGCACGTCCATGCCCCGACCTCCAGCCCGCCGGCCGGTTCGCCGGCTGCGCTGCGCATACCCCGGCCGACCCGCCGCACGCGTGGCGCCGGTCAGCCCGTCCCAGCCACCGCCGTCACACCGGCCCCGAGGCACCACGCCACCACATCGTCCCCGCCGGGTCCGCCGACCGAAACCCGGGCCACCGGGCCACCGGGCCGAGTTTGTCGACGGGCGGGTCGGGTAGCCGACAAGCGACCGCAGACCGTGTCGGCGCAGTGTGCGCCCCGACGGATCGCGAGGATCACCATGGCCCAGCAGCGGCAGACATCCCGGCAGCAACAGGCGTCCCGGCACCAGCAGAGGTCCGAGGAGGAGGGCCGGCTGCAGGCAGCCGAGCGCAACAAGGACTGGGCGGACAACGCGGCCCACGCGCGTACCGCCGACGATCCGCGGGCGATGGCACCCCGCGACGCCGCGGGCCGCCCGTCCACCGGAGACCCCGTCTGAGCTGAATGCGATGTGTGCGGCGGCCGGGGCGGGAGCAACCCGCCCCGGCCGCGTACGTCATCGGGCCCGCCGACGCCCGACGGACCACTCGCCGGTCACGGCTCGGTCTCC
This sequence comes from Micromonospora sp. NPDC093243, assembly GCF_044753725.1. NCBI lineage: Bacteria > Bacillati > Actinomycetota > Actinomycetes > Micromonosporales > Micromonosporaceae > Micromonospora > Micromonospora sp. NPDC093243. The sequence continues at coordinate 590,591 of NZ_JBIVNT010000002.1, read as the reverse complement.
GGCAGCCGGAGCAGCGGGCCCCGGCCGGGCGGCTGCTCCGGAGGCGGACCGGCCGGATGGGCCGGCGGCACCGGCACGGTCACCGGTTCGCCCGGGGTGACCCGGATCGTCTCGTCGTGGTGCCGCAGCTCCACGACGTCGTCCGGATCGCTGTGGCGAAGCGCGTAGGTGGTCTGGTGCGGCCGGACATCCACTCGCAGCCGGAGCCCGCGCCACTGCAACGAGAACTCCAGCCGGCTGAGCTTGCTGGAGAGCCGGGGCGCGAAGGAGAGCATGCCGTCGTGGTCCCGCAGGCCACCCATGCCGGACACCAGGGCGATCCAGGCGCCGGCCAGCGAGGCCATGTGTACGCCGTCGCGGGTGTTCTCGTTCAGGTCGTGCAGGTCCATCAGCGCGGCCTCGCGCAGGTAGCTGTGCGCCAGTTCCGGGTGGCCGACCTCGGCGGCGAGCACCGCCTGGGTGCAGGCGGAGAGAGACGAGTCCCGCACCGTCCGGCGCTCGTAGTAGAGGAAGTTGCGCACCTTCTGCTCCGGGGTGAACGCGTCGCCCCGCCAGTGCATGGCGAGCACCAGGTCCGCCTGCTTGATCACCTGCTTGCGGTACAGGTCGAAGTAGGGGTAGTGCAGCAGCAGCGGATACTTCTCCGCCGGCGTGTAGGCGAAGTCCCACTCCTGGAGCCGGGTGAACCCCTCCACCTGCTGGTGGACGTCGACCTCCTCGTCGTACGGCAGGTGCATGGAGGCGGCCGCGTCCCGCCAGCTCGCCGCCTCCTCGTCGGTGACGCCGAGGTGCGTGGCCTGGTCCCGGTAGCGCCCGACCAGCTCAGCCGCGGTGATGAGGTTCCGCTGCGCCATCAGGTTGGTGTAGATGTTGTCGTTCTTCACCGCGGTGTACTCGTCCGGCCCGGTCACCCCGTCGATGTGGAACACCCCGTGCCGGTCGTGGTGGCCGAGGGAGCGCCACAGCCGGGCGGTCTCCACCATCAGCTCCAGCCCGATCTCCTGCTCCAACTGGGTGTCGCCGGTGACCAGGACGTAGCGGCGCAGCGCGTCGGCGATGTCGGCCGCGATGTGGAACGCCGCGGTACCCGCCGGCCAGTAGCCGGACGACTCCGGCCCCTCGATGGTCCGCCAGGGGAACGCGGCGCCCTTCAGGTTCAGCGTCTCGGCACGCTCCCGGGCCTGGTTGAGCGTGGCGTGCCGCCAGTAGAGCGCGTTGCGGACCGCGCTGGGCTGGGTGTACGTGAGCACCGGCAGGACGAACATCTCGGTGTCCCAGAACGCGTGCCCGTCGTACCCCGGGCCGGTCAGCCCCTTCGCGGCGATCGGCCGACGCTCGGCGCGCGCGCCGGCCTGGAGCACGTGGTAGAGCCCGAAGCGGACCGCCTGCTGGATCTCCGGGTCGCCCTCGACCCGCACGTCCGCCGCGTCCCAGAACTCGTCGAGGTACTCCCGCTGCTCGCGGCAGAGACCCTCCCAGCCGTCCAGGCGGGCGGCGGCCAGCGCCGCGCCCACCTGGTCGCGCAGCGCCGGCAGGGAACGGCGGCTGGACCAGCCGTAGGCCAGGTACTTGACCACCCGCAGTTTCTCGCCCGGCTTGAGCACGCAGCCGATCGTGGTGCGGACCCAGTCCTCGTACCCCTCGGACTCGATGGTGGTGCGGTCCGGGCCGTACACCTCGTGGTCCATGGCGGCGGCGACCCGCAGCCCGGAGACCTTGGTCCGGTGCACGAGCAGCCCGCCGTCCTCGGTGGTGAGCTCCTCCTCGGCCAGCAGCGGCGACTCGAGCACCGCCGCCACCCGCGGGTCCCGGCTCTGCGCCGGCAGCGACTCGTTGGCCACCAGCTCGGACTGGACGATCAGCCGCAGCGGGCCCTCCACCGCCTCGACCTCGTAGTTGATCGCGGCCACCGCCCGCTGGGTGAACGAGACCAGCCGGGTGCTGCGGACCTTGACCTCGCGGCCGGCCGGCGAGCGCCAGTGCAACTCCCGGTGCAGGGTGCCGGCGCGCATGTCGAGGGTCCGTTCGTGGGACAGCAGCTCGCCGTAGCGGACGTCCAGCGGCTCGTCGTCGACCAGCAGCCGGAGCAGCTTGCCGTTGGTGACGTTGACGATGGTCTGGCCGGACTCCGGAAAGCCGTAGCCGGCCTCGGCGTACGGCAGCGGCCGCAGCTCGTAGAAGGAGTTCAGGTACGTCCCGGGCAGACCGTGCGGCTCTCCCTCGTCCAGGTTGCCGCGCAGCCCGATGTGCCCGTTGGAGAGGGCGAAGACCGACTCCGACTGAGCCAGCACGTCCATGTCCAGCCGGATCTCCCGGACGTGCCACGGATCGACCGGATAGGCGCGTTCCCTGATCACGCGGTGTGCCCTTCGTTCAGCAGGTCGGCGAGGTCGGTGACGACCACGTCGGCGCCGTGCGCGCGCAGCTCGTCGGCCTGGCCGACCCGGTCGACCCCGACCACGTAGCCGAAGCCGCCGGCCCGCCCGGCGGCCACCCCGGCGAGCGCGTCCTCGAAGACCACGGCCTGGGCCGGCTCGACGCCGAGCAGCTTCGCCCCGGCCAGGAAGGAGTCCGGGTGAGGCTTGCCACGCAGCCCCTGGGCGCGGGCGACCAGCCCGTCCACCCGGGCCTCGAGCAGCGGCTCAAGGCCGGCGGCGGCCACCACCTCCCGGCCGTTGGCGCTGGCCGTGACGACGGCCCGGCGCAGCCCCGCCGCGGCGACCGCCTTCAGGTACGCCACCGAGCCCGGGTAGACGTCGACGCCGTGGGTGCGCAGGTGCTCCAGCAGCAGGACGTTCTTGCGGTTGCCGACCCCGTTCACCGTGTCGGCGTCCGGTGGGTCGTCGGGCGCGCCCTCGGGGAGCACGATCCCGCGGGAGGCGAGGAAGGTGCGCACCCCGTCCGCCCGGGGGCGGCCGTCGACGTACCGGTTGTAGTCCGGGCCGGGATCGAACGGCTGGTAGGGCACACCGGTGGCGGCGGCGTGGTGGCGCAGGAACGCGTCGAACGTCTCGGTCCAGGCGGCGTTGTGCACCCGGGCGGTCTGCGTCAGCACACCGTCCAGATCGAAGAGACAGGCGGTCACGTGAGCAGGTAGGCCCAGCACGGTACGAATCTAACCACCCGATCGGCCCGGCAAACCCGTTTCCGCCTGCCTGGGGCTATTGCGGGCGCAGCGTCCAGATCACCGTCATCGCCGAGGTGGGCGTGCCGTCCTCGGTGCTGATCTCGACCTCGACCGGGAACTCCGGCCGCCGGCCGGACTCCAGCTCCGCGGTCACCTCGGACGCCGGGCGTCCCAGCCGGGCGGTGGCGCGCACCGGCCCGATGGCCAGCTTGCGGTACGCGATCTCGGCCCGGACGGCCAGCGGCACCGCGCGGTCGAGGAGCTGACCGAACGCGGCCAGCACCACCGCGCCGGAGGCGGTCTCGCCGAGCGTGAACATGGCGCCGGCGTGCGGGCCGCCGACATGGTTGTGGGTGTCCGGCGAGTCGGGCAGCCGGACGACCGCCCGGACCCCACCGTCGGCTTCCGGGGCGACCTCGACGAACTCGAAGCCGAGTGTGCGGGCGAACGGCACGGCCTCGAGCATCCCGGCCGCCACCTGGCGTGAGTCGATGGACATGCCCCGACGCTACTCGCCAGTAATTTCCCAGAGCAAGACCTCCCCGACCCCCACCCCGCTCTGCCCGGCTCCACCCCCGTCCACCCCGTCGATCATGCAGTTGTGGTGCCTGACGAAAGGGGCGAGCGGCCCCATTCCTCCCACCACAACTGCATGATCGACAAGCTGCGGCAGCGCCGCGCCCGGAGTGTGCGTCAGAGGTTGGCGATGGTGCGCAGGATCTCCGCGTAGAAGTTGCCGTCGATGCTGCGGAAGAGGGCGAAATCCTGCTCCGGGTCGCCGAAGAACGGGCGCAGGGTCCAGGCCAGCTGGGTGCCGACGAAGCCGAAGAGCAGGATCCAGATGTAGAGCAGGGTCATGCTCGCCGGCCGCTGGCTCGGCTCGACGCGGCGGACCGGCGGGGTGACCCAGGGCCGCTGCGGCGACGCGTAGCCGGGCGGCGCCATCCCCGGCGGGAACGCGGGGACGACCGCGGGCTGCGGGCCGACCGCCTGCGCGGGGATCGCCGGAGCGGGCGCGGGCCCGTCCAACCCGCTCGCGGTCGCGCCGTTCGCGGCCACGCCCGCCGGCACGGCAACCGGCTCGACGGCGGCCGGCTCGACGGCGGCCGGCGCCGACGGTACGGCCACCGGGGAAGCGGCCGGTACGGCCACGGGGGCGGCGGCCGGCTCGGCCGGAGCGAGCAGGCCGTGCTGGTTGAGCACCTGCATGCCGCCGGTCAGAAAGCGCAGCCCGACGAACGCCGAGAGGGTCAGGATCGCGACGTTGAGCAGCTTGAAGAAGCCGTAGTCGGGGGCGGTGATGAGGAAGAAGAGGCTGATCGGGGCGAACGCCACGGCCAGCATCGCGGTGACCGTGATCGCCACCATCACCAGCGCCAGCGACTGGCGTACCGAGAGGCGGGCACCGAAGACCAGGTTGAACAGGTAGAGCGTGGGCAGACAGATGGCCAACGTGACCAGGAAGAGCAGCGGCAGCTTCACCGCCGAGGTCAACGCCATCAGGGGGCTGTGGAATGCGCCGAGCACAGCGCCGTAGCAGGCCAGCGCGATCGCGGAGCTGGCCAGCATCCGGCCGGTCAGCGCGTTCAGGTCGCGCTCGGCCACGATCTGCTGCCAGATGCCCTCGCGGTCACGCAGGATGCGCTCGATGACGAGCGGATTCGGACGGTCACCCGACACGGGCGCACCCCTCTCGGTTGTTGCCATGTGGACTCCGGTCGCCGAACCGTAGGGCACCGGTTCGATTCAGCGCCACCCCACGTCGATGCGATCGCCCCGCTCGTCGAAGAAGTGCAAAGCGTCCATGCGTACCCGGACGGAGAGCGGGTGCCCCGTGGAGACCGCCGGGTAGGGAGCGAGGCGCACCGCCAACTCGGCCGGGCGCCGATGGTGCCGCCCCGGGTCGGGCAGCACGCTCGTCCGGGTGCCACGCGCGGCCGGCTCCGTGGCGGCGTCCGTCGGCTTGCTGGCGAAGCGCTGCATCACCTGGCCGAACCGGCGCAGCCCGCGCTGGCCGGCGTCCAGGGTGTTGCCACCCCGGCTGCCCATCTCGTCGACCACGATCGCGGTCGCGCCGATGTCGAGGAAGGCCAGCGACTCGTGACCGTGGTGCTCCAGGTAGCGGATCCGGCCGTGCAGCACGTCGCCCGGGCTGTCCGGCGCCACCGGGGTGAGGGCCTCGGCCCGCATCCCGACCACGATCCGCTCGCCGTGGTAGTGCGCCACCGCCCGGCTGCGGATGTCGTCCCACGGCAGGTAGAGCGCCTGCTCGCCGAGGGTGAGCGTGACGTACCGGTCGAGGTGGACGTAGACCGACGCCTCCAGCAGGTTCATTCGCGGGCTGCCGAGGAACGCGGCCACGTAGAGGGTGGCCGGGCGGCCGTACACCTGGGTGGGGGTGCCGACGTCCTGGAGGACGCCGCGGCGCATGATCGCCACCCGATCGGCCATGGTGAGCGCCTCGGCCTGGTCGTGCGTGACGTAGATGGTGGTGACTCCCAGCTCGCGGGTCAGCCCGGAGATCTCCGCGCGCAGCTCGGCGCGCAGCCCGCTGTCGAGGTTGGACAGCGGCTCGTCCATCAGGAAGAGCCCGGGACGGCGGACGATCGCCCGGCCCATCGCCACCCGCTGGCGCTGCCCGCCGGAGAGCTGGCCCGGTCGGCGGCCGAGCACGTCGCCGATGCCGAGCGCGCTGGCCACGTCGCTGACCCGCTCGCCGCGCGGCTCCGGCTCCATCCCGGCCAGCCGCAGCGGGAAGGCGATGTTGTCGCCGACGGTCATGTGCGGATAGAGCGCGAAGTCCTGGAAGACCATGGCGATCTTCCGGTCCCGTGGCGACAGGTCGTTGGCCAGCTCGCCGTCGAGCAGGATGGCCCCGCTGGTCGGGTCCTCCAGGCCGGCGATCATCCGCAGCACCGTCGACTTTCCACAGCCGGACGGGCCGAGCAGCACCATGAACTCACCGTCGGTGACGTCGAGGTTGATGCTGTCGACCGCGACTGTGCCGTCCTTGAAGACCTTGGTGACATCCTTGAGCGCGACGGTTGACACCGTCACCTCCCCCAGCTCGTCCGACGAACCCCCCGAATGACTGTGACCAAGATCATGCCCCCCGCACATCGGGTAAACGTGCCATGTTCAGTCAGTGACGGTCCTGTTACGACCTCATCGAACACCGACTATCCCCTCGCGGGCGGACGTCAGCAGGAACGGCGCGCCTCCACCGGCTCGCCGAGGAAGACCGTGCGGACCACCCGCTCCGCCGCCCGCCCGTCGTCCAGCGCACAGAACCGGGCCCGGAACTGCTGTCGCGCCTTGGCCGCGGACTCCGAGCGGACCTCGCCGCTCCGGAACAGCTCGATCAGGTCGGCGAAGGTCAGCGCCACCGCGCCCGGCGGTTCCTCGGTCACGTCGAAGTAGACCCCCCGGGCCAGCCGGTACGCCTCCCAGTCCGGCGCGTAGAGCACGATCGGCCGGTCCAGGACCGCGTAGTCGAACATCGCCGACGAGTAGTCGGTCACCAGCACGTCGGCGACCAGGTACAGGTCCTCCACCCGCTGGTGCGAGCTGACGTCGTGGATCCGCTCCCGCTCGGCCGGCCGACGCGGGCGGCGATCCCGGTCGTGGAAGTAGTGGCTACGCATCAGCAACCGGCCGGACGGCCCGAGCGCCTCCAGGAACCGGTCCGGGTCGAACGGCGGCCGGTAGCGCGCCAGGTGTTCGCGGTGCGTCGGCGCGTACAGCACCACCTGCTCGGCCGGGCCGATCCCCAGCTCCGCGCGGAGCTGTAACACGTCCTCGGCGGTCGCCGTGACCAGCCGGTCGTTGCGCGGGTAGCCGACCTCCAGCGTGGTGTACGTGGCTGGGTACGCCCGGTCCCACATCTGGGTGGAGAAGCTGTTCGAGGTGATGCTGTAGTCCCAGCGGTCCACCCGGCGCAGCAGGCCGGCGAAGTCCATCCGTCCGGCGCCGATCGGGTACCGCTGCTGGTCGAGCCCCATCACCTTGACCGGCGTGCCGTGGTGGGTCTGCACGTGCACCGAACCGGGCCGCTTGCGGACGAAGTCCGGGAAGTTGACGTTGTTGACCAGCCAGCGGGCCCGGGCGAGCATCCGGTAGTAGGCCGGGGTCCCGGCCACCACGTACTCCACCCCCGGCGGGAGGGTGTCGACCCGGTCCCGGCGGACGATCCACACGCCGCGGATCTCCGGCGCCAGCCGGCGGGCCGTCTCGTGGATCGCCGCCGGATTGCAGGCGTACCCCCGGTACCAGTACGCGGCGTAGACGGCGAGCGACGGGTCGATCGGGCGGCGCAGCTCCGCCCGGTAGTACTCCCGGAACAGCACGTCGCGGGCGCGACGGGCGTTGCGGCGGGCCACCGGCGTCACCCGCCGCTTGGCGGTCCGCGCCGATCGCCGGGCGGCGTCGCGGGCCCGGTTGGCGGCGCGCAACGCGCTGAACGTCCGCCATCGACCGGCCGCGACCAGCCGGTGCTTGAGCCCCTCCACCCCGTCCGGCGCCGGGTAGCCGCCGGCCGGCAGCCAGCGGGCGTAGTCGGCGGTGATCTGGGCGAAGAAGGCCGGACGCAGCTCCGGGGCGATCCGCTGCCCGTTGCCGAGCACGGTCAGGTAGTGCCAGATCATCCGCTCGAAGACCGCCGGGCGCAGCTCGTCGACGGCCGGACCCCAGCGCTCCATCAGCTGGAACACCCGGTGCCACTGCGGAAACACCTCGAAGTGCCGGTCACCCCGGGTCCGGGTGATCGCCCCGGCCCGACGCTGCCGGTAGTTCACACAGACCCGGTCCAGCACGCCGATCCGGTCCGCGGCCATCAGCACCGGGTAGCTGAACGACACGTCCTCGTACCAGCCGGGCTCGAAGCGCAGACCGAGATCGAGCAGGAACTTCCGGCGGACCAGCCGGTTCCACGCGGTGTGCAGCAGCCGCATCGCCGCCGGCCGCTCACGCAGCCGGAACGTCCCCTCCCCGGGCGGCTCGGGGAAGACCTCGCGCATCGCGCTGCGGGTCACGGTGTCGTTCCAGTGGGTCCGGACGTGGTCGACGAGCAGCACGTCCGGTCGGGTGGCGTGCAGCCGGGCGGCCACCTCCGGCAGGCAGTCCGGTGCCAGCCAATCGTCTCCGTCGACAAACCAGACGTACTCGCCGGTGGCCCGGTCCAGCCCGATGTTGCGGGCCGGACCGAGCCCCGCGTTCTCGGTCAGCCGGACCGGGCGGACCCGCTGGTCACGCGCCGCGTACTCGGCGATGATCTCGCCGCTGTCGTCCGGCGAGCAGTCGTCGACCCCGATCACCTCGAGGTCGGTGAAGGGCTGGCCGAGGATCGAGTCGAGGCACTCGCGCAGGTAGCCCTGCACCCGGAAGGCCGGAACGACGAAGCTGATCAGGGTCATCCGGCCTTCCCCTCCGTCAGCCCGGCGCGCCGCCTCCCGTCCGCACCGGGACCGCCGACGCCCGCGCCGCGCGGGCCGGCAGGACGACCCAGGCCAGGACGACGCTCGCCACAAAAACCACGAGAAGGTACGTACCGAGTGTAGCCATCCCGATACCCGCGAACCCGACGATTGCCGCCAGGGCCAGCAGCACCGAGCGCCCCTCCCAGCCCAGCGTGGCGTCGTGCAACGGCGGTGCCGCCTGCCGCTTCTCCAGCCGGGCCGTGAGGTCGTAGTGGTGCACGGTGAGCACGAAGACGTAGCCGAAGATCAGCCACGGCGGGACGTCCCCGACCACCCCGACGGTGATCGCGAAGAGGTACTCGCCGGCCCGCAGCGCCGCCGGTACCAGCCAGTCCAGCGGGCCGTTGTGCGCCGCCCGGGCACCCAGGCCGCCGACGAGCAGCACCAGCAGGGCCACCGGCAGCCACCAGCGCAGCCCGGTGGCCGAGCCGTCGCCGTACGCGGACACCAGCGCCGCGACCAGCAGGGCCGCCGGACCGAGCGCCGCGATCACGGCCAGGGTGAGCGGCCCCATCGGGCGGACCACCGGCAGCCGGACGGCCAGCGGCCCGTCGTCGCGGTGCAGTGTGGCGTCGACGGTGTCCAGCACCGGAACCCACATCCAGCGCGCCCGCAGGGTACGCAGCGCACCGGTGTACGCGAACGCCAGCGTGCCCCAGACCAGCACCGCGACCAGGCTGACCAGCGGGTTGAACAGCGCCACGGTCAGCGCGATCAACGCCCACCGCTCGCCGATCGGGAAGACCACGGTCCGCTTCAGCCAGTACGACAGCGAACCGGTGTCCGCCTGCACCCGGGTTGACGCGGCGTTCAGCCGGTCACCGATGCCGCCACCGCCGCCACCGGCGGTACGCGGCCGGCGCGCCGCCTCGTCGTGCAGCACCCCGTACCAGGTGTCGGTCATGTGCCGCACGGTCTGCAGGGTCATCGCGGCGATCGCCAGCGCCCAGCCGTTGCCCAGCCCGGCGTGGGCCACCCCGAAGCCCAGACCGGCGTAGACCAGGTACTCCTTGGCCCGGTCGGCCATGGTGTCCAGCCAGCCGCCCCAGGCGCTGAAGTTGCGGGTGTACCGGGCCAGCTGACCGTCCACGCAGTCCAGCACGAAGCCGAGGTAGAGCAGCACCGCCCCGCCGACCAGCGCCAACCGGCCGCCGACGCCGAACAGCACCGCGGCGGCCAGCGCGAAGAGCACCGAGATGACCGTGACTCCGGTCGGGGTGAGCCGCAGCCGGGCCGCCAACCGCACCACGTACGGCGACCAGGTGCTGACGAAGTAGGTGGAGAAGAAGTCGTCCCGCTCCTTCACCGAGAGTCGCAGCTCGGCCCGGTCCTCGTCGACCGCGGTCACCGCCGCCTCGGCGGTGGCCAACCCGGCCGCGTCGGCGACCCGGTGCGCGACGAGCAGCCGTACCCGCTGGGCGAAGACCAGCGTGCCGAGCGCGGTGAGCCCGGCGAAGAGCCGGTCCACCGCGGAGCCAGGGCCACCCGCGGCGACCGACGCGGGAGATCCGCCCCCGCCGGCCATGGGCAGCGGCGCCACGTCCCCGGCCGGGCCGAGCGGCGTGGCGACGGGCAGCACGCCGGCCGCCGCGGCCCGGGCGGCGGCGCCGAGATTCGGAAGGTCGTCCACGCCGACCCGCAGCGCGCCGCCGAAGACGCCGGTGGCGTCGCCGTCGAGCGCGCCGACCGGGCCGGCGACGACCACCTGGCCGCGCTCCTCGCGCACCGCGGTCCGGCCGGGTACCGGCGGGTCGGTGAGCACCAGCGCCACCGTCGGCCCCACCGGGCTGGTGGCCAGATGCCGCAGTACGGCGGTGTGCGCGACCAGGTCGGCGCCGGTGACCAGCAGCGGCCCGGTGGCGGAGTCGGCGAGCCCGGCCAGCTCGTCGAGGTCGGCGGCGAAGCGCACCTGGTCCGCGCCGGCGCGGCGCAACTGGGCGGCGAGCCGGTCGGCCAGCGGCTCGCCGGTCGCGGTGCTCAGGCCCGCCGCGGGCGTGCCGGCGGCGAGCACGATCGCGAGCATCACCGCGGAACCGCGGCGTGGTACGCGTCGAGCGCCTCGGCGATGGTGCCGTCGAGCGTCAACCGGCCCGCGTCGAGGTAGAGCCCCCGACGGCAGAACCGGGTCAGGTCCTTTTCGTTGTGTGACACCAGCACCAGCGTGCGCCCCTCCCCGAGCAGACGATCAATCGTCGCGTAACACTTCTTGCGGAACTCCGCGTCGCCGACCGCGGTCACCTCGTCCATCAGCAGGATCGGGTGCGGCAGGTGGGAGATGATCGCGAAGCCGAGCCGTACCTTCATCCCGGACGAGTAGTGCCGCACCGACGTGTCGATGGCCCGCTCCACCTGCTCGCCGGCGAACGAGACGATCTCGTCGAAGTGCCGCTTCAGGTAGCCGGCCGAGAGTCCGTGCAGGCCGCCGACCAGGTGCAGGTTCTCCCGCCCGCTCAGGTCGTTGGAGAACCCGGCGGAGAGCTCCAGCAGCGGCGCGACGTCGCCGCGGACCTGGATGCTTCCCTCGTCCGGGATCAGCACCCCGGCGATCAGCCGCAGCAGGGTGCTCTTGCCGGTGCCGTTGCGGCCGATCACGCCGACCGTCTCGCCGGCGTTGATCTGGAACGACACGTCGCGGAGCGGCCAGAACTGGCCAGCCGGGGCGTTGCGCCCGCCGCGATGGATGAACAGCTCGCGCAGCCGCAGCTGGCGGCGCCGGTTGCGGACGAACCGGATGCCGAGCCCGTCCGCCTCGATGATCGGGTCGGCCATCTCTACAGTTCCTTGAGCACGGCGGGTTCGAGCCGGCGGAACGACCACCAGCCGGCGGCCAGCACCAGCAGGCTGCCGACGACGGTGGTGGCGAGCAGCCGCGCGTCCGGGAACTCGTCCGGATACCAGACCGAGTGGTGCAGTTGGAAGATGCCGACCAGCGGGTTCAGCTCGTACCCCACCTTCAGCCAGCCGGGCAGGTCGGACTCCCGGACCAGGCTCAGCGGATAGATGATCGGCGTGGCGTAGAAGAGCACCCGGATGATGAGGCGCATGAACCGCTCGACGTCGCGCATCAGCACGTTGAAGGCGGAGAGCAGCAGGGCCAGCCCGATCAGCAGGGTGCCCTGGACGGCCACCGCGAGCGGCAGCGCCAGCAGCGACCAGCCCAGCTCGACCCGGCCGTGCGCGGCGTAGACCAGCGCGACGGCGATCAGGATCGGCAGGCCGGCGGCGTACTCGGCGAACCGGCCGGTGACCCGGCCGATCGGGAAGACCTGCCGGGGCACGTTCATCGTGGTGATCAACCGTGACTGGCCGGTGAGCGCGTTGGTCGCCTCGCTCAACGCCGAACTGGTCCACATCCAGGCGAAGATCCCGGTGATCAGGAAGAGGGGGTACGACTCGGCCGCGTCGCCCAGGTGCCGTCCGGTGTCCCGGGAGTAGAGGACGCCGAAGACGAACCAGTAGATCGCCCCCATGCCGAGCGGCTCGATCAGTGACCAGAAGTAGCCGAGCACGGACTGCTGGTACTTGACCGCAAGGTCGCGCTTGACCAGGATGCGCAGGGAGTTGCGGTGCGACCACAACGCCGCGACGCCAGAGGTCACCGCCGCCTCCCGCCTTCGAAACGGACGACAGGTTAGCAGTCGGTGAACGTATGCCCCTCGTCGGGCGCGCTCAGCACTCGATCACATTGACGGCCAGACCGCCCCGTGCCGTCTCCTTGTACTTGACCTTCATGTCCGCGCCGGTCTCCCGCATGGTCTTGATGACCTTGTCGAGCGAGACGGCGTGCACCCCGTCACCGCGCAGCGCGAGCCGGGCTGCCGTGATCGCCTTGATGCTAGCCACCGCGTTCCGCTCGATGCAGGGGATCTGCACCAGCCCACCGACCGGGTCGCAGGTCAGACCGAGATTGTGTTCCATGCCGATCTCCGCCGCGTTCTCCACCTGCTCGGGGGTGCCGCCCAGCGCCTCGGCCAGGCCGGCCGCGGCCATCGAACAGGCCGACCCCACCTCACCCTGGCAGCCGACCTCGGCTCCGGAGATCGAGGCGTTCTCCTTGAACAGCACACCGATCGCGCCGGCCGCCAGCAGGAACCGGACCACGCCCTCGTCGGAGGCGCCGGGCACGAACCGGGTGTAGTAGTGCAGCACCGCGGGGATGATGCCGGCCGCGCCGTTGGTCGGCGCGGTGACCACCCGGCCGCCGGCGGCGTTCTCCTCGTTGACCGCCAGCGCGAAGAGGGTGACCCAGTCCATCACCCGCAGCGGGTCGCTGCCGCCGGTCTCCGCCTCCAGGCTGCGCCGCAGCTCCGCGGCGCGCCGGCGGACCTTCAGCCCGCCGGGGAGTACGCCGTCGCGCTCGCAGCCCTGCTCCACGCACTCGCGCATCACCCGCCAGATCTCCAGCAGACCGTCGCGCACCTCGCGCTCGCTGCGCCAGGAGAGCTCGTTGGCGAGCATCACCTCGCTGATCGACAGGCCGGTGTCAGTGGTGATCTTCAGCAGCTCCGCGCCGGTGAGGAACGGGTGCCGCACCCGGGTGGTGTCCGGCGTGATCCGGTCCGCGCCGGCCGCCGCCTCGTCCACCACGAACCCGCCGCCGACCGAGTAGTACGTGCGCGAGCGCAGCTCCGCGCCGGTGTCGTCGTACGCGACGAAGGTCATCCCGTTCGGGTGGTACGGCAGCGAGCGTCGACGGTGCAGCACCAGATCACGGTCCGGGTCGAAGTCGATCTCGTGCGCGTCGAGCAGGCCGATCCGCCGCTCGGCGCGGATCCGGGCGACCCGGGGCGCCACGCTGTCGGTGTCGACGGTCTCCGGCGCCTCCCCGGCCAGCCCGAGCAGGACGGCCCGGTCGCTGCCGTGCCCGTGCCCGGTCGCGCCGAGCGAGCCGAAGAGTTCGGCCTGCACCCGGGCGGTCGCCGCGAGCAACCCGTCGGCCTTGAGCCCGGTGACGAACGTCCGGGCGGCCCGCATCGGCCCCACCGTGTGCGAGCTGGACGGCCCGATGCCGACGCTGAAGAGGTCGAAAACACTGATCATGGCTGCGCTTCCTCGCCGTCGTCCCCGTGGTGCGGGGTCCGGCCCGGTCGTGCCGCCCGGGTCCGGGCGGCCGGCGGGCGCCCGGGGTGTGGGTGCCCAACCTGCGAGCCTACCCGCCCAGGTCACCCGCCAACCGAACGCCGCCGGGACCACGGGTGAACGCCCGGGGAGCCGTGCCCACGCGATCGACGAAGCGTCGGGGCCGGCCGGGCCGGGTAATCACCTACGGGTACCGGGGTCACCGATCGTCCTGTGGGCTGAGGGCGTGGTGGCCACCCCTTCCTACCGTGGATTTCAGAGCGGCGTACCGCCGCAGAGTGGGAGTGACGACGATGAGTCGCAAACTGGTCCGGCCCCGCCAGGGGCGCATGTTCGCCGGTGTCTGCGCCGGCCTGGCTCAGCGGTTCGGCGTGTCCGCCGGCTTCGTCCGGCTGCTGTTCCTGCTGTCGCTGCTGCTGCCCGGCACCCAGGTGATCGTCTACCTGGTGCTATGGCTCCTGATGCCGAACGAGGACCGCTACCTGGCCACCACCCGCCACTGACCGACCGCACCGACCCGGCCCGCCCGCCGCCCGCCGCCCGGATCGAGGGGACAACTTCCCTGAAGTAGCGGCCTCCGCCGACGAGGAAGCAGCAACTTCCCTGAAGTTGTGTGGATCATGAGGAAGGCGCGGCGGGGTGGCCGGGGGCGCGGCGGACGGCCGGGGGCGCGGCGGGGTTGGACAGGCGGCGGCGCCCGTCCCGGGTCGTCGGGGCGGGCGCCGTCGGCGCTCCGGTCAGGGGGCGACGTAGGTGATGGTCACCCGCTCGTAGCCGAGCGAGCGGAGCAGCCCCTCCAGCATCTTGCGGGTGTTCTCCTCGGCCCGGGCACCGAGCCCGCTGTCCCGGGCGGCGGCGGTGATCCGCTCCTCGGCGAGCCGGTAGACCTCCTGCTGCCGGTTGGGATCGCTGGCGAACACGTCGCCCAGCCGGTTGAGCAGGCCGCGCTTCTCGGCGAAGACGTAGCTCTTCTCCAGGTCGAGGTTGGTCTCGCCGAGCTGCGGCGCCGGCAACTTGATCTCGACCGACTTGCCGTCGGCCGACTCGACCACCGCACCGTCGGCGATCTTCGCGAAGTCCACGTACGCCTCGACGCTGCCCGCCCCCACGAAGAGGGTGCGCTCGTTGAGCAGGAACTCGGGCACGTACTTCCGGTCGGTCTGCAGGTCGACCACCACCTGGAAGTTGCCCTCGGCCGCGACGTAGCGGCTGAGGTCCTGGATCGACTTCAGCAGCGTCGGCTGGCTCCGGTCGGTCTGCTGCTCGGCGAAGGGGTTGCGGAAGCTGGGCCAGAGCCCGCTGCCCTGCACCCCGAGCAGCACGACCACCGCGAGCGCCGCCGCGCCGAGCACCCAGAGCAGGCCCTTCGCGGGCCCGCCGGAGGAGCTCGGCGGCGTCGTCGGCGGCTCGGGTGTGACGTCGGAGCGAACCTTGAGCGCGTCGCCGGTGGGGTATCCCGGGAACTCCGTGGTGGGCTCGTTGCTGTCACCGTCGCGGGCCATCGCCCTCACCGTCCTCGTCAGACATAGCCGTCTGAGAATGACAGTACGTCCGCCGTACGACAGGCGCGCGCCGAGTGGCCCGATGCGACATCGCCGCAGGTCAGCGCGGGTGGCGTGCGGGTCAGGCGAAGGCGCTGATCCCGGTCAGCCGCTGCCCGATCACCAGCTGGTGGATCTCCGACGTGCCCTCGTAGGTGAGCACGCTCTCCAGGTTGTTGGCGTGCCGCATCACCGGGTACTCGCCGGACACGCCGTTGGCGCCCAGGATCGTGCGGCACTGCCGGGCGATGCCCAGCGCCTCCCGTACGTTGTTCAGTTTGCCGACGCTGACCTGCTCGGGGCGGAGCCGGCCGGCGTCGGCGAGCCGGCCGAGGTGCAGCGCCAGCAGGTAGCCCTTCTCCAGCTCGACCGCCATGTCGGCGAGCTTGGCCTGGGTGAGCTGGAAACCGGCCAGCGGCCGGCCGAACTGGGTGCGGGTGCCGGCGTACGCCAGGGTCATCTCCAGGCACTCGCGGGCCGCGCCCAGCGCACCCCAGACGATGCCGTGCCGGGCCTCGGTGAGGCAGCTCAGCGGCGCCTTGAGCCCGACCGCCTCGGGCAGTCGCGCATCCGCCGGGAGCCGGACGTCGTCGAGCACGATCTCCCCGGTCACCGACGCCCGCAGCGACATCTTGTGCCGGATCTCCCGCGCGCTCACGCCCGGCGTGTCCATCGGTACGGCGAAACCTCGCACCCCGTCGTCGGTGCGCGCCCAGATCACCCCGACATCGGCGATCGGGGCGTTGGTGATCCACATCTTGCCGCCGGTGAGCACCCAGTCGTCGCCGTCGCGGCGGGCCCGGGTGGTCATCGAGGCCGGGTCGGAGCCGTGGTCGGGCTCGGTCAGCCCGAAGCAGCCGATCGCCTCGCCGGTGGCCATCGACGGCAGCCAGCGCGTCTTCTGTTCCTCGCTGCCGTAGCGCCAGATGGCGTACATGGCCAGCGAGCCCTGCACCGAGACCAGCGAGCGGATGCCCGAGTCGCCGGCCTCCAGCTCCAGGCAGGCCAGCCCGTACGCGACGGCCGACGCGCCGGGGCAGCCGTAGCCGGTCAGGTGCATGCCGAGCAGGCCGAGCTTGCCGAACTCGCGGGCCAGCTCGCGGGCGGGCACCTGGCCCTCCTCGTACCAGCCGGCCACGTGCGGGCGGACCCGGTCGTCGACCAGCTGGCGCACGACGGCGCGGATCTGCCGCTCCTCCTCGCTGAGCGAGGAGTCCAGGTCGAGCAGGTCGAGCGGGGCGTTGGGGCGCGAGCTCATGGCAGCACCCTAACGAAGGCTCAGCGCGGGGCGCGACCGCGCGTCACTCGACCGCCTCGGAGAGCACCAGCACCCGGGCGTGGATCTGGTTGCGCTGCTGGAGCGCGGCGCGCAGCGCCCGGTGCAGGCCGTCCTCCAGGTAGAGGCCGCCGTTCCACTGCACCACGTGCGGAAACAGGTCGCCGTAGAAGGTGGAATCCTCGGCGAGGAGCTTGTCCAGCGCCAGCTCGCGCTTGGTGGTGATCAGCTGATCCAGACGCAGCGGCCGCGGCGGGATCTCCGACCACTGCTTGAGCGTCAGGTTGTGCTCCGGGTAGGGACGCCCGTCCCGGACCGCTCTGAAGATCACGACGGAACGCTCCCCTCCCCGTGGCCGGTCCGACCGACGGCGCCGTGCCGGGTCGCGGCGTGGCACCGCGCGGCGCGGCACCGATGACCGTGCCAGCCTAACCGCCTGTCGCACACCGCGTTCTGCTCCCTGATGTCAGTTTCGCTACCGCTCGCCCGATCCTCAACAGGGCGAATCCGGCGTACCGCTCAGCTCCACCGTCCCCGGCGGACCACCTGGTCGACCGGACGGCGCCCGCGCCGCAGCGAAGATGACCGATGGTCGGCCGCCCGGTAACCCACAGTGACCGCACCGATCGGCGCGTACTCCTCGGGCACGCCGAAGGCGTCCCGGTAGGTCGACAGCCGTTGCGGCGCAATGCCGAAGAAGCAGGCGCCGAGCCCCTCGTCCACCGCGGTGAGCAACATCAGCAGGGCGGCGAAGCCGGTGTCCACGTACCAGTAGGGCACCGGCCAGCGCTCGGTGGACCGGTCCACCCAACCCTTGTCCGGCTCCGCGTACCGCTCCAGGTACGCCGACCGGTTGGCGTGCGGCACGATGATCAGCGGTGCCCGGCGCATGCCGGCCAACCACCGTTCCCGGCCACCGCCCTCCGGCGTGGTCGACGCCCAGAACCGCTCCCGGTCGGCCGGCTCCTCCAGCACCAGGAAGCCCCAGCCCTGCGCGAAGCCGGCGGACGGCGCCCGGACCGCGTGGTCGAGCAGCCGCTGCACCACCTCGGGCGGGACCGGCCGGTCCGGGTCGTAGTTGCGCACCATCCGCCGTCGCCGGACCACCTCGGCGAACTCCATGCCCATCCTCCCGAGACGCCGGCCGGTCAGGCGCCCGGTCGGACGCCCCAGACGCCGCGCCAGGTCGCCCCCGGCTTCAACATGATCACGTCCTTACCGGAGCGGAACGCGTCAGGCGGGCAGGTCATCGGCTCGACCGCGACGGAGCGGCGGTGCCGGACGCCGGTGAGGGTGTCGCCGGTGAAGACCTGCCACCAACCGAACTCGCGGTCGGCCCAGATGGTCACGCCCGAGGCGCCGTCCGGCCCGGCCAGGCTCACCGACGAACCGCCGTCGGCGTCCCGGACAACGTCACCGAAGGAGAGGTCGAGGACGGCGTCCCCGATCCGGCGCGGGCTGGTGAAGTCGTACTCGGTGCCGTCCACCGGGGTCGCGGCGACCGGCAGCAGCCGGCTGTCCAGCACCATCCGGGTCTCACCGGGCACCCGCATCGCCAGGTCGTCCACCGCCACCCTGGCCAGTTGCAGGTACGGGTGCACGGAGAAGCCGAACGGGGCAGCCTCGCCACCGATGTTGCGCACCTCGTGCTCGGCGCGCAGGCCGTCCGCCCCGACGCTCCACCGGCTGATCAGCCGCAGCGGCCACGGGTAGCCCGGCTGGGGCGGCAGGTCGTAGCTGAGCGTCACCGCGTCCGGCGACTGCTCCACCAGCTGCCAGCGCACCCAGTTGACCAGCCCGTGGATCGCCACGTGCCGCTCCGGCTCGGTCAGCGGCAGCTGGTACGACTGCTCGCCGAGGGTGTACCGCCCGTCCCGGATCCGGTTCGGCCACGGCGCCAGCACCTGCCCGGCGCAGCCGGGGCAGAGCTCGTCCGCGGCGTAACCGTCGAGGTAGTCGACGCCGTCGTGCCGGTAGGTCCGTACCCCGCCGCCCACCTCCACGATGACGGCCTCATGGCCGGCCGCGGAGATGGTCCACTGGGTGCCCGAGAGCGGGAGCTGGTCAGGGGTGTCCATGTCCGCGACCCTAACCGGTCACTCTCGGTCACCGCTTGACGCCGTCGCCGCCCGCTCGTCGCCCGGCGCGACGTCCCCCTGCGCGCCGTCGGACGAGGTCGCCGCCCGGTAGCGCAGCAGCGCCGGGAACGCGACGGCGAGCAGCACCACCAGCACCGCCGCACCGACGCCGCCGGCCACCCAGGCGACCCCACCGCCGAGCCCGGCGGCCATCCCACCCGCGCGCAGGTCGCCGAGGCGCGGGCCGCCGGCGACCACCACCGTGTTCACTCCCTGCAGCCGGCCCCGCATCCGGTCCGGCGCGTAGACCAGCAGCATGGACTGCCGCAGCACCGCGCTGACCAGGTCGGCCGCGCCGGCCACGCCGAGCAGCAGGATCATCAGCCAGAGCTGGTGAGCCAGCCCGGCCGCCGCGATGGCGAGCCCCCAGGCGACCACCGCGACCACCAGCCCGAGCCCCTGTCGGCGGAGCCGACCGATCCAGCCGGAGGTCAGCCCGCCCAGCATCGACCCGATGGCGATGGCGCTGAAGAGCCAGCCGACCGACCCGTCGCCGCCGAACCGCTCGTGCGCGATCTCCGGGAAGAGCGCCCGCGGCATGGCCAGGATCATGGCGATCAGGTCGACGGCGAACGACAGCAGCAGCACCGGGGTGGTGGCCAGGTAGCGGAAGCCGTCGACCACGCTGGCCAGGCCGGCCCGAGCCGGGGTGGTGTCGCCGTCCGGGTGCGGTTCGGGCGGCAGCGCCGGCAGCCGGAGCGCGGCCCAGACCATCGCGGTGAAGAGCAGCGCGTCCACCCCGTACGCGATCGGCAGGGCGACCTGGGGGTCGGCCCAGATGGAGAGGATCAGCCCGGCCGCCAGCGGGCCGACCACCGAGGCGGCGGTGAAGGTGGTGTAGTTCAGCGTGCTCGCCGCCGGCACCAGCTCCGCCGGGACCAGCCGGGGCAGCATCGCGCTGCGCGCGGGCGAGCTGATCGCGAAGGCGATCGACTGCACGGCCACCAGGACCAGCAGCAGCACCGGGCTGCCCACCCGGAACACCGCCTGCGCCAGCAGGCCGAGCGTGGACGCCCAGAGCAGCGCGGACCCGCCGAGCAGCACCAGCCGCCGGTCGCGGGCGTCGGCGATCGCGCCGCCCCAGAGCCCGAAGATCAACAACGGTACGAACCCGGCGATGCCCAGCAGGCCGACCCAGAGCGACTTCTCGGTCAGCGCCCACATCTCCACCGGCACGGCGACCGCGGTGAACTGGAAGCCGAACATCGCGATGCCGTTGCCGAGCCAGAGCCGCCGGTACGCGGGCACCCCGAGCGGCCGCAGGTCGATCGCCCAGCGGCGCGCCCCGCGCCCCCGGGCCTGTTGCACTCCCGTCACGGCGCCAGCCGTTCGACCGTCCAGGCGTCCGCCTCGGTGCGGCGGAACCGCAGCCGGTCGTGCAGCCGCCCGGCCCGGCCCTGCCAGAACTCCACCGAGTCGGGGCGGACCCGCAGCCCACCCCAGTGCGGCGGGGCGGGGATCGACGGCACGGCCTCGAACCGCTCCGCCGCCGCCTGGTAGCGCTCCTGCAGGGCAGCCCGGTCGGCGACCACCTGCGACTGCGGGCTGGCCCAGGCACCCAGCTGGGAACCGCGCGGCCGGGTGGCGAAGTAGGCCTCCGTCTCGGCCCGCGGCAGCGGCTCGACGGTGCCGGCGACCACCACCTGACGCTGCATGGCGAACCAGGGGAAGACCAGGCTGGCGTACGGGTTGGCGGCCACCTCGGTGCCCTTGCGCGAGGCGTGGTTGGTGAAGAAGACGAACCCGCCCGGGTCGTGCCCCTTCAGCAGCACGGTCCGCCCGCTCGGCCGGCCGGCGGCGTCGGCCGTGCCGACCACCATCGCGTTCGGCTCGGGCAGCCCGAAGGCCACCGCGTCGGCGAACCAGCGGGCGAACTGGCTGTGCCAGTCGCCGGCCAGGTCGGCCTCGGAAAGGCCCAGGTCCGCGGCGTACTCGTTACGCATCGCGGCCAGGGCGGGTGTGTCGCCCGTCACGTTCGCACTCCTTCTCGCCGGGCCGGCTTCCGCCCTGCGACGCTGGCCAGCCCGTAGCGACCAGTCTTGCCCAGCCGGCGGCGGGATGCGCGTCCGGGGATGTCGTGTGCGGCACAGTCGCAGCGGGTCGCGTACTCGGTTACTCAGCAGGCAAGATGTTCCGAACACATCCCTGAGGGTCGCCTAAGGGTGCTCGGCCGGCTGGGCCGCGTTGAGCCTGACCGGGCGCACCGACCAGATCCAGGAGAGCGACATGGCCGACTTCAAACCCGGGCTGGAGGGCGTCGTAGCCTTCGAGACCGAGATCGCCGAACCCGACCGCGAGGGCGGCGCGCTGCGCTATCGCGGGGTCGACATCGAGGATCTGATCGGTCAGGTCTCCTTCGGCAACGTCTGGGCGCTGCTCGTCGACGGCCGGTTCGGGCCGGGCCTGCCGCCGGCGGAGCCCTTCCCGGTGCCGGTGCACTCCGGCGACATCCGGGTCGACGTGCAGTCCGCGGTCGCCATGCTCGCTCCGTACTGGGGGCTCAACCAGCTGCTGGACATCTCCGACGAGCAGGCCCGCGCGGACCTCGCCCGGGTCTCGGTGACCGCCCTCTCCTTCGTCGCCCAGTCCGCCCGCGGCCTGGGTCTGCCGGCGGTGCCGCAGAAGGAGATCGACAAGGCGCAGACCATCGTCGAGCGGTTCATGAAGCGCTGGCGTGGCGAGCCGGACCCGCGGCACGTCAAGGCCGTCGACGCGTACTTCATCTCGGCCGCCGAGCACGGCCTGAACGCCTCCACCTTCACCGCCCGGATCGTCGCCTCGACCGGCGCGGACGCCGCGGCCTGCATCTCCTCCGGGATCGGCGCGCTCTCCGGCCCGCTGCACGGCGGCGCGCCGTCGCGGGTGCTGAGCATGCTGGAGGCCGTGGAGCGCAGCGGCGACGCCGAGGGCTACGTCAAGGGCGTGCTCGACCGGGGCGAGCGGCTGATGGGCTTCGGCCACCGGGTCTACCGGGCCGAGGACCCGCGCGCCCGCGTGCTCCGCCGCACCGCGAAGGAGCTGGGCGCGCCGCGCTTCGAGATCGCCGAGGCGCTGGAGAAGGCCGCGCTGGCCGAGCTCCAGGCCCGCCGCCCGGACCGGGTGCTGGCCACCAACGTCGAGTTCTGGTCGGCCGTGGTGCTCGACTTCGCCGAGGTGCCGGCGCACATGTTCACCTCGATGTTCACCTGCGCCCGGATGGGCGGTTGGAGCGCGCACATCCTGGAGCAGAAGAAGCTCCAGCGGCTGGTCCGCCCGTCCGCCCGCTACGTCGGCCCGGGCCCGCGCCGGCCGCAGCAGGTCGAGGGCTGGGACGCCATCCCGCACGGCGTCTGACCCGCGTACGCCGAGGGGCCCCGTCCGTCGCGGACGGGGCCCCTCGCGCTTCCCCCAGCCCCGGCCCGGGTCGTTCCGGCCGAAAGAGCGGCGCCCGGATCCCGGCGTCCTGTGGCGTACGCCTCAGTAGCGGGGCCGAGACCAGCGGCGAGACGAACGCCAGGGGATGGGAGGATGAAGACTCGGCAGTGCCGCCGGACCAGGCTCGGATCCCGGCCGCCGCGCGCCCACACGCCCGCCGCCGGTCCGCGCCCGCCAGCTCACCGGGCTCACGGCCCATGCGGAAGGATCTTGAAGACCGTGGCTGACGCACCGACCATCCGGATTCCCGAAGAGATCAAGCCCGCCGACGGACGGTTCGGCTGCGGCCCGTCCAAGGTCCGCCCGGCGGCGGTCTCCGCCCTCGCCGAGGTGGCGACGAGCTACCTGGGCACCTCGCACCGGCAGAAGACGGTCCG
This sequence comes from Micromonospora sp. NPDC093243, assembly GCF_044753725.1. Taxonomy (NCBI): domain Bacteria; kingdom Bacillati; phylum Actinomycetota; class Actinomycetes; order Micromonosporales; family Micromonosporaceae; genus Micromonospora; species Micromonospora sp. NPDC093243. The sequence continues at coordinate 568,165 of NZ_JBIVNT010000002.1, read as the reverse complement.
TGACCAGGTGGCGCGCCTGCGGCGCGGCATCGCCGAGTTCTTCTCCCTGCCCGAGGGTTACGAGGTGGTGCTCGGCAACGGCGGCACCACCGCCTTCTGGGAGGTCGCCACCTTCGGCCTGGTCCGCGACCGGGCCCAGTTCGCCAGCTTCGGCGAGTTCGGCGCCAAGTTCGCCAAGTCGGTCTCCGACGCGCCGTTCCTCGGCGAGCCGACCATTCGCAAGTCGGCGGCGGGCAGCGCGCCCACCCTGGTCGCCGAGGCCGGGGTTGATGTCTACGCCACCCCGCACAACGAGACCTCGACCGGCGTGGCGGTGCCGATCTCCCGGGTGCCCGGCGCCGACGAGGGCTCGCTGCTGCTGGTCGACGCCACCTCCGGCGCCGGCGGGCTCGAGGTCAACGTCGGCGACACCGACGTCTACTACTTCGCGCCGCAGAAGTGCTTCGGCTCCGACGGCGGCCTCTGGCTGGCCCTCATGTCGCCGGCCGCGCTGGAGCGGGCCACCGAGATCAAGGCCTCCGGCCGCTACATCCCGGCGTTCCTCGACCTGGTCACCGCGATCGACAACTCGCGCCTGGAGCAGACCTACAACACCCCGGCGTTGTCCACCATCTTCCTGGCCGCCGAGCAGACCGACTGGATGAACGCCCAGGGCGGCCTGACCTGGGCGGCCAAGCGGACCGCCGAGAGCGCGGCGGTCGTCTACGGCTGGGCGGAGCGCTCGGCGGTGGCCACGCCGTACGTCGCCGACCCGGCGCTGCGGTCCAACGTGGTCGCCACCATCGACTTCACCGACGAGGTGGACGCCGGCGCGATCGCCAAGGCGCTGCGCGCCAACGGCATCGTCGACACCGAGCCCTACCGCAAGCTCGGCCGCAACCAGCTGCGGGTGGCGCTCTTCCCGGCCGTGGAGCCGGCCGACGTCGAGGCGCTGACCGCGTCCATCGACTACGTCGTCGAGCGACTCTGACCAGAGTCACGGTGGGTGTCCACCGCCCGGTGCGGCGGACACCCACCGTGACCATCGCCGCTGCTCATCCACGACATGCGGGCGTGGCGTCTCCCACCTCAGGGCGGATCAGCGTACGGTAGTCCGAGACGCCCGGGTGGCCGACCCGTGGCATGCGGCCAGCGAAGCGGGACGGAGGCAACGCTATGCGCCCAGTACGCTTCGTCGCCCTCTCCGAGGACGGCCAGGCCTTGGTGCTCGCCGACGAGGTGGGTCGACTGCTCGCCCTGCCCATCGACGAGCGCATCGCGAGCGCGATGCACGCCGAACCGGGCGCCCCGCCGCTCGCCGTCGCGCCGGCCGCCGCCGACCCGACCCCGTCACTGTCCCCACGCGACATCCAGGCCCGCATCCGCTCGGGTGAGTCCGCAGAGGACGTCGCGCGGATCGCCGGCGTCCCGGTCGACCGGGTGCTGCGCTACGCCGGCCCGGTGCTCCAGGAGCGGGCGATGCTGGCCCAGCACGCCCGCCGCACCCGGCTCAAGGGCGCGGAGAAGCCGACCCCGCTGGCCGAGGTGGTCAACGGTCGGCTGGCCCAGCACGGCATCGACACCGAGAAGATCTCCTGGGACGCCTACCGGCGCGACGACGGGACCTGGCGGATCGTCGCCACCTGGCCGTCCGGCAAGGCCACCGCCCAGGCGATCTGGGATCTCGACAAGACCCGGCAGAACGTCGCCCCGCACGACGACATGGCGCAATACCTCTGCGCCGAGCGGCCCACGCCGATCCTCGGCCAGGAGCCGGCGCCGGAGCGGGGCGGGCACGCCCTGCCGGGCCCGTCGCGCGAGCCGAGTCGGGGCGGGCACGGCCTGCCCGGCCCCGCCGAGCACGCCCGCCCCGGGCGGGATCCGATCCGCGCCGGCCGCGACGCCCTGCTCGCCTCCCTCGACCGGCCGCTCGGCGGGTCGTCGGGCCGGAGCCTGGAGCCGCGCACGCCGGCCGCCCTGGCCGGGTCCGACGCGCCCCGGCAGCGGGCCGTCGGCGGTGGCGCCGCGGCGCTGCTCGGCGGTGGCCCCGGCTCCGCCTTCGACGACGACTCGGACGCGCCCAAGGAGGTGCCGGCCGTGCCGTCGCTGGCGGTCCTCCGGCCTCGCCGCACCGGTGCGGCGGCCGCCGCCGGCGGCGAGTCGACCGACGCCACGGGCAAGCCGCGCAAGCGCCTGCCCAGCTGGGACGACGTGCTCTTCGGCAGCGGCCCGGCGGCCCGCGAGTCCTCCTGACCACGCGTCGGGCGGGTGGCTGAACGGCCGCCCGTCCGGCGTGAGGCACTCTAAGTGCCACGGTGGCAGGCTGGGTCCATGGAGTACACGAATCTTGGCCGCACCGGCCTGTCGGTCAGCCGTCTCTGCCTCGGCACGATGAACTTCGGGCCGCAGACCAGCGAACCGGACAGTTTCGCGATCATGGATCGCGCGCTGGAGCACGGGATCAACTTCTTCGACACCGCCAACGTCTACGGCTGGCAGACCGGCGAGGGCATCACCGAGCAGATCATCGGCCGGTGGTTCGCCCAGGGCGGCGGCCGCCGGGACAAGGTCGTACTGGCCACCAAGGTCTACGGCAAGATGGGCGACTGGCCCAACGAACAGGGCCTTTCCGCCCGGCACATCATCCGGGCCTGTGAGGCCTCGCTGCGCCGGCTGCAGACCGACACCATCGACCTCTACCAGATGCACCACATCTCCCGGAGCACCCCCTGGGAGGAGATCTGGCAGGCGATGGAGACGCTGGTCGCGCAGGGCAAGGTGCTCTACGTCGGATCGTCCAACTTCGCCGGCTGGCACATCTCGGTGGCGCAGGAGGCGGCGGCGAAGCGGCACTTCCTCGGCCTCGTCTCCGAGCAGTGCATCTACAACCTGATGACCCGGCACGTCGAGCTGGAGGTGATCCCGGCCGCGCAGCACCACGGGCTGGGCATCATCCCGTGGTCGCCGCTGCACGGCGGGCTGCTCGCCGGGCTGCTGCGCAAGATGGCCGAGGGCAGCGCCGCGCGGGGCACCAGCGGCCGCTCGGCCGAGACGCTGGCCGAGCACCGGGCGACCATCGAGGCGTACGAGAAGCTCTGCGCCGACCTCGGTCACGACCCGGCCGACGTGGCGCTCGGGTGGCTGCTCTCCCGGCCGGGGGTCACCGCGCCGATCATCGGCCCGCGCACCGCCGAGCAGCTGGACCGTTCGCTCGGCGCGCTGGACGTCCAGCTCGACGAGGCGACCCTCGGCCGGCTGGACGAGCTCTTCCCGCCGGTCGGCAAGGGTGGCGCGGGCCCGGAGGCCTGGGCCTGGTGACCGCCCGACGGCCGGTCGCGGCCGGGCGCGCCGGGTGACCAACCGGTGCGCTGCCGGCCATCCGCGCGCCGGTCAGATCGGCCAGGCGGCGAGCCGGTCGTAGCGGGGCCGGGGACCGAGGTGACTGCGTACCAGCAGCAGCTCGGTCGCCGGCCACTCCGGCCCTTGGTAACCGTCCAGAGTGGCCCGGTCCGCCTCGATGTCGACGCGGTCCAGCCGGTCACCGGGCCGGGCGACGGTCAGGTGCGCGCGGAACGGCTTCTCGTCGTGCGGCAGGCGGGCGTGCCGCAGCCGGGAGCGGACCAGCCGGGCCAGGGTGGCCAGCGCCTCGATCTCGCCGCGTACGTCCACCCAGAGCACGGTGAACCGGTCCGGGCCGAACCGGCCGCCGCCGCCGAGGCTCAGCCGGGGCGAGGCGTCCCGGCCGTCGCGGAACCACTCGGCGGCGAGCCCGAGCGCGCTCTCCACCTCCACCAGCCGCGCCTCCTCGACATCGCCGAGGAAGGCGACGGTGAGGTGGACGTGCGCCGGGTCGGCGAGCCGGACGTTGATCCCGGCCGCGGCCGCCGCTCCGATCCGCAGTCGCGCGATCTGGGCGCTCAGGTGGTCGACCGCCTCCGCCGGTGGGCAGACCGCGACGAAGAGCCGCACCCCGTACGCCGATCAGCGGTGCCGCTGGTGGTGACCGGCCCGGGCGGCCGGCAGGCTCATCCCGGCGGCGTGCAGCAGCCCCTCCACCCGGACCCGCTCGATCTCCTGGTCGACGCCGGATAGCTCGCTCAGGTGCTCGGTGATGCCGAGGGCCCGGCAGGCCCGTCGGAGCCGGTCGTCGTACGCCTGGAGCACGGCGCCGTGCCACACCATCGACCGGCCGGTTCCACCGAGCCGCTGGCTACCCAGCCGGCGCAGGTCGGCGGCGAGCTGTCCCAACGGCCGCCGGTCCTCCCGGTCGAACTCGGAGAGGTCGATGTCGCGGGTCAGCGCGTCGGCCTCGATGGCCCGGTCGAGCTTGGCGATGGTGCGCCGCTCGCGGCGGCGGTCCCGCCATTCCGTGTAGCCGCAGACCACCCGGTCGAGGATCTCGTCGGCGCAGAAGAGCAGGGCGAAGGCCGCCGGCAAACTGGCCACGGCGAGGAACGCCAGGGCCAGCAGCAGCGCGCGTCCGACTCCCACGCATCGACGCTAAGCCTCATGGTGCCGCTCCGCCACCGGATTGGCGGCATCCGCGCCATCCGCCCAACGGGACTCCGTGGCTCAGGCCGGCGGGGCCCCCGTACCAGGGGCCCCGGCCGACTCAGCAGTCGGTGGAGGTCACGTAGAAGCGGGGCATGGGCAGCACCCGGAACCGCAGCCGGGCGCCGGAGCGGCGCAGCTGCCAGGTCAGCGCCAGCAGTGCGGTGGCCAGCGAGATGAGCCCGCCGATCCAGATGCTGGCACCGGCGCCGAAGGTCTCCGCCACCCAGCCGATCAGCGGCGCGCCGACCGGGTTGGTGCCCAGGAACACCAGCACCCACAGGGCCATCACCCGTCCCCGGAAGGCGGCGTCCACACCGAGCTGGACCCGCTGGTTGGCGGCCTGGGCGAAGAACACCATGAAGAACCCCGTCGGCACCAGCAGCGTCACCACCAGCCAGTACGTCGACGCGAGGCCGACCAGCGTGCCGAAGCTGGCGCAGGCGATCGCCGCGCCGAGCACCAGCCAGACCGACGGGCGGCTGCGACGCCCGGTGCCGGAGAGCGCACCGCCGAGCGCGCCGACCGCCAGCGCGGTGCTGAACAGGCCGAACGAGGCCGCCCCGGTGTTGAACACCGTCTTGGCCAGCGCGGCCAGGGTGAGCTGGAAGTTGAAGAGCGACATGCCGATCACCGACATCACCACCATCGGCAGCAACAGGTCGGAGCGGCGCCAGACGTACCGCAGCCCGTCGATCACCTTCGCCGACGCCCGCTCGTCCCGCGGCGGCAGGGCCTCGCGGTGCAGCTCGGAGGTGCGCATCCGGACCACGTTGACCAGCGGCGCGATCGAGCTGAGCGCGGTGAAGAGGAAGACCGGGCCGACGTCGAAGGCGGCGATGGCCAGACCGGCGACGGCCGGGCCGACGATCCGGGCGGAGTTGAAGACGGCCGCGTTCAGCGAGAGCGCGTTCGGCAGCAGCGACATCCCGACGAGTTCAGAGACGAACGCCTGCCGGACCGGGGTCTCCACCGCGTTGGCGACGCCGAGTAGGGCGGCGAACGCGAAGACGTGCCAGAGCTGCACCAGGTCGGTGAGGACCAGCAGGCTCATGCCGAGCGCCAGCACGGTCCAGAGGGAGTTGGCGACGAAAAGCAGCACCCGCTTGTCGTAGCGGTCGGCGAGCCGCCCGGAGAGCAGGGTGAGCAGCAGCACCGGGGTGAACTGGAGCGCGGTGACCACGCCGAGCGCGGTGGCCGAGTTGTCGGAGAGCTCGAGGACCAGCCAGTCCTGGGCGATGAACATCATCCAGACGCCGATCAGCTTGATCAGCTGCCCGGATGCGAAGAGCCGGTAGTTGCGGACCTGTAGGGACTGGAACATCGTGCTCAGCTTGGCCTGCACTCTTGGTGCGCCTCCTCCGGGACGTACGCGTCATCGACAGGTGACGGCACGGCCCGGTGGCGCGGGCGCGGCTCAGGCGCGAGCGAGCTGCTGGAGAATCCCGGCGGCCCTGTGCAGGGTCTCCCGTTCGTCCTCGTCGAGCGCGGCCAGCCGGTGGGCCAGCCACTCATCGCGGGCCCGCTCGAACTGGTCGAGCACGGCCTGCCCTCCTTCGGTCGCCGCGAGGATGACCTGTCGTCCGTCGGTCGGATGAGGGGTGCGCTGCACGAGGCCGCGCTCCTCCAACTTCGCGACGATCTTGGTCATCGTCGGTGGCTGCACCCGTTCCACATCGGCCAGTTCCCGGGGCGTCAGCGCACCCGCCAGCCGCAGGCTGGTGAGCGCGGAGACCTGGGTGACCGTGAGGTCGCCGACCGGTCGGGCCTGGCGGACCCGCCGGTTGAGTCGGGTGATCGCATCACGCAACTGGGGAGCCAGCTGCGCCGGTGGCACGCGTTTCGCCGTCACCGTCCGCTCCGTCACAATAGTTAGCTTAACTAATGAGCCTGGCTAACGACATCCGATATGACCAGGCTCACGAGGAAGTTTGTGCTGGTCCGGGCGAGGAATCCGCTTCTGTCCCCCGCCCGGACGCGCGTCAGAGCACCAGAGACTCGATCGGTCCACGCAGGAAGTACAGCACGAACAGCGCGGCCACCCCGTACAGCAGCGGGTGCACCTCCCGGGCCTTCCCCCTGGCCACCTTTACCACGACGTACGTGATCAGACCTGCGCCGATGCCGTTCGAGATCGAGTAGGTGAAGGGCATCAGCACGATGGTGAGGAACGCCGGGATGGCGATCTCGTAGTCGGACCAGTCGATGGTCCGCACCGCGGTCATCATCAGGAAGCCGACCACCACCAGCGCGGTGGAGGCCGCCTCGAACGGCACCACCAGCACCAGCGGCGCCAGGAACATCGCCAGCAGGAAGAGCGCGCCGGTGACCAGGTTGGCCACCCCGGTCCGGGCGCCCTCCGCCACACCGGAGGCGCTCTCGATGTACGACGTGTTGCTGGAGGTGCTGGCCGCACCGCCGGCCGCCGCGGCGATCGAGTCGACCAGCAGGATCTCCTTCGCCCGGGGCGGGGTGCCCTGCTCGTCGAGCATGCCGCCCTCCTGACCGACGGCGACCATCGTGCCCATGGTGTCGAAGAAGTCCGTGATCAGCAGCGTGAACACGAACATCAGCACGACCAGCCAGCCGGCCCGGCTCCACGAGTCCAGCACGTTGAAGTTGCCGAGCAGCGACAGGTCGGGCACGTCCACCACCGTCTTCGGCAGCTCCGGGACGTTCAGCGCCCAGCCCTTCGGGTTGGGCTGACCGTTCACCACGGACGGCCCGATGTTCGCCACCGCCTCGACGACGACCGCCAGCACGGTCGAGGCGAGGATGCCGATCAGGATCGCGCCCCGGACCCGGCGCACCACCAGCACCAGGGTCAGCAGCAGCCCGACCACGAAGACCAGCAACGGCCAGCTGACCAGCTTGCCGCCGATGCCCAGCCCGACCGGCACCGTCGTGTTCGCCACGTCCGGCACCCGCCGGACGAAACCGGCGTCGACCAGGCCGATGATGGTCAGGAAGAGACCGATGCCGACGCCGATCGCCGTCTTCAGCTGGGTCGGCACCGAACGGAACACCGCGGTACGCAGGCCGGTCAGCACCAGCACCGCGATGATCACACCTTCGATCACCACCAGACCCATGGCGTCCGCCCAGGTCATCTCCGGTGCGATCTCGTACGCGACCAGCGCGTTGACGCCGAGGCCGGCGGCGAGCGCCAGCGGGAACCGGCCCACCACGCCCATCAGGATGGTCATCACGCCGGCGACCAGGGCGGTCGCCGCGGCGATCGCCGGTATCGGGAGGGTCTTGCCGTCACCGTCGACGGCACTACCGAGGATGAGCGGGTTCAGCACCACGATGTAGGCCATCGTGAAGAAGGTCGCCAGGCCACCGCGTACCTCGCGGCTCATCGTCGAGCCACGGGCGGAGATCTCGAAGAAGCGATCGAATCCGTTACGCGGATGAGCGGGGTCGGGTGGGGTGCCGTTGTCGGGGGGCGGCGTTACAACCATCAGGTCCTCGCAGGTGATCTTCCGGACGTCGCGCGCATCGTCCCAGATCAGTGGCGTGCAGGGGAAGCCGATCGCGTACGCTTGCCCGGTGCCGAACGAGCAGCCACCGCGGCCGGAGCCGCTCGACCCACCGATGGTGCCGTTCGCGCTCGCCGGAATGGCCGGCTGGGCGCTCGTCGGGCTGGTGCTCCTGATCTTCTTCCGCGGCTGGCTGACCGACCACGATCACCAGAACTGGCTCTGGATCTGCCTGGCCGGCTTCCTCTGGGGGTTCCCCGGGCTGGCGGTCATGCTGCGACACGACGCCAACCGTCGCCGTCGGCGCGCCGCGGCCAACTGACCCGCGCGCCGGCTCGACCGGTCAGGGGTGGCCGTACGGCTCCGCCGGCTCGGCCGCCTCGACCGACCCGGGAGCCCGGCTGACCGACATGGCCTCCACCGCGCTGTCGTCGTAGACGGTCGGCATCTCCTCGACGGACGTCTCGGCCGCCTCGATGAGGGTCTCCGAGTGCGCGCCGCACCCGTGGTCGGCGCTCACCACCCGGCCGTCGTCGGGGGCGTAGAAGTTGCCGCAGGCGCCGAAGGCCTGCCGCATGGCGCCGGCCAGCGGCAGGTAGAAGCCGCAGGTGCCGCAGCGGGCCGAGGCCGGGGCGGCGGCGGAGATCGGGGCGGCGGGACCGTGGTCGCCGTCGTACCAGCGCTGGGCCGCCTCGGAGCGCCCCTCGCGGGAGAGCACCCGGGCCCGACCCAGGCCGAACTCCCAGGCCGTCTCCTCGACCGCCGGGTCGTCGGAGAGCAGGTAGCCGGGGACCAGCCGCTCGTCGTCGGGCGGCGTGGGCAGCAGGTCGCCGGGGCCGAGGTCACCCGGCTTGAGGCGCTCCTGCCAGGGCAGCCAGCCGGGGGCGAGCATCGCGTCGGCGCCGGGCAGCAGGACCGTCTCGCAGACGGTGACCTGGCGGCTGCGCGGTACCCGGGTGACGGTGACCGCCCAGCGCCAGCCGCGGTAGCCGGCGAGCCGACACTCGAAGTAGTGGGTGACGAGTCGGTCGCCCTCGGCCACTGCCTGGAGGTGTTCACCGACATCGTCGGGATCCACCTCGGTGATGGCGGCGCGGGCCACCTCGACGGCGTCAGCGCAGACCTGGTCGAGGCGGGCGGCGCGGGTGGAGGCGGGCCTGGTCACCCGACCATTGTTCCCCATGCTTACGGCGGGGTGACAGGGACTCCCCGGTCACGTTCTGCGCAAGTGGTGCGGCGCACCGGGATCGAATGGGCGAGGATGGTGCACATGCCGCTGTCCTCCCGCCCTGACCGGTCCGTCCTCGGGCGGACCGTCGGCACCGGCATCCGCGCACTCCGGCTGCTGTTCCGCGGCTCGGTCGGCAGCGGGCGCTGGGTGACCCGCCGGGCGGGCCGGGCCCGCGCCAGGGGTGCCGGCGGCGAGGTCGGCATGGTTCGCCTCTTCGACCTGCACGCGGTCTCCTGTGCCGGGGACACTCTGATCGCCATCGGCCTGGCCGGGACGATCTTCTTCAACGTGCCGCTCGGCGAGGCGCGCAGCAAGGTCGCGCTCTACCTGCTGGTGACGATGGTGCCGTTCGCCATGCTCGCGCCGGTGGTCGGGCCGCTGCTCGACCACTTCCGGCACGGCCGCCGCTACGCGCTGGCGGCCACCATGCTCGGCCGGGCGTTCCTGGCCTGGCTGATCTCCGACTACATCCACGGCTTCGGGCTCTATCCGGCGGCGTTCGGGGTGCTGGCGCTCTCCCGGGCGTACGGGGTGGCCCGCTCGGCCGCGGTACCGCGGCTGCTTCCGGAGGGGCTGGGCCTCTCTCAGGTCGGCGCGAGGGCGAGCGTCTACGGCACCGTGGCCGGCGCGCTGGTCGCCCCGATCGGGCTGGCCGCGTTCTGGTTCGGACCGCAGTGGCCGCTCCGGGTCGCCTCGGTGATCTTCCTGGTCGGCATGGTCATCGCGCTGCGGCTACCACCGAAGGCCGACTCGGAACCGCCGGAACGGGTGCCGCGTGCGCTGCGGGCGCTCGGCCGGCGCTCCGGTGACCGTCCACTGGGCCGGGGCCGACCGGCGGGCCGCTTGGTGATCGCCACCCTGATCGGCTCGGCCACGCTGCGCGCGATCTACGGCTTCCTGCTGCTCTTCCTCGCCTTTGCCATCAAGAAGGGCGACCTGACCACGGTCGTGTTCGGCCGGGAGCTGAGCGACGAGGCCGCGCTGGGGCTGGTCGGCGGCGCGCTGGCGGTGGGTACCTTCCTCGCCACCGCGGTCGGCACCCGGCTGCGGATCCACCGGCCCACCGCGATCCAGTCCAGCAGCATGGTCATCGTCGCCGGTGTGGCGGTGCTCGCCGTGCTGAAGTTCTCGCTGCCAATGGTGGCGCTGTTCTGCCTGGTCACCGCGATGCTGAGCGGGGTGGCCAAGCTGGCCGTCGACGCCTCGATCCAGGAGCGGATCCCGGAGCGCCTGCGGGCCAGTTCCTTCGCCCACTCCGAGACGGTGCTGATGCTCGCGTTCGTTCTCGGTGGCGGGCTCGGGCTGGTCCCGTTCGACGGTCGGACGGGCATCGCGGTCGCCGCCGGGGTCGGTGTGCTCGCCGCCATCCGGGGCGTGCTGGTCGCCAGCCGGCTGCGTGGTCAGCGCCTGGCCGGCCGGCCGCTCGGCGACGACGAGCTGGCCGAGGAGCCCGCCGACGAGCCGGACGGCACGGCGACGAAGGCCGACGACCCGAGCCCGACCTCACCGGCCCCGGCGGCGAACGGCGCCGCGGGCTACGAGCCCGGGCTCGCCCCGCCCGGCTACCACATCTACCGCCCGTCCTCGGCCGTCGGCGGGCCGGGCGGCAGCGACGAGGAGAACCGGCGGGAACCGCACGGACCGCTCTCGTGAGCGCCCTGCTGGTGGTCACGGCGGTGCCGGCCGAGGCGGACGCGGTCCGGGCCGGCCTCGCCGATCCCACGGTGACGGTTGCCCCGGTCGGGGTGGGACCGGCGGTCGCGGGTGCGGCCACCGCCCGGCTGCTGGCGCTGGCCGAGGCGGCCGGCCGGCCCTACCGCGCGGTGGTCAGCGCCGGGGTGGCCGGCGGCTTCACCGCTCGGGTCGCGGTGGGTGGCACCGTGCTGGGCACCGCGAGCATCGCCGCGGACCTCGGCGCCGAGTCCCCGGAGGGTTTCATCCCGATCGACGCGCTCGGCATGCCGCCGGCGCTGCTGGGCGGCGGCAGCACCGTCACCGCCGATCCGGAGCTGCTGGCCGCGCTCCGTGCCGCGCTGCCGGCGGCCACCGTCGGGCCGGTGCTCACGGTCACCACGGTGACCGGCACCGCCGCCAGCGCCGAGGCGTTGAGCCGGCGTCACCCGGACGCCGTGGCCGAGGCCATGGAGGGGTACGGGGTGGCGGTGGCCGCCGCCCAGGCCGGGCTGCCCTTCGCCGAGCTGCGCACCATCTCCAACCCGATCGGCCCCCGCGACCGCGACGCCTGGCGCCTACGCGAGGCCCTCGTCGCCCTGACCGAGGCCGCCCCCGCCCTCGGCTGACCCCGGCCGTTCCCGGCCCGCCCCGGTGTCGGGTCCCTCCTCGGGGTCACGCCGGTCCAACCGCAACGCCTCGGGCCGGCTCGCCTCCAGCTGGAATCCGCAGGCCAGCAGGAACCTGACGTCGCCGAACTGGGCGAAGGCTCGTGCCGTCCGGATCCCAGCCCGCCCCATCTCCTCGGAGAGCCGCGCTACCAGCCGCCGTCCAATCCCCAGCAGCCGCAGCTCGGGGGCCACGACCACACCGTCCAGGATCATCTCGCGCTGGTCGCCCAGGTCGTCACCGAGGAGCAGATCCTCGCTCCGTTCGTGCGCCCGCAGCTCACCGACCACCGCGTCGCCAGGCAGTTCGGCGAGAAAGCACCACGAACTCTCCGGCAGCTCATCGGTCACCCGACGCACCCGCACCTGGCGTCGGACCCGTTCCCGCCAGCGGCGCTCGTCACGACGCCGCCGGTCACGGTCGTAGGTGACCTCCGGAACCCGCAGCGGCCACCGCTCGGGCGGAAGCGTGTACCAGTGCGCCCACCAGGCACCCGGCCAGTCGGTCAGCCTCCGCACCTCGCGGACGTCCAGGTGCGGCGGGTAGCGGCGACCGCCCTCGTCCCGCCGTCCCTCATGGGGCACACCGGGCACCGCGCTCAGCGGCGCGTGGGTCGGGCCCCCGATCGCCAACTCGCCACCCGCCGCGCGAATCAGTCGCTCCACGGTCCGAAACCCAGGCTCGGAACCCTGGCCCGTCTCGATCCGGGCCAGAGTGCTTCTGGGCACCCCCGCGCGTTCTGCCAGCTCGCGCTGGCTCAGATCGGCCTGTCGTCGCAGCGCCCGAAGCGTCACCGCCACGTCGACAAGACCACCAATCTCCGTCACGGCCCCATGGTCTACAGGCCGCGCAGCCAACTTCAATACCCCCGCCACGCCTGTGGAAAACCTGTGGACAACCGCTCGCGGTAGCCCGGTGACAACCCACCGCGAGAGTCCCCCGACGACCATCCGATGTGGTCTACGCGAGCTGTCGAACTGCTCCAGATATGAACCGCGGCCCACCGCCGGCCTCCGACGGACCCCACCCCCTCGACCCCCCACCCCCGCCAGCGCTACCGCCGCCACCCGTCGGTCACCAACCGCCGACGGTCACCGACCAGCAATGACCAACCACCGACGGCCGCCGCCGCCACCAACGCCCGACCACCGACCACCGACCACCGACCACCGACGAACCCAACCACCGACCACCGACACCGACACCGACACCGACGATCACCGACACCGACGATCACCGACACCGACGATCACCGACACCGACGATCACCGACCACCGACCACCGACCAACGCCCGACGAGCGACCCCCACCAACGCCGCCCAACCAACGCCGCGCAACCAACAACGCCCGCCACCGACCGCCGACCACCACCGACGCTCACCAACGCCGCTCGACCGACAACGCTCGACTGCCACCCGACCACCGACCCCACCGCCACGGCCACGGCCACGGCCACCGCCGCCGACCACCACCACCACGGCCACCGCCACCGCCGCCCACCAACGCCGCCCGACCGACAACGCCCGAAAACGCCGCCGACCACCGACCACCACCACGGCCACGGCCACGGCCACCGCCGACCACCACCACCGACGCCCGCCGACGCCGCCCGACCGACAACGCCCGACCGCCGCCGAGGACCGGCCACCGAGCACCTGCGGCGACGACCAGTGGCCGATGACGAACACCGACCACAACCACCGACGAGGGCGGCCGATGTGGCGGGGGGCCTTCGGCACGGGGATGTTCATATCTGGAGCAGTTCGACAGCGACCGAGGGACAGCCCCGAGCAGCCGAGCCAGACGCCGAGCGGCGGCGTCGAGCACCTGCGCGCCGCGGGTGTCGGGGGGCTCCCGGGGAACGGGGGGTGCCGGGTCACAGTGGCAGGGGCCCGCAGAGGGCCGGCCTGAGGGGGCGGGGCTACGGTGGGGGCGTGGCGCTCTCCCTGGCGATCTCGCCCTGCCCCAACGACACGTTCGTCTTCGACGCCCTGGTGCACGGCCGGGTTTCCGGCGCACCGCCGGTCGAGGTGACCTACGCCGACGTGGACGTGACAAACACCGCTGCCGAGCGCGGGGAGTTCGACCTGGTCAAGGTGAGTTACGCGGCGCTGCCGTGGCTACTGGACAAGTATCACCTGCTGCCGTGCGGCGGGGCGCTCGGTCGCGGCTGCGGGCCGCTGGTGCTCACCCGCGGCGACCGCACCGAACTCTCCGGGGCGACCGTCGCCGTACCCGGTGACCGGACCACCGCGTACCTGCTCTTCCGGCTCTGGGCGGCAGGCCACCCGCCGGCGCGGATCGAGGTGGTGCCGTTCCACGAGATCATGCCCGGCGTGGCCGCCGGCCGCTACGACGCTGGTCTGGTCATCCACGAGGCCCGGTTCACCTACCACCGGCACGGCCTGACCGCCCTGGTCGACCTCGGCGAGTGGTGGGAGGCCGACACCGGGCTGCCCATCCCCCTCGGCGCGATCCTCGCCCGGCGCGGCGTGGTCGACCCGAAGGCCGCCGCCGAGTGGATCCGGGAATCCGTGCGGCAGGCCTGGGCCGACCCGGCCGCCAGCCGTGACTACGTGCTCGCGCACTCCCAGGAGATGGAGCCCGACGTCGTCGACCAGCACATCGGCCTCTACGTCAACGAATTCACCGCCGACCTGGGGGACGCGGGATTCGCCGCCGTGGAGGCGCTGCTCGGCCGAGCCGCCGACGCCGGGCTGGTGCCTCAGACCTCCAGCTCACGCGCCACCGCGTGGACCAGCTGAGCGATTTTCTGCGACGTCTTCCGGTCCGGGAAGCGGCCCCGGCGCAGGTCCGGCTGGACCTTCGCCTCCAGCACCTTGATCATGTCTTCCACCAGGCCGTGCAGCTCCTCCGCCGGCCGGCGGCGCAGCTCGGCCACCGACGGCGGCGCCTCCAACAGCTTGACCCCCATGGCCTGCGCGCCCCGGCGGCTGTCCACCACGCTGAAATCGACCCGCTGACCACCCTTGAGGTCGGTGACACCCGCCGGTAGCGCGCCCTTCGGCAGGAACACGTCGCCACCCTCGTCACTGGTGACGAACCCGTATCCCTTGGTCGCGTCGTACCACTTCACTCGACCCGTAGGCACCTGAGAACCCCTGCTTCGCTTGAGACGTCTACTGCCCCAAGGCTAGCTGGATCATGCCGTCGAGCGCCGCCGGGAATCCGGTGAGATCGTCCAGCACCACCTCGGCACCGGCCTCGCGCAGCTCCTCGGCCGAGCACGGGCCGGTCGTCACCGCGATGCCCGGCACCCCCGCCGCCGCGGCGGCCACCATGTCGGCCACGTGATCCCCGACGTAATGGGTCGCGCCGTGCTGCCGCAGCGCGGTCGCCTTCTCCTCGGCGAAAAGGTCACCAGCCAGCTCGTCCACCACCAGCCCCAGGTGCTCCAGGTGCAGCCGGGCCAGCCGGCCGAGCTTGGAGGTGACCACCAGCACCCGGCCGCCCCGGTCGCGGATCGCCTCGATCGCCTCCCGGGCGCCGGGCAGTGGGACGGTCGGGGTGATCGCGTACGCGGGGTAGAGCTCCCGGTAGAGCCGCACCGCCGACTCGACCTGCTCCGGCGGGAACCACCGGGCGATCTCCGTGCGCAGCGGCGGCCCGAGCCGGGACACCGCCGCGTCCGCGTCCACCGGCACACCGGTCTGCGCGGTGAGCGCCCGGAAGGCGGCGGCGATGCCGGGGCGCGAGTCGACCAACGTCATGTCGAGGTCGAACCCGACCGTCAGAGGGAGCATGCGAAGAACCTACCGGCCCCACCCAGCCAGCCGGACGTCCGAGGGGCGGGACCACCCCGGACCGGGCTAGCGTGGAACGACGATGACCACCTCACTCGCCGACCACCTGCGGTCGCTGCCCGACGAGTCGCTGGCCGCCCTCCTCCAGCTGCGGCCGGACCTCGTCGTACCCGTGCCGTCCGACATCTCCGCCCTCGCCATCCGGGCGCAGTCCCGGGTCTCGGTGGCCCGGGCGCTGGACGGGCTGGACCAGTTCACCCTTCTGATCCTCGACGCCGCCCGGCTGACCGGCGACCCGACGGACGGCACCACCTCGACCGAAGCCGTGCTCGCGATGGCGGCGGCCGGTCCCCGGCCACCCGAGCCGGCCGCCGTCCGCCGCGCGGTCAACCGACTGGGGGCACTCTTCCTGCTGTACGGCCCGGAGAGCGCCCTCACCGTGGTGCCGAGCGTCGACGAGGTGGCGCCGTACCCTGCGGGGCTCGGCCGACCGGCCGCGGAGCTGGACCCACGCACGGCCGCGCTCTGCGCGGACCCGGCGAAGCTGCGCCGGACCCTGCTCGCCGCGCCGCCCTCCGCCCGGGCGATCCTGGACCGACTCGCGGCCGGACCGCCGGTGGGCAGCGTGCCACCGGGCGCGTTGCAGGCGCCGCCGCTCGGGGCGGAGGACGCGCTGCCGCCGGACCCGACCAACGGCGGCGCGCCGACCGGGTCGCCGGTGCGCTGGCTGGTGGACAACCGGCTGCTGGTCTCGATCTCCACTGGCCGGGCGGGGGTGGGCGGCACGGTGGAGCTGCCTCGGGAGATCGGGCTGCTGCTGCGCCGGGACAGCGGACCGCTCGGCCCGCTGCGGACCAGCCCACCGCCGGTCGCCGCCACGCCGAGAGAGCCGAAGGCCGTCGACTCGGCCGGCGCCGGCCAGACCATGGAGGTGGTACGCCACACCGAGGCGCTGCTGGAGCAGCTCGCCGCCGAGCCGGCCCCGGTGCTCCGCTCCGGCGGCATCGGGGTACGCGACCTGCGCCGGCTGGCCCGCGCCGCCGGGCTGGACGAGCCGAACGCCGCCCTGCTGCTCGAGGTGGCGTACGCGGCCGGGCTGACCGGTGAACTCGAGCTGCCCGGCGCCACCACCACCCGCTACGGGGCCGATCAGCAGGTGCTGCCGACGGGCGGCTACGAGGTGTGGCGGGCCGCCTCACTGGCCCAGCGCTGGGAGCAACTGGCCCGCGCCTGGCTGACCATGACCCGGCAGGTGGGGCTGATCGGCCAGCGCGACGACCGGGATCGGCCGATCACTGTGCACTCCGCCGAGGCGGAGCGGGCCGGCGCGCCGGCCGCCCGGCGGGCGGTGCTCGGCGTCCTCGCCGACCTGGAGCCGGCGACCGCCCCCACGCCCGACGAGGTGCTGGAGCTGCTCGACTGGCGGGCACCCCGGCGCAGCCGGGGCCGGGAGAACGCGCACCGGGAGGTGCTCGCCGAGGCCGCTCAGCTCGGCGTCACCGGGCTGGGGGCGCTGACCTCGTACGGGCGGCTACTGCTGGCCGACACGGACGAGCACGGCGCGGACGACCCACTCGGGGTGCGCGCCGAGGCCGACAGCGAGGAGCCGTCGACCGCGGTACGGGCGCTGGACGCGCTGCTGCCCGCCCCGGTCGACCACTTCCTGGTGCAGGCCGACCTGACCGTGGTGGTGCCCGGCCCGCCGGACCCGACGCTCGCCGGCGAGCTGGACGCGGTGGCCGAGCAGGAGTCGGCGGGCGGTGCCAGCGTCTACCGGGTGAGCCCGGCGAGCGTGCGCCGGGCGCTGGACGCCGGCTACACCGCGGACGACCTGCACGCGGTCTTCCGTCGGCGCTCCCGCACCCCGATACCGCAGTCGCTCACCTACCTGGTGGACGACGTGGCCCGCAAGCACGGGGGGCTGCGCGGCGGCGCCGCCGGGGCGTACCTGCGCAGCGACGACGAGGCGCTGCTCAGCGAGGTCTTCGCCGACCGGCGGCTGGAGTCGCTGGCCATGCGTCGGCTGGCGCCCACCGTGCTGATCACCCCGTACCAGGTGGGGCGGCTGCTCGGCGCGCTGCGCGACGCCGGTTACGCCCCGGTGCCCGAGGACGCCAGCGGCGCGGCGGTGCTCTCCCGCCCGAAGACCCGACGGGCACCCGCCCGGGTGTCGGTGGCCACTCGGACCCTCGACCCGCTGGTCGCGCCGAAGCTGCCGATGCCGCGGCTGCTCGGGGTGGTGGAGCAGATCCGGCGAGGGGACGCCGCGGCCCGGGCGGCCCGGCGGGCCCCGGCGGTGGTGCGCGGCGGCGTCCGGGGGGTCACCGGCCCGACGCCGACGCACAGCCACACCGACGCCCTCGCGGTGCTGCAGCAGGCGGTACGGGACAAGGCGCTGGTCTGGGTCGGCTACGTCGACGCGCACGGGGCGACCGCGTCCCGGCTGGTCAAGCCGGTCTCGATCGGCGCCGGCTACCTGCGGGCCGAGGACGAGCGGACGGAGATGCTGCACACCTTCGCGTTGCACCGGATCACCGCGGCGGTGCTCGCCGACTGACCCGGACGTGCTGCGGTCGACCCGGTACGACCGAGGTCGGCCGGTCAGCGGCGGCTGCGGCGGACCGTGCCGACGACCGAGATCACCAGCAACAGCGCGGAGCCGGCGCCGGCCGTCTCGCCGACGGAGTTGACGAAGCCCTGCCGGAGCACCAGCCAGCCGAAGAGGAACCAGCCGAGGAGCACCACGCCGGCGACCGCGTACGCGACCAGGGTGGCGGTGGAGACCTCGCCGGCCGGCGCCCGGTCGTGTTCGGGGACCACGTCACGATCGACCGTCATCTTCCGCCCCTCCCCGCCGGTGCGACGCCAGACGTCCAGCGTGGCACCGGCGGGGCGGAAGTGACAGGGGATAAATCCCGGATTCGGGCGGCTCAGGTGCCGGGGCGTCGCCCGATCAGAACGACCCGACTGCCGACCTTGCCCAGCTCCCAGTAGCGGACCGCGTCGCGGTGCAGCAGGTTGACGCAGCCGTGCGAGCCGATCGACTTGTTGTGCAGGTAGGTGGTGGTCTCGTGGAAGCCCATGCCCTGGGTGAAGTGCTGCCAGTAGGGCAGCCAGACCTCGTACGGGTTGGACCACTCCTTGATGTTGCGGTAGTTGATCGTGAAGGTGCCGGCCGGCGTCCGGTAGCCGGACATCCCCGTCCGGGTCACCGTGGGCTTCACGAGCACCTTGCCGTTGCGCATCACCCAGGTGGTCTGCCGGGTCAGGTCGATGCAGAACGTGGTGCCCGAGCCGGCCCGGCACCGGCTGGTGTCGGTGGTGGCGAGCCGCTTCGCCACGTCGTACGTCGTCGGGCCGGCGCGACCGGCGGCCGGACGGATGTCGTACCGCTGCTGGAACTTCTTGATCGCGGCGCAGTCGGCGGCGGACTGCCGGCCGTCGACGGTCACCGCGCCGAACCCGCCCAGCTGGGCCAGGTAGGTCTCCACCGCGCGCTGCTGCTCGCCCTGCGGGCAGCCGGCCGGGGTGGTGCTGGTCGCCGGCTTCGGGGCGGTGCGGGTCGGCGACGGCCTGGGCTTCGGCGGGGTCGTTCGGGACGCGGTCGGCTTCGGCGCCGTCGTCGCGGGCTGGTCACGCTGGTCGGTACCGGGCGCTGCGCTCGCCCCCGATGTCTGTTCCGCCGCCCCGGCCGGGGCGGCTCCCCCGCCACCACTCCCGCCGGTCGACGGGTCGAGCGCGCACGCGCCGGCGCCGACCAGCGTGACCACCACCAGGGCGACCAGCCGGGAAGTGAGTCGAACGCGCTTCATGAGCCCTCCCTGCAGAACCGTCCCCTTCGTAGACGTTTATAAGTGCCAGACCGGTTGCATCGGGTGAGCATCTTTCTTCGGGCCTCCCGCCGCGTGCAACACTGGATGGTCGGCCTGCGGCCGGTCACTCGCCGTAGCGGGTAACCGACTGGCGGCAACCCCGAGGAGAGGACGCTGGCGTGAGCGGTGGACCACTGATCGTGCAGTCGGACAAGACCCTGCTGCTGGAGATCGACCACCCCGACGCGCAGGCCTGCCGGATGGCCATCGCGCCCTTCGCGGAGCTGGAGCGCTCTCCGGAGCACGTGCACACCTACCGGCTGACCCCGCTCGGGCTCTGGAACGCCCGGGCCGCGGGGCACGACGCCGAGAGCGTCGTCGACGCGCTGATCAAGTTCTCCCGCTACCCGGTCCCGCACGCGTTGCTGGTGGACGTGGCCGAGACGATGGACCGGTACGGCCGGCTCCAGCTCGCCAACGACCCGGTGCACGGGCTGGTGCTGCGAGCGTTCGACCGGGTGGTGCTGGTCGAGGTCGCCAAGAGCAAGAAGCTCGCCGGCATGCTCGGCGCGCGGATCGACGACGACACCATCGCGGTGCACCCGTCCGAGCGGGGCCGACTCAAGCAGGCGCTGCTCAAGCTCGGCTGGCCGGCCGAGGACCTGGCCGGCTACGTGGACGGCGAGGCGCACCCGATCGAGCTGGCCGAGGCCGGCAAGGACGGCCGCAAGCCGTGGACGCTGCGGTCGTACCAGCGGGAGGCGGTGGAGACGTTCTGGGCCGGCGGGTCGGGCGTGGTGGTGCTCCCCTGCGGCGCCGGCAAGACGCTGGTCGGCGCGGCCGCGATGGCCGAGGCCAAGGCGACCACGCTGATCCTGGTCACCAACACGGTGGCCGGCCGGCAGTGGAAGCGGGAACTGGTCGCGCGCACCTCGCTGACCGAGGAGGAGATCGGCGAGTACTCGGGCGAGCGCAAGGAAATCCGTCCGGTCACCATCGCCACGTACCAGGTGCTCACCTCGCGGCGCGGCGGCGCCTTCACCCACCTGGACCTCTTCGGCGCCCGCGACTGGGGCCTGGTCATCTACGACGAGGTGCACCTGCTGCCCGCGCCGATCTTCCGGTTCACCGCGGACCTGCAGGCCCGCCGCCGGCTCGGCCTCACCGCGACCCTGGTCCGCGAGGACGGCCGGGAGGGCGACGTGTTCAGCCTGATCGGCCCCAAGCGGTACGACGCGCCGTGGAAGGACATCGAGTCGCAGGGCTGGATCGCCCCGGCCGAGTGCACCGAGGTCCGGGTCACCCTGACCGACGCGGAGCGGATGGCGTACGCGACGGCCGAGGCCGAGGAGCGCTACCGGATGGCGGCGACCGCCCGGACGAAGCTGCCCGTGGTGAAGGCGCTGGTCGACCGGCACAAGGACGACCAGGTACTGGTGATCGGCGCGTACATCGACCAGTTGCACCAGCTCGGCGAGTACCTGGATGCGCCGATCGTGCAGGGCTCGACCACCAACAAGGAGCGGGAGCGGCTGTTCGACGCGTTCCGCTCAGGGGACCTGCGCACGCTGGTCATCTCGAAGGTCGGCAACTTCTCCATCGACCTGCCCGAGGCCGCGGTGGCGATCCAGGTGTCGGGGACGTTCGGGTCGCGGCAGGAGGAGGCGCAGCGGCTGGGCCGGGTGCTCCGCCCGAAGGCCGACGGGCGGCAGGCGCACTTCTACACGGTCGTGTCCCGGGACACGATCGACACGGAGTACGCGGCGCACCGGCAGCGGTTCCTGGCCGAGCAGGGGTACGCGTACACCATCGTGGACGCCGACGACGTCCTCGGCCCGAAGCTCCCGACCGTCGACTAGCGCTACGCGAGCCTGGGCCTGGAACGGGTTGACGGGCCGCTGAGCGCGGCCCGTCAACCCGGCAGTGCCTGTTTACTTGCCGCCACCGGCTCGGAACGCGACCCAGGCGTCGCTCATCCGGTCCGCCTGTCCCGCGGTGAACATGTTCATGCAGGAGTCCTGCGTGTAGTCCATGAAGTTGTGGATCGGGTCAAGCCCGGGCGCGGTGCAGGTGTCCGCGCCCACCGGGCAGTCGAACTGCGGCGCCGCCTCCCGCGGAGTGTCCGCGACGAAGTCGCCGGAAGCGGAGCAGCCGTGCGCGAAGGTGTGCTCCAGCATCAGCCAGTGCCCGACCTCGTGCGTCAGCGTGTCGCCCAGGGCGTACTTGCCCGCCGTTCCGCCCGGCATGGACTCGTCGAGCATCACCACGCCGTCGATGTAGTCCCGGCCGTTGTTGTAACCCTTCGGGAAGTACGCCCAGCCGAGGAGCCCGCCGCCGATGTTGGCCGCGTACACGTTCAGGGTGCGGGCGTCGCCGGTGTACAGCGCCTGCTTCATGTTCCGCTCGTTCTTGCCCGGCACGACGGTGTACCAGTCGCTGTTCACCGTCCACGTGGTGTCGACGAGCGAGAACCGGAACGGCGTGTCGGAGGCGTTCGCCGCCGTACGGCCCGCGAACGAGTCGTTGAGCACCGTCATCTGCGCCGCGATCAGGGTGTTCCACCTGGTCGTCTCCGCCGCGCTGAGCGGGTGGTCGGAGACCATGTGGAAGATCGTGGGCACGGTGACGCTGCCGTTGGGCAGGCGCGGCGAATCCTTGATCACGCCGTAGGCGTTCGCCTCGTTCTTGGAGTACAGCTCCGGCTCTTTCGCGGTGGCGCCCTCGGCGACCCGCGCCACGCTGTGCTCGTCGGCACCCGGCTCACACGCCTCGACACCCGGGGAGACGGTCAGGTGTGCTGCCGCCACCGCGCCGTAGGCGCCACCGGACGCCAGCAACGTCGCGGCGGTGGCGGTGAGGACTGCCAGTCGGTAGATAGGTCTCCTGTGCATCGGTGCACCTTTCAGGGAATGGAAGCGGTGCGGAATCGACGCGGGGTTGCCATGACCAGGGCCAATGACGTCGTCTGCCCGGTATAAGACCACGTCGGTGGCGTCGACAAAAGACCTGCTGACAGCACTGATTTCGATGTAACGAAGCGGGGCCGAGGAGCGCTGTTGGCAAGGCGCCCGGACGGGCGGGAGCCAACTGGCTACAGGATCCGGGTGACCTGTTCGGCGGTGGCGATCGCGTCGCGGCGGGACGGGTCGAGGTTGGCGCACACCACCACGGACGCGCCGGCGGAGAGCGGGGCGAGCAGCCACTTCAGCGGCTGCTCGTGCTCGGCGGCGTCGACCAGCAGCCGGTCGCCGGCGCGCAGGTCCAGCATCTCGGCGATGCCCTGGGCGATCGCGCCCCACTCGCCGTAGGTGGTGCCGTCCGCGCTGGCCGGGTCCGACGGGTGGATGGTGGTGTGGTCGGGCGGGGCGTCGCCGTGCCGGAGCACCTCGGCCGACCAGTCGAGCCAGCCCACCGGCACATCGGCGATCGGGGCGGGCCCGGTGCCGACGAGGTAGCGGTGGGTGCCGTCGGGCACGTCCTCCAGCCAGTCGTCGAGGCGTTCCGGGGTCACGAAGACCGCGTCGTACGGCAGGTCGCCGCCGGGTTCGAGGACCGGCAGGCCGGCGGTGGCCCGGGGCCGGAACGACACCGCCATCCCGACCGCCCACGCGCCCAGCAGCACCGCGGCGGTGCGCCAGTGCGGCGGCAGCAGCACCGCGACCCGGCTGCCCGGGCCGAGCCGGCAGCCGTCGCGCAGCAGGCTGGCGGCACCGGCCGCCCAGCCGCCGAGCTGGCTGGCGGTGAGGTCGACCCGCTCACCCGTCGCGTCGTCGCGGTAGGTGAGCAACGGGCGGTCGGCGTCCGCGGCCGGCCCGTCGGCGCGTAGTGCGTGGTCGGTGTGGATCGCCGGCGGGCCGCTGAGCGGGGCCGGCAGGTCGGTCGCGATGGTCGGTTGCATCTCCACGCTCCCCGGGACGACTTCGCGGTCAGCCTACCCATCGGCGCAACGATCGACTTTGGTCACCGGCCGGTGGGCCGAGGACGGTATCGGCTGGCCGGATGGCGTGGCCAGGATCCGAGGTGACCCCCGCACCGCCGAGGAGCGCCCATGCCGCAGGAGCACCGCCCCGCCGCAGAACACCACCGTGCCAGCTCCGCGACCGTCGAACAGCCCAGCGCCGGCCGGCTACCCGTGCGGCGCCGGCTCGTACCGGTCCTTGCGCTGCTGGTGCTCGCCCCGTGGGCCGCCGAGTGTTCGTGGGGCGGCTTCACCCTCGACGACTTTCTCCCGGTGGTGGTCTTCCTCGGCCCGATGTACGGCGGAGCGGCGATCCTGATCCGGGAGACCGCCCGGCACCTCGGCGGCGGTTGGCCGGTGATCGTGCTGCTCGCCGCCGCGTTCGGCGTGGTCCAGGCCGGCCTGGTCGACCAGTCGCTGTTCAACCCCGACTACCTGGACGACACGGAGTACGCCGAGGCCCAGGCGACCGCAGCGGCGACGCTGGTGCCCGGGCTCGGATTCAGCCTCCGGCAGGCGTTCGACTACGTCGGCAACCACATCATGCTGACCATCTGCGCGCCGATCGCGATCGTCGAGTCGTACCTCGGGGCGGGCCGGCGGCTGCGGCCGTGGCTGGGCCGGCCGGGCCTGGTGGTGGTCACGCTGCTCTGGCTGGCCGGCAGCCTTCTGATCTTCTCCGACGAGAGTGGCCGGAAGGGCTTCCTGGCCAGCCCGCTCCAGCTGGCCTTCGCCGTCGCAGTGATCCTCGTCCTCGTCGGCGCGGCCCTGCTGCCCCGCTGGCGATCGCTGGCAGCTCCGCGTACCGCCCGGGCACCGCGCCCGATCCTGGTGGCACTGCTGGTGCTGGTCGCCCACCTCGGCACCGCCCTGGCGCCCGGGTGGGTGGGGGTGGGCATCGCGCTGGCGGTCGCCGCCGTCGTCGGGGGGCTGATCGTGCGCTGGTCCGGGCGCGCCGGCTGGGGGCAGCGGCACGTGCTCGCGGCCGGCTCGGCCAGCGTGGTCTCCGCCGCCGCGTTCGCGTACCTCGTGCCGCCGTACGCGCCGGCGTCTGCGGCGGCGGCGTTGACCGGCGACATCGCGGTCAGCGTGGTCACGTTCGCCCTGATCGGTGGCGCCTGGTGGCGGCTGCGCCGCGCTTCGCCGACTGTTCACGTCCCCGCAAGCTGATGCTCCCCCACGGGTGTCAGCCTCCGTCCGGGCATGACCTTACGGAGGAAGTCCTTGACACTCAGAAGAGCATTTACGGCGCTCACTGCGGCCGGTGTCGCGGCCGCCAGCCTGACCGGTGCCGCCCCGGCGTCGGCGGGCGGGCACCACCCGGGCAAGCCGCTCGCCTTCGACCGGGTCGCCACCTACCCGGTCTTTGAGAACCGGCCGGCCGGCGAGGACCCGGCGACCCCGACGGTCGCCGAGATCTCGGCGGTCAGCGAGGACGGCCGCACCCTGATCCACACGGACGCGCTGGCCCGCCGGATCGGCTTCCTCGACATCTCCCGGGCCGACCGTCCGCACGGCCTCGGCACTCTCTCCCTGGCCCAGCTCGGCAACGCCGAGGACGAGCCCACGTCGGTGGCCGTGGTCGGCAGGTACGTGCTCGTGGTGGTGAACACCAGCAGCAGCTACACCGAGCCGTCCGGCCGCCTCGACGTGATCGAGCTGGCCACCCGCAAGCGGGTCAAGAGCTTCGACCTCGGCGGTCAGCCCGACTCGATCGCGATCAGCAGGAACAAGCGGTACGCCGCCATCGCGATCGAGAACGAGCGCGACGAGGAGGCCACCCCGCCCGGCGGCGAGGAGGGCGACCTGCCCCAGCTCCCGGCTGGCTTCGTGCAGATCGTCGACCTGACCGGCACGTCGCCGGCCGGTTGGCGGTTGCGGCCGGTCCCGCTGACCGGCGCCAACGGTCAGGCGCTGCCCACCCTGGTCCAGGCCGGCCTCGCCGCGCCGACCGACCCGGAGCCGGAGTACGTCTCGATCAACAGCCGCGACGAGCTGGCGGTGACCCTCCAGGAGAACAACGGCGTCGCCCTGATCGACCTGCCCACCGGCCGGATCACGAAGGTGTTCAGCGCCGGGACCGCCACGATCAGCGGGATCGACACCAAGAAGGACGGGGTCATCGACCTCACCGGGTCGATCACCGACGTGCCGCGCGAGCCGGACGCGGTCTCCTGGATCGACGACCGCTACCTGGCGACGGCGAACGAGGGCGACTGGCGGGGCGGCAGCCGGGGCTGGTCCGTCTTCGACAGCCGCACCGGGCGGGTCGCCTGGGACGCCGGCAACAGCTTCGAGCGGCTCGCCGTCACCTACGGCCTGCACAACGAGGACCGGGCCGGCAAGAAGGGCACCGAGCCGGAGGGCGTCGCCGTCGCCGAGTACGACGGCGTGCGGTACGCGTTCGTCGGCTCGGAGCGGAGCAACTTCGTCGCCGTCTACGACCTGAGCCGCCCGACCGCACCGGTGTTCAAGCAGGTGCTGCCCACCACGAACGGGCCGGAGGGGCTGCTGCCCATCCCGTCGCGCGGCCTGCTCGCGGTCTCCAGCGAGGAGGACGACGCCTCGGTCAACGTCCGCGCCTCGGTCTCGCTCTTCCAGCTGGGCAAGGGCACTCCGGCCTTTCCGAGCATCGTCTCCGGCACCGACCGGGCCGGCACGCCGATCGGCTGGGGGGCGCTCGGCGCGCTGACCGCGGCACCCGGCAAGCGCGACCAGCTCTACAGCGTCACCGACGCGGCGTACAGCCAGACCCGGATCCTCACTGTCGACGTGAAGCGGACTCCGGCCGTGATCACCGGCGCGCTGCCGGTGCTGGACGCGACCGGCGCGCCGGTCGGGTACGACGCCGAGGGCATCTTCGCCCGCCCGCAGGGCGGCTTCTGGCTCGCCGTCGAGGGCGCCACGGGCGCGGAGAACAAGCTGGTCCGCCTCGACGCCGCCGGGGTCACCCGGCAGACCGTCGCACTGCCCACCGAGGTCGCCGCCGGCCTGGCCAAGCAGGGCCTGGAGGGGGTCACCGCGACCACCGACCGGCAGGGCCGGGAGATCGTCTGGGTGGCCGTGCAGCGGGAGCTGAGCACCGACCCGGCCGGCGTGGTCCGGCTGGGCCGGTACGACGTCACAGCCGGCACCTGGAGCTGGTTCGGTTACCAGTTGGGCAGCACCACCGTGCCGGGTGACTGGATGGGACTTTCCGAGATCACCGTGGTCGGCGACCGCCTCGCGGTCATCGAGCGGGACAAGCTGAACGGCCCGGCCGCCACGGTGAAGCGGATCTACACCGTGCCGCTGCCTGGCGGAGCTGCGGCGCCCGGCCCGCTGCGTGTGCTGCCGAAGACGCTCGCGGTCGACGTGCTGCCCGCGCTGCGCGCCACCAACGGGTGGACGCAGGAGAAGCTCGAGGGCGTGACCGTGGCCGGCAACGGCGAGGTGTACGCGATCACCGACAACGACGCGGTCCAGGACGCCACCGGCGAGACGGTCCTGCTGCGGCTCGGGTCCAGCCGGAAGGTCTTCGGGCGCGGCTGACCCGTTCGGCGGCCCGGCAGCGGCCGGCCGGGACCGCCCACGGCCCGGCGTCCACCACAGGTGGGCGCCGGGCCTTCGCCGATCATGCAGTTGTGGTGCCTCGCGAACCGGGCACAGCAGGGCTGGTCGGGCACCACGGGTGCATGATCGACGGGGCGAAGCGCGTCAGGGGCGGCGCAGCAGGTGGCGGGTGCGGCGGCCGGCGTCGACGAAGCCCAGCCGGCGGTAGAGGGCGGCAGCCGGGTTGTCGTCGTTGACGCAGAGCCAGGCCTCGCCGGCCCCGTCGCCCGCCAGCGAGCGCAACGCCCGCGCCACCAGGTAGGCCCCGACCCGCCGCTTTCGCCACTCCGGGACGACGCCCACCTGGTCGATCCAGGTGCCGATGACGTTGACGAAGCCGACCGGGCGCCCGTCCGGCCCCCGGGCCAGCAGGGACAGGTCCGGCCGGTACTCGTCGTCCTCGCGCAGCTCGCCCAGCCACTCCTCGGCCTCGGGAGCGCGGAAGCCGGGCCGGTCGGCGAAGGACGCCTGGTAGGTCACGAACAGCTCCGGGCCGGCGTCCCAGGTCACCGGCTCGGCACGTAGGCCCTCGGGAGCCGCCACGTCCGGGAGGGTGCCCAGGTCGTGCCGCTGCACCCACTCGACGAAGGTCCGGTCGAAGCCGCGCGCCGCGAACAGCGCCTCCGCGCCCGGGCTCCACGTTTCGGTGGTCACCAGCAGCTCCTCGCCGCCAACCTGCTCGCCCGCCCAGCTCAGCAGCCGGCCGCCGAGGCCCCGCCCGCGCCAAGCCGGGTGTACGAGGCCGGTCATCGAGACCGGGCGCCGGTCGGTGCCCACACCGACGGCCGCCACGAGCTCGCCGTCGTGCCAGGCGCCGAGGGTACGGGCCTGGAGCAGCCGCGCCCGCAGCAGCGGCGACTGGACGATCAGTGGCAGTCCCCCGTCGGCCGCGAGACAGGCCTGGGCCAGCCCGGTCAGGGCCGGCAGGTGCTCTTCGCCGTAGGGCTGCCAGGTAAGAGTCGTCGGGTCCACCGTCGTCCGTCCTCCGCGCCGCGGCCCCGCCGGCCGCGTTCCGGTGAGTCAGTAGGCGCGAGGCGGGGCACCGCCGTCAACCGGATTCGGGCGGCCCAGGCGTACGAGGCTGGCGGGACGCCGACGACCCGGCCGCGCTGGCGGCCGGGAAGTTCGGGACGATAGGGGCGCCTCGCCGGTCACGCAGCGCGACCTCGCCGGACCGCCAACCCACTCGCTCCGGCCCCTTTGCTCTGCGACCACGATCCGTAGCCACACGTTGCGTCACCTGAGCGCTTCGCTCCGACCGGGCGGCACGGTGCCGAGAACGGAATTCAGGGGGCCGGCAACTCCGGGCCGCCGTCGAGCACCGGAGCGAGCAGGTCGCCGGACTTCTCCACCCGATTGAGCACCTCGGTGGCGGTGTACGGCTTCGTCGCCGGACGCTTGCCCGCCGCGCCCGCCTCGACCTCGTCCCAGGTCAGCGGCGTCGACACCGACGGCGCCGCCTGGGCCCGCAGCGAGTAGGGCGCCACCGTGGTCTTCGCCGCGTTGTTCTGGCTCCAGTCGATGAAGATCTTGCCGGGGCGCAGGTTCTTCGCCATCTTCGACACGATCAGTTTCGGGTGCGCCCGCTCCAGCTCCTGGGCGATCCGCCGGGCGTAGGCGGAGACGTCGTCGGCGGACTGGGTGCCGGCGACCGGGCAGCAGAGCTGCATCCCCTTCTTGCCGGAGGTCTTCGGATAGCTGTCGATGCCGTCGTCGGCGAGCCGGTCACGCATCAGCACCGCGACCGCGCAGCACTCCTTCAGCCCGGCGGGCGCCCCCGGATCCAGGTCGACCACCATCATGTCCGGGTGCTGGCCGACCTTCCACTGCGGCGTGTGCAGCTCCAACGCGGCGAGGTTCGCCAACCAGACCAGGGTCGGCAACTCGTCGCAGACCACATAGTCGATGGTCTCCCGCCCCTTGCTCGACCCCGGCGCGGGCAGCGTCTCGGTCCGGACCCAGTCCGGGGTCGCCGCCGGCTTGTTCTTCTCGAAGAACGAATTGCCGTCGACCCCGTTGGGGAAGCGGATCCGGGTCAGCGCCCGATCCTGCAGGTGCGGCAGGAGCACGGGCGAGATCCGGGTGTAGTAGTCGATCACCTCACCCTTGGTGAACCCTGCGCCCGGATAGAGCACCTTGTCCAGGTTGGACAGTTCCAGGGAACGCCCCTCCACGTCCACCCGCAACCGGTCAGCCGGCATCATCGACCTCCTCGGGTGGTTTGTCCGGTCGCAGCCGGAGCACCCGGGGGAACCGTAACCGCCCGTCCGGGGTGCGCTGGCCGTACTTCACCTCCACCACGACCCGGGGAGTTACCCAGATCGCGCCCCGGGCATCCTCGCGGGGCACGTCGCCCGCGAACGGCGAGCCGGGGGCGCGCAGCGGCTCCAACTCGGCGAGGAGCTGCCGCTCGATGGCCGCGCCGATCCCACCACCGACCCGGCCACGGTAGGTGAGCCGCCCGTCCGGGCGGGGCACCCCGACGAGCAGCCCGCCGATCCGGCGCGCGCCCGGCCGCCAGCCGCCGACCACGAAGTCGCCGGTCACCTCCAGCTTGACCTTCACCCAGTCCGGCGAGCGCACCCCGGGCCGGTAGACCGATCCGACCCGCTTGGCCATCACCCCCTCCAGGCCGTGCTCCCCGGCGGCCTGGTAGGTGGCCGGACCGTCGGGAAAGACCGGCGGGACCGCCCACCGGGCGCCACCCAGCGCCAGGCCGTCCAGGGCCTCCCGGCGGCGTTCGTACGGCCAGCCGGTCAGGTCCTCGCCGTCCAGCCGGAGCAGGTCGAAGATCATGTAAGTGACCGGCATGACGGCCGCCAGCCGGGCCGCCTTGTTCCGGTCCCGCACGTGCATCCGCTCGGCCAGGGCGGTGAACGAGGGCTGCCCGGTCTCGCCGAGCAGCACCACCTCGCCGTCGAGCAGCGCGTCGCCCACCTGGTCACGTAGGGACGCCAGTTCCGGGTACGCGGCGGTGATCTCCACGCCGGAGCGGGCGTAGAGGTGCTGTCCACCGCCGGAGATGTCGGCGAGCGCGCGGACCCCGTCCCACTTGAACTCGTACGCCCAGCCGGCGCCCGCCGGGAGCTGCCCGGTCATCGCGAGCATCGGCTTGAGCGGCGCGCCGGGCACCCAATGACTGTAGTTCGCGGCGGAAGTCCTCGCGCCCGCTTCGATCGTTTGCGATCCTGGTCATTACGCGGGGAGAGGAGCCAGCATGCGCGCCATCTGGAAGGGAGCGGTCTCGTTCGGGCTGGTCTCGATCGCGGTCAAGCTCTACTCCGCCACGGAGGAGAAGGACATCCGGTTCCACCAGGTGCACCGGGAGGACGGCGGCCGGATCCGCTACAAGCGCACCTGCTCCGTCTGTGGCGAAGAGGTCACCTACGACGACATCGCCAAGGGCTACGACATCGGCGGCGGGGAGATGGTGATCCTCACCGACGAGGACTTCGCCGAGCTGCCGCTGACCACCTCGCACGCGATCGACGTGCTGGAGTTCGTCCCGGCCGAGCAGGTCGATCCGATCCTCTACAACAAGGCCTACTTCCTCGAGCCGGACGGCGCGGCGACCAAGCCGTACGTGCTGCTGCGGGACGCGCTGACCGACTCCGAGCGGGTGGCCATCGTCAAGGTGGCGCTGCGCCAGCGGGAACAGCTGGCCACCCTGCGGGTCCGCGAGGGCGTGCTGCTGCTCAACACCATGCTCTGGCCCGACGAGGTGCGTACCCCCGACTTCGGCTTCCTCGACGAGGACCTCAAGGTCCGGCCGCCGGAGCTGGCGATGGCCAGCTCGCTGATCGACTCGATGGCCGGCGACTTCGAGCCGGACGCCTTCACCGACGACTACCGGGCGGCGTTGCAGGAGGTCATCGACGCCAAGGTCGAGGGCCGGGAGGTGGTCCAGCCGGAGGAGGTCGAGGAGGCCCCGGCGGCGGCCGTGGACCTGATGGCCGCGCTGAAGGCGTCCGTGGAGCGGGCCCGGGCGGCGCGCGGCGAGGAGCCGGCCCGCGGTGGCGGCGGCGCCGAGCCGACCCCGATCTCGTCGGCCCGCTCCGCCCAGAAGGCCGCCGCGCAGAAGAAGGCGGCGAAGGCGCCGGCCAAGAAGACCGCCGAGAAGAAGGCCGCACCGAAGAAGGCGGCGGCGAAGAAGACCGCCGCGAAGAAGACCACCGAGGCCGAGAAGAAGGCCGCGCCCAAGAAGACGGCGGCGAAGAAGACGGCCCGCAAGACCGCCTGACTGCTCAGCCCCGGCCGAGCTTCTCGGTCAGGGTGACCTGGACGATCACCCGCTCGTCGCCCTCCCGGCGGAACGGGTAGGTGTCCTCGCCGAGGTACTTCTTCGCCATCCGGTCGATGTGCGCGTCGGCGTCGCCCGGCACCAGCTCGGCGGTGCCCTTCACCCAGAGCGTGCGGAAGTCGTCGGCCTTGTCGACCACGGAGATCGCGACCTCCGGGTTGCGGCGGATGTTCTCGTACTTCACCCGTCCCTTGACCGTGTTGAACAGGATGTGCTCGCCGTCGGTGTCCACCCAGACGGGCGTGACGTGCGGGCTGCCGTCCGCCTCGATGGTCGCCACGTGCGCGAGCTGGGGCTCGGCCAGCAGGGCCAGGTCGTCGTCGGTGAGGATCGCCATGGCCGAAATCTACCGGCGGGGCGACCGGCTCACCGGCGTCCCGGGCCAACTCGGGGTTTGCCTTGACGCCGACGGCAAGGTCTAGCGTCGGACGCGACGCCAGCGGCGAGGGAGGTCCGATGCTCATCGGTGAACTGGCGGAACGCGCCGGCACCAGCACCCGGGCGTTGCGCTACTACGAGACGCACGGGCTGGTCCGCCCGGCCCGCTCGGCAAACGGCTACCGGGTCTACGACGAGGCGGAGCTGCATGTCGTACGCGAGATCCGGGCGCTGCTCGCGGTCGGATTCGGGTTGGACGACATCCGACCGTTCGTCGCCTGCCTGCGCGCCGGCAACACCTCCGGGCACGTCTGCCCGGATTCCGTGGCGGTGCTGCGCCGCAAACTCGCCGAGGTCGACGCCGGCATCGACCGGCTGCACACGGTCCGGCGGGAGCTGCGGGACCAGCTCGCCCACGCCATCGCCGAACGGGAGAGAACATGCCTGAGGTTGCGCAACACGCCCTGATCACGGTGACCGACGAGACGTTCGCCAGCACGGTGCTCGGCGCCGACCGGCCCGTGGTGCTCGACGTCTGGGCGGAGTGGTGCCCGCCCTGCCACGCCATCTCCCGCAGCCTCGCCGAGCTGGCCGGGGAGTTCGCCGGGCGGCTGAGCATCGCCACCCTCAACTCGGACGAGAACCCGCAGACCACCCGCCGCTACCAGGTCATGTCGCTGCCGACCCTGTTGATCTTCCGCCACGGTGAACTGGCCGGCTCGATCGTCGGGTCCCGGCCGAAGAACCACCTGCGCGCGGCGCTGGAGCGGCACCTGGAGGCGTGAGGAGCCGGGGAGCGGCCCGGCCCGTGGCGCGCCGGCTGTCCGGTTCCGGCCGCGGGCCGGTCGCCCCCTCCGGGTACGCTCCGCCGGCCATCCGCCACCGGAGGAGACCCCGATGCCGTACACCCCTGACCTGGACCGGTTGCTGACGCCCGGTGCCCGCTTCGCCGACGAGCACGGCGCGTACGTGGTCGAGGCGTACCCGGTGGGCGACATCGTGCTGCCGACCGGCCGGGTGGTGGGCTGTGACCCGCTGGTCTGCCCGGAGGCCGAGCCGTTCACCGTCACGGTCGCCCCCGGCAGCTACCCGGCCCGGGCGTGGGTGGCCGCGGTGCTCCGCGACGATGCCGAGGTGGACCGGCGGGTGGCCGCGCTCGAGCTGGTGGTCTCGGACGAGCCGACGGTCCGCTGGGAGCTGGCGCTCGTCGACGACCAGGACGTGTCGACCCTCGGCGCGGACGACTACTTCGGCTACGGGGTGGACGCCGGCACCGGCACGCTCGCCGACCCGGCGGCGCTGAGCGTGCTGGAAGGTTGGGAGTACGACCAGGTCGAGGAGGTCTTCATCCCGGATGAGCTGCCGACGGCGCCGGTGCCAGGGTTGATCACGGCGGTGCTGGACGAGGCGACCGGCGCGAACGTCGTCACGGTCAGCTCCGGTTGGGGCGACGGCTGCTACGGCACCTGGATCGGCCGGTCCGCCGACGGCCGAGTCACCTCGTTCGTGACCGACTTCATGGTGGTGCCGGGATAGGCGGGGCTCCCGCGACGCGCCCAGTGATCAACACTGGTCCGGGGAGGGCACGGTTGGCGTCCGGGCGGGTACCGTGTGCGTCGACTTTCCCCCCGGCCCCGGGCCGGCCACACCTTCGCAGCAGGGAGTCGACGCCGTGAGCGAGCGTACGCAGAACCGGACCAAGTCGGAGCGGCGGCTGGCCGCCCAGTTGGCCGCGCAGAAGGCGGCCGAGGCGAAGCGCCGCCGGCAGGCGTGGCTGGGCGGGCTCGCCGGCCTGGCCGTGGTGGCGGTGCTGGTCACCGTCTTCGTGATCGTCGGCCAGGGGGGCGACGACGACGCCGCGCCGCAGGCCGACGCGTCCCCGTCGGCGACCGCTCCGGCCGACGACGCCGCCGCGTCGCCCGGCGCGCCGCCCGCCCCGCAGCTGCCCGAGGGCGCCGACCCGGCGCTGGGCACCAAGCCGACGGTCACCGCCGGCAAGGGCGAGCTGAAGAAGCTGACCGTCACCCCGCTGATCAAGGGCACCGGGCCGGCGGTGAAGGCCGGCCAGACGATCACCACGAACTACGTCGGCGTCTTCTACAAGGATGCCAAGGAGTTCGACGCGTCCTGGAACACCGGCCAGCCGGCCAGCTTCCCGATCGGCGTCGGGCAGGTCATCAAGGGCTGGGACCAGGGCCTGGTCGGGGTCACCGTGGGCAGCCGGGTGCAGCTCGACATCCCGGCCGAGCTGGCATACGGCAACGACGCTTCGGGCGGCCGGCCGGCCGGTCCGCTGCGCTTCGTGGTGGACGTGCTGGCCGCGCAGTAGGTCGAACCGCCCCGGTTGGTCAACTTCCCGCGATGCGGTTGACCAACAGAGGGCTTCCGACCCGTCACACACACCCAGTAGGTTCGTGGTCACCCTGGATGGTCCCACCGTCCAGGGTGTACCCGGATGCGAACCCGGAGGTGCACGTGACGGCGTTGGACGAACCTGGGCGCACCGCCCGACTGATGTGGACGCACTACGAGCCGGTGCACGCGGTCACCTACTTCCACCCCCGGGCCAGGTCCGCCTTTGAGGCGGTCGGGCTGCGCGGCTACTGGCGGGGCTACTTCGCCGGCCGGGCCGCTCCGCTCGGCCCGACCGAGGCCGCCCCGGTGATCGCCGCCTTCTTCACCTTCGCCCCGCCGATGGTGACCCGGGCGTTGCCGGCCGTCTGGCGGCTGGCCACCCCGCAGGAGGCGCTGCGGGCCCGGCTCACCGGCGCGGTGCAGGCGCTGGCCGAGTTCACCTACGAACTGCCCGAGGAGCACCTCACCGAGGCGGCCGACCTGCTCGAGGCGGCGGCCGGCGCGGCGGACAACGCCGGCCGGGTGCTCGGCGCCGCCAACGCCGCGCTGCCCGCCGGCGAATACCCGCTGGCCCGGCTCTGGCAGGCCGCCACGACGCTGCGCGAGCACCGGGGCGACGGGCACATCGCCGCCCTCGTCGCCGCCGACCTCGACCCGGTGGAGGCGCTGACCTGGCGGGTCGCGCTCGACATCCCCGCCCAACACCTGCTCGGGCGGGGCTGGACCGAGGAGCAGTGGGCCGCCGCGCGCGACCGGCTGCGCTCCCGGGGCTGGCTCACCCCCGACGGCGAGCCCACCGAACGCGGGCGGGTCGGCTTCCAGGCGGTCGAGGACGCCACCGACGCCGCGGCCGCCCGACCGTGGCAGGCGCTCGGCGCGGACCGCACCGACCGGCTGCGCGAGCTGCTCGAACCGGTCGCCCGGCGCTGCCACTCGGTGATCCCGGCGCAGAGCCCGATCGGCCTGCCCGCACTGCCGGCCTGAGCCCGCGCCACCCCGCCGGGTCCGCCCGGGCCCGCCCGGCTGACCGGCGGCCCGCGGTCGGGCAGGATGGGGCACGTGGCGGATGCGGTGGTCTTCGACCTGGACGGCGTGATTGTGGACTCCGAGCCGGTCTGGGAGGAGGTCCGGCGAGCGTACGTGGCGACCCACGGCGGCACCTGGCAGCCGGACAGCCAGCGCCGGCTGATGGGGATGAGCACCGGCGAGTGGGCCCGGTACCTCAGCGACGAGCTGGGCGTGTCGCGTACCGCCGAGCAGGTGGCGGTCGAGGTGGTCGACGAGATGACCCGGCGTTACGCGGCGCACGTACCGCTGATCGACGACGCCGACCGGGTGGTGCGCCGGCTGGCCGCGCGGTGGACGCTGGGGCTGGCCAGCTCCTCGCCCACCCGGTTGATCGCGGCCACGCTGACCGCCACCGGGCTGACCGACGCGTTCGGCGCGACGCTCTCCACCGAGGAGACCGAGCGCGGCAAGCCGGCGCCGGACGTCTACCTCGCCGTGGCGCGGCGGCTCAAGGTCGATCCGGCCCGGTGCGTCGCCGTGGAGGACTCCTCCAACGGGGTGCGTTCGGCGGCCGCCGCCGGCATGCGGGTGGTGGCGGTGCCGCACGGCTCGTACCCGCTGGATCCGGACGCGGCGGCGCTCGCCGCGGTCACTCTCGGCTCGATCGACGAGCTGACCCCGGAGACCGTCGACCGGCTCGGCTGATCCGGGTCGTCCCCGCTGCCGCCTGCCGTCCGCCGGTCGCCTGGTTGTCCGGTTTCCGGAGCAGCGAAGATCGGCATGAGCCCGGTGCGGTCGGGTACCGCAGCCGACGACGCCCTTCCGGCCCCGGAGTGCGTCGGGAGTGAGGAGACCGCGATGAAGGCGATCGTGTACGAGCGCAACGGCGACCCGTCGGTGCTCCAGCTGGTCGACCGGCCGGTGCCGGAGCCCGGGCCGGGCGAGGTCCTGGTCCGGATGGCCGTCTCCGGGGTGAACCCGACGGACTGGAAGGCCCGGCAGCAGTCCCCGTTGCCGGCCGGCTGGCAGATCCCCGGTCAGGACGGCGCCGGGGTGATCGAGGCGGTCGGCGAGGGCGTCGAACAGGAGTTGACCGGCGAGCGGGTCTGGATCTGGGAGGCGGCCTGGCAGCGCCCGTGGGGCACCACAGCCGAGTACACCGTGGTCCCGGTCCGGCACACGGTGCGCCTCGGCGACGCCTCGTTCGACCTGGGCGCCTGCCTCGGCATCCCGTTCCTCACCGCGCACCGCTGCCTGACCGCCGGCGAGTACATGCCGGATGCGCTGCGCGCCGGTGCGCTGACCGATCACACGGTGCTGGTCCAGGGCGGGGCCGGCGCGGTGGGCAATGCGGCGATCCAGCTCGCCCGGTGGGCCGACGCGACCGTGATCGCCACGGTGAGCAGCGCGGAGAAGGCGCAGCTGGCGGCGGCGGCCGGCGCCTCCTTCGTGATCAACTATCGGGAGCAGGACGTGGTCGAGGAGGTCCGAAAGATCTCCCCCGACGGGGTGCACACGATCGTCGAGGTCGCGCCGGCGAAGAACGCGACCACCGACGTACAGGTGTTGCGCCACGGCGGTGCGGTCTGCGTCTACGCCAACGACGGCGGAACCGAGGTGACCCTGCCCGTCCGCGATCTGATGAGGCCGAACGCCCGCTGGCAGTTCGTGATGGTCTACACCGTGCCGAAGGCGGCCAAGGCGCAGGCGGTCGTCGACGTGGCCGCGGCCGCCGCCCAGGCTGGCATCCGGGTCGGCGAGGACGCCGGGCTGCCGCTGCACCACCACCCGCTCTCCGCGGCCGCGGCGGCGCACCAGGCCGTGGAGAACTCCGTGGTCGGGAAGGTCCTGATCAGCACCAGCGACCAGTGACCCGGACGAGAAGATTTCGCGTCATCGGGACGTAGGCGAACAACTCTCGCAATAATGGCATTGCGGGTAACCCCGCATGGAACGGGCGGCCCCGGCGCGGTGCGAACGCCGGGGCCGCCCCTGGGGAGGAACGTCTTCAGGAGTGCTCCTACCCAACAGGCGACAGCCCGCAGAAAAACGTTACGGCGCGGTCAGCTCCCGGACGGCCAGTTCCCCCTCGGCGTACCGCGAACGGACGACCTTCTTGTCGAACTTGCCGACGCTGGTCTTCGGCACCGCGTCGATGAAGGCCCAGCGCTCGGGCAGCTGCCAGCGGGCCACCGAGGCGGAGAGGAAGTCGCGTAGCTCCTCGGCGCTGACCGTCGCACCCTCGCGGACCACGACGGTGGCCAGTGGCCGCTCGTCCCAGCGCTCGTCCGGCACCCCCACCACGCAGGCTTCCAGCACGGCCGGGTGCGCCATCAGCGCGTTCTCCAGCTCCACCGAGGAGATCCACTCACCGCCGGACTTGATGACATCCTTGGCCCGGTCGGTCAGCGTGATGTAGCCGTCCGCCGAGAGGGTGCCCACGTCGCCGGTGCGCAGCCAGCCGTCGCGGAACTTCTCCTCCTCGGGCGTCTCGTCGCCGACGTACCGCGCGGTCACCCACGGGCCGCGGACCTCCAGCTCCCCCACGGACGCGCCGTCGGCGGGCAGCGGCTCCGCCGACGGCCCGACGATCCGCGCCTCGACCCCGGCCGGCACCCGGCCCTGGGTGTAGCGGTAGCGCCAGGCCTCGTCACCGGTCGCGCCGGCCGGCGGCCGGGAGACCGAGCCGAGCGGGGACATCTCCGTCATCCCCCAGGCGTGGATGACCTGGATGTCGTGCCGCTCGGCGAACGCGTGCATCAGCGACGGCGGGCAGGCGGAGCCGCCGACGATGACCTCCTTGAGCGACGAGGTGTCCACCTCGTGGCTGTCCAGGTAGGCCAGCAGATCGGTCCAGATGGTGGGCACCGCCCCGGCCAGGGTGGGCCGCTCTGCGGCGATCATCTCGGCGATCGGCGCGGCCTGGAGGAACCGGTCCGGCATGATCAGCGAAGCGCCGGAGAGGAAGGCCGCGAACGGCAGCCCCCAGGACATCGCGTGGAACATCGGCACGATGGCCAGCTCCCGGTCGGTCGGCCCGAGGCCGAAGCCCTCCGGCATGCAGACCTGCAGCGAATGCAGATAGATCGACCGGTGCGAGTAGGCGACGCCCTTCGGGTTGCCCGTGGTCCCGGAGGTGTAGCAGAGCGCGGCGGCGTCGCGCTCGTCCACCTCGGGCCAGTCGTAGGTCTCGGGGCGGCCGGCGAGCAGCGCGTCCCAGTGGTGCACGGCGATCCGGTCACCGGCCGCCTCGACCAACGGGGCGGGGTCGCCGCCGCCGACCACGACCACGTGCCGCACCGTGGTCATCTGGCCGATCACCCGGGCCAGCAGCGGGATCAGCGTGGTGTCGACCAGCACCACCCGGTCCTCGGCGTGGTTGGCGATGTAGGCCACCTGGTCGGGAAAGAGCCGCAGGTTGAGAGTGTGCAGCACGGCGCCCATGCTCGGCACCGCGAAGTAGGCGACCAGGTGCTCGTTGTTGTTCCACATGAAGGTGGCGACCCGCTCGTCGCCGGTCACGCCGCACTCGGCGCGCAATCCGTGGGCGAGCCGGGCGGCGTCGCGGCCGACTTCGGCGTACGTCATCCGGCGGGGTTCGGCGCCGGTCCACGTGACCACCTCGGCGGTGCCGTGCACGGTGGCGCCGTGTTCGAGGATCCGGGCGACCTGGAGGGGGGCGTCCATCATCGTGCTACGCATGGGTCACAAGCTAGTGTCGCCGGTCACATGTTGGGAACCCCGGAAATCCGCCCGGTCCCGGCCGCGGCTCGTAAATTGTCCGGATGAGCATCTCCTGGGCCGACTCGTACGTGGGGCAGCTGCGCGCGCTCGCCGGGGACCGGACGCTGATGTTCGTCGGGGCCCGGGCGGTGGTGCGGGACAACGCCGGTCGGGTGCTGCTGATCCGGCGCTCGGACAACGGCCAGTGGGCGATGCCGGCCGGCGCGATGGAGCTGGGCGAGTCGATCGCCGACTGTGCCGTACGCGAGGTCCGCGAGGAGACCGGCCTGCGGGCGCTGCGGGTGTGCGCGTTCGCCCTCTACACCGGCCCGGACCGCACCCACACCAACATGTACGGCCACACCTACCAGATCTTCACCACCGCGTTCCGGGTCGAGGAGTGGGACGGCACGCTGGCCCGGGTGACCGACGAGACCACCGACGCGGCCTTCTTCCACCGCGAGCAGTTCCCGGCCCCGCTGTCGGCCTCCGTCCACGAGACCCTCGCCGACCTGGACGTCTTCGAACAAACCAACCGCCTCATCCTCAAATAACCCCGACCCCCTCCCGCCCAACCCCCCCGACCTCCCGGTGATCAAGAGCTTTGCGTCAGTCCGGCACCGGATCCTGACGCAAAGCTCTTGATCAACAGGCCGGGATCACCAGGCCGTCCCGGCCTGGGCCGGGACGGCCTGGGCCGGGACGGCCTGGGCCGGGACGGCCTGGGCCGGGACGGCCTGGGCCGGGACGGCCTGGGCCGGGACGGCCTGGGCCGGCACGCGGGGCGGTTAGATCATGGTTTGGGACTTGGCCTCCATGTCGGCGATGGCCTCGTCCTTCGACTCCTTGGTGAGCGGCTTGCCCCCGGCGGCGGGGGCCTTGCCGCCGAGCGGGTCGGCGCCGCCGGTGGCGCCCTCCGGGCCGGTGCCGCGCAGCTGAGCGTTCGGCATCGCGAGCGTGACCAGCACGGCCAGGGTGGCGATCAGACCCGCGGTCAGGAAGACCAGGTGCAGCCCCTCGACGAAGGAACTCTGGATCGCTGCCCGGACCGGCCCGGGCAGCGCCATGATGGTCGCCGGGTCGTTGATCGAGATGTTCGCGCCGCCGCTCGCCCGCACCGCGGCCTGCTGGTCCGGTGGCAGCTGGGCGATCGCGCCCGGCAGCCGGTCGGCCAGCGCGCCGTTGAGCCGCGAGGAGAGCACGGTGCCGAGGATCGCCACCCCGAACGAGCCGCCGAGCGACCGGAAGAAGGTCGCCGAGGAGGTGCCCGCGCCCAGGTCGCGTACGGCGACGGCGTTCTGCACCGCGAGGATCAGCGACTGCATGCAGAGGCCCAGCCCGACGCCGATCACCACCATGTAGGCGAACGCCTCCCAGAGCGACGTGTCCACGTGCAACCGGGTGAAGAGCAGCATGCCGGCGAGCAGCACCACCGAACCGGCCACCGGGAACCACTTGTACCGCCCGATCCGGCTCATCGCCCGGCCGGTGAGGATCGAGGTGAAGATGATGCCGGCCATCATCGGCAGCATCAGCAGACCGCTCTTGGTGGGCGAGGCGCCCTTGACGATCTGCAGGTAGAGCGGGATGAAGATGATCGACCCGAACATCACCAGACCGAGCACGAAACCGCCGCTGTTGGCCAGTGCGAAGGTACGGCTGCGGAACAGCCGCAGCGGCAGGATCGGCTCGGCGACCCGCGACTCCTGGAGCAGGAAGAGCACGCCGAGCACCGCACCGGCGGCGAAGAGCCCGATGATCACACCGGAGCCCCAGGCGTACTCGTTGCCGCCCCAGCTCAGCGCCAGCAACAGCGAGCTGACCCCGGCCACCAGCAGTCCCGCGCCGACCCAGTCGACGGCGTGGTTGCGGCGCTCGAACGGGATCAGTCGCATCACGTGGTAGCAGACCACGATGGCCAGGATGGCCAGCGGCACGTTGATGTAGAAGATCCACCGCCAGTTGGTCTCCGCGAAGTACCCGCCGACCAGCGGGCCGGCCACCGACGAGATGCCGAAGACCGCGCCGAACAGGCCCTGGTAGCGGCCCCGCTCCCGGGGTGAGACCACGTCCGAGATGATGGTGAACGCGAGCGTCATCAGACCACCGGCGCCCAGGCCCTGGATGCCCCGGGTGAGGATCAGCTGGGTCATGTTCTGCGAGAGCCCGGCCAGCAACGAACCGACCAGGAACGCGCCGATCGAGAAGAGGAAGACCGGTCGGCGTCCGTACAGGTCGGCCATCTTGCCGTACAGCGGGGTCGACGCGGTCGACGCGAGCAGGTAGGCGGTCACCACCCACGAGTAGTGGTTGATCCCACCCAGCTCGCCGACGATGGTCGGCAGGGCGGTACCGACGATGGTCTGGTCGAGGGCGGCCAGCAGCATGCCGGTCATCAGGCCGATCATGAGCAGCCGGATCTGCTGGCGGTTCAGCACCGGCGCGGCGGAGGCTTCGGTGGTCATCTCGCCTTCTTTCCCGACCCTCGCGGAACATGCGCCGAGACCGGGAAAAACCCGCCCACCGCGTAACGGGGCCGATCATGGAGTTGGCGGCACGCCGCCGGCGGTGTCAGGACGACGCGCCGGCGGCGGTGTCGGGCAGCCCGTGGCCGGCGGGTCGGGCGGCCAACTCCATGATCGACGGGGTCAGGCGGCGAAGGTTTCAGTGATCTTCTGGCAGAAGGCGGGCAGGTCGTCGGGTTTGCGGCTACTGGTCAGGTTGCCGTCGGTGACGCACTCCTCGTCCACCCAGGTCGCGCCGGCGTTGACGAGGTCGGTACGCAGGGTGGGCCAGGAGGTGATCCGCCGGCCTCGCACCACGTCGGCCTCGATCAGCGTCCACGGCCCGTGGCAGATCACACCGACCGGCTTCCCCGCGTCGAAGAACGCCCGGACGAAGCGGACCGCGTCCTCATCGCCGCGCAGGAAGTCGGGGTTCGCCACCCCGCCGGGCAGCACCAGGGCGTCGTAGCCACCGGCGTCCGCCTCGGCCACCGTCACATCCACGTCGTACGGCTTGGCGGGGTCAAGGTGGTTGAAGGACCGGATCGAGCCGGGCTTCAACGAGATCAGCTCCGCCGAGGCGCCGGCCTTCTCCACCGCCTCGCGCGGCTGGACGTACTCGACCTCCTCCACGCCGTCGGCGGCGAGGAAGGCGATCCGCTTGCCGCGCAGGGTCGTCGCTGCCATCTTGCTGCTCCTCTCTCCCGGGGTATGACCGAATTCCTTCCCGGGCGGCACCGGGCGAAACCAGACAAGCGGTGACGCCGACCACCAGCCGCCGATCGACGGCGGGATCGACCGGGGTCGACGGGCGGCCAGGTTTGACCCACCAGGCCCGGGGGATCCGGCAGGGCATGGCAGGAGCAGCAGCGGAACAGCGCCGGCTCGCCACGGTCGTGGACAGCTGGCGGGGACGGCCGGTCCTGGTCATCGGCGACGCCATGCTCGACGAGTGGCGGTTCGCGGAGTCCGAACGGCTCTGCCGGGAGGCGCCCGCCCCGGTGCTCACCCTCCGCCGGCGAATCTCCGCGGCCGGCGGGGCGGCGAACACCGCGGTGAACGTGGCCGCGCTCGGTGGGCTGGCGGCGCTGGTCGCCCCCGTCGGCGCCGACGTCGCCGGCGACGAGGTCCACGACTGCCTGGACCGGGCCGGAGTCTGGGACCGCACCGTCAACCAGCCCGGCCGACCCACGCCGGTGAAGCGACGGATGCTGGCCGGGAACCAGATCCTGCTCCGGGAGGACTCCGGCGAGCCCGACGACGCGCTCGACGCGGACGGGGTCGCCCGACTGCTCACCGCCCTGGACTGCGCCACCGAGGAGCTGCGCGCCGCCGCCGGCGGGGAGCCGCCCACCCTGGTCGTCTGCGACTACGGCCTCGGCGCGCTGCCCGCGCCGGTGCGCGCCTGGCTGGTCGCCCACCGGGAGCGCTACGCCACGGTCGCGCTGGACGCGCACGACCTCGCCGACTGGCGCGGCCTCGCCCCGACCGTGGTGACCCCGAGCTTCGCCGAGGCGACCCGGCTGCTGGCCCGCGCGGGCGGCTCCGCCCCGCGTACCGCCGGCGGTCAGCTGCACCTCGATCACCCGGACCACGACCCGGCCGACGGTCCATCGGAGCTGACCGTCGGAGCCGCACCCGGCGCCCGGGCTCTCCGCGAGCACGACCCGTCGGCGGGCCCCGACGACCCGGCGGTCACCGGGGCCGGCAGCCTCGACGGCGTGGTCGGCGCGGATCCGACCGCTGGCGCGGCTCGGGCCGACCGGATCGGGCCCACCGGCGAGCCGACACCCGGCGAGGGCCGGGTGGCGATGACCGGTGACGGACTGAGCGTGACCGGCGCCGGAGTCACGGTGAACGCGACCGCCGGCGAGGGCGTCAACCGGGCAGTGCTGGCCGAGTCGCGCCTGGCCGAGCTGCGCGCGCACACCGGCGCGGACGTGGTGGCGGTGACCCTGGACACCGAGGGCGCGGTGGTCGGCGGGGCCGACGGCGAGCCGCGACGTAGCCACAGCACCCCCGTGCCGGCCAGCCACGCGGTCGGGGCCGGGGACGCGTACCTGGCGGCGATGACGTTGGCGCTGGCCGCGGACGCGCCGCTGCCGACGGCCGCCCAGCTCGCCCAGCTGGCCGCGACGATCACCGTCTCGGACACCGGCACCTGTGTCTGCCGTCGGCAGGACCTGCTCAGCGCGCTGGAGATCCCGAACGAGGACGCCGGGAGCCCGGCGGTGGTCGGTCCGGAGGAACTCGCCACGATCGTCGACGAGCACCGGCGCTCCGGCCGGCGGGTGGTCTTCACCAACGGCTGCTTCGACGTGCTGCACCGTGGGCACGTGCGCTACCTGGAGCAGGCCCGTACGCTCGGCGACCTGCTGGTGGTGGCGGTGAACGCCGACGGCAGCGTCCGCCGGTTGAAGGGGCCGGACCGCCCGGTGAACCCGGTCGAGGACCGGGCGGCTCTGCTCGCGGCGCTCTCCTGCGTGGACCACGTGGTGGTCTTCGAGGAGGATTCGCCGGCCACGCTGATCGAGACCGTCCGCCCCGACGTCTACGTCAAGGGCGGCGACTACCCGCCGGAGATGGTGCCGGAGGCGCCGCTGGTCCGCCGGCTGGGCGGCCAGGTCCGCACCCTCGGCTACGTGCCGGACCGCTCCACCTCGCAGATCATCGAGCGGATCCGCGCGCACAGCCAGGAGCGGGAACCGGACTCGTCGTTGACCAGCAAGCCGTCGTGAACCGGCCGCTCGACCCGGGCGATCCGGAACAGTTCCGCGCCGACCGGCTGGTCGACGTGCTGATCCCGACCCGGAACCGCCCCGCCGAGCTGGCGGTCACCCTCGCCGGGCTGGCCGCGCAGGACGGGGTGCCCGGATTCGGCGTGGTGGTCAGCGACCAGTCCGACGGGGAACCGGCGTACGCCCACCCGGCCGCTGCCACGATGGCCCGCGCGTTGCGACACCGCGGTCACCCGGTGCTGCTCACCCGCCGGCTGCCCCGACGCGGGCTGGCCGAGCACCGGGCCTACCTGCTGGCCGCCTCGACCGCCCGTTACGTGCTCTTCGTCGACGACGACGTCTGGCTGGAACCCGGAACGCTGCACCGGCTGGTGACCGCCCTGACCGAACTCGGCTGCGGGTTCGTGGGCAACGCCGTGCACGGTCTCTCCTATCGCGACGACGTCCGACCGGAGACGCACGGGCACTACGAGGAGTGGATCGACCCACCCGTGCCGGAGCGGATCCGACCGGGCACCCCCGAGTGGAACCGGGCGCGGATCCACTCGGCGGCGAACCTGCTGCACGTCACCGGAAAGCTGGCCCTGCCCCCTGGCGCCTGGCGGGCGTACAAGGTCTCCTGGGTCGGCGGTTGCGTGCTCTACGACCGGGCGAAGCTGGTCGACTCGGGCGGCTTCGAGTTCTGGCGGCGGGTGCAGGAGCGGCACCAGGGCGAGGACGTGGCCGCCCAGCTCGCGGTGCTGGCCCGGCACGGCGGCGCGGGCGTGCTGCCCAGCGGGGCGTACCACCTGGAGTCGCCGACCACCGTCACCGAGCGGGACGTGGAGGCGTGGGAGGTCGTGCTCGCCGACGAGGACGCCCCACAGCCGGCGTGAGGCCGGCTCAGGGCGCGCCGGGCTCTGGGCGCAGCAGCTCCCGGGCGGCCTCCAGCACCTCGATCACCGGTACGTCGGTGACGAACGAGTCCCGGTGCGGG
Organism: Micromonospora sp. NPDC093243; assembly: GCF_044753725.1. Classification (NCBI taxonomy): domain Bacteria; kingdom Bacillati; phylum Actinomycetota; class Actinomycetes; order Micromonosporales; family Micromonosporaceae; genus Micromonospora; species Micromonospora sp. NPDC093243. The sequence goes on along the minus strand of NZ_JBIVNT010000002.1, from coordinate 523,474 downwards.
CACTCGCCGTCGCCCGGCCGGTGCGGGTAGATGCCGGGGGTGCAGTCCACCCCGCAGACCGGGCAGTGCACCGTCCACGATGTGATCGGGCGGTGCCGGGCGCGTAGCGGGTTGCCACTGTTGATCAGGTTGCCGACCCAGTAGACGCCGACCGTCCGGACGCCGACCGCCGCGGCCAGGTGCAGCGGGCCGGTGTCATTGGAGACCACCAGCGCGCAGTCGGCGAAGCAACCGGCCAGCCCGCCCAGGCTGAGCGTGCCGACCTGCGGCCGGAGGGGCACCCCGGCCGCCGCGACCACCTGGTCCACCACCTCCTGCTCGGTCGGTGTGCCGGTGACCAGCACCTCGTACCCGTCGCCGACCAGCTCCCGGGCGACCTCGGCGAACCGCTCCGCGGGCCAGCGCCGGCGGGTGTCGGTCGCGCCCGGGTGCAGCGCCACCCGCGGCTGCCGCACGGGGCCGAGCACCTCGGCCGCCTCCGCCCGGTCGGCGGCGGTGACGGCCAGCGTGGGCACGATGGTGGTGGCCGGGGCGCCGACCAGCGCGGCCACCTCCAGATAGCGGATCACCTCGTGCTGGTAGTAGACGTACCGGGTCCAGCGGTCCAGCGGGGGCGCGGACTCGGCGCGCAACCCGGCGGTGACCCGGGCGCCGAACGACGCCATCAGCGGGTTGGAGTTCGCGCCCCCGCCGTGCACCTGCAACGCCAGGTCGAAACGTTCGGCGCGGGCCGCGGCCAGGAAGTCCGCCATCGCGGCGGGTGGCTCGTCCGGCTCGGGCCGGCGAATGCCGTCGGCCGCCGGCACCACCAGCACCCGGTCGACCGGGCCGGGCCGGTCGCGCCAGAGCTTCGCGTGCCAGGGCGCGCCGATCAGCACGATCTCCGCCTGGGGGTACGCGGCGCGCAGCGCGTCGAGCGCCGGCAGCACGAAGATGAAGTCGCCGAGCGCGTTGGCGCGCAGCACGGCGATCCGTGCCACGTCGGGCACGGGCTCGGCGACCGGGCCGAGCAGGGACGGCGCGACCACTCCCGCTACGGCCGGTCGATCTCGCCGGCGGCGGTGTCCGGGCGGTGCAGCTCCCGGTCCGCGGCGGGATCAGCCGGCATCGGCGTACCGCTGCCCGTGGTGCGGGGCCCGGTGCGGCCGACCGTGATGGTGCGCGTGCTGGGCCGGGCGGCGCGCGGCAGCCGGACGCGGAGCAGACCATGGTCCATCACCGCGTCGATGGCGTTCGGGTCCACCCGCGACGGCAGGTCGACCCGGTATTCGAAGCCTCGGGTCTCGAAGCCACCGGGAATGCCCTGGTCGGCGTTGACCTCCGCCTCGGAGCGGGCCCGCACGCAGAGCTCCCGGTCGTCCAACTCGACCGCCACCTCCTCCGGCGCCACCCCGGGCAGCCGGACGATGACCTCCCAGCCCTCGGCGGTTTCGGTCAGCTCCACCTCGGGCGGGCCGGACCGGGCGCCGACCAGGCGACGCAGCTCCGTGCGGAGCGACTGAAGCTCGCCCATCGGGTCCCAGCTCTGCTGCCGACTCCGCCAGCCCCGGCCGAATCCGCCGCCACCCTGTTCGCTCATGCCGACGCCTCCGTTCGGTCGGCCACGGCAGGAGAACCGGCCGCCCGGTGCCCGATGATTCGCTCACTACGCTCGCTCATGGCATCTCTCCGATCCGCTGGGCGGCCGCGGTGGGCCGCAGCGAGCTGGGTGCGTCCAGGCCGGCCTCGGCGTCGACGCCCACCCCGAGCCGGTCGACCAGCTCACCGCCGAGCCAGGCGCTGACGCCGAGGATCGCCAGGGCGACGACCTCGATGGCGATCAGCGCGCCGCCGGCGGCCTGCGAGTCGGCGTTGAGCCGGACCGCCCAGACCGCGGCGAAGAGCAGGATCACCGCCAGGTTCGCGGCGGCGTGGGTGAGCGCCACCCGCTTGGCGCGGGTGCCGGTCGGAATGGCCAGCAGATCGAACGTGCCGGCCACCGCGGCGAGCAGGCCGCCGACCAGGCCGACCGCGATGTTCCAGTACGCGACCTCGCCGAGGACGTCGGGGCCGCCGACGGTGTCGATCACGTCGAAGAGGACCGCGGTGGCCAGCAGGGCGACCGGGAACATCACCAGCATCGGGTGGACGGGATGGCCAAGCACCTTGAGTCGGCTCTCCATCTCCGGCCTCCACTGGTCGGGTCCGCGGCGCGTCGGGTGAGGCGGTACCCCCGGCTCCGAGGGACAAACCTCGCCCTGGTCACGCTCTCCTAGGCTGGCGGGCGGGCCCACCGCACGGTGGTCCCACCACCACGGTCAACGCCCCGGGGAGGATCACGTGACGGTGGAGATCACTTCGCAAGAGGAGCTGCGCGAGCTGTTGGGCACGCCGCACGCGCGGGCGGTTGCCAAGGAACGCACGCGGCTACACCAGCGGGACCTGGACTGGCTGGCAGCGTCGCCGTTCTGCCTGGTGGCCACCGCGGGTGCGGACGGCAGCTGCGACGTGTCGCCGAAGGGGGACCCCGGCGGGTTCGCCCTGGCGCTGGACGATCGGACCATCGCCGTGCCGGAGCGACCGGGCAACCGGCGGGCGGACGGCTACCGCAACATCCTCGAGAACCCGCACGTCGGGCTGATCTTCCTGATCCCCGGGCGCACCGACACGCTGAGGATCAACGGACGGGCTCGGCTGGTCCGCGACGCGCCCTGGTTCGACGACATGGTCGTCAAGGGCCACCGCCCGATCCTGGCGATCGTGGTGGAGATCGAGCAGATCTTCTACCACTGCGCCAAGGCGTTCCTCCGTTCCCAGCTCTGGCAGCCGGAGACCTGGCAGCCGGACGTACTGCCGTCGCGGGCCCGCCTGATCAAGGAGGTGGAGGCCCCGGCCGAGAGCCTGGCCGACCTGGAGCGGCACTACGGCCCGGAGTACGCCAAGAACATCTACGCCTGATCCGGTCCGAGCGGGTCGGCTGGCGCCGCTCGCGCACTTGCTAAAGTTATCTTTCTAAAGATAGCTTTAGCATATGACGCTGCCCCGGCTGAAGCTGACCGATCCGAAGGCGCTGCGCGGCTACGCGCACCCACTGCGGATGACCCTCATCGGCCTGCTCCGCCAGCAGGGCCCGATGACCGCCACCCGGGCCGCCGAACAACTCGGCGAGAGCGTCGCGAGCTGCTCGTTCCACCTCCGCCAGCTCGCCAAGTACGGGCTCGCCGAGCGGGCTCCCGGCGCCGACGCCCGAGAGCGGCCGTGGCGGGCCACCGCGCGCAGCACCTCCTGGGACGACGACTCGGACGACCCGCGGATGCGGGCGGCCACCGACGAACTGAACGCCGCTCAGCTCGCCCTCTACACCCGACAGGCCGAGGAGTTCCTGGCCCGGCGAGCCGACGAACCGACATCCTGGCGCGCGGTCACCGGCTTCAGCGACCAGTCGCTCTACCTGACCGCCGACGAGCTGGCCGAGCTGAAGGAGCGGGTCGACGCCCTGCTCGCCACGTATGACGAGCGGATCACCGACCCGACCCGGCGGCCGGCCGGCTGGCGCCGGGTCAGCATGATCCAGCTCGCGGTGCTCTCGCCGCCGTCGTCCGGCGACACCCCCGCCGCGTCGGACGAGGCGACGACCGAGTCGGGTGAAGCCCGATGAGCGGTGACCTGCCCGGCGCGCCGCTCGCCGGCACCGCCGCCGCTCCGCCCACCGTCCCGCCCCGCGGACCGGCCGACGACGCCCCGCCCGGCAGCCTGGCCGACCGCACCCCGCCCGGTGCCGCCGCCGGCAACCCGGCCGGCACCACGCTGGCGGGTGGCCCCGGCGGCGGCACCCCACCGGACGACCCGGCCGGCACCGCCCCGGCGGGCGGGTCCGACCGGCCCGGTGGTGCGATCCGGCGCGGCCGGCTGCCGAGGCTGCTGCGCGAGCGGACGTTCCGCCGGTACTGGTCGGCGCAGACCGTGTCCTACTTCGGCGACGAGATCTCCACCCTCGCCCTGCCGCTGCTGGCCGTGCTCATCACCGACGCGGGGCCGGCACAGATGGGTTACCTGACCGCCGCGCTGCTGGCGCCGAACCTGCTCTTCTCGCTGCTCGCCGGGGCATGGGTGGACCGGTTCCCGCACAAGCGGCGCGTCATGGTGATCAGTGACCTCGGCCGGGCGTTGCTGCTGGCCACGATCCCCGCGGCCTACCTGATGGACCTGCTCACCCTGCCCCAGCTCTACGGCGTGGCCTTCGCGATGGGCACTCTCGCGGTGCTCTTCGAGGTCGCCCGCGGACCGCTCTTCGTCTCCGTGGTGCAGCGCCGGGACTACGTCGAGGCGAACACGCTGATCAACGGCAGCCGGGCGATGTCCCTGGTGGCCGGGCCGAGCATCGGCGGTCTCCTGGTGCAGCTGCTCTCCGCGCCGATCGCCCTGGTCGCCGACGCCTTGTCGTACGTCTGGTCCGCGTACTTTCTGGGGCGGATCCGGCCGACGGAGCCGGCGCCGGCCCGCGGTGCCGGCCTGGGGATCGCCGAGGGCCTCCGGTTCATCGCCCGGACGCCGATGATGCGGGCGATCGTGCTCGGCACCACCACGGTCAACCTGTTCAACTTCATGTTCGCCGCGCTCTTCGTGCTCTACGCCACCCGCGAGCTGCACCTCTCGCCCGGCCTGCTCGGCCTGGTGCTCGGTGCGGGCGCGGTGGGCGGCCTGTTCGGCGCGGCGGTCACCGGCCGGCTGACCCGCCGGTTCGGCATCGGGCCGACCATGGTGGCCGGCTTCGTGCTCTTCCCGGCGCCGCTGGTGCTCGTGCCGCTGGCCGACGGCCCGACGCCACTGGTGCTCGGCATGCTCTTCACCGCCGAGCTCCTCTGCGCGGTGGGCGTGATGATGCTCGACATCGTGACCGGCTCGGTGCAGACCGCGCTCACCCCCGAGTCGCTCCTGGCCCGGGCAACCGGTGTGCGGCGCACCATCAACTACGGAATCCGACCGATCGGAGCCCTGATCGGCGGTGCCCTCGGTGCCGCCCTCGGCATCCGCGAGGCGCTCTGGATCGCGACGGTGGGCGCGCTGGCCGGCGTGCTCTGGGTGATCTTCTCGCCGGCCCGCCGCCTGCGCGACCTGCCCGAAGCGGCGTACTGACCCACAACGACGGGCATGACTATGTTGACGGTGTGCTCTTCACGCCGGTGACCACGGAGCTGTCCTTCGACAACAACGGGACCAGGCTGGTCGGCGACTACGTCCGACCACCGTGGCCGGGCCCGTATCCGGCGGTGGTGTTCGTGGAGGGCTCCGGTCCGGGTGGACGGGACCAGGGCGCGTGGCCCACCCGGCTCGCCGCCGCCGGCTTCGCCAGTTTCGCGTACGACAAGCCCGGTTCCGGGGCCTCGACCGGCGACTGGACCGGACAGACCATCGCCGACCGGGCCAAGGAGACGACAGCCGCGGTGCGGGCAGTGCGCGTACGCGAGGACGTGCTGCCGGACGCGGTGGCGCTGATCGGCGGCAGCCAGGGCGGCTGGGTGGCCCAACTCGCGGCGTCGGCGGACGACACGGTGGCGGCAGTGGTGAGCGTCTCCGGTCCAGGCGTGAACGTGCTCGCCCAGGAGGAGCACCGGTTGCGCCACCAACTCCCCGCCGAGGGCTTCACCGAGGCCGATGTGCGGCAGGCGGTGGCGCTGCTGCACGACCAGGTCCGGCGGGTCCGGGCGGGCGACGACCCGGCCCGGGTGCACGCCGAGCAGGCACGCTGGCACGCCGCCGCCTGGTATCGGCTGCTCGCCGGGACGACACCCCGATCGATCGGATTCCTCGCCGGGATCGCGGACCATGACCCGGCGCCGGCGCTCGGCGCCCTGCGCTGCCCGCTGCTGGCGATCTTCGGCGCCGACGACCTGCTGGTCCCGGTGCAGGACAGTGTGCGGGTCATCGCCGACACCCTGCCCGCCGCGCAGCACGACATCGTGGTCTTTCCGCACGCCGACCACAACATCCGGATCTACGCGGGCGAGGGACCGGCCCAGGTGAGCAACGGCCACTACACACCCGGCGTACGGGCGCCCGGCTTCGACGAACTCGTCGTCACCTGGCTGCGACGCCACTGTGGCGCGCCCGGCACACGGCACTGACGGCTCACCGGCCGCCCCGCCTGGTCGACGGCGCGTGGTCACACCCGCTGCACGTAGGCGGCACGCCATTGCGGCGACGGGTCCGCCCCGAGACTCGTCCAGTACTCCCGGCCCGCGACGACCTTCCCGTCGCGCACCGTCCAGAACGACGCCACCCGGAAGACCCCCATGGTCTCGTGCGGGACCTCCACCTCGGAGACCACGACCTCGCCCTCCGCCACGATCCGCAGGACGTCGATCGACCATCCCTCCGGATATTCGGCGTTGACGGCCACGTAGTTCGCTGGGCCCACGATCCGTTCGCCGCTGACCGGCCACTCCACCACCAGGTCGTCGGCCAGCAACTCGCCGAGCCGGCCCCAGTCGCGGGCCTGCATGCGATCCCACAACTCCTGAACGATCGTCCTTGGCTCCATCGGCACATCGTGGCCGGTCCCACCGACAAGTTACGGACGCGCGGCGCCAGGCTGGTGACCTCACCTCGACGACCACTCGTGCACCGCCTGGTTCCCACCTACTCTGAGCTGGTGTCACTCTGCTGGGACGTCTACGTGTGGGTGGCGCAACCCACCCCCGAGGTGTTGCAGGTGTTCATCGACCGCTACGTCGACACCGACGACCCCGGTGACGATCGGCTGTCCGCCTTCACCCGCACCTACGTCGCCGGCCCGCCGACCGAGGCCGACGCGGCGGCCCTGGCCGATCTCCGCTGGACCGGCCGCGACGCGTTCACGCTCTACCTGCGCAGCCGGCAACACCCATGGGCAATGATCACGATCACCGACGACGGCACCGCGGTGCTGGGGCTGAGCCTCGACGGCCCCGACAACTCCCCCGCGATCCGACAGCGAGCCGAGCAGATGATCGACCAGCTTCGTCGGGAGTTCTCGTCCCCCGCCGGCATCGCCGGAGTGGAGATGCCGCCACCCGGGTCTCGTCAGGAGTGGCAGGACGACCAGGTGCAACTCCGCGCCGGCGCGCTCAGCTGACCGGGTGCTCCAGCTGGGCACGCGCCCGCACGAACATGTCGTCGGCGCTGCCGCCGGATGGGAAACCGAGGAAGGCGACCATGCCGATGCTGTGCTGGTCGGCCCACGCACAGACCTCGATGTTGACGCCCTGCGTCTCACCCTTGCCGCAGCGGGCCTCGCCGCCCATCGGCCCGGGCCGGGTCGGCTTGACACCGGACAGCCTCGGCAGGGCTGCGAAGACGGTGTCCAGAGTCGCCTTGGGATCCGTCACCGTCCCGGACACGCCGCTGACGAGAGCGGTGTAGCGACCGTCGGCGGTGGTGTACGCGGTGCCGACCGCGCTGGTCGGCTCGCCGTCGAGAAGCTCTTTGAAGGTGCCCATGTTCTGTTCGGGCTGCGCGCGCAGCTGCCGGCTCATCGACTCGGGCCAGGTGCCCAGCAGCTTCTCCGGCTTGTCGAGACGCATCGCCACGAGCGGCGAGGGCGATGTCGACGGCCCTGCCGCCGTCCGCTCGACGGTGTCGGCAAGTCGCGAACAGCCGCTCGCCGTCAGCAGGCACACCAGGGCCAGCAGCCCTGCGCCGGCCGTGCGTCGCCCGGCACCTTTCGCCCCTGTCCCCGCCATGCGTCACTTCCTCGTCTCTGGTCGTCGAGGGCGCACGATATCTCAAATGATCACGGCGAGACTGGTGTCATCCGGCGTGCGAGGTCCGAACCCGCAGCCAGGTGATCAGAGCGCCCGGCCGGCCGTACGCGTGGCCGGCCCGTCGCGCCCGGTGAGATCCGGCCGTGCCGGCGGGCTCAGCTGCACGGATGGCGGCACGGCTCGCCCCTGAAGGGGTAGCTGACACACCTGACGCTGCCTACTCTGCCAGTCGTGATCATGGAAATTCCGCTCGCAGCCATGTCGTCGCCGGGCTCTCCCGTCATGGATCTGCTCTCCGGCGTGGCCCCCTGGATCGTCGCGCTGGTCGTCCTCTACCTCGTGATACGCCTGGCTGTCCGCCACGGGATTCGGGACGCAGATCGGCGCCGCGCCGACGGTAATCTCAAGGACAAGGTCTGATCAGGCTGGTGGCTTCACCGTGTGCACAAGCGGGGACCCTTGGCGCACGGCGAGGGTTCCCTCAGTTACCGGCGACGGAATCCCGTTCACGCAGCTCTCGACGAACAGCCTCTCGCCGCTCTTCAGCAACTCAAGCCTCTTGGCGTAGTCCTCGACCTGGGGCGCGGCGTGGCCGGACGGTCCGTCGTAGATCGATTCGTAGGCGCCAGCGCACTCTTCCCGATCGCCGGCGGATCCTTCGCTCTTCTTCGCGGCATGCAGTTCGGCCCCGTGCTGAGCCATCTCGCGCAGGTAATCCAGCTGCTCCTCATGCGAGGCGGTGCCGGAGCAGGCGGTGAGAAGCGCCGCGAGGAACAGGGCCGCTAGCGGATTGCGGTTCGCCATCGCGCGAAGGTATCAACTGCCCTTGATATGCGGCGGCCAGCCCGGACGGCCTATGCGGTTGCCTGGCGCTCGGCCTCGCTGCGTAGCACGCAGAACTCGTTGCCCTCCGGGTCGGCCATCACGACCCAGCCGCTGCCGTCCGGATCACGGTGGTCAGCGACGATGGTGGCACCGAGGGCTCGGACGCGCTCGACCTCCTGATCGCGGAGCACCTCCGGCTGTAGGCAGATGTGCGTACGGTTCTTGACGCTCTTCGGCTCCGGCACCCGCTGGAAGTAGAGCCTGGTGCCGCCAGGCGGCTCGACGGCCACCTCCTCGTCGTCCGGCTTGAGCTGGGGGTCGACCGGGCAGTCGAAGACCTTGGCCCAGAAGTGCGCCAGTTCGTACGGGTCGGCGCAGTCGAACGCGAAGTTTCGGATGACAGTCCCCATCCGGTCAGCCTCGCGCCGGCCCCGCGAACAGGTCAACCCATATCGCCAGGCGAGGGGCGCGTTCGACCTCGAAAACGGCGAAGCCCGGGCCGATGACCTGGGCTTCGGTACCGAGCCGCCTGACGGAATCGAACCGTCGACCTACGCATTACGAGATGTACGGTGACGTGCTCATGGACACGACGTTGCTTCTCGGGGTGACCCAGGCGGGCGAGCTGCCGCCACTGGAACAGTTCGCGCCGGTGGTCGCAGGGACCCTCGGCGTGGAACTTGTGGAAAGAACGGGAGATTGGCGGCACTTTTTCGGATGGGGAGAGAACTTCGCAGTCTGGCTCAACACCGAACCCGACCCCGAGGAGCCCTTCCGCAGTCATCCCTTCTGTCTGGACGTGTCGAACCCCGACGGGACGGCCGAGCTCGGCATGAGATTCTTCGACCAGCTGGCCAACAGCGGACGGTTCCGAGTGATGCTGCTTTTGAACCACGACTGTGTGCGGTCGACGCACTTCCCCTGCGAGGACTGGTGACCTGGCGGTACCGCTAGGGGCGAATACAGCCGATCTTCTCATCGGGCAGTTGTAGACCTACCAGCCTCCCGGACGGGACCCACCGGCGGCGACGTGATCGACCTCGAGAAACGGCGAAGCCCAGGCCGTTTGACCTGGGCTTCTTTACCGAGCCGCCTGACGGAATCGAACCGTCGACCTACGCATTACGAGATCAAATTGCCCGCCCCGTCGACTTGGGCAGATGGGGGTCTAGCAGCGGAAATGCCTCTCGACATCTCCCACCACTCCCCCGTCGTCCGTCGACCTCTTGCGGACTAGATGCGGACTGCTCGCTTGTCGAAATGGCGCAGAGCGCCAGTCTGGAAGAGCGTGCTCAACTGGTCGTGATGCCCGAAACGCCTGCACCCAGGGGCCTACCCGTTTGCCTCTCGCGCCCGCTCGTGCCCGATGGATGCCATGGCTACTGGCCCACCGATGGCCCGTGAGTCCAGGCGTCACCTGGCTTGGAACCGGCCAGTCAGGCGATACGCGGCGTGCATTTCCAGGACAACTCGGGTCTGTGCTTGCAGCGGGCCGGGTGGCGTTGCGGGGTCAGCGAAAGCCACTTCGAGCACCTCCGTGCTCTCCGGCTCGATCACGCCTGACCATCGTCGCGCTTCGAAGCACATGGCGAAGCAGTGCATCCGGTCCCCGTTGGGATAGGTGATGACGTGAGCATCCGGCTCAGATAGGCAACCGAAGGCAGCGAGATCGGAGCTGTCGACTATGAGTCCGGTCTCCTCTCGGACCTCATCGATCGCGGTACCGACGAAGCTTCCTCCTGGCTCGGCTGCCCCTGCCGGTATTTCCCACAAACCCGAATCACGACGTCGCTGGAACAAGACGTGCTCAGCCGCGTCGAGGAGAACGACCTGTGCTCCGGGCATGAGCAGCAGTCGAGACCCGACCAACTGTCGAAGTTGCCAGGTGTAGGAACCGACATAACCCATCCGGTGATCAAACCAGAAGCGTGGCGTTGCCGCGCTAACCACGGAGCGGCGGATCTCCTCGTCGGGCAGTCGAAGACCGTCCAGCCTCCCCGGACGGGGTCAAGGTGGAGCGCCCTACCGGACGAACGACCTTGGCCCCGTCCGGGGAGGCTGGTAGCCCTTGTGGTGCCCGGCGAGGTGATCCGTGGCGGCATCTCTGAGGAGGGTCGGGGTTCGGGGCGGAGCCCCGAGGTCTTCGAATCTTGGTCGTCCGTCAGCGTGGCCGGCCGGCCCGGCCGATGCCGGCCGGAGGTCGCCAGCAGGCCGGGGCCGGGCCGGCGCGGCCCGCCTTGCGGGCCGCCTTGATCTCCTGCGGCGTCGGGTGACGGTCGCCGTGGCGTTCGCCGAGGTTGGCGGAGAGCTGGTCGAGGGTACGCCGAAGAACCATCAGCGCCGTTCGGTGCCGATTCCGCGGTTCCTCGTCGACGAGTTGGCCGCGCACGTCGCCGGCAAGCGCCGGGACGAGCTGGTGTTCACCGCTCCGAACGGCGGGCCGCTGCGTAACACCAACTTCCGGTCGCGGGTCTTCGCGCCGGCAGCGGCGTCGGTCGGGCTGGCTGGGCTGACTCCTCACGATCTGCGGCACACGGCCGCGAGTCTGGCCGTGGCGGCGGGTGCGAACGTCAAGGCGGTGCAGCGGATGCTTGGGCACGCCTCGGCGTCGATGACGCTGGACGTGTACGCGGGGCTGTTCGGTGACGACCTGGACGCTGTTGCCAACCGGCTGGACGAGGCGGTCGCGGCGCGGGATGCGGACGATTTGCGGACTGGCACGGCCGGCGGCGAGGCTGTCGACCTTGGGAAACGGCGAAGCCCAGGTCGTTGACCTGGGCTTCTGTACCGAGCCGCCTGACGGAATCGAACCGTCGACCTACGCATTACGAGTGCGTCGCTCTAGCCGACTGAGCTAAGGCGGCAACGATCGTCAAGTGTACGGCACACCCCGACCCGGGCCGAACCGGATACCCCCGGGGCGCGGCCGGGCCGGCAAGCCGGACATCGGGTGCGTTCCGTCGTTCGCCGGACAGCGTTCGTGCCCGGTCGGGACTACGCTGCGGCGGGTGACCGATGATCACCCCCGCCCCGACGAGCCGGCCGCGCATCCCGAGGACCCGTCCGCCGGCAGATCGGCGGGCGTCCCGGGCAGCGCCAGCGAGCCGGCCGGCGATCGGGCGGCCCGCCGGCCGCGGACCACCGACCCGCTGGAGCTGGGCTTCACCCCGCGCAGGCCGGTGCCGTGGCTCGCGCCGTTCCTGCTGATCAGCACCGGCATCCGTACCCTGCTGGCGATGCTCTTCGGGGCGTACCTGGACAAGCGGGAGTTGCAGAACTCCCTCGACGCCCGGATCGAGCGGCAGGTCGGGCCGGACGGCGGGCTGTGGCTGGACTACGTGGCCGACCTGGGCGACGGCTTCAACGCCACCTACTCGGTGGCGTACCTGCTCGCCCAGCCCGAGCTGGAGGTCGACGGGCACCGGCTGCCCCGCGCGCAGACCCTGGTGATGGGGGGCGACCAGGTCTATCCGTCGGCGGCCTACGAGGCGTACGAGGACCGGTGCAAGGGGCCCTACCAGGCGGCGCTGCCGGTCAGCCCGCCCGAGCGCCCCACTCTCTTCGCGGTGCCCGGCAACCACGACTGGTACGACGGGCTGACCGCCTTCCTGCGGCTCTTCGTCCGCTCGCGGGACCGGCACTTCGGTGGCTGGGGCACCGGCCAGTCCCGCTCCTACTTCGCCGTCGAGCTGCCGGCCGACTGGTGGCTGCTCGGCCTGGACGACCAGTCCGGCTCATACCTGGACGATCCGCAGCTGGCCTACTTCGACACGGTCGCCGAGAAGCTGGGGCCGCAGAGCCGGGTGATCCTGGCGGTGCCGGCGCCGACCTGGGTCAAGGCCGCCGACCACCCCACGGCGTACGACTCGATCGACTACTTCATCCGTACGATCATCTCGCCCACCGGCGCGCAGGTCCGGCTGCTGATCTCCGGCGACCTGCACCACTACGCCCGGTACGCCGGCCCGGACCGGCAGTTGGTCACCTGTGGCAGTGGCGGCGCCTACCTCTACCCGACGCACAAGCTGCCGGAGCGGATCGAGGTACCCCCGAAGGACACCCTGGCCCGCCGGTCCAGCCGTACCCGCCCGTACGACCTGGTCGCCCGCTACCCGGACGCGGCCCGCTCCCGGCGGTACGGCTGGGGCATCTTCCCCCGACTGCCGCTGCGCAACCCGGGCTTCACCACCCTGCTCGGCACCCTGCACACGTTGCTGATGCTGGCGATGGCCGGGGTGGCGGCGAACCGGGTCGGCACCACCGAGCAGCGGCTGTTCAGCGTGCCGTTGGTGCTGATGCTGGTGGTGACGCTGCTCGGCGCCGCGTTCTTCGCCAAGCCACCCAACGCCGGCGGCAAGCGGCACGCCCGGCACTGGATCCTCGGCGTCGGGCACGGGCTGGCCCAGGTCGGGTTGGGCGCGGCCGGCACCTGGGCCTGGCTGCAACTGCCCTTCTACGACTGGCCGTGGCCGCTGCCGGCGGTCGCCGCGGCGGTGCTCTACGGGCCGGTGAGCGGGCTGGTCGCCAGCCAACTGGTGGCGGCGTACCTGCTGGTCGCCAGCGCCCTCGGGGTGAACGTCAACGAGCTTTTCGCCGGTCAGGGCATTGAGGACTCGAAAGCGTTCCTGCGAATGCGGATCGACCCCGACGGCACGCTGACCATCTACCCGGTCGCCGTCGACCGGGTCGCCCGCGACTGGCAGGTCAACCCCAACCAGTCCCCGACGTCCTCCTGGCTGACCCCCAAGACCCCGCTGACCCCCCACCTGGCCGAACCCCCCATCACCCTCACCTAACCCCCCACCCCCACCCACCCCCGTTGATCATGAAGTTATTGCGTCGACACGCCGATCCGGCTGGCAATAACTTCATGATCAACGGCGTGGGCCGGCGGGAGGGTGGGGTGGGGTGCGGGAGGGGACCGGGGGTTAGGGGGTGTAGTGCTGGTCGTGGGCTTGGCGGGGGGCGCAGACGGAGGCGCGTGAGCAGGAGCAGCGGGAGCCGTCGGCGTCCAACCGGACGGTGACCGAGTCCCGCGGGACGCTGTGCCCGACCACCCGGCCGTCGCCCTCGGGCGTGGAGACCCGGGCCCCGATCGGCGCGGCCGACTCCTGGAAGCGCTGGTAGAGCGGGTGCTCGTACTTCAGGCAGCACATCAGCCGGCCACACGCGCCGGAGATGCGCAGCGGGTTGAGCGGCAGGTCCTGGTCCTTGGCCATCCGGATGGTCACCGGCTCGAAGTCGGTGAGGAAGGTGGCGCAGCACAGATCCCGCCCGCAGGAGCCGATGCCGCCCTGCACCCGGGCCGAGTCCCGCGCGGAGAGCTGGCGCAGCTCGACCCGGCAGTGCAGGGTCGCGCCGAGGTCGCGGACCAGCGAGCGGAAGTCGACCCGGTGCGGAGCGGTGAAGTAGATCGTGCTCCGTTCGCCGCCGTCGTCGGCGCCGAGCACGTGGTCGACGGCCACCACCTTCATCGGCAGGCCGTGCGCCCGGATCAGCCGCTTGGCAGCCACCTTCGCCTCGGCCTTGCGCCGGCGCAGCGCCTCGTCGCGGTGCAGGTCGTCCTCGCCGGCCAGGCCGGCCAGCTTGGGAAAGCCGTCGGTCTCCTCGGTGACCCACTGCGCGGCCCAGACGCACTCCGCCACCTCGGGCCCGTCGTCCGTGGGCACCAGCACCTTGTCGCCGACCTGCGGACGCAGCTCACCCGGGTCGAGGTAGTAGAGGCGCCCGTACCGGTTGAAGCTGACCGCGCAGAGCATGCCCATGCCCCCACCCTACGACGGATCCCCGGCCACCGGCCGGCCGGGCGTCGCCGAACGACTACACCGTGCAGCCATTCACATCGGTCGACTTGACCGACCCACCGGCCAGCCCGTCGTGCCATTGATCCTCGCCCGGACGGCTGAATCCGGGTCGGCATGGGCGACAAACGACCGGCGGAGGCGTTGAGTGGAGGCAGACCTGCGGGGGGTGCAGGGGGAAGTCCACGGCGTCGCAGCCGGTGCCCGGTCGACCGGGCGCCCGAGCGCGGCGCCGTGGACTGTCCGGGGCGCGAACGCCGCACGGTTACCAGCCGACCGCGCCGCTACCAGCCGACGCGGGTGGGGGCGTCGTAGCGGGACCGGCCGACCACCGACGGCCGCCACGTCGACTCGGCGAGGCTCGGCGCCCACTCCCGCAGCAGCGTCTCCGCCCCGTCGTAGGCGACGCAGAGCACCGCCAGCACCCGGGCGGCGATCTCGGCCGCTTCGGCCACCCCCGGCCCGGCGGGGCCCGAGCTGCCCACCGACCCGGCCGACATCGAGGTGGCGGCGACCACCGCCACCGCCTCGGCGGAGCGGAGCACGTCGGCCAGCGCCCGGGCCAGGGTCAGTCGGCTGCCCTCCACCCAGTCGGCCAACGCGTCGGCGTAGCCAGCGGTGGACTCCAGCCGGCCGACCAGGCTCTCCGGACCTTCCTCGAGGTGGTGCAGCAGCGCCGTGCGCGCCTGCCCGTAGGCCTCAGCGCCCGGCCCGGACCAGAGCACCGGATCGGCCAGCGTGGCCGAGACGTCGTCGTAGCCGCGGACCAGCCGGCGTACCGCGTGCCCGGCACCGGCCAGCGGCGCGGGGTGCAGGTCGAGGAAGGCGCGGACGGCATCACCCGGCAGCACCTGCATCCGGCGCAGCAGCGGCCAGACCCGGTGCGACTCGGGGGCGCCGGCGGCGAGCAGGGTGTCGACCCGGCGCAACAGATCCAGGCCGGGCTCGGCCAGTCGGTCGAGGGCGTCCATCACGCCTCCCCGCCCAGCCGCCGCCGGGCGCCCCGGTCGGCATCGGTGTAGCGGTCGGCCGCCTCCCGGATCGCGGCGGCGGCTGCGCTGAGCCGACCGGCGGCCGCGCGGGCCTCCCGGGCCCGGTGATCGGTGGCGGTCATCCACTGTCGGTGCAGCGCCCGGCCGACCTCACCCGGACGCCCGGGCGCGTCGACGCCGAAGGCGGCCTGGGCCGGATCGGCGGCGGTGACCGTGTGGGAGAGCGTGCTGAGCGTGGCGCTCGCCTGGTCGAGGCGCGCGGCGAGGGCGCGCAGGGCGTCCATGTCAGGCTCCCGCGAGCGGTCGGTAGGCGGTGAAGGTCTCGTTGTGCAGCTTTTCCCGGGCCCACTCGGCCGCGTCGGCGGCGGCGGTGACCGCGGCCTGCACCGAGCCGGCCACGTCGCGGGGGTTGCGGGTGTGCAGCGGGCCGAGGAATCGGACGTCGG
Organism: Micromonospora sp. NPDC093243; assembly: GCF_044753725.1. Lineage (NCBI taxonomy): Bacteria > Bacillati > Actinomycetota > Actinomycetes > Micromonosporales > Micromonosporaceae > Micromonospora > Micromonospora sp. NPDC093243. Next base: position 507,689 of record NZ_JBIVNT010000002.1, on the reverse strand, counting down.
TGATCCGGCCGCCGGCCGTCACCACCACCTCGACCAGGCCGTCGGGCGACCGCACGGTGACCTCCACCGTGGACACCGCCTGGTCGAACTCGGCCTGGAGGGATTCGATCCGGCGGTAGCGCCGCACCGCCTCCTCGATCCAGGCCTCGTCGATCTCCCCCCGTGGCATCCGCGGGCTCCTCCCGGACTGATCATCACTGAGCGTGCTGCCGCCGTCACCGCGGCCTCCGGACCGTACCGCACGCCAATCGAGGCTGTCGATGCCTGTGGATGACCGGTCCGGCAAGCGGGACCGCAGGCCGGACGGGGGTCAGCCCCGCCAGAGGGCGAGCATCATCGCTTCGACGGCGATCCGGGGCTTCACGTTCGTCTCGATCGCGGCGCGGCACTGCAGCACCGCCTCCAGCCGGCGCAGCGCCCCCTCGGCGTCCCACTTCTGCGCCCCGGCGCCAGCGAGCGCGGCGGTGTCGGTGTGCACCGGCTCGACCGGGGCGCGCAGCGCGATGGTGAGCGCGTCCCGGTAGAAGCCGGCGAGGTCGACCAGCGCCCGGTCCAGGGCGTCCCGCTGGGCCCGGGTGGCCCGCGACTTCTGCCGCTTCTCCAGGTCCTTGAGCTGCCCGGCGGCACCTCGGATGGCACCGGCGGCGCCCCGGCCGGTGCCGCCCGCGCCGAGCGCGGTCTCCAGCGCCGCCCGCTCGCTGGCGTCGGCTTCCGCCACCGACGCCTCGGCCTCCGCCTCGGCCGCCTCGATCAGCGCGGACGCCGCGTCGAACGCGGCACCCACCCCGGTCAACCGGCGCGGGACCGCGAGCACCGCCTCGCGCCGTTTGCGCGCCTCCGGGTCGCGGGCCAGCCGGCGGGCCCGACCGACGTGCCCCTGGGCGGCCGCGGCCGCCCACTGCGCCACGTCGGGCGCGATGCCGTCCCGCCGGACCAGCACCTCGGCCACCGCGGTGGCCGGCGGCTGCCGCAGCGGTACGACCCGGCAGCGCGACCGGATCGTCACCGAGATGTCGTCCGGGTGGGTGGACGGGGCGCAGAGCAGGAAGACGGTGCGCGGCGGCGGCTCCTCGATCGCCTTGAGCAGCGCGTTGCCGGCCGCCTCGGTGAGCCGGTCGGCGTCCTCGATGACCACCACCTGCCAGCGCCCGCCGGACGGGGTGCTGGCGGCGCGCAGCACCAGCGCCCGCATCTCGTTCACGCCGATGGAGAGCCCCTCCGGCACCACCAGCCGGACGTCGGCGTGGGTGCCGGTCAGCGTGGTGTGGCAGCCGGGGCACTCGCCGCAGCCGGTGCCGTACGCGCACTGGAGCGCGGCGGCGAACGCGCGCGCCGCCACCGAACGCCCGGAGCCGGGCGGCCCGGTGAAGATCCAGGCGTGGGTCATGCCGGCACCGGGGTCGGCGCCACCGGCCGGCCCGGCCGGGGTGAGCGCGAGCGCCGGCTGATCGGCGGCGTGCCGGAGCACGGCGGCCGCCGCGGCGGCGGCCCGGCGCAGCGTGGCAACCGCCTCGTCCTGGCCGACCAGGTCGGCGAAGACGTCGGACATCAGGTCCGATGCTCCATCGTCACCAGCTCCGCGTCGGATAACTCAGGCTGCACCGAGGTGTCCGGTCCCTGCGCCGGCCGGGGGTGCACGATGCCGGCGGGGTCGCCCAGCAGATCCTCGACCCGCCGGGCCACCAGCTCGGCGATCTTCTCTGCCGGGCGGGACGCGTCGAGCACCAGGTAGCGCTTCGGGTCGGCCGCGGCGAGGTCGAGGAACGCGTACCGGACCCGCTCGTGGAACGCGACGGACTCGGCCTCCAGCCGGTCGGCGTCCTGGTTGCGGGCCGACACCCGGGACAGGCCGGTCTGCGGGTCGACGTCGAGCAGCACCACCAGGTCGGGCTTGAGCCCACCGGTGGCCCAGGAGGAGAGCCAGGAGACCTCGTCGACCGGAAGCGTGCGCCCGGCACCCTGGTACGCCAGGGAGGAGTCGACGTACCGGTCGCTGATCACCGCCGCGCCGCGGACCAGCGCCGGGCGGACCACGGTGGCCACGTGGTGGGCCCGGTCGGCGGCGTAGAGCAACGCCTCGGCGCGCGGCGACGGCGCCTCGTCGCCCGAGTTCTCCAGCACCAGCGAGCGGATCCGCTCGCCCACCGCGGTGGCGCCCGGCTCGCGGGTGACCACCACCTCCCGGCCCTTCTGCCCCAGCCGCTCGGCGAGCAGCGCCAGCTGGGTGGACTTCCCCGCGCCCTCGCCGCCCTCGAAGACCACGAAGAGCCCGTTGGAGACGAAGGGTTCGGCCGGCATCAGCGGACGACCCCGGATCGAGCCCCAGAGGTCGGCCAGGACCGGTACGCCCTTCTTGTCGTCCATCTGCCCGAACGCGCTGATCCCGGCGAAGATGCCGGCCGCGCCGGCGGCGAGCAGCAGCAACCGGGTGGACGAGATCGAGAGGCCGAGGTCGGCGATCTCCAGCTTGCGGGAGCCGCCGACGCCGGCGAGCAGGCTGCTCAGCGCGATCGCCAGGATCAGCACCAGCCGGGTGCCGATCTGCACCACCGCGAAGACCCGACCGCGCACCTCGTCCGCGATCTCCCCACCGAGCAGGGTGGTGCCGGCCAGGAAGGCCATTCCGGCGCCGGCGCCGACCAGGACCGCGCCGACGATCGCCATCGACAGGTGGATGGCGAAGGCCAGGGTCATCACCGCCGCGCTGGCCAGCACGATGCTCATGCCGAACCAGCGACGCCGGGACATCTCCTTGACGACCATCGGGCCGAGCCCGATGCCGAGCGCCAGGCCGATGAAGATCGCGCCGAAGAGCAGGAAGAAGGCGGCGTCACCGGCGCCGAGCGAGTTGGCGAAGAACCGGGCGGTGCCGATCACGATGCCGCCACCGGCGAACGCGCCGAAGATGCCGAGCACCAGGCCCCGGACCAGCGGGGTCTGCGAGATGAACCGCCAGCCCTCGGCGAACTGCTTGGTCATGCTCTGCTCGGTGCGGTCCCGCTGGGCGGCCTGCGCCCGGCTGATCTCCTTGATGCCGAACGCGACGACCAGCGCGGTGGCGAGCCGGGAGAAGGCGTTGACCCAGAGCGCGAGCTGGGCCGGCTCGGCCCAGTTCGGCAGGTCGCCACCGACCAGCCCGCGCACGCTGCGGTCCAGCACCGCCGCGACGATGGCCGCCGCGATCGGGGTGAGGCCGTACGTGGTGATGAGCGTGAGCTGGTTGGCGGTCTCCAGCCGGGCGCGCGGGATCAGGTTGGGGACCGCGGCCTCCTTGGCCGGGATCCACAGCAGGGTGATCGACTCGATCAGGAAGGTGGCGATCAGGGCCCAGGTGACCACGAGCGCCCCGCTGGCCCCGGTGAGCGCGTAGAGCGGGATCGAGGCGAAGAGCACGAAGCGCAGCAGGTCGCAGATGACCATCATCCAGCGCCGGTCGAAGCGGTCGGCGAGGACACCGGCCACCGGGCCGAGCACCAGCGCCGGCAGCAACCGGATCGCGATCAGGCCGCCGAAGGCCGCGCCCTTGGCGGTGCTGCCCTGCACCTGGGCGGCGGCGAAGACCGAGGTGGCGAGCAGGCCGAGCCAGTCACCGAAGGAGGCGGCGCCGAGCACGATCCAGAGCCGCCGGAACGGCCGGATGCGCAGCACCGAGCGGATCGCGGTGAGGCCGGAGCGGTCGGTCTGGTTGCCGGCCGGCGGGGGCGATCCGGCGCCGGACTGGCCGGCCGCACCACCGATCTGCCCCGCGGCGCTGCCCAGCGGACCCGAGGTGCTTCCCATCTGTCCCACCCGCTCCGCGGGCTGGCCGTCGGACGGCGACACGCCGGACGACTCGCCGTTGTTCTGGCTTTCGATGGCCGTACCTCCACGTGCCGGCCCATCGCTGGGCATCCCCGGTGCAACACTCTAGACCCGGTGGGGGGCCGCCCCACCCGTGACATTCTCCTGCTCGCCGAGCCTAGGCCGCCGGGGCCATCGGCCGCACCCAGGCGTACGCGAGGGTGTTTCGCATTGACCGCCGGACAGTTAGCGTGCACACGTGGCCACCGAAAGCGACAAACTTCGCGAGCGCCTGGACCGGGCGACCGCCCACCTCGACCCGCCGTACGCGGTGGTCGACCTGACCTCCTTCGACGCCAACGCGAGCGCGTTGGCCGGGCTCGCCGCCGGCAAGCCGGTCCGGCTGGCCAGCAAATCGGTACGCAGCCGGGAGCTGATCAGCCGGGCGCTGCGCCGGAGCGGCTGGCGGGGGGTGATGGCGTTCACCCTGCCCGAGGCGATCTGGCTGGTCCGGGCCGGTGTGGCCGACGACGTGCTGGTGGCGTACCCCACCGTCGACCGGGGGGCGCTGGGCGAACTCGCCGCCGATCCCGCGCTCGCCGGGGCGGTCACCCTGATGGTCGACGGCACCGACCAACTGGACCTCATCGACACCGTGCGCTCCCCCGGCCAGCGGGCGGAGCTGCGGGTCTGCCTCGACCTGGACGCCTCCTGGCGACCCCTGGGCGGACGGGTGCACGTCGGGGTGCGTCGCTCACCGGTGCACAGCGCCCGGGCGGCCGGCGCGCTCGCCGCCACCGTCGCCGGCCGCGCCGGCTTCCGGCTGGTCGGGCTGATGGCGTACGAGGCACAGATCGCCGGCCTCGGCGACGCGCCGCCCGGGCAGGCGTTGCTCGGCCGCGCGATCCGGCTGGCCCAGCGCCGCTCGTACCGCGAGCTGGTGGCCCGCCGGGGAGCGGCGGTGGCCGCCGTACGCGAGCACGCCGACCTGGAGTTCGTCAACGGCGGCGGCACCGGCAGCGTGGCGGCGACCTGCGCGGATCCCGCGGTCACCGAGGTCACCGCCGGATCCGGCCTGTACGGTCCGACGCTCTTCGACGCGTACCGTGCCTGGCGGCCCACGCCGGCGGCATACTTCGCCTGTGCGGTGGTCCGCCGGCCGGCGCCCGACCTGGCCACCGTGCTCGGCGGCGGCTGGATCGCCTCCGGCCCGGCGGCGGCCAGCCGGCAGCCCCGGCCGGTGCTGCCGGCTGGGCTGACGCTGCTCGGCGCCGAGGGGGCCGGCGAGGTGCAGACCCCGCTGGCCGGCGCCGCCGCGGCGACGCTCCGGGTCGGCGACCGGGTGTGGTTCCGGCACGCGAAGGCGGGTGAACTGGGCGAGCACGTCAACGAGCTGCACCTGGTCGAGGGGGATGCCGTCGTGGCGACCGTGCCCACCTATCGGGGCGAGGGCCACGCCTTCCTCTGACTGGCCGGCCCGGCGCACCCCGGGGAGGCGTTCCTGCTGTTCCGCCACCCGGCGCACCCCGGGCCGTCGATCCTGCGCACCACCGCCCGGCGCACCCCGGGCGCTGTTCCCCACTGCCCGGCGCACCCCGGGCCGTTCGCTACCGCCCGGCGCACCCCGGGCCGTTCGCTGCCGCCGCTCCCTAGCGGGCGGCGAGCTGCGGCTCAGCCGGACTTGCTGGCGTTGGCCGGGGCGTCCACCTGGCGGTGCAGGTAGTCCCGGATCAACGCCTTGGCCTCGAGCAGCACCCGTTCGTCGCCCTCGGCTCGGCGGCGGAACGCAAGCTTGATCAGTGCGTCGGCCACCTCCACCGCGATCTCCAGGTGGAAACGGAGCTCGGGGACGTCGGTCAGCCCGAAACGCTCGGTGAGCACCCGGGCCAACTGGTCCGCGATCACCCCGTTGTTGTCCCGCTGCTCGTCGAGCAGGTGCAGGTCGACCACGTCGCCGAAGTGCAGGGTACGGAATCCCGGAACGGTGCGGTGCATCGTGATGTACTCGTCGATGCCCGCGTCGACGCCGTCCCACCAGTGGGTCATGTCGTCCGACGCGAACCGCTCGTCGAGCCGCTGGAGGTAGGACTCCATCGTGCGCAGGGTCAGCGCCTGCACGATCGCCCGCTTGTCCGGAAAGAACTGGTAGACCGACCCGATCGCCACCTCGGCACGCTCGGCGAGCAAGGTCGTGGTCAGCCCCTCGTACCCCACCTCGTCGACGAGTTCGGCGCAGGCGTCCAGCATTCGCTGGACCCGCGCGACACTTCGACCCTGCACCGGTACGCGGCGCAGCGGCCCGGTCGTGGCGGCTGGTGTGGACACTCGGCGCCACCCCCCTTCGACGGATGAACATATCTGCACGTCACGAGTCCGTGACTACCGGTACAACGAGCGGACCTCAGTTGCGGTATTTACCAGCAACAACGTTCCTGATATGAAGTCAGTTCATATTCATGTCGAGGAGTGCGCATGGTCGGCACCGCACCGTCCACCGTCCCGTGGTCCAACTGGGCCGGCAACCAGCGGGGCACCGCCACCACCATCCTGCGCCCCGCCCGCACCGCTGACGTCACCGAGGCGGTCCGGGCCGCCCGCGCCGCCGGCAACCGGATCCGCGTCGCCGGCAGCGGGCACTCGTTCACCGCCATCGCCCTCGCCGACGACCAGCGGATGGAGCTGGCCGCGCTCGACACCGGCGTACGGGTGGACGCCGAACGCCGGCTCGTCACCGTACCGGCCGGCATCACCCTGCGTGCGCTCAACGAACTGCTCGCCCGGCACGGCCTCGCCCTGCCCAACCTCGGCGACATCGACGCGCAGACCGTCGCCGGGGCCATCTCCACCGGCACCCACGGCACCGGCGGAGGGTACGGCTGCCTGTCGACCTTCGTCGAGGCCCTCACCCTGGTCACCGGCACCGGCGAGGTGCTGCGCTGCTCCGCCGAGGAGAATCCCGACGTCTTCGCCGCCGCCCGGGTCTCGCTCGGCGCGCTCGGCGTGCTGGTCGAGGTGACGCTGCGCTGCGAGGACGCGTTCGTGCTGCACGCACACGAGCGGCCGGCCCCGCTGGCCACGGTGCTGGCCGAGCTGCCCGAGCTGATCGAGGCGCACGACCACGTCGAGTTCTACTGGTTTCCGTACACCTCGCGGGTGCAGGTCAAGACCAACGACCGGGTGCCCACCCACGACCGCCCGCTGTCCCGGCTGCGCGGCTGGCTGGACGACGAGTTCCTGGCCAACACCGTCTTCGCCGGCGCCTGCCGGCTCGGCCGCGCGGTGCCCGCCCTCGCCCCCGGAATCAGCGCGGTCTCCGCGCGAGCGCTCACCGAACGCCGCTACACCGGCCGCTCCGACCAGGTCTTCTGCACCCCGCGCCGGGTCCGCTTCGTGGAGATGGAGTACGGGCTGCCGCGCGCGGCGCTCGGCGAGGCACTGGACGCGCTCCGGCGGATCGTGGACGGGCTGCCGTTCAAGGTGCTCTTTCCGGTGGAGGTGCGGTTCACCGCCGCCGACGACATCTGGCTCTCGCACGGCTACGGCCGGGACTCCGTCTACCTCGCCGTCCACCAGTACGTCGGGATGCCGTACGAGCCGTACTTCACCGCCTTCGAACGGGTCGCCGCGGAGCTGGGCGGTCGGCCGCACTGGGGCAAGCTGCACGGGCGCGACGCGGCGTCCCTCGCTCCCGCGTATCCCCGCTGGTCGGACTTCCTGGCCGTACGCGACCGACTGGACCCGGACCGCGTCTTCACCAACCCATACCTGACCCGCACCCTCGGCGGCTGAACGCCGGTCTGCCTCCGGTAGCCGCCCGGATTTTAACGAGATTTATACGGTTCAGAGAATTCACGATTCTGTGAAGCCGGCGTAGCGTTCGGGGCATGACTAGTGCTATCTCCGTCTCCGCCCTGGTGAAGACCTTCGGCCGGGCGCGCGCCCTCGACGGACTGGACCTGCACGTCGACACCGGCGAGGTGCACGGCTTCCTGGGCCCGAACGGCTCCGGGAAGTCCACCACCATCCGCGTCCTGCTCGGGTTGCTGCGGGCGGACGCCGGCACGATCAATCTGCTCGGCGGCGACCCGTGGCGCCACGCGGTGGACCTGCACCGACGTCTCGCGTACGTGCCGGGCGACGTGAACCTGTGGCCGAACCTGACCGGCGGAGAGGCGATCGACCTCTTCGGGTCGCTGCGGGGCGGCCTGGACAAGCAGCGCAGGGACGAGCTGCTCCAACGGTTCCAGCTCGACCCGTCGAAGCGGGCCCGCACGTACTCGAAGGGAAACCGGCAGAAGGTGGCGATCGTCGCCGCCTTCGCCTCCGACGTCGAGCTCTACGTCCTCGACGAGCCGACCTCGGGGCTGGACCCACTGATGGAGGCGGCCTTCCAGGAGTGCGTACGCGAGGTGAAGCAGCAGGGCCGGACCGTTCTGCTCTCCAGCCACATCTTCTCCGAGGTGGAGGCGCTCTGTGACCGGGTGAGCATCATCCGGCAGGGCCGGACGGTGGAGAGTGGGACGCTCGCCCAGCTGCGGCACCTGACCCGCACCACGGTCACGGTGGAGACGACGCTGCCCATCGACGGGCTGGCGACGCTGCCCGGCGTACACGACGCCGACGTGTCGGCCACCCACGCGACGTTCGCCGTCGACGGCGCCGAGCTGAACCGTGCGCTGGAGTACCTCACCCGGTTCGAGGTTCGCGCCCTTTCCAGCGCCCCGCCCTCACTGGAGGAGCTCTTCCTTCGGCACTACGGCGACGAGCTGGCAGGTGTGCGATGAGCAGCGCCTACACCGGAACGACCCGGCTGGCCCGCCTCGCGCTGCGGCGCGACCGCGTGCAGCTACCGGTCTGGATCCTGAGCACCGCCGCGCTCGGCGCCTTCGCCAGCTCGGCGATCGACACGCAGTACCCGACCGAGGCCGACCGGCTCGCCGTCCTGCGCGTGGCCGTCGACACGCCCGGACTGCTGATGTTCCGGGCCGCGCCCACCGGCACCAGCGACGGCCAGATGACCGTCTTCGGGATCCTGGCGTTCCTGGCGTTGATGGCGGGCTTCATGAGCACCCTCGCCGTCGTCCGGCACACCCGGCAGAACGAGGAGACCGGACGCGCCGAGATGATCGGCGCGACGGCCGTCGGCCGGCACGCCAGCCTGACCGCCGCCCTGATCGTCGTGGTGGGTGCCAATGTCGCGCTCGCGACGCTGATCGGACTCACCTTCGCCGGCAACGGCGAACCTGTCGCCGGGTCCTTCGCCGCCGGCGCCGGGGTCGGTGCCGCCGGCATCGCCTTCGCCGCTATCGCCGCCGTCGTCGCGCAGCTGACCCAGGGTGCGCGCGCCGCCAACGGGATCGCCGCCGCGGCGGTCGGCACCGGCTATCTGATCCGCGGCCTCGCCGACGCTTTCGGCGAGGTGCGGCCGGACGGCTACACCATGAGCAGCGCCTGGCCCTCCTGGCTCTCCCCGATCGGCTGGACGATGCAGATACGGCCCTTCGCCGGTGACCGGTGGTGGGTCCTCGCGCTGCCGCTCGCGCTCCTCGGGATCATGACAACGGCGGCCTTCGCCCTGACCGCGCGGCGCGACGTCGGCATGGGCCTGCTCCCGGACCGACCTGGACCGGCTCGGGCGTCCACCGCGCTGCTCAGCCCGCTCGGTCTGGCCTGGCGGCTGCAACGTGGCACCGTGCTCGGCTGGGCGGTGACGATCGCGGCGTTCGGGCTGCTCGTCGGCTCGATAGCCAACGCGGTCAAGGATCAGCTGGCAGCCAACGAGAACGTGGCGGGACGGCTCGACGACCTCGCCGGCGGCGGCGGACACGAGGTGATGGACGCCTTCTTCGCCGCGATGATGGCGACCATCGGCGTGTTGGTCGCCGGCTTCCTGGTCCAGGCGCTGCTGCGGGCGAGGGCCGAGGAGGCCAGCGGGCGGGCCGAGGCGGTGCTCGCCACCGCGACCGGCCGGCTGACCTGGCTGGGCAGCCACGTCGTGATCGCCACGGCCGGCGCCGTGGGCATGCTCGGGCTCGCCGCGGCCTCGATCGGCCTGGTGTACGGCGCGAGCGTCGACGATCTCGGCGGCCAGACGGGGCACCTGGCCGGCACCGCGTACCTGCAACTGCCGGCGGTGCTGACCCTGGCCGGGCTGGCCGTGGCACTCTTCGGGCTCGTGCCGCGGATCTCGGTCGGGCTGACCTGGTTCGGTTTCGCCCTCACCTTCGTCCTGGGTCCGTACGGGTCCCTGTTCGGCGTGCCCGAGGCGGTGCGGGAGATCTCGCCGTTCAGCCACATCCCGGCGGCGCCGGCCGACGCCACGGCGGCGCCGATCGTGGTCATGTCCGCCGTCGCCCTGGCACTGGGCGGGGCGGGGCTGATCCTCTTCCGCCGACGTAACCTCGCCTCGTGAACCCCGGCGGGTGACTCCGTTCGCGGCGCGGCCGGTTTCGAGCCGACCGCGCCGCCGTCCGGAACGATCGTTACAAGAAATTCAGAAAGTAGTGAAAGATAAGTTGATGCAACCCGCAGGCCACCGCGACGAGGAAGCCGTACGACGCTTCGTCGAGCACTTCGCCCTCACCTTCAGCGACATGGGCGTGCCCAGGATGCCCTCGCGGGTGCTCGCGGCGCTCCTGGTCGCCGAGGAACCCGGGTTGACCGCGGCGCAGATCAGCGAGCGGCTCGGAGTCAGCCCCGCCGCCGTCTCCGGGGCGGTGCGCTACCTGATCCACGTCGGCATGGCGGTACGCGAGCCGGCCCCCGGATCCCGCCGCGACCTCTACAAGGCGGCCGAGTCCCACACGTACACCTCGATGATCCGCAGCGGGATCTACACGAGGTTCGCCGACGTCGTCCACGAGGGTGTGGTGGCGGTCGGTGAGGAGGAGTCGTCGGCCGGTGCCCGACTGGCCGAGCTGCGGGACTTCTTCCTCTTCGTCCAGGACGAGATGAGCGCCGCCGCGGAGCGGTGGGAGAAGACCCGCGAGGAGCGGCAGCGGTCGCAGCGGGCCGGTTGACCCGCACGGCGGGTGCGCGGCCGGGCAACGCCGGCCGTGCGCCACGCCTCGACGGGGCTACTCCGCCGGCGCCTTGCGGGGGGTCGCCTTCTTGGCGGCGGTCGCCTTGGCGGTGGTGGTCTTCATGGCCGCGGTGGACTTCGCCGCCGCCGCGGTCTTCTTGGTGGCGGCCTTCTTGGCCGGCGCCTTCTTCGCCGCCGCCTTCTTGCGCGGCGCCGGCCCCTTCGCCCGCTTCTCGGCGAGCATCTCGGAGGCCTCCTCGATGGTCAACGCCTCCGGCGTCTGCGCGCGCCGCAGCGACGCGTTGGTCTCCCCGTCGGTCACGTACGGGCCGAACCGGCCGTCCTTGATGACCAGCGGCTTCTCGGTCAGCGGGTCGACGCCCATCTCCCGCAGCGGCGGCGCGGCGGCCCGGCGCTGGCGGGTCTTCGGGGCGGCCAGCAGGGCCAGCGCCTCGTCCAGGGTGACGGTGAACATCTTGTCCTCGGAGTCCAGCGAGCGGAACTCCTCACCCCGCTTGACGTACGGGCCGTAGCGCCCGTTGTTCGCGAAGACCTCGACGCCGTCCGGCGCGACGCCGATCAGCCGGGGCAGGCTGAGCAGCTTGAGCGCCTCTTCCAGGGTCAGCGAGTCGGGCGTCTGCGAGCGCAGCAGCGAGGACTTGCGCTCGCCGCTGGAGACGTACGGGCCGAACCGGCCGGACTTGAGCACGATCGGCTCGCCGGTGCCCGGGTCGTCGCCGAGCTTGCGCTCGCCGCTGCCGCCGAGGAACAGCTCGTGCACCTTCTCCGGGGTCAGCTCGTCCGGGGCCAGGCCCTCCGGGATCGGCGCCCGGTCGCCCTGGCCGCCGCCCTCCTCGCCCTCGCCGGTGGCGGCCGGCGTCGGCTGCTCGCCGGGCACCGCCCGCTGGAGGTACGGCCCGTACCGGCCGACCCGGACGACGACCTCGCGGCCCTCGTCGTCGGTGAAGAGGGGGATCGAGTTGACGCTGCGCGCGTCGATCTCGCTGAGGTTCTCGGTGACCAGCTTCTTCAGCCCGCCGGCGTGCGCGATGGCCTGGTCGCCGGTGCCGTTGGTGCTGCCGAAGTAGAAGGAGGTGAGGAAGTCGACCGCGGCGTGGTCCCCGCCGGCGATCTCGTCCAGCTCGTTCTCCATGCTGGCGGTGAAGTCGTAGTCGATCAGGCGCGGGTAGTGCCGCTCCATCAGCCCGATCACCGCGAACGCCAGGAAGGTCGGGATCATCGCCTGGCCGCGCTTGTTCACGTAGCCGCGGTCCTGGATGGTCTGCATGATCGAGGCGTACGTGGACGGGCGGCCGATGCCCAGCTCCTCCAGCGCCTTGACCAGCGACGCCTCGGTGTAGCGCGAGGGCGGCTGGGTGTGGTGCCCCTGCGCGGCCAGCTCGTCGGCGGTCAGCGGCTGGTCCTTGACCAGGGTGGGCAGCCGCCGCTCGGCGTCCTCGGCCTCGGCGTTCTCGTCGTCGCTCGACTCGACGTAGGCGCGCAGGAAGCCGGGGTCGGTGATGGTCTTGCCGGTCGCGCCGAAGTCGGCCTCCTCGCTCGCCGAGGAGACCGCGCGGATGCGCACCGAGACGCTGGAGCCGACCGCGTCGGTCATCTGCGAGGCGATGGTCCGCCGCCAGATCAGCTCGTAGAGCTTGAACTCCTCGGCCGACAGCTCCTTGGCCACCTCGCCCGGGGTGCGGAAGTTGTCCCCCGCCGGACGGATCGCCTCGTGCGCCTCCTGCGCGTTCTTCACCTTGCCGGTGTAGCGGCGCGGCTCCGGCGGCACGCTGCGCTCGCCGTACAGCTCGACAATCTGCCGGCGGGCCGCCGAGATGGCGGTCTCCGACAGGTTGACCGAGTCGGTCCGCATATAGGTGATGTAGCCGTTCTCGTAGAGCCGCTGCGCGGTGCGCATCGTCTGCTGCGAGGAGAGGCGCAGCTTGCGGGCCGCCTCCTGCTGGAGGGTCGAGGTGATGAACGGCGCGTAGGGGCGGCGGCGGTAGGGCTTCTCCTCGACCCGGGTGACGGTGAACTGCCGCCCCTCGAGCCGGGCCGCCAGCCCACGGGCGCCGCTCTCGTCCAGGTGCACGACGCCGGCCCCGGGCTTCACCCGGCCGGTGGTCGGCTCGAAGTCCTTGCCGGTGGCGATCCGGTCACCGTTGAGCGCGATCAGGGTGGCGTTGAACGCCCGCGGCCCCTCGCCCGGGTTCCGCACGGCCAGGGTGGCCAGGATGTCCCAGTACTCGGCGGTGCGGAAGGCCATCCGCTGCCGCTCCCGCTCGACCACGATCCGGGTCGCCACAGACTGCACCCGGCCCGCCGAGAGCTTCGGCATGACCTTCTTCCACAGCACCGGCGAGACCTCGTAGCCGTAGAGGCGGTCGAGGATGCGCCGGGCCTCCTGGGCGTCGACCAGGTCCCGGTCGATCTCACGCGGGTTGGCCACCGCGGCCTGGATCGCCGGCTTGGTGATCTCGTGGAAGACCATCCGTCGGACCGGCACCTTGGGCTTGAGCGTCTCCACCAGGTGCCAGGCGATGGCCTCGCCCTCGCGGTCCTCATCCGTCGCCAGGAAGATCTCGTCGACCTCCTTGGCCAGCTTCACCAGCTTGCTGATCTGCTGCTTCCGGTCGGCGGAGACCACGTAGAGCGCGTGGAAGCCGTTGTCGACGTCCACCCCGAGCCGGGCCCACGACTCACCCTTGTACTTGGCCGGTACGTCGGCGGCGTTACGCGGCAGGTCGCGGACGTGCCCGAAGCTGGCCTCCACGACGTACCCCGGGCCGAGGTAGCCCGAGATCGTCTTGGCCTTCGCCGGTGACTCGACGATGACCAGACGGGTGGTTCCAGCGTTGCTTGGCACGTCTCTCCCCGACCTCACTCCTGCTCGCGACCGCTCGGCGTCCGGTTCGGGCCGCATTCGGCCCCCGGGACCCCGACGGCCCGGATGTCCAACGTAACGCGCCGTCCGCGTTTCGGGTTTCGCGGGCGGCAAACCGCCCCGACAGGGATCGACCTGCCGGACGGCGCCACCGTACACCGTGGGTAGGGCCGGAAGCGGGCCACTGTGATGATGGCGGACCGTCGGCCGAGGTCCCACCCGCCCGTTTTCTGCCGTTATCGTCCCTCGGCTGTCCGCGACCTGACACCTCCCGGCGTCGTCAGGACAGGGCAGGCCAGGCCGGCGCCGGGGCGGCCGGCGGGGGATCCCCCACCAGCTCCGCGAGGCGGCGCAGCCGGCGCCGCCCGGTGATCAGGTACGCCGGACCGCCCAGCTCCGGCGCCAGCAGGTCGCCGGCGAGGCCGACCGCGGCGAGCGCCCGGCCGACCGGCTCCCAGCACTGCTGGTCCGCCGCGCCCAGCCGGAGCAGGAACCCGGGCGGCTCGGCCACCCCGGCCGCGGCCAACCAGAGCCGCAGCCGCCGGCCGTTGAGATGGAAGCCGGCCGGTGGCCGCTTCGCCGCCCCGCGCAGCCAGGCCATCGCGAGCGGCTTCAAGGTGCGGGTGTACGAGGTGCGTACCGCGTGCCGCTCGTCCTCGGTCGGCTCCCAGCTCGCCGCCAAACCCCGCTGGGCCAGCTCGGCCACCAGGACGTGCACCCGCCAGGCGGCGTCGACCACCACCGAGAGCCGGGCCGTGCCGCCCATCCGGACCACCTCGCCCGGCCCCGCCAGCAGCCCGACCAGGTCGGCGACGCTCGGCTCGGCCGTCTCCGCGCCGAAGAAGACCAACTGCCGGCCCTCGGCGGTCTCCGGCGGGCCCGACAGGTCACGAGTCGGGTCGGGTTCCCCGCCGGCTGCGGCCGCCGGCGTGTCGGTGCCGACGGGCGCGGTACGCCGTCCGCGCCGGCCGGCACGGGCAGTCGAGGCCGGATCGGGGTCGGGCACCGGGAAGAGCGCCGGGAGCAGTTCTCCTCCCGACTGGTCGCCGAGCCCGTTCAGCGACACTCCGGCACCTCGTCGAAGGCCCGTTTCAGCTCCTCCGACTTGAGCCGATTGGTGTCGAGCGCACCGGCGTCGTACTCCTTGTTCAGGGTGTCCACGGCGGCCTTGACCCCGTCGTAGAAGGTGCTGGCCTGAGCGGTGCTGAGCCCGTCGATGGTGTCCCGCGCCCGGCCGTAGGCGTCCCGCATCTTCCCCAGCGAGGAGCGGAAGCCGGCGGAGATCTCCTCGCCGTGGTCGGTCTCCGGTACGCCGGCCTTCTCGACCTCGCGCCGCGCCGTCTCACTGGCCTCCTCGGCGCCGCCGAAGAGGCGGACCAGGTTCTCCTTGGCCTGCGCGGGGGTGGTCTGCGCGGTCATCTGCTGGTCGGTGCTGCTGGTCAACCTGCTGATCTCCGAGCGCCACGGAGCGAGCGCGGAACAGACCGAGGCCGCCCAGGCCCGCGGGCTGGGGCCGCCGCCACAGCCGGAGACGACCAGAACGAGCGTGGCCAGGACCACCGTGAGCTTTCCGGCAGCAGCCGCCCGGCACGTACGCATGCGTTGCAGCGTACGGCGTCTGTCGAGGGGTGGCACCGCTCAGGTTTCCCCACCGCGGGCCCGGCGTGGGTGCCCGGAGCCCCGGCCGGCGACGGGCGCCGGCCGGGGACTCCGTGCCGTCCGGGTCAGGCCGGAACCGTCTCCTGCTGCTGGCCGGGGCTGCCCGATCCGGTGCCGTCGCCGGCATCCGCGTCGGACATCGCCACGCCCTTGCGCTTGCTGAACATCACCGCCGCGACGATGACCAGGGTGGCCGCCACCGCGATGCCGATCCGCAGGCCGGTGTTCCGGTCGTCGCCCACGCTCCAGGCCACCACGGCCGGCGCGATCAGCAGCGAGACCAGGTTCATCACCTTGATCAGCGGGTTGATCGCCGGGCCGGCGGTGTCCTTGAACGGGTCGCCGACGGTGTCACCGATGACGGTCGCGGAGTGCGACTCGGAGCCCTTGCCGCCGTACGCGCCGTCCTCCACCAGCTTCTTGGCGTTGTCCCAGGCGCCGCCGGAGTTCGACAGGAAGACCGCCATCAGCGTGCCCGCCCCGATCGCACCGGCCAGGTACGACGCCAACGCCCCCGGGCCGAGGCCGAAGCCGACCGCGATCGGCGCCAGGATGGCCAGCAGGCCGGGGGTCATCAGCTCGCGCTGGGCGTCCCGGGTGCAGATGTCGACGACCTTGCCGTACTCCGGACGCTGGGTGCGGTCCATGATGCCGGGCAGCTCACGGAACTGCCGGCGGACCTCCATCACGACCGCGCCGGCCGAGCGGGAGACCGCGTTGATGGCCAGCCCGGAGAAGAGGAAGACCACCGCCGCACCGATGATCAGGCCGACCAGGTTGCGCGGGTTCGCCACGTTCAGCGAGTTCAGGATCTCCGACCCGACGTCGCCCACCCCGGCGTCCGCGTACGCGGTACGCAGCGTGTCGGTGTACGAGCCGAAGAGCGCCGTCGCGGCGAGCACCGCGGTGGCGATCGCGATGCCCTTGGTGATCGCCTTGGTGGTGTTGCCGACCGCGTCCAGCTCGGTCAGCGTCCGGGCGCCGTGCTCGTCGATGTCGCCGGACATCTCCGCGACGCCCTGGGCGTTGTCGGAGATCGGCCCGAAGGTGTCCATCGCGACGATCACGCCGACCGTGGTGAGCAGGCCGGTGCCGGCCAGCGCGACCGCGAAGAGCGAGAGCGTGATGGAGGAGCCGCCGAGCAGGAACGCGCCGAACACGCCGGCGCCGATCAGCAGCGCCGAGTAGACAGCCGACTCCAGGCCGACGCTGATGCCGGCGAGGATGACGGTCGCCGCGCCGGTCTGCGAGCTCTTGCCGATGTCCTGCACCGGGCGCTTGTTGGTCTCGGTGAAGTAGCCGGTCAGCGCCTGGATCGCGGCGGCCAGCACGATACCGATGATCACCGCGCCGATGGCCACCAGCCGCGGGTTGCGGTCGACGTCGGTGAGCCCGCCCTCCAGCTCGGCGAAGGTCGCCGGGAGGTACGCGTACGCGGCGATCGCCACCAGCACCGCGGAGATCACCGCGGAGAGGTAGAAGGCCCGGTTGATCGCGGTCAGGCCGTTGCGGTCGGAGCTGCGCAGCCGGGTGATGAAGACGCCGACGATCGCGACCAGGACGCCGATCGTGGAGATGATCAGCGGGAAGACCAGGCCGTCCTCGCCGAACGCGGCGCGACCGAGGATCAGCGCGGCGACCAGGGTGACCGCGTACGACTCGAAGAGGTCGGCGGCCATGCCGGCGCAGTCACCGACGTTGTCGCCCACGTTGTCGGCGATGGTGGCGGCGTTGCGCGGGTCGTCCTCCGGGATGCCCTGCTCGACCTTGCCGACCAGGTCGGCGCCGACGTCGGCGGCCTTGGTGAAGATGCCGCCGCCGACCCGCATGAACATCGCGAGCAGCGCGGCACCGAAGCCGAAGCCCTCCAGCACGGTCGGCGCGTCCCCCCGGAAGAGGATGACGACGAGCGCGGCGCCGAAGAGGCCGAGCCCGACGGTGAGGAAGCCGACCACGCCGCCGGTCCGGAAGGCGATCCTCATGGCGGCCTCCCGGCCGCCCTGCCGCTCCCGGGCGGCGGCCGCGACCCGCAGGTTGGCGCGGGTGGCCAGCCACATGCCGGCGCCGCCGATGAAGGCGCTGAAGAGCGCGCCGACCACGAAGAAGGCCGACCGGCCGATCTTCACGGCGGTCTCGCTGCCGTCGGTGTCGTGCACCGGCAGCAGGTAGAGCAGTATCACCGCGACGACGACGAAGATCGCCAGGGTGCGGAACTGTCGGAGCAGGTACGCCGAGGCGCCCTCCTGGACGGCCCCGGAGATCTCCTGCATGTTCGCGGTGCCCTTGCCGGCCGCCAGAACCGTCCTGGTGAGGGCGGCGGCGAATACGAGCGCCACCAGCGCGATCACCGCGGCGATGACGACGTACGTGACATTGGCTCCGGTAAGGGAAAGCTCGCCAACGTCGGCGGCCAAGGTCTTGGACATCTGTGTCCTCCTGTACCGAACACGCGTCGGCCGGTGGAGACGCACCGACCGGCGCCTGGATGCGGACTCGCAAGCGCCCGCCGAGCCCACCCAGCGGACGAGCGACGAACACCCGTTCCCGCTGGCTGCGGGATGGATCACTTGCAGACAACCCGGGTACTGTAGCCCTCCGCAGTGTCCGAGGTCACACCGAGGGTGCACCCCCCGCCGATGATCTTCGTCGCTGTGTTATGAACCGAAATCTGATATAGGAGCGGGTCCATACGATGCAGGCCGCGCCCCCTGAGAGGGAACGCGGCCTGTGCGGTGCGACGGGCTGTGTGACGGGTCAGCGGCCTACCGGCCAGACCATCCGCACCTCGGTGCCGATGCCCTCGTCGACCGGGCGGACCTGGAGGTCCTCGACGAAGCCGGCGAGCAGCGCGAAGCCCACGCCGGTGGTGAGCGCCTCGTCGGTGAGCGACTCGTTGGCCAACTCGTCCGGTGGCAGCGCGGCGAGGCCGATGCCCGCCTCGATCGGCGCGCGGTCGACCACCCGGACGGCGTACTGCCCGGCGTCGGACATCTCCACCAGCACCGGGTCGGCCAGGCCGTACTGACGGTGCAGGGCGACCGCGCGGGTGCACGCCTCGCCGATCGCGAGGCGGACCTCGTCGAGCAGGTCCTCGCGGACCCCGGCCCGCCGGGCGACGGCGACGCCGACCAACCGGGCGGTACGCACGTGCACCGGCGCCGGGGAGAAGGAGAGCCGGACCGTGGCCATCACGCGCCGGCGCCGGTCGCGTCGGCGTCGACCGCCGCGTCGACCGTGGGGTGCAACGGGAAGACCTGGTCGAGCGCCGTGATCCGGAAGATCTTGAGCAGCGGCTCCTTGTCGCAGACCAGCGCGAACGAGCCGCCCGCCGAGCGCAGCCGCTTCAGCGCGCCGACCAGCACGCCCAGCCCGGTGGAATCGAGGAAGTCGACCCGACCGAGGTCGACCACGACGTGCCGCGCGCCACCGTCGATCAGTTCGAGGAGCCGTTCGCGAAGCCGCGGGGCGGTGTAGACGTCCACCTCACCGCCGACCTCGAGCACCGTGTGCTCGCCCACGGTGCGGGTCGCCAGCGACAGCTCCATCGGTCCTCCTCGCGCGAGCCGTAAACTCTCTGGGCATCTAACCACTACCGCTGGCGGACGCTGTGGTCACCGGCGCCGGCTCCCCCTTTACCCCGGGCCCCGACTTTTCATCTCCGAACACCAGTGCGAGAGTGCAGGACGTGACTTCCGACGGCTTCAGCTCGGCGCGCCTGGCGCCGCGCCACGACCTGAAGCCGTCGTCGGCCGCCACCGCAACCGCAGGTCCCGGGCCCGAGCCCGCCCCGGCCGACCTGCTGGACCGGCTGCGCGCCCGCGCCGCCGCCGACCCGGTCACCCACGTCGAGCGGGTGCCGGCCCGACCGGGCGTGCCGGCGCCGTGGCCGCAGTGGGCCCCGCCCGAGCTGCGCGCGGCGTTCGCCCGGCGCGGCGTGGTCGCGCCGTGGCGGCACCAGGCCGAGGCGGCCAGCCTGGCGTACGACGGCCAACACGTGGTGGTGGCCACCGGCACCGCCTCCGGCAAGTCGCTGGCGTACCAGTTGCCGGCGCTGGCCACGCTGCTCGCCGATCCTCGGGCCACCGTGCTCTACCTGGCGCCGACCAAGGCGCTCGCCGCGGACCAGCTGCGCGCCGTCGCCGAGCTGGAGCTGGAGGGGGTACGCCCGGCCTGCTACGACGGCGACACGCCACGCGCCGAGCGGGAGTGGATCCGCCGGCACTCGCGGTTCGTGCTCACCAACCCGGACATGCTGCACCACGGCGTCCTGCCCGGGCACGCCCAGTGGACGGGCTTCCTGCGCCGGCTCACGTACGTGGTCATCGACGAGTGCCACACCTACCGGGGGGTGTTCGGCTCGCACGTCGCGCACGTGCTGCGTCGGCTGCGCCGGCAGTGCGCCCGCTACGGCAGCACCCCGGTTTTCGTGCTGGCCTCCGCGACCTCGGGCGACCCGGCGACGGCGGCCGGCCGGCTCACCGGCCTGCCGGTGGCCGCCGTCACCGAGGACACCTCGCCGCGCGGCGGGGTGACCTTCGCGCTCTGGGAGCCGCCGCTGCTGCCCTCGGCCGACACCTCCGCCGAGACGGCGGACCTGGCGCCGGTCCGCCGGTCGGCGCTGCGGGAGACCGCCGACCTGCTCGCCGACACGGTCGCCGCGGGGGTACGCACGCTCGCCTTCGTCCGCTCCCGCAAGGGCGCCGAGGTGGTGGCGGCCAACGCCCGCCGGGCCCTCGACGACGCGGTGCCCGGGCTGGGCGAGCGGGTGGCCGCCTACCGCGCCGGCTATCTGCGCGAGGAGCGGCGGGAGCTGGAACGGGCGCTGCTGCACGGGGACCTGCTCGGGTTGGCCTCGACCAACGCGCTGGAGCTCGGGGTCGACCTGGTCGGCCTGGACGCGGTGGTGATCTGCGGCTACCCGGGCACCCGGGCGTCGCTCTGGCAGCAGGCCGGCCGGGCGGGGCGCTCCGGGCAGGAGGCGCTCGCCGTGCTGGTCGCCCGGGACGACCCGCTGGACACCTACCTGGTGCACCACCCGGAGGCGGTCTTCGGGCGCCCGGTGGAGGCGACCGTGCTCGACCCGGCCAACCCGTACGTGCTCGCCCCGCAGCTGGCCTGCGCCGCGGTCGAGGCGCCGCTCACCCCGGCCGACCTGGCGCTCTTCGGCGACGGGGCGAAGGAGGCGGTCGACGAGCTGGTGGCGGCGGGGGCGCTGCGGCAGCGGCCGACCGGCTGGTACTGGCGGCACCGGGAGCGACCCGAGGTCGACCTGCGCGGCGAGGGCGGGGCTCCGGTCGTGGTGGTGGAGTCGGCCACCGGCCGGCTGCTCGGCACGGTGGACGGCGGCTCGTCGCACTTCATGCTCCATCCCGGCGCGGTCTACCTGCACCAGGGCGTCTCGTACGTGGTGGACGAACTGGACCTGGCCGACGGTTGCGCGTTGGTGCACGCCGAGGAGCCGGACTGGTCCACCCACGCCCGGGACGTCACCAACGTCTCGGTGGTGTCGGTGCGCTCGTACCTGGACGCCGGGCCGGTCGGGATGTTCCTCGGCGAGGTGGACGTGACCAGCCAGGTGGTCTCGTACCAGCGGCGGCGGATCGCCACCGGCGAGGTGATCGACACCCGGCCGCTGGACCTGCCGACCCGGGAGCTGCGCACGGTCGCGGTCTGGTTCACCCTGTCGCCGGAGTCGCTGGCCCGGGCCGGCGTCGAGGCGGCGGACGTGCCCGGCGCGCTGCACGCGGCCGAACACGCGGCGATCGGGCTGCTGCCGCTGATGGCCACCTGCGACCGGTGGGACATCGGTGGGCTCTCCACCGCCCTGCACCCGGACACCGAGGCGCCGACGGTCTTCGTCTACGACGGACACCCGGGCGGGGCCGGCTTCGCCGAGCGGGCGTACGGCACCGCGGCGGGCTGGCTGCGGGCCACCCGGGACGCGATCGCCGAGTGTGGCTGCGAGACCGGCTGCCCCTCCTGTGTGCAGTCGCCGAAGTGCGGCAACGGCAACAACCCGCTCTCGAAGCCGGACGCGATCCGGGTGCTGGACGTGGTGCTGGCCAACCTGCCGTCCTGACACCGCTCTTCTGCGATGCATGAGTTCGGGCCGGACCGGGCACAATGGCGTGGGAGCGCTTCCATCGACGTAAGTGCGCCCTCTTGTGACCGCCGCCCCCTGAGGAGGTAGTCGTGGCCGACACCATCGCCGAGACCGTCGATCTGCTCTACGGCATCGACCAGGAGAACCTCACCCCCGACCAGCAGATCGCGCTCGGCTCCGCGCTGGCCGCCCTGGCCCAGGCGGAACGGCTGGAGCAGATCAACGAGCGACTGCGCGGCATCCACCAGGTGCTCAACGGCTGGGCCCTGCGCGTCACCGTCGACGGCGGCCGTTGACCCCACTCGCCGATTCACGCGGTCGACGAGTCCTGCCCGCCGCGCATCCGTTCGACGACGGAGCGCGGCCGACGCCGGCTGGCTGGCCCGGGTCGGCAGGTCACGGCCGGTACGGGGGCTTGCGGGTGGATGATCGGTGCGTCCGCGGCCGCCACGGCGCGCGCGGGCGGCGGCACGGCGCGCGCGGGCGGCGCCGAGCACCGCGCTGTGCGAGACTCCGGCCCGCACCCATCCCCGGAGGAGAACAGATGCAGCTCGACAACTTGCAGGCTCAGCAGCAGTTCCATATCCGCCAGCGGCTGCGGATGATGGTCAACCAGTACCAGGTTCACGCGGTGGCGCCGGACGGCTCCGAGGGCGAGATGCTGGCGTTCGCCCAGCAGAAGCGGCTCGCCTTCAAGGAGCAGGTGACCATCTACACCGACGACTCGAAGCAGCAGCCGCTGCTCGGTTTCAAGGCCCGCCAGCGCCTCGACCTCGGCGCCACGTACGACGTCACGGACGCCGCCGGCAACCCGATCGGCCTGTTCCGCAAGGACTTCGCCCAGTCCCTGCTCCGCTCCACCTGGCACGTGGAGCAGAACGGGCTCCCGCAGGTCACCGGCCAGGAGCGCAGCATGCCGGTGGCGCTGCTGCGCCGGTTCGTGGACTCGCTCTCCTGGTTGCCCTACCACTTCGACTTCACCGCCGGCGGTCAGCCGGTCTTCACGGTGGTGAAGAAGTGGGGCCTGCGCGACCGGTACGTGGTCGAGATCCAGCACCCGCAGATCGACCGGCGCCTGGTCATCGCGATGGCCGTCGCCCTCGACGCCCTCCAGGCCCGCTGACCCGCCGGCCCGGGACGCCGACCACGCCGTCCACGTCCCGGGCCACCCGGTCGGACGACCCGATCATGCGGAAGTCGCGGTGACCCGCACCCCGTCACCCGCGTACCGGGCCGGCTCGGGCGGTGGCCGTCGCGACCCGGGTCAGGCCAGGCAGTGGTGTGACCGTGACCTCCGCGGTGACCAGCACGTCGAGGCCGTCGAGCTGGCAGGCGACCAGCCGACCGCCGTTGCGGCCCACGAGTTCGGCGGCCAGCGCGCAGGCGGCGACGTCGCCGTCGAGCGCCCGGCCGGCACCGGCGAGCGCACCGAAGTCGGCCGCGACGCCGGCCCGCTGGACGGCCGTCCGGGCCGCGCCGACGGCGGCCCCGAACGCTCCGGCCAGCACGAACACCAACCCGACCGCGAGTAGACAGACGCTGGCTCCGCCCCGCTGCGCATCCCCGCCGCCCGACGGCAGCGCCGGCCAGCGCGGGGGCCTGCTCACGGGCGCACTCCGGGGGTGCCGGGCTCGACGGCGGTGACGGCGGTGGCCGACACGGTGATCCGGGGCAGCCGCGCACCCAGCGCCCGGACCGGTGCCCGTACGGTCGCCCGCACCCGCTCGCCGTCGACCGCCACCGCGACCTCCGCCCCGGGTGGGGCCGCACGGACCCCCGCCGACGCTCCGTCCTCGCCCCGGGAGGCGGCGAGCGCCGCCTCCCGAGCCGCGTGCAGGCAGCCAGCCCGGGCGTCGACCGCGTTGACCGCGGTCAGCCCGGCGAGCAGGAGCAGCAGCAGCGCCGGCAGGCCGGCCGCCAACTCGGCGGTGAACGACCCCCGGTCGCGACCGGCCAGCCGGCGCCGGCTCACTTGAGCGCCCGGTCGATGACGGCGGTCAACGCGGACTGCACGTTCCCGGAGGTCAGCACCTTCAGCAGGATGCCGGCGAAGGCCACCGCCGCGAGCGTGCCGACGGCGTACTCGGCGGTGTTCATTCCGGCGTCCCCGCGGAGGCGGGCGAGAAGTTTGCGCACGAGCCGTACCCCTTTCCTCGATGGTTCTCAGAGCACGTCGCCGAGGACGGCGACGATCACCGGCACCAGGCCGGCGAGAATGAAGGCCGGCAGGAAGCAGAGCCCCAGTGGCAGGACGATGAGCACGCCCGCCCGGCGGGCCGACGCCTCGGCGGCGGTGGCCCGATCGGCACGCAGGTCGTCGGCGAGCCGGGTGAGCGCGCCGGCCAGCGCGGCGCCACTGTTCGACGAGCGGTACGCGGCCGCCGCCAGGCGCTCCGCCCCCGGCACCCCGTCGAGTGCGGACCACGCCTCCTGCGGACCGCCGCCCAGCAGGAGCGTCCGGCCGACCCGCCCGAGCCGCTCGGCGAGCGGGCCGTCCAGTGCCTCGGCCACCGCGAGCACCGAGCGGTCCACCGGCGCGCCAGCCCGCAGAGCCGCCGCCAGCAGGTCGGCGGCGAGTGGCAGGTCGGCGCCCTCGCGCAGGCGCCGGTTGCGGACGGCGGGTGACTCGATCCGCCGGAGCAACCGGTCGAGCATCAGCGCGGCGGGTACCGCGGCGAGTAGACCCGGCCAGCCGCCGACGACCACCGCCACCGCCACGCCGCCCAGCGCGGCCGCGAGTCGGATCACGTCCGGCCGCCGACGCTGCCGGCCGGGAGGCGCACCGTTCTGCGCCCCCGGCCCGCCGGCAGCCGCGACGCTGCCGCCCCACGACCGCCCGCCCTCCCCCGACCGCCCGCTGCTCCACGGGCGCGCGCCGTCCGACGGGGGCGCGCCGCTCCACGCCCGCGCCCCGCCGTCGGGGACGCGCAGCCGGTGCAGCGGTCGACGGCCGGTGACGGTGAGGAGCAGGGCCGCCGCGACCAGGCAGCCGGCGGCGACGGCCGCTCGGAGCATCAGTCGGCCCCGCCGGGAGTACCAGCGAGCCGTTCCGCCCAGAACAACCCGGCCGCCTGGAGGGCGACCGCGAGCAGCGTGCAGGCCGCACCGATCGGGGTGTGCAGGAGCACCCGCACCGGATCCACCCCGATGCCGTAGCCGAGCCCGATGCCACCGAGTGGTAGGGCTGCCAGCAGCCACGCGGTGGCCCGGGCGCCCGCCGCCTGTGCTGCTGCGGCGGCCAGTCCCCGGTCGGTCGACCGCGCGTCCGCCTCAATCCGCTCCAGCAACTCCGCCAACGGCGCGCCGGTACGGTCGGCGAGACGCACCGCCGCCGACGCGAGCCGATCGAGCCGGCCCCCGGGCTCGGGACGCCCCGCTGTCGCGACATGAGCGACCGGCTGGTCCGCACCTTCGACAGTCGGGGCTGTCGCGGCGCCGCCGAGCGCCGGCACCGGCAGCCCGGCCCGGAGGTCCGCAGCGAGACCGGCGAGCTGGTCCAACCGGCGACGCCGGGCTCGCTCCACCGAACGGGTCACCTGCCACCGGACGGCCGCCCGGACGCCGAGCAGTCCGTAGCCGGCGAGTGCCGCCGCGGCGACCGGCCCGGCCAGCAAACCACCGACCCCGGCTCCGGTCAGACCGGCCAGGAACAGCGTGCGCCTCGGCGATCCGGTCAACAGCATCGACCATCCGGGACGGTCCGGCCGCGCCGCCGGGGTGGCGACGGTCGGCCGGTGCTGTACCGAGACGCTCGCGGCCGGCGTCCCGCCGAGCCCGGCCGGCCCACGGCTGTCCCGTCGTCCCGGCGGACGCGACGGGCCCGGCGGGCGCGACCGTCGGGGGGATCCGCCAGACGGCCACGGCACTCGGGTGTCGACGTCCCGCTCGATCGCGGGCGCGCGGCGGTTTCCGCCAGCCCGGGCAGGATCGCCGCCGGGTCCGGTCGTCGCCGCCGTGCGGTGCGCGGAACCATCGCGATCACCCAGCGGGCCGGAAACGTCGAGGGCTCGGCCCAGCTCCGCGACCCAGCCGACGAGGGGATCCTCCGCAGCCGGGTCGGCGCGCCGACCCGACCTGCTCGGCCGGCCGCCACCGTCACCGCTCGCCGCCCGCCACGTCCGCGAAGGCTCGGGAGGCTCGGCCGGCCGCATCGTCGCGACCAACGCGCGGCGGCGGGCCCGCGCGCTGTGCAGTGGCCAGCCCACCAGGACGGCCGCGACCAGCAGGAACGCGGCCGCCAGCCACAGCCCGCCGCTCATGCCGGGCCGGCCGAACCGGGCCAGGGCTCGCAGAGGATCGGCGGCACCGGTACGCCCCGATCCCGCAGCAGCGCGGCGAGCGCCCGCCCGGCGAGACCGAGGCCGCGTCCGCGCACCCAGGCGGGCACCGCGGTGACCAGGCGTTCCGGCCCCTCGGGCAGCAGCAGACAGATGGCCTCCAGCACCCGGCCCCGATCACCCCGGCGTACCTGCAGCAGCACCTGGAGCGCGGCGGCCACCTGCGCGTGCAGCGCGGCCCGGGGCAGCCCGCCGAGCATGCCGAGCGCCTCCAGCCGGGCGGGCACGTCGGACGGAGCGTTGGCGTGCAGCGTCCCGGCTCCACCGTCGTGTCCGGTGTTCAGGGCAGCGAGCAGGTCGACCACCTCGCCGCCCCGGCACTCACCGACCACCAGTCGGTCCGGTCGCATCCGCAGCGCCTGGCGGACCAGGTCGGCCAGGCTCACCACGCCGGAGCCCTCCACGTTGGCGGTACGCGCCTGCAACCCCACCACGTGCGGGTGCTTCGGCTGCAGCTCGGCCGCGTCCTCCACCAGCACGATCCGCTCGGTCGCCGGCACCAGCCCGAGGAGCGTGTTGAGCAGCGTGGTCTTGCCCGATCCCGTTCCACCGGTCACCAGGTAGGCGAGCCGTGCCGCGACCACCGCGGAGAGCAGCGGCGCCACCGGTCGGGGCACCGTGCCGTGCTGCACCAGCTCGTCGAGGGTGAACGGCCGTTGCCGGAAGGTCCGCAGTGACAGGTAGGGCCCGTCGGTCGCCACCGGCGGCAGAACGGCGTGCAGCCGGGTGCCGTCGGCGAGCCGGGCGTCGGCGTACGGGGAGCCGTCGTCCAACCGCCGCCCCGCGCTCGCGGTCAACCGCTGGGCCAGCCGCCGTACGTCGTCGACCGAGCCCACCGGCACCGCCACCTGGTGTAGCCCCTGCCCCCGGTCGACCCACACCCGCGTGCCGTTGACCAGCACGTCGGTCACCTCCGGGTCGGCCAGCAGCGGGGCGAGCGGGCCGGCGCCGACGAGTTCGTCGCGTACCCGGTCGGCCATCCGCAGCACCGCCGTGTCGCCGAGGACGGCCGCGGCGGGCTCGGCCCGTACCGCGGAGACGATCGCCGCCGGGGTGACCGGAGTCGCGGCGGCGGCCATCCGCTGCCGTACCCGGGCGGAGAGCCCGTCGCCGTCCGGCCGCCCGGTCACGCCGCACCCGCAGCGGGCACGCCGGTCAACTCCGCGACGATCCGCTGGCAGAGGACCGCCAGCGGGCCGCGACCGGATGCGGCCGGCGCCTCGCCGCGCTCCAGCCCGCGGGTGATGCCGGGCTCCGGCCGGAGCGCGCCGGCCAGCGGGAGCCCGAGCGCCCTTGCCACCTCGGTCGCCTTGAGCCGACCGGGAGCCGGCCCGCGGACGATGACGGACAGGTCGGCGCAGTGCGGCGAAGCGGCGGCCACCACCCGAGCCGCAGCCGCGGTGGCGCGCAGCTCGGCGGGGACGATGATGAACGCCTGGTCGGTGGCCTGCAACGCGATGACCGCGGCGTCGTCGAGCTGCCGGGGCAGGTCGACCACCACGAAATCCCGCCCGCGCCGCGCCGCGTCGACGGTGGCGGCCATCGCCGGTGCCGGCAGGGCGAGCAGGTCGCCCCGGTCCCAGGAGAGCACCACCAGGTCGCCCCGGTTCGGCAGGGCCCGGACCAGCGCGGGGGCGTCGACCCGGCCGTCGGCGTCGGTGAGCGCCGGCCAGCGCAGCCCCTCCAACTCTTCCCAGCCGAGCACCAGGTCGAGCCCGCCGCCGAGCGGGTCGGCGTCGACCAGCAGGGTGCGCAGCCGGGTGCGGGCCGCGGTGACCGCGAGGCCACCGGCCAGGACGCTCGCCCCGGCGCCGCCCCGCCCACCGAGCACCGCGACGATGCGCGCTCCGGGGCCGGACGGCCGGTCGGCGCCGTGCTCGGCGAGGCGGTCGACCAGCCAGGGCTCGGCCGCCGGCAGCGTGGCGACGTGTTCGGCGCCGATCAGCTCGGCGACCTGCCAGCCGGGATCGAGCTCCCCGGAGCGGCCGACCAGCACCAGCCGGGGCCGGTGTGGCAGCCGGGCGCGCAGGCAGGGCTGGGCCTGGTCCGCGCCGACCAGCACGATCGGCGCGGGCAGCCAGCGGGTCCGTGCGGCGGCCGGGTCGGGTGCCAGCTCCACCTCGGCACCGCCGGCAGCGGCGAGCCGGAGCAGGTCGTCGAGCAGCTCGCCGTCGGCGGTGACGACCAGCGGTCGGCGGGTGGGTGATGGAACGGCGGTACGGGGTGGCATCGCGGCCTCCAGCGGTCGGGCTCGGGTGCTGACCGAGACCCTGCTCGCGTTCCGCCCCGCCTACCGCCCTCCTGCCGCCCCCTGTGGACAACTCAGCCAGCTGTGGACAACGCCCGCCGGACCAGTCGATCTGCTATGCGCCGCCGACCCCCCGAACCCCCTCCCAGCAGGTAATTTGCCGGCCTACGACGCTAGCTCCGGCCACCGAGGGCGCGCATCCGGTCGCGCAGCCAGCCCGGGTCGGGATTGACGAAGGATTCTCCACCGACCACGACGGTCGGCACCGTCTCGTCGCGCCCCGTCACCGCCCGGACCGCAGCCGCACCGGCGGGATCGCTCCAGATGTTGACCCAGTACGCCTGCCGCGCATTCCGACCCAGCCGGGCGCGAAGCCGTAGGCAGTACTGGCAGCCGGGCCGCCAATAGATGATCACTCGACCGTCACCCGCGCTGCGCTCCTGCGCCTGGGCGGCGTCGACTGACCTCGGAAAGACCAGTGGCGACAGCAGGGCCGCCAAGCCGAGAAACACCAGCAGCTCAACGGCGCCGGTCTGGGTCGAGCCCGTCGCGAACAGGGTGCCCGCCACGACCGCCCCGCAGGCCAGCGCGATGCCCGTCAGCTTCCAACTACGCAGCATGCCGCCGGACGCTACCCGCCGGTCGCCCCGGCGGCCCGGGGCGGCTGCCGGCCGGCCGGTGGGGGTTGTGACGTGGCTTCATTGCTGGACCCGGCGCCTGGTTTACAAGCTCTGTGCACCACGTCCATCGCCGTCCGGCCAGGTGTGACCCTGTTCACTGAGCACGCACCCTGTTCGGCAGTATCTACCCATTTTGGGCGCTCCCCTATGGAGTAATCCCCGCCCGGAATCGGCCTTTCGCGTCCTTCGATCCGGCAAGACAGGAGGGAACCCCCTTGCGCAATGGTCAAGAGTTGTTGACCATTGGTCGCGTGTCTACCGATGATCTTCCCGAGACGCTTCACGTCACCACTGACGAGCAGCTACGCGCCGTCTCCAACCTCACCCGTCACCGGATCATGGCCATGCTCCGCTTCGAGCCCGCGACGATCACGCAGATCGCCGAGCGGGCGGGCCTCGCGAAGGGAAGTTCCAGCTACCACGTACGGCTGCTCGAACGGGCCGGCCTGGTGAAGGTGGTACGAACGCGGAAGATCCGAGGGGTCACCGAGCGGTACTACGCAATGGCCGCGCGGACGATTGCGCTGCCGGATCCGGGCGAGGGAGGGCCGGACGTGCTGATGCGGCATGCGGTGGCGGACCTGGAGGCAGCACCGCTGGATGGTGAGCGGCACGTACGGATGGCGCACCTGCGGCTCACCGAGGAGCAGTTCGCGGAGTTGGGGGCGCGGCTGCAGGCACTGGCGGACGAGTACCGGGAGTTGTCGGATCCGTCGCTGCCGGACGCGTCACTCGTCTTCGCACTGTTCCACCCGGCGCGGCGCGAGCAGGCCGAAGGGGGCGCCAAGTGACCCCAGACGCCCGAAAGTTGCCGACCGGGTTCGGACGGCTGTGGACTGCGCAGACGATCTCCTCGCTCGGTGACGGGGTAACGCACGCCGCGCTGCCGCTGCTCGCGTTGATGGTGACGCGGGATCCGATGGCGCTCGCCGTCGTCACGGCCGCCGGAACGCTGCCGTGGCTGCTCTTCGGGGTGCTCGGCGGTGCGCTGGTGGACCGCTGGGACCGCCGGCGCACGATGTGGGTCGCGGATTCAGCACGTGCGGTGCTGCTCGCGATACCAGCGGCGGCGGCCGCGCTCGACATGCTGAACGTTCCACTGCTCGCGGCCGTGGCCTTCCTGCTCGGCCTCGGCGGACTCTTCTTCGACACGGCCGCCACGGCCTACCTGCCGGATCTGCTCGGCCGCGACCCCGCGCTCCTGGAGCGCGCCAACTCCCGCCTGCGCGGCGCCCAGACCGCCGCGTCCGGCTTCGCGGGGCCGCCTGCGGGCAGTGCCCTGCTCGCGCTCGGGCGGTCGGTTCCGCTGCTCGCCGACGCGGTGTCGTTCGCGCTCTCCGCACTGCTCGTACGGTCGCTGCCTGCCGTAACCCGGTCCGTACCGCAGGTCCGTGAGTCGCTGCTGCGGCAGGCGCGGGCCGGTGCCTCGTACGTATTCCGGGATCGGCTGCTGCTCGGCCTCGCACTGCGCCCGGCGGTCGGGAACATCGCCTTCCTCGCCGTGGAGACCGTACTCGCCCTCTTCGCGCACGACCGTCTCGGCATCGGCACCTTCGGCTTCGGCCTGCTCCTCACGGCAGAGGCCACCGGCGGCCTGCTCGGCGCGGGCATCGCCTCGTTCCTCGGCCGACGACTCGGCACCGGCACCGCGCTCACCTGCACGGCCGCGGTCGAGGGACTCGCCATCCTGGGTCTTGCCGCCGCCCCGAACCCGTACGTCGCCGGTCTCGCGCTCGCCGTCTGCGGAGCGGGCATGGGCGCCACGATGGTGCTCGGCCCCTCTCTCCGACAGGCGATCGTCCCCGGCCACCTGATGGGCCGGGTCGCCTCCACCTCCCGCATGCTCGCCATGTGCGCCGCTCCGCTCGGCGCCCTCCTCGGCGGTTGGCTGGCCACCACCTATGACGTACGCACACCGCTCTACACCGCCGCCGGCACCCTCCTCGCCATGACCGCCGTCACGGCGACCATGACCAGCAACCGCCGGGTCGAGGCGGCGCTACGTGCTTCTTCCGACCGTGAGAGTCCGGCAGAGGACAGCGGCCCCGCCCGGGTGAGAGATGCCGTCATCTCTGCCTGATCGGTGCAGCCAGCAGCTTCGAAGTCACGACTGAAAAGGCGTGCCGCCGTCCCGCTCGGTTGCTGTCAGCGTTGCTGTCGTTAGCCACCACGCCTTGATGGAGGCGAGCTGTGACCTGGGCCTCAATGCTGGACCCGGAAAGGGACGACCCCCGTCGGGGGGAGACGGGGGTCGTCGGGAGGTTCGGCTCCGGGGGGGTCGAGCCGAACCAACTCAGCGGTCACGGGGGGTGCAACCGCTGAGGGTCTGCCTGTTGTGCGACATATGCATGCTCGTCGTACGGACAAGTCTGCCTGAGCAGACCTGTTACGTCGAGTGGTGTTCACTCCACTCCCTGCGAATTTGTTTCGCAGAGTGTGATCGCGATCACCGTCAGCAGAAGTGATCGGGTCGGCCCGCTGGTCTGGAGATCACCGGACCCCGGGCACCCGCCGACCATAGACCATCCGGATAGACTTTCGCGCCGTGGGCCGAGGTGCCGCTTTCTTCGATCTGGACAAGACCGTCATCGCCAAGTCGAGCGCACTGGCGTTCGGTCGGCCGTTCTACCGGGACGGGTTGATCACACGGCGTGACGTGGTCAAGTCGGCGTACGCGCAGCTGATGTTCCGGCTGGGCGGCACCGACGA
Organism: Micromonospora sp. NPDC093243; assembly: GCF_044753725.1. Classification (NCBI taxonomy): domain Bacteria; kingdom Bacillati; phylum Actinomycetota; class Actinomycetes; order Micromonosporales; family Micromonosporaceae; genus Micromonospora; species Micromonospora sp. NPDC093243. The sequence continues at coordinate 476,268 of NZ_JBIVNT010000002.1, read as the reverse complement.
GCAGACCATGGCCCGAACACGGGACTACCTGGCCACCCTCTGCAAGGGCTGGCAGGTGGAGCAGGTCCGCCAGATCGTCGCGGAGACGCTGCACGAGCTGATCAACCCGTACGTGTACGCCGAGGCGGCCGCGCTGATCGAGGAGCACCAGGCGGCCGGCCGGGACGTGGTGCTGGTCTCGGCCTCCGGCGAGGAGATGGTCCGGCCGATCGGCGAGCTGCTCGGGGTGACCGACGTGATCGCCACCCGGATGGCGGTGCAGGACGGTCGGTACAGCGGCGAGGTCGAGTTCTACGCGGCCGGCCCGAGCAAGGTCGAAGGCGTCAACGAGCTGGCCGCCGCGCGCGGCTACGACCTCGCCGACTCGTACGCCTACTCCGACTCGTACAGCGACCGCCCGCTGCTGGAGTGCGTGGGCCACCCGACCGTGGTGAACCCGGACCGCCAACTGCGCAAGCTGGCGGCGGAGAACGGCTGGCCGGTGCTCGAGTTCCGGCACCCGATCCCGCTGGGCCGGCGGCTGCGCGAGCGCCCGGCCGTCCCGGTGGCCGCGGCCGCTGCGGCGGTCGGCGTCGGGGTGGCGATCGGCATCGCCTGGTACGGCCGGCACCGCCGCACCCGCTCCGCCCCGGTCGCCTGACACCCGCGCCGCCGCACATCGGCACCGCCCGGGCCCGCACCGCCTGGACCCGCGCCGACGAACCGCGCCGCTTGGCGTCCGCACCGCCTGGACCCGCGCCGACTGACCGCACCGCTTGGCGTCCGCACCGCCTGAGAGCCTGCACCGTCTGACGGTCCACGCCGCCTGACGCCGCAACGCGCCGCGGTCACCGACCGAGATCCTCGCGGCAGCACCATCGCCGCACCGTCGCCGACCCCGGCCCTCGGCGGCGTCCGCAGCCCTTCCACTGCCGCGGGCACTCGCACGCCCGCGCTATTGAGCACTCGCTCAATTCCTCCTATCCTCCGTTTGAGCGACCGCTCAAACGGGGAGGACCGATGTCGGAGCAGAACGACCCGCGCCCACGACGCGCCACGGCCAACTGGATCCTGGCCGGCCTGATCGGGCTTTTCGGCCTGGTGGTCTTCGCGGCCGCGGTCCGCGACGGCCGCGCCGACAGCGCCCTGCTCTTTGTGGCGCTCCCCGTGCTGCTGGCTGCGGCGCTGGCCCTGAGCCCCGGCCGGACCGCGCACGGCCGGGTCTTCGTCGTCACCACCATCGCCCTGCTGCTGGCGGCGGTGGCGTTGCACGAGGGCGCCATCTGCGTCGTCCTGGCCTCGCCTCTGGTGTACGCGGTGGCCCACGGCACCACGGCCCTGATCCGCCTGGTCAACCGCTCCTCGCGCACGTACGCGGTGGTCGCGGTGCCGCTGCTGCTCCTGCCCGGGCTGGAGGGCAGCGGCATCGGCCCGCGGTTCGACCCGGAGCAGTCGGTCGAGGTCGTCCGGGTCATCGCGCTCCCCGCCGGCGAGGTGGCCACCCGCCTCGCCGCCGGCCCCCGACCAGCCCCGGTCCGGTCCGTACCGCTGCGGCTGCTGGGCGTCCCCACGCCCCGCCAGGTCAGCGGCGACGGGCTGGCCCCCGGCGACCGCTGGATGTTCGGCTACCACGGCAGCGCACACGGGCCGGGCGGCCATCTGCTGGCCCAGGTCGAGACCAGCGAACCGCGGCACGTGGCCTTCCGGTTCGTCGAGGACAGCTCCATCACCGGCCGCTGGTTCACCTGGCAGCACGCCGACCTGCGCTGGCGGGCGGTCGACGCCGGCCACACGGAGGTCCGCGTCACCGTCGACTACCAGCGTGGCCTCGACCCGTCCTGGTACTTCGGCCCGCTCCAGGACGCGCTGCTCGGCGAGGGGGTCGAGCACCTGCTGGACATGATGGCGCTGCGGTGACCGCGGCACGCCACCTCAGCCTGGCGGTGCCGCTGCTGGCGGTGCTCGCCGCCGCGCTGCTGGACCGCCGCCAGGACGCCCGGACGGTCGCGCTGCTGGACCGCCGCCGGGACGGCCGGACGGTCGCGCTGCTGGACCGCCGCCAGGACGCCCGGACGGTCGCACGGCTGGACCGCCGTCAGGACGCGCGCGCGGCCGCGCTGCTGGCCTTCGTGGCCGCCGCGGTCGGCGTGGTCGCCCTCAACGACGTGGCGCGGGCGACCGGCTGGTTCGCCTTCGCCTCGGTGCGGGGCGCCTACCGGGGCATGCCGGTCGACCTCTGGATCGGCTGGGCGGCGCTCTGGGGCCCGCTGCCCGTGCTGCTACGCCGGGTGCTCCCCGTGCCGGTCGCGCTCGGCCTACTGCTCTGGCTCGACGCGGTGGCGATGCCCGCGCTGCATCCGTTGGTCCGGCTCGGGCCGCACTGGCTGGTCGGGGAGGTGGTCGGGCTCCTCGCCGTGGCCCTGCCGGCGCAGCTGCTCGGCCGGTTCAGCGCCGACCGGCGGCACCTGCGTACGCGGACCCTCCTCCAGCTCGGTCTCTTCACCGCCCTCCTGCTGTGGTTCGTACCCACCCTGGCCTTCGAGCTCGGCGACGACTCCTGGGCGGCGCTCACCGGGCTGTCGGCGACCCGGCTGGTGCTCCTCGCGCAGGTGGCCCTGCTGGTCGCGGTGCCGGCGCTCGCCGCGGTACGCGAGTTCTCGGCTCGCGGCGGTGGCACCCCGTACCCGTGGGATCCGCCTGGTCGACTCGTCACCACCGGCCCGTACTCCTACCTGGCCAACCCCATGCAGGTCGGCGCGGTCGCCCTGACGCTGCTCACCGCCGCGGTCACCCGCAGCCTCGCCCTCGCGGCGGCCGCCGTGGTGATCGTCGCCTTCGGTGCGGCGGTGGCGCGTCCGCACGAGGAGTACGACCTGGACCGCCGGTACGGGCAGCGCTGGCAGGGATACCGGCGGCAGGTCCGGAACTGGTGGCCGCGCTGGCGGCCGTACCCCGGCACGCCGGCCGTCCTGTGGCTGGACGACGACTGCGGACCGTGCGAGGCGACACGGAGGTTCCTCGAACGTCGGCGGCCGGTGAACCTCACGATCGCGCCCGCCGCGGAGCATCCACGGCTGCTGTGGCGGGCGGAGTACGCGGGCGGCGACGGCCACACGGAACGGGGGGTGGCCGCCGTCGCCTGCGCGCTGGAGCACGTCGACCTCGGCTGGGCCCTGGTGGGCTGGACACTACGGTTGCCGGGGATCGACTGGCTCGCGCAGCTGGTGACCGATGCGATGATCGCACCGCCGCACCCGGCGAGGCGGCGAGGAGAGGGATGTCCGACACCAAGCAACGGCTGCTCGACGGCGCCATCGCCGCGATCCGTGAGCACGGCATCGCCGGAGTCTCGGCCCGCACCATCGCGGCAGCCGCCGGAGTGAACCAGGCCCTCGTCTTCTACCACTTCGGCAGCGTGGACGACCTGCTGACCGCGGCCTGCCAGGCCGGCACCGCCGAACGGGTCGCCCACTGGTCGACGCGGCTGGCCGAGGTCCGCTCGCTGCGGGAGCTGCTCGACGTGGGGCGCGCCCTGCACGAGCAGGAGCAGGAACTGGGCAACGTCTCGTTCCTGGCCCAGATGCTCGCCGGCGCGCAGAGCGACGAACGGCTCGCCGCCCCCACCGGCGCCGCCCTCCAGCTCTGGGTCGACGAGATCGAGTCGGTCCTGCGTCGGCTGCTGGCCGGATCCCCGTTCGCCGAGATCGCCGACGTCGCCGGCCTTGCCCGCGCGGTCTCCGCCGCGTTCGTCGGGCTGGAGCTCTACGGCGGCGTGGACCGGGACGGGATGGAGCGGGCAATGTCGGCGCTCGACCAGCTCGCCGTACTCATCGAGATCGTGGACGACCTCGGCCCGATCGCCCGGCGGGCGCTGCAGGCAAAGATCACCAGGGCGGCACGCCGGAGCTGACCCGCCCCAGCCGCCGGCGCCGCGCGAGGCGGCCCGTACCGAGCTGTGCGCCTGGTCAGGCTTCGGCCAGGATCTCGTCGCCGATCTGGGTGAGCTGGTCGGCGCCCACCTCGACGGCGCTCATGTAGTGCCGCAGCCACGAGCGCAGCCCGTCCGGGGTGCCGGTGGCGAAGGCACCTGCCGAGCCGACGTACTCCGGCTCGCGCTCGTGGTGGCCGACGTCGACGGCGAGCAGGCCGCGCGGGTCGAACCCGCTGGACAGCAGCACCAGCCGGGCGGCGCCCCGGGCGACCACCCCGGACGGCCCGGCGAAGGGGCGCAGGTTCAGCAGTTCGCCGTGCACCACGGCGGCGAGCACCAACGGCGGGACCTTCGTGCCGCCGGCGGCCAGCCCGGCCAGGCCGTCCAGCCGGGCGCCGACCACCGGGTCGGTCACCGGCCGCCCCAGCTCCGGCTCGGCTACGACGTCGCGGGCGGCGAGCACGTGCAGCCGGGCCAGCGCCTGTCGCGGCGCCTTCGGCCAGAGGTCGGTCAACCCGGGCAGGGCGCCGGCGACCCGCAACGCGCCCTGGACGACGGGGTCGGTGACGGTGCCGGCGCGCACCGCCTCGCGCTCGCGCGGGTACCCCTCCAGGGCCGCGCTGGCCACCGCGGAGCGGAGGCTGACCTCGGCGGCGACCTGGCCGCCGTGCCGGCGCAGCGCGCGGTGCCGCAGCGCCTGGTCGAAGCGCTCGCGGGCGCGCTCGACGGCGGGGGTGATGTCGGCGAGCGCGAGCAGCGGGGCGAGCGGGTCGGTGGTCACCCCGTCACGCTAGCGACCCGGCCCGCCGGCCACGTCGACCGGGCCGTCGTGCAGCTTGGCGCGCGCCGGGGGCCGCTCGGCGCGGTACGGGCGGGCGGCGGTCGCCCACGCCGACCGGCCGGACTAACCTCTCCCCCAGACAAGACGCAGGTCACCCCGAGCGACGAGGAGTCACGGATGAGCGAGGCATTGGCCAATCTGCTGAACGAGACGCGCCAGTTCCCCCCGCCAGCCGCACTCGCCGCCGAGGCCAATGTCAAGGCCGACGCCTACGACGAGGCCGCGGCCGACCGGCTGGCCTTCTGGGAGCGGCAGGCCGACCGGCTGGCCTGGTCGAAGCAGTGGGACCAGGTGCTGGACTGGTCGAATCCGCCGTTCGCGAAGTGGTTCGTCGGCGGTGAGCTGAACGTGGCGTACAACTGCCTGGACCGGCACGTCGAGGCCGGCCGGGGCGACCGGGTGGCGATCCACTGGGAGGGCGAGCCGGGTGACACCCGCACGCTGACGTACGCCGACCTGCACACGCTGACCTGCCAGGCGGCCAACGCGCTGACCGAGCTGGGCGTCACCGCGGGCGACCGGGTGGCCATCTACATGCCGATGATTCCGGAGGCCGCGGTCGCGATGCTGGCCTGCGCCCGGATCGGCGCCACGCACAGCGTGGTCTTCGGTGGCTTCTCGGCCGACGCGCTGACCAACCGGATCCAGGACGCCAGCGCCAAGCTGGTGATCACCGCGGACGGCGGCTACCGGCGGGGCAAGCCGTCGGCGCTGAAGCCGACCGTGGACGAGGCGGTCGCGAACTGCCCGTCGATCGAGCACGTGCTGGTGGTCCGCCGCACCGGCGAGGACGTCGCCTGGTCCGCGAAGGACCGCTGGTGGCACGAGACGGTGGAGACCGCCTCGCCGGAGCACACCGCGCAGCCGTTCGACGCCGAGCACCCGCTCTTCATCCTCTACACCAGCGGCACCACGGCACGGCCGAAGGGCATCCTGCACACCACCGGCGGCTACCTGACCCAGGCCTCGTACACGACCCACGCGGTGTTCGACCTGAAGCCGGAGACCGACGTCTACTGGTGCACGGCCGACATCGGCTGGGTCACCGGGCACTCCTACATCGTGTACGGACCGCTCTCCAACGGCGCCACCCAGGTGATGTACGAGGGCACGCCGGACACGCCGCACAAGGGCCGGTTCTGGGAGATCGTCGACAAGTACAAGGTCACGATCCTCTACACCGCGCCGACGCTGATCCGCACCATGATGAAGTGGGGCGAGGACATCCCGGCCGGCTTCGACCTCTCCTCGCTGCGACTGCTCGGCAGCGTCGGCGAGCCGATCAACCCGGAGGCGTGGATCTGGTACCGGCAGCACATCGGCCGGGGTGAGCTCCCCGTCGTGGACACCTGGTGGCAGACCGAGACCGGCGCGATCATGATCTCCCCGCTGCCGGGCGTGACCGAGGCCAAGCCGGGCAGCGCGATGACGCCGCTGCCGGGCATCGTCGGCGACGTGGTGGACGACCAGGGCCAGTCGGTACCCAACGGTGGCGGCGGTTACCTGGTGCTCCGCGAGCCGTGGCCGTCGATGTTGCGCACCATCTGGGGTGACGACAACCGGTTCATCGAGACGTACTGGTCCCGGTTCGGCGCCGGCGCCGGCGGGTCGGGCGGCGACTGGGTCTACTTCGCCGGCGACGGGGCCAAGAAGGACGACGACGGGCACATCTGGCTGCTCGGCCGGGTCGACGACGTCATGCTGGTCTCCGGTCACAACATCTCCACCACCGAGGTGGAGTCGGCGCTGGTCTCGCACCCCTCGGTCGCCGAGGCGGCGGTGGTCGGCGCGACCGACCCGACCACCGGTCAGGCGATCGTCGCGTTCGCCATCCCGCGGGGTAGCGCGGACACCGCCGGCGAGGCGGGCGAGCAGCTCATCGCGGACCTGCGCAACCACGTGGCGAAGACCCTCGGGCCGATCGCCAAGCCCCGGCAGATCATGCTGGTGGCCGAGCTGCCGAAGACCCGCTCGGGCAAGATCATGCGCCGGCTGCTGCGCGACGTGGCGGAGCACCGGTCGCTGGGCGACGTCACCACGCTCCAGGACTCCTCGGTGATGGAGCTGATCTCGGCGGGTATGAGCGGCGGCAAGTCCGACGAGGACTGACGGCAGACGTACACCTCGGAGGGTGGCGGTCCGGTGGACCGCCACCCTCCGTCACGTCTTACGGCCGCCCACCCAGATGGTTGCCGACTGTCATATCGGTCGGTCGGGGGAGCCGGGAGAAGCTGAACGGACATAGGCGAGCTTTGACCCCTGTCGCTCCGGTCGGTTCTGATTTAGGTTCACGCACGTCGAGCCGGTTCGACGGGCATCACTCTCTCGATCGGTCGGCCGACGTCCTCCTTTGCCATGCCCGAGAAATGGAGTGGCATGAACAAAAAACCCCAGTCCGGGGCACGCCGGCGCCTACTCGTCGCGCTGCCCGCCGTTGCTCTCGCGGCCACGTCACTGACCGTGACCGGCAGCGCCGCGGCCCAGACGACCGCGGCCCCGCGCGCGGTCATCGGGGCCGATGAGCACTACATCAACTACGCCGAGCCCGAGGTGCAGCCGGACACCGGCGGCCGCGAGGTCAAGGGCAAGGACGGCGTCTACACCTCGCCGCCTGACGAGGCGCGGGCGTTCGACCGCAAGTACGCGCGCGGCAACCCGGTGACCGCCCGGGAGCTGGCCAAGATCGAGGCCAAGTCGATCCGGACCAAGCAGAACCCGCGGAAGATCAAGCAGGCCCCCAGCACCCAGACGGCGAAGCTGCTGACGCTGCTGGTCGAGTTCAACGACCAGGCCAACGACGACTTCACCGACGTCATGGTGCCGAGGACGGTGTTCGAGGACCGCACCTGCGTGCCGGGCACGGTGCAGAACGGGCCGAAGCACAACAACATCCCGAACCCCGCCAACCTGGGGTACGAGGACAACAACTCGATGTGGGTGCCGAACTTCTCGCCCAACCACTACGACAAGATGCTCTACACCAAGACGGGCATCACCGAGCGGGTGCGCAAGGACCTGAAGGGTCCGGACGGCAAGCGCGGCATCGACCTGTCCGGCCGCACCATGCACAACATGTACCTGGAGATGTCCAAGGGCGCGTACACCGTGGACGGGCAGGCCAGCCCGTGGATCACGGTTCCGCACTCGGAGGCCTGGTACGCGGCGAACCGCTGCTTCCAGGACGAGAACGGCAACTGGGTCGCCGGCCGCCAGCAGTCGATGAACGGCCACCCGGACAACCCGGCCGGTGCCGGCCGTCTGGCGACCGACGCGATCACCACGCTGGCACAGACGAACCCGAACTTCCCGTGGGCCGACTACGACATCGAGGACCAGGGCGACCGGGACGGCGACGGCAACTTCTTCGAGCCGGACGGCGTGATCGACCACCTGGTGCTGGTGCACGCCGGCAAGGGCAAGTCCAGCGGCGGCGGCGCGCAGGGCGTCTACGCGGTCTGGGCGCACTCCTCCTCGGTGCCGGGCGGCTTCGCCATCCCGGGCACCAACCTCCAGGTGTCGAACTACATCGTGCAGCCGGAGGACGCCGGCGTCGGCGTCTTCGCCCACGAGTTCGGTCACGACCTCGGCCTGCCGGATCTCTACGACACCTCCGGCAACGCCGACTCCGACGTGGACTTCTGGGACCTGATGGCCTCGGGCTCGCACTCGGGTGAGATCTTCCAGGCGCTGCCGACCCACATGGGCATCTGGGACAAGTGGGTGCTCGGCTGGGCCGACCCGCTCACCGTGGCCCCCGGTTCCCGGGCGCGGACGGTGGAGCTCGGGCAGACCTCACGCACCCCGGTCCGCACCGAGGACGGCATCAAGGTCGACCTGCCGGACAAGGTGATCACGCTGGCCACGCCGCACAGCGGCGCGAACATGTGGCACAGCGGCAACGACCAGGACTGGGCCGACGTCAAGCTGAGCCGCTCGGTGGCGGTGCCCGCGGCGGCGGACGCCAAGTTCTGGATGTGGAACAACTACGTCATCGAGGCCGACTGGGACTACGGCTTCGTCGAGGTGTCGACCGACGGTGGCACCACCTGGGCCGAGCAGAAGGTCTACGACGAGGCCGGCAACGTGGTCACCACGCCGGACAACTACCCGGACCCGAACGGCCGGATGAACGACTTCGGCGGCAAGAAGTACGGCCTGACCGGTAGCACCGACGGCTGGCGGCACGACTACGTCGACCTGTCGGCGTACGCCGGGACGACGATCCAGCTGCGGCTGCGTCAGGCCACCGACGAGGCGTTCGTCGAGCGCGGCTGGTTCGCCGACGACTTCTCGGTCACCGGCGGCGGGGCCACCACCTGGACCGACGACGTCGAGGGCGGCGCCAACGGCTGGACGGCCACCGGCGGCACCTGGGTCGACACCACCGGCGGCGGTTGGAACATCGACAGCGGCACCATGACCCAGGCGCACTACTACCTGGCGGAGTGGCGCAACTTCGACGGCTTCGACAAGGGTCTGAAGTACGCCTACGACACGATCTACTCGCGCGACGCGTGGAAGGTCGACCGGATCGCGTACAACGCCCCGGGCATGCTGGTCTGGTACCGGGACACCGCGCTCGGCGACGTCAACCACGTCACCGGGCAGCTCACCGCGCTGCCGAGCTACGGCGCGAAGGGCGGGTTGCTCATCGTCGACTCGCACTTCGACCCGTACCGGCGGACCGGCCAGGCCGCGGTGAAGGACCCGTCGGTGACGGACAACCTGCCCAGCCGTCCGCAGTCGTCGAACGCGGCGTTCTCGCTGAACTCGACGTACCCCTTCACGGAGTGCCTGGAGGCGGCGGGTGAGCCGTACAGCGCCTACTGCACCAAGTTCCGCTCGCAGCCCCCGGTGAAGGCGTTCACGGACGCCAAGGGCTGGTACCCGGGCATCGAGATGCGGGACGGCGCGGCGTACGCCCGGGACAGCGACGCCTCGGTGGTGCTGCCGTCGCGGAACAACGCGCCGTACACCACCCGGGTCACCAACCCGGACGGCACGCCCGCGCCGGAGTTCTACGGGGTGACCCTGGGCGGCGGCGTGATCGTGCTGGGCACCGGCAACCCCGGTGACCAGGGCGTCAACTTCGGGGTCTCGCTCACGATCAAGAAGGCGAAGCGGGACAACTCGTCCGCGACGATCTACGTGACGCCGGCGAGGAACTGACCGCGCACCCGTCCTTGCGACGGGTGGTCAACGGGCGGCCCGTCCGAAGCAATCGCTTCGGGCGGGCCGTCCGCCGTCCGGGCCGGTCCCCGCGCCGAACGCCGTAGCTCGCGAATGTGACGATCTCAGCGGCGGTGGCGCTCCCCATTGGGGACTCCATAATCCCCACTACTCTGCGTGATCGTGATCGAAACGTAACGTGAACAGTTGCCTAAGGCTACGGCCTGTTTGGACCGACTTGTCCTGCTAAAACATCCCAGAATGTCGAGCGCGATCGAACAATTGACTCGTGACATTCGTTCAACGCTCTGCCAGGGTGAGTGACGCATCTCATGACAGTGATGGCTTCGGCAACGCATTGTCATGTAACAGATCCACAAAGGAGGAGACCTTTGAGGAGACGAGTCACAGCCGGTCTGGCCACCGCCACGGCCGCGCTGCTGGCGGCGGGAGTCGTGGCGACGCCGGCCTCCGGCGCCCCGGCGGCAGGCCCGACCCCCGGATCCGACAAGGCGAAGCACGGTCGCGACAACCTGCCTGACCCGAAGGCGGACCAGCACCGGGAGCTCCGCAAGCAGGCCATCGCCGACCTGCTCACCGGCAAGGCCAAGCTGCAGAAGCGCAACGGCTCGAACGTCATCCAGGTCAAGGACGACCTGTTCGTCGAGTACCAGCAGGCTCCGAAGGTCGACCCGATCTTCACCATGCTGGTCAACTTCGGCGACAAGACCGACCCGCGTACCGGTGGCGCCGCCGGCCCGGTGGTGAACCAGATCCCCGAGCCGGACCGCAACTGGGACGGCAACGCCACCGACGACAACAGCACGATGTGGCGGCCCGACTTCCACCGCGAGCACTACCTGGACATGTTCTACGGCGAGGGCGAGTCGTTCCGCGACTTCTACCTCACGCAGTCCGGTGGCCGCTACACCGTCGGCGGCGACGTGACCGACTGGGTCACCGTGCCGTACAACGAGGCCCGGTACGGCAGCAACGCCATCTCCGAGGCCGACGGCTCCTGGAACTTCATCAAGGACAGCGCCACGTCCTGGTACGACTCCCAGGTCGCCGCGGGCAAGACCGCCACCCAGATCAAGGAGTACCTGGCCCAGTTCGACGTCTGGGACCGGTACGACTTCGACGGGGACGGCAACTTCAACGAGCCCGACGGCTACATCGACCACTTCCAGGCGGTGCACGCGGGCGAGGGCGAGGAGGCCGGCGGCGGCGCCCAGGGCGAGGACGCCATCTGGTCGCACCGCTGGGGCGCCTTCACCAACCTGGAGGGCGTCGCCGGCCCGGCCGGCAACCTCTCCGGCGGCGTACAGATCGGTGACACCGGCCTCTGGATCCGGGACTACACCACCGAGCCGGAGAACGGCGGCCTGGGCGTGTTCGCCCACGAGTACGGCCACGACCTCGGCCTGCCGGACCTCTACGACACCGACGGCGGCGACAACGGCGTCGGCTTCTGGAGCCTGATGTCCTCGGGCTCCTGGCTGAGCCACGGCACCGACGACATCGGGTCGACCCCGGGCTACATGGACCCGTGGTCGAAGCTCTTCCTCGGCTGGCTGAACCACAGCGTGGTCGAGGAGGACAGCGGCACCACCCAGGTGACGCTCGGCCCGGCCGGTGACAACGACGGGCCGAAGGCCCAGGCGGTCGTGGTCAGCCTGCCGGCGCAGACCCAGACCACCGAGTACAACACCCCGTTCGCGGGCTCGTACGAGTGGTGGGGCGGCAGCGCGGACGACCTGAAGAACTCGCTGACCCGCACGCTGGACCTGACCGGGGCGACCACCGCGTCGATCACGGCCAAGGCCCAGTACGACATCGAAGAGGACTTCGACTACCTCTACGCCGAGGTGTCCACCAACGGTGGCACCAGCTGGACCTCGCTCACCAACTCGCTGGTCGACGCCGGTGAGACCGGGATCGACGGCTCCAGCAACGGCAACTGGGTGGACCTGACCTACGACCTGTCCGCGTACGCCGGGCAGACCGTGCAGTTCCGCTACCGCTACGCGACCGACGGCGGCGTGCACTTCGCCGGCGCGTTCCTGGACAACATCGCGCTGACCAGGAACGGCACGGCCGCGTGGACCGACGACGCGGAGACCCAGGCCGCCGAGTGGAGCGCGAAGGGCTTCACCCGGATGGCCGGCTCGGTCACCGACGTCTACCCCCGCTTCTACATCGCCGAGAACCGGACCTACTTCGGATACGACGACGCGCTGCGGACCGGCGGTTACAACTTCGGCTACGGCACCACCCGGCCGGACTTCGTGGACCGGTTCTCGAACCAGCCCGGCATGCTGGTCTGGTACGTGAACTACGCGTACGGCGACAACAACACCTCGGCGCACCCCGGCTACGGCCTCAACCTGCCGGTTGACGTCCGCCCGGAGGCGATCAAGGTGAAGGGTCAGGGCACCATCACCAACCGGCGCAACGGCTACGACGGCACGTTCAGCCTCTACACCAAGCCGGCGCAGACGTTCCGCCTCAACGGGGTGGCGATCACCGTGCCGCAGCTGAAGCCGAACGCGGTGTTCGACGACACCAAGGCGGGCCAGTACTGGGCCGCCAACAACGAGCAGAACTCGGTGAAGGTGGCCGGCACCGGCACCCGGATCGAGATCCTCAAGCAGGGCACCAACCCGACCGACGACATGGTCGTGAAGGTCACCAACTGATCCATCGATCAATCGTGGGGCCGGTGGCGGAGACGCCGCCGGCCCCACTTTTTCGGTCCTCGAACCATTTGATCGAAATGCACCGCTGCACGTGCGCGCGTTCCGGCCCGACCCTGCTCACGAACGTTGATGGAGCGCTCGGGGTGTGACGGCTGACGACGGAGCAAACAAAATCTTGCAACAAATCGACGCGTCCATCTTCCCACCCGTCCCGCCAGTGTCTATGTTCACCATTGGTCCCACCTGTGGGATCGATCTCCACCGGTCCGTACCCCCGTAGGGCCGGTTCCCTCACACCGGAGGTACCACGTGCGCAGAGTCGCAGTGGGTCTGCTCGGGCTCTCACTGACGGCGACAGGCCTGGCTTTCGGCCCGTCCGCCTCGGCGGCGCCCCAGCCCAAACTGCCGGCAGCAGCTCCTTCCGCAGCCGAACCGCAGGCGCTGAAGGACGAACTCCCCGACAAGCTGGAAGACAAGCGCCGGGAACTGCGCCAAGAGGGGCTCAGTGACGTACTGAGCGGGCGCAGCAAGCCGATCGAGCGCAACGGAAGCACGGTCGTCAAGGTCGGCGAGACGACCGGCACGGGCCCGACCGCCCGTAGCTTCACCGGCAACGAGCGCAAGAAGGACCAGTACGTCGAGCTCAAGCGCGAGCGCACCGACAAGATCTTCGTGATCCTGGCGGAGTTCGGCGACCAGCGGCACCCGTCCTACCCGGACAAGGACATGAACCCGGACATCGCCGGGCCGACCACCTTCGAGGGGCCGCTGCACAACCAGATCCCGGAGCCCAACCGGGCGGTGGACAACTCCACCGTCTGGCAGCCGGACTTCAGCCCGGAGCACTTCCGCCAGCTCTACTTCGGCACCAACCCGGGCGACGAGTCGCTGAAGCAGTACTACGAGGCCCAGTCCTCGGGCCGCTACACGGTCGACGGCATGGTCTCCGACTGGGTCAAGGTGCCCTACAACGAGGCCCGCTACGGTCGCTCCGACGACCCGAAGGCCGACAACGACCCGACCGGCGACCCGGCGGTCTGCGGCGACAACGTCTGCTCGAACACCTGGCTGCTGATCCGCGACGCCGCCAACCAGTGGGTCGCCGACCAGAAGGCCAAGGGTCGCACCGACGCGCAGATCGCCGCCGACATGAAGTCCTACGACCAGTGGGACCGGTTCGACTACGACGGCGACGGCGACTTCAACGAGTCGGACGGCTACATCGACCACTTCCAGATCGTCCACTCCGGCGGCGACCAGGCCGACGGTGACCCGCACCAGGGTGAGGACGCCATCTGGAGCCACCGCTGGTCCGCGTTCAACAGCTCGCCGGTCGGCCCGCCGAACTTCCCGATCGGCGGCACCGAGATCGGCAACACCGGCGTCTGGATCCGTGACTACACGATCCAGCCGGAGAACGGTGGCCGCAGCGTCTTCTACCACGAGTACGGCCACGACCTGGGCCTGCCGGACGACTACGGACCGGCGGACAACAGCAACGAGCACTGGACCCTGATGGCCCAGAGCCGGCTCGGCGCCAAGAACGACCCCGGTATCGGTGACCGTGGTGGCGACCTGGGCGCGTGGAACAAGCTCCAGCTCGGCTGGCTCGACTACGAGGTGGTCGTCGCGGGGCAGAAGCGCACGCTCGACCTGGGCCCGCAGGAGTACAACTCCAAGAAGGCGCAGGGTGTGGTGGTGGTGCTGCCCCAACGGGAGTACACCTTCAACTACGGTGCCCCGTTCGCGGGCTCGAAGCAGTACTTCTCGGGCAACGAGGACGACCTCAACAACAGCATGACGAGGACGTTCGACCTCACCGGCAAGTCGTCGGCGGCGTTGTCGCTCAAGGGCAAGTACAGCATCGAAGAGGGCTACGACTACCTCTACTTCGAGGGGTCGACCGACGGCGGCCAGACCTGGACCGACCTGGACGGCACCGTCAACGGCCAGCCGATCGGCGTCGACGGCGCCGACCGCCCGGCCCTCGACGGCAGCAGCAACGGCGCGTGGGCGGACATCAACATCCCGCTGACCTCGCTCGCCGGCAAGGTCGCGCAGGTCCGCCTGCACTACGTCACCGACGGTGGCGTCTCCGAGGGCGGCTTCTTCGGTGACGCGATCACCGTGACGGCCGACGGCCAGACGGTGTTCAGCGACGGCGCCGAGACCGACGCCGGCTGGGCGCTTGACGGCTGGCAGGTGGTCGGGGCGACCTACACCCGCCTCTTCGACAACTACTACATCGCGGGCAACCGGTCGTACGTCTCGTACGACAAGTACCTGAAGACCGGCCCGTACTTCTTCGGCTACGCGAACACCCGCCCGGACTGGGTGGACCACTACGCGTACCAGGAGGGCCTGCTCATCTCGTACTGGAACACCCGCTGGGCGGACAACAACACCGCCCCGGTGTCGCCGACCAACCCGGGCGGCCACCCGGGTGAGGGCCGCAACCTGTACATCGACGCGCACCCGCGCCCGATCTACAACCTCACCGGTCAGCCGTGGCGGGCCCGGGTCCAGGTGTACGACGCGCCGTTCAGCCTGAAGAAGGCCGACTCGTTCACCCTGCACCTGAACAGCCAGCCGCAGTACATCCGCGGCCAGGACGCGGAGCCGCTCTTCGACGACACCAAGAAGTACTTCTACGAGGAGCTGCCGAACCACGGCGTCAAGCTCCCCGCAGCCGGTGTCAAGGTGAAGGTCCTGGAGCAGGACGGCACCTCGATGAAGATCCGCATTTCCTGATTCGTCAACGGTGACGACGGCGGCGCCCGGGTTCTCCCGGGCGCCGTTGTCGTTCCCGCCCCGCAGCAAGTTCTGCCGGCCCCGGAACTGCGGCGACCGGCGCGGCGTCGAAGGGAGGTGCTGATGTCTCCCCGGGGTGTCCTCGTCCTCCTGCCGGTGCTGGCGCTGACCGCCTGTGCCCGCTCCGACGATGCGGGTACGACCGCCCCGCCGGCCACCTCCCCCACCGCGAGTGCGAGCGCCACGCCGACCCCGGAGCAGGCCACCGGTCCGACGCCCGGTCCGACCGGCCCGCCGGTACCGGAGTCGACCGGTTCGCCGGCACGGCCGCCGATGTCCGCCACCGAACTGCCCACCCTGCGTCCGCCGGCCGTCAAGCCGAGCCCGCCCACCGACCTGCGACCCGCAAGCCTGGTCAGCGGGCACATCACCCGCGGTGGCCGGGGCCCCTGCTACGGCCTGGTGGCCGAGGACGGCACCGAGTACGCGCTGCACGGCCCGAACGCCGGTGAGCTGCGCCCCGGCAGCTTCGTCACGCTCCGACTCACCCCCACCCTGGCCCGTATCGCCTGCGGCCCCGGCATCCCGATGAGCATCGTGTCGGACTGACCGCCCCGGCCTCCCGCGCCGCGTTCACGCGGCCGGCACACCGCCTCCGGCCCGGATCCCGTCGCCCCGCCCGGCCGGCGCGCGCGACGGCCGTTGCGCCCCTCACCTGACGGCCCGCACCGCCGCGAGGTGCCGGGTCCTAGGCTGGGACCATGACCGACCAGCACGGCGGAACCGTCGACGAGTCCTGCGTCCTCACCGAGGGGCCCTGGACGCACCGGTTCGTCGGGGCGAACGGCAGCCGGTTCCACGTGGTCGAAGCCGGCGCCGGGCCGATGGTGCTCTTCCTGCACGGCTTTCCGGAGCACTGGTGGGCGTGGCACGAGCTGCTGCCGGCCGTCGCCGACGCCGGCTACCGGGCGGTCGCCGTCGACCTGCGCGGTTACGGCGCGAGCGACAAGCCACCCCGGGGGTACGACGGCTACACGCTCGCCGCCGACATCGCCGGGCTGATCCGTGCCCTCGGCGAGCGCTCGGCCACCCTGGTCGGCTCCGGGGCCGGCGGCATGGTCGCCTGGACGGTCGCCTCGTTCCACCCGGCCCTGGTCCGTCGGCTGGTGGTGCTCGGCGCGCCGCACCCGCTGCGGCTGCGCGCGGCGATCTTCGCCGATCCGCGCGGACAGTTCGCCGCCGCCACGCCGACGTTGAAGTTCCAGCTGCCCCGCTACGAACACGTGCTGACCCGGGACGGCGCGGCGGCCGTCGAGGAGTACCTGCGCCGCTGGGGCGGGCCGGACTGGGTGGCCGGGCCGGACTTCGCGGCGTACGCCCAGCGCTGCCGGGAGGCGATGCGGATCCCGCAGGCGGCGTTCTGCGCGCTGGAGGGCTACCGGTGGGCGTTCCGCTCGGTGCTGCGGCTGCACGGCTACCGCTTCGTCCGGCTGATGCAGAAGCCGCTGATCACGCCGACCCTGCAACTGCACGGCGCGGTCGACCTCGCCTCGCTGCCGCGTACCGCCCAGGGCTCCGGGCGCTACGTCGTCGCCCCGTACGAGTGGCGGCTGCTCGACGGGGTGGGGCACTTCCCGCACGTCGAGGCGCCCGAGGTGGTGCTCGGCGAGGTGCTGCGCTGGACGAAGTCCTGACCGGCCCGGCCAGGTCGCAGCGCGGGTCGTCCGCTACAGCCGCCGCTCACGCAGGTCGGTGACCTCGGCGGCGGGCGCCCAACCCTGGTAGACGCCGAAGTCGAACACCTCCAGCCGCATCGCCTGCGCCACCGGCCAGCGGCCACCGGTGTACTCCACCCGCAGCCAGCCGTCGTGTTCGCCGAGCACGATGAACGGTTGCCCCTGCCAGGTGCAGGTGGTGCGCACGTACACCAGATCCTCGACCTCGACCGCCGGCAGCACCCGCACGTACCGACCCGGCCGGACCTCCTCGAAGCCCTCGGCGGGTTCCGGCTGGTAGAGGCGGATGTCGTCGCCGTCCGGGCTGGCCTGGTATTCCCGGCCGCGCCAGCGGGCCACGAAGCCGTCGCGAGTCACGCCGCACCGACCTCCCGCCAGAGCAGGGCGTCGGTGTCCAGGGTCGCGACCACCCGCTCGGTGCCGTCCGCACCGATCCGCCACAGCTCCGCACCGTGCGGCAGCCGGGCGCTGTCCACCTTGAACTCCGCCACCACGTCGCTGCTCTCGCCGGGGGCGAACCCGTTGCCCCGGAACGGGGCCCGCTCGATGACCCAGCCCTCCATCGCCCGCATGGCGGGCTCGTTCTGCCCGCCGTAGGGGATCCGGTAGAGGCTCGGCCGGTGCGCCGGCCAGCGCAGCACGTAGACCTCCTCGGCGTCCCGGGAGAACGGTGATTCGGGGTAGCCGAGGCCGAGCGCGTCGTAGAGCTGGGCCGGAGTGGTGAGGTGGGCGAGCTCGTTGGCCCGGTGCACGAAGCCGGAGACGCGGTCGTAGCCGCGCTCCAGGTAGTAGGCGAGCTGGCTGGCGGCGATCGCCTTCTGCATCAGGATCGGGCGGGTCGGGTCGACGGCCTTCGGCGTGTGGCGGGGCCGCTGGGCGGGCTCGGCCGCGGCGGGTGCCTCCTCGGCGTACCCGTCGTCGCCCAGGCCGACCTCGGCGGCCCAGTTGGCCAGCCCGACGATCTGTTCACCGGGCAGCTTGGCGCCGACCGGGGTGCCCGGGTTGACCGCGAACGACCAGTTCTCCTCCGGCCAGCGGCGGATCAGCTGGACGAACTTGACCGGTACCGTCGCCACCTCGCCGACGGTCTGCTCCGCCAGCCGTTCCGGGGAGGTGTAGACCACCACGAAGGTCTCCCCGTCCAGCTCCTGGGTGCGCCACACGAAGCCGGGCTCACCGGGCCGGCTGCCGGGGGCCGAGTCCGGCGACACCGGCAGCAGCACCCGGGCCAGCAGCAGCGTCGAGAGGAAGGTGTCGGTGCTTCCGGCGCCCGTCGCGCCGAGCAGGTCCTCCTCGACCGCGTTCGCCGGCTGGAAGTCGAACGCCGGCTCCTCCACGGGCAGGCGGCCCTCCGGGGCCTTGTCCGCGGCTCCGCCGACTCCGGCCGCCGCGGCGGGCTGCGGCGTTTCGTCGGCCGGTCCGGCCGGCGGGACAGCGGGCTCGGTGTGGGCGGGGGCGGGCGCCCGGTCTGCTCGCGGTGTCCACAGGTCGGCCCCGGACCCGGTCGTCGGGTCGCTTGGACGAGGGGAGCCGACCGAGGCGCCGGTGCCGGCCGGGCCGGTGGCACCAAGATCGCCGCCGATGGTGTGGTCACCGCGGAGGGCGGCCCACCGGTCGGCCTCCACGGCCTCGCCCCTGCGGCCGGTTCCGCCCCCGCCGTCGGCCTCGGTGCCGGCGACGCCGGCAGCTTCGGCGCCCGGGCCTCCCGCACGGGCTGCGCCCCACAGGTCGGTCGTGGCGTCGCTCGGCGCGCCGGTCGCTGCCGCGCCGGCCCATCGGTCGTTGTCGGCACCGCCGCGCCCGTTCGCGCTGCCGGCCGGCCCGGCGCCGGGCCGCGAACGGTCGCTGTCGTCGGGAACCGGTGCCCGGACCGGCCCGGGCGTCGGGGGCGCGTCCGGCGGATCGGACAGCACCCGGGACTCGATGATCGTGCCCTCGATGACGATGGGCGTGAAGCCGCGGCGCGGCGCGGGCGGACCGGAGACCGGTTCCGCGATGGACGGTGGTAGCTCCTCCGCCGGCTCGGCGCGGCGATACGACAACGGCTGGGTCAGTTCCCCGTCCCGCTCCCAGGCCGGCGGACGGCCGGTCGAGGCGGGCTGCCCGGCCGACGGGGTGCGGACGCTGAACGCGCGGGTGGCCTCGTCGGCCGGCGGGCCCGGACGTGGCAGCGGCTGGGTCGTCTCGATGCCGGGCGCGGATCGGGCCGCCCGGGGCTCGTCCGCCGGTGGCCTCGGCGTCGGAGTCGGCTCGCGGTTGGGGGCGAAGAAGGCCCGGGTGGGCTCCTCACCCAACGGCGCGTCCAGCGGGCGGCGTCGGGGAAACGGCTGGTCGCTGCGCCCGAACCGGGATGGGGGCGCCGCCCGGTCGCCGGGACGGGCCGGTTCGCGGTACGACGCCGCGCCGCGCCCGGACGACGGTTCGAAGAAGGACTGCCGCGACCCGGGTTCGTTCTCCTCGCCCCCGGCGCGGGCGTTGCCGACCGAGGCGACTCGCCCGTTGGCGGGCGACGGTCCGCCGGAATCGGCGGTCCGCCCGGGCCACGCCGACGACGGCCAGGCCGACCCGGGACCGGGCCGGTCCGGGGGCGTGTCGCGCGGGGCGAACCGCGGCGCGACGGGCCGGCCAGCGGGGTGACCGGGCTCTCCGCCACCGGCGCTCGGCTGCGCCCGGTCAGGCTGAGCGCGCCCCGCGCCCGGACGGGTCGCGTCGGCTTCCGGCGCCGCCTCCGCCGGACGGCGCGACAGTGCGGCGGCGGCCGGCGCGGGTGGAAACCCGACGGCCGCCGGGGTGCCGCTGCCGGGTACGGGCACGGCACCACCCGGGGAGGTCCGGCCGGGCGGGCCGGCGTCCGGTCCGCCGGCGGACGGCCCCGCCTGGGCGTCCCGGCCCGGCTGGGCTCCGGCGGCACGAGCCCGGGCCAACGTCTCCGCCCGCTCCAGCCGAGCCCGGGCGCCCAGGGTCCGGCCGGGCAGCCGCACGTCGCCGCGGGACAGCTGGGCGACGAACCACGCCGGGAGGTAGCCCTCGACGGGCAGACCGGGGTTGACCGCCAGCCACCACTCGGGATTGGGCCAGCCGGCGGCGAGTTCGGGGTATGGCACCCGGCGGCTGGCGCCGGAGTTCTCTCCGAGGCACGCCCGCAGCGCGCCGCTGGAGGTGAACGCGAGCACGTGGGTGCGACCACCGGTGGTCCAGGTGCCCCAGCCCGCCGGGGTCTGCCCGACGGCCGGGGTGGAGACCGGCAGGAGAAGCTCGGTCCGGGCCAGAATGCGGAAGTAGAGTTCCTGGTCGTTGGCGCGTAGCGCGTCCCGCATCGCCGCCTCGGCCTCCGTGGCCGGCTCCCATTCGGTCACGGCCACCTCTCCTTCCGGGAACAGGCCACAGGCATCGCCTACAACCTACAAGGTAGTAACAAGATCACAATGGCGAGGACGCCGCCGGTCGGCCGGCTCGTCGGCGAGGCGATAACATCGCGTCCCGGAGCCGACACGATACGGAGGCCGTCGATGTCCGGGTCGATGACGCGCCTCGTCCTGGCGGTGCTGACGGCCGCACTGCTGACCGGCGCACCCGTCGTCAGGGGCGGGGATCCGGCCACCGCGACCACCCGAGGACCGGCCTCGGCGAGCGCCGGCACGGTGCTGATGGCGCCGGGTTGCTCGACGCCGCTGGCCCCCGTCCGGGCCGTCGCCGCAACACCCTGGCCGCAGCAGCGGTACGCGCCGGAGCGGCTGGCGCCGCTCGCCACCGGTGCGGGAGTGACGGTGGCAGTCGTCGACTCCGGCGTGGACCGGGACCATCCGCAGCTCGCCGGTCGGTTGCTCGACGGCACGGACCTGCTCGACCGGGGTGGGGACGGCACCCGGGACTGTGCCGGCCACGGCACCGGCGTGGCGAGCATCATCGCGGCGGCGCCTCGCACCGGCGTCGCGTTTCGGGGCCTGGCCCCGGGGGCCAGGATCCTGCCGGTCCGGGTCAGCGAGCAGCAGGTGGTCCAGGGCCGGGAGTCGGGGCGTACGGTCAGCGCCGCCGAGTTCGCCCGGGGCATCCGCTGGGCGGTGGACCACGGCGCCGACGTGCTCAACCTCTCCGTCGTGCTCTACGCGGACAATCCGGCCGTCCGGTCCGCGGTCGACTACGCGCTGGGCCGGGACGTGGTGGTGGTGGCCGCCGCCGGAAACCTGCACGAGGGCGGCGACCCCCGGCCCTACCCGGCTGCCTACGACGGGGTGCTGGGGGTGGGGGCGATCGCCGCCGACGGCGCCCGGGCGTCCTTCTCCCAGATTGGCCCGTACGTCGACCTGGTCGCCCCCGGCAGCGACGTGTTGACCGCCGCGCCCGGGCAGGGCCACCAGCGGACCGAGGGCACCAGCTATGCGGCCCCGTTCGTCGCCGCCACCGCGGCGTTGCTCCGGCAGTACCGCCCCGAGCTGACCGCCGCGCAGGTGGCCGAACGGATCGTCGCCACCGCCGATCCCGCGCCGGGGGCCGGCTCGGGCGGTGGGTACGGCGCCGGCGTGCTCAACCCGTACCGGGCGGTCACCGAGACGCCCGACGGCGTGACCGGCCGGACCCGCCCCGTCGCCGCCCTGGCCGACGAGCCGGCCGACCCGGCGCGGCTGGCCCAGCAGGCCCGGCGGGCGGCGGCCCGGGACCGGGCGATGACGGTGGCGACGGTCGGTGCGGCGGCGGCGGGTGCGGCCGTGCTGCTCGCCCTCGTGCTGCCGCGCGGCAGCCGGCGGCGCTGGCGGCCCGCCGACCCCGGCTGACCCACCGGCGTCATGGGCATGCCGGCCAGCCGTCACGGCGGCCGGCCAGCAGTCGACGCGCGGCCGAGCGCGCCGAGCGCTCCCGACGACCAGGAGGCAGCGGCCGGAACGACGGTGGCGCCGGCCCGTCCCCGGGCCGACGCCACCAACTGATCCGGCTCAGCGCCGCACCGGGTCGCCCTGCGGCGTCCCACGCGCCGGGCTCACTGGAACAGACCGACGTTCTTCTTCTCGGTGTCCAGATAGTCGGTCGCGGAGTCGTCCACCGCGAGCTTGATGTCGCGCAGCATGGCCTGCAGATCCTGCGACGCCGAGCGCCACCGCGACTGCCGCTGCTCGTAGGCCTGCTTGGCCTCGCCGTCCCAGCCGGCCACCAACGGCGCGGCGTCGCGCTCCAACTGGCCGAGCTGCGACTCGAGTGCGTTCAGCGCCTTCTGGATGTCCGCGCCGGCCTGTTGCAGCGCGGCGAAGTTGACGACCAGCACACCGTGGTCCACCTGCGATCTCCCTCCCCCTGGATCGGATCGTTCTAGAGCGGCAGTTGGATGCCGCCGCGGTTGGTGCCGGCAACCCGGCCGGCGGCCTCGGTGTCCGAGGCGTCGTAGTGCTGGCCGGCGGTGCGGATCGCGCCGGCGGTCTCCCGCAGGGCTCGCTGCAACGCCGCCTGGTCCTGCGCCCACTGCTGCTTGACCTGCTCGAACGACCGCCCGCCGGCGCCACGCCAGGCCTGCTGCAACACCTCCAACTCGGTCATCAGGCTGCTCAGCATCGATTGCAGCGACTGGTCCACCTGCTCGAACTTCGCCGCGGTCTGCTGCATCACCGCGGCCTGCGCCTGGGTCTGGGACACTCCGGACCTCACCTCGTCTCGTCGTGCGTGGCTGGCCGTCGGCGCGCCCGTCGGGGGAACACGCCGCTCGCGCCCGGGGATGATGCGCACGGCGGGCGCGGGGTCAGCGAAACTCGTGGCTGACGGTAGCCGTCTGATAGCACTTCTGCTACCCCGCCCGCTCCCCTGTGGACAACGCGGACCCCCGGCCTTCGCTTACCATGTGCGGCAGCCAGGTAGCTGCCAGTGATCGGGTGGGAGGCGCGGTGACGGCGACGACCACCGGCGGCCCACGCCAGGGAGGCCGGCCGGGCGAGCTGGCCGACCGGCGTGACCCGGTCCCCGCCGGGCGGCCGACAACCGCGTCCCGGCCCGCGTTGCCGCCACAGTGGACCGCCCGCCGACCGGCCGGGTTCCGTGCCGGCCAGATCGTCGCCGCGCAGGTGGCGGTGGCGCTGCCGCTCGCCGCCCTCGGCCGGGGCGCACCCGCGCTGGCGGCGGCGCTGCTGGCGGCCGTGCTGCTGCTCACGCTGGCCTGGCTGCGGCTGCGCGGTCGCTGGCTCTTCGAATGGTCCGGCACCGCCCTCGCCTACCTGACCCGTAGGCGGCTCCTGCCGGCGGAGGCCGGACCGGCCGCGCTGCTCGACCTGGTCGACCCGGGTGCCGTGGTCCGCTCGGCCGAGGTGGTCGGCGGTCCGGCCGCGATGCTGGACGACGCTACCGGCGTGACGGCGCTGCTGGAGATCGGCGACCCGGGTGACCTGCTGGGCGGTGGCCCGCGCATGCTGCCCGCCCCCTCGGCGCTGCTCCCGCCGCCCACCCCGGACGGGCCACCGATCCGGATCCAGCTCCTGCTCTCCGCCGCGCCGGCACCGGTACCGACAGCGGCCGGCACCGTCGGCACGTCGTACCGGCAGCTCACCGATGGGCGGCTGGCCGGGCGGGAACGGGTGCTCCTCGCCGTGCGGGCGCTGCGAGTCGACGGATGGTCGGCGGAGGAGTTGCGGCAGGCGCTCGCCGGCACGCTGCGCCGGATCGTCCGACGGCTCGGGCCACTCACCGCCCGTCCACTGGGTACGGCCACCGCGCTGCGGGCGCTCGACGAGCTGGCCCACCACGACGCCCTGCCGCTGCGGGAGTGCTGGTCGGCGGTGCGCACCGGCGACCTGTTCCAGACCACGTTCCGGGTGACCCGGTGGCCGGATCTGCGCGGTGACGGCGGACGACGGCTGATCACCCGGATGCTGGCGCTGCCGGCGACCGCCACCAGCGTCTCGCTCAGCGCCGGCCCGCATCCGGCCGCCGCGCCCGCTCCGGCCGAGCTGACCGTACGCCTGGCCGCCGGCTCGTCGGGAGAGCTGTCGCTGGCCGCCGAGGCGCTGCGTCAACTGGTGACCGGCCTCGGCGCGGAGGTTCGCCGGCTGGACGGCGAGCAGGTGCCCGGCTTGGCCGGCACGCTGCCACTGGCGCTGGCCAGCCCGTACGCCCAGCCCGTGCCGGCCCTGGACGGGCTGGAACTCGTCGCCGGCGGCGGAGGGCTGATGCTCGGCGCCAACCGGCACGGCGCCGCGGTCACCGTCCGGCTGTTCCGGCCCGAGGGCACCCGGGTGCTGCTGGTCGGCGGGGTGCCCGCCGCCCAGCTCGTGGCCCTGCGCGCGATGGCCACCGGCGCCAGGGTGGTGGTGCAGACCGCCCGCCCACGCGTCTGGGAGCCGTTCGTGCGGGGCGTCGGCGCGCCCGGTGGCACGATCCCGCTGCTCCCGCCCGGCCGACCGGTCCCCGGCGCGCCGGGCACACCGCTGCGGCCGCTGCTGGTAGTCCTCGACGTGGGTCCGGTGCCGGCCGATCCGGAGCCGGGGCCGCCGTGGCGGTCCACCCTGGTGGTACGGGACGAGCTGACCCCGGCCGACGTGGACGCGCTGAGCCGGGCGGACCTGGCGGTGCTCCAACCCCTCGATGCGGGCGAGGCCGCGTTGGCCGGCGCCGCGCTCGGGCTCGGCGACTCCGCCGAGTGGCTGACCCGGATCCGCGACGACATGGTCGCGGTGGTCAATCGACGGGCGCTGCGCTGGGCGCTGCTCTCCGTCACCCCGATCGAGTCGCAGCTCGTCGGTCGCCCGTCCCGGCGCTGACCGGGTTCGCGACGCTCCGCGCCCGAGCGGCGACCGGCGGCCGATCACCGCAGGTTCGTCGATCTCCACGGGTTCCGCCGGTGACCCGTCCGTGGCACGATCCCCGCCATGGGTTTTCTCAAGGGTCTGCTGATCCGACTGGCCACCACGGCGCTCGCCTTCTGGTTGGCCACCCTGCTGATCCCGGGCATCACGCTGGACACCGACTCCGCCACCAACGCGGTCGTCACCCTGATCCTCGTCGCGGCCATCTTCGGCGTGGTGAACGCGGTGCTCCAACCGATCATCAAGACCGTCGGCTGCGGCTTCTACCTGCTGACCCTCGGCCTGATCGCGTTGGTGGTGAACGGGCTGCTCTTCCTGCTGACCAGCTGGATCGCCGGTGAGGCCGGGCTGCCGTTCCACGTGGACGGGTTCTGGCCGGCCGCCGTGCTGGGCGCGCTCTTCGTCGGCGTCGTCACCTGGGTCCTCGGCGCCATCCTCGACCGCGACTGATTAGGCGCGGCGCGGGCCGGAGCGCGGGCGGTGACCAGAGTCCGGGAATTGGCCGGCGCGGTGCCGGGGGCCCAGGGCTAGCGTCACAGGGGTGTTCTCCCTGACCCGCACCGACGGCTACCTGCTCAGCACCGACCCGGCCCGGCTCGACCTGGACCGGGTGCACCGCTGGCTCAGCACCGAGGCGTACTGGGCGTTGGGTCGGGACCGGGAGACGGTGGCCCGTGCCTTCGCCGGCTCGATCCCGTACGGCGTGTACCGCCCGAGTGACGGCGCACAGGTGGCGGTCGCCCGGGTGGTCACCGACCGGGCCACCTTCGCCTGGCTCTGCGACGTCTTCGTCGACGCGGGCGAGCGGGGCAACGGGCTGGGCACCTGGCTGGCCGGCGCGGTCCGCGACCACCTCGACGGGCTCGGCGTACGGCGGATCCTGCTGGCCACGAACGACGCGCACGGCGTGTACGCGAAGGTCGGCTTCGCCCCGGTGACTGCGGAGCGTTGGATGGAGCTGGACCGGCGCGAGGCGGCGGTGCCCGTGACGCCGGTCACGCCGCCTGCCGGAAAGGAACGAACGGGGCAGTTGCCCCTTACGGTGGAGGCGTGACCCCGACCCGCCTGGGATACCTCTACGGCTTCGGCGCGTATCTGCTCTGGGGCTTCTTCCCGATCTACCTCAAGCTGCTGCGGCCGGCCGGGCCGCTGGAGATCCTCGCCCACCGGATCGTCTGGTCGGTGGTCTTCGTGGCGCTGGTGCTCGCCGCGCTGCGCAACATCGGCTTCCTGCAGGCGCTCGCCCGCCGGCCCCGGGCCCTGGCCGGCATCGGCGTCGCCGCGGCGCTGATCGCGGTGAACTGGGGCACCTACATCTACGGGGTCAACTCCGACCGGGTGGTGGAGACCGCGCTCGGCTACTTCATCAACCCGCTGGTGGTCGTGCTGCTCGGGGTGACGGTGCTGCGCGAGCGGCTGCGCCCCGCGCAGTGGGTGGCGCTGGCCGTCGGCGGCCTGGCCGTGGCCGTGCTCACCGTCGACTACGGCCGGCTGCCCTATCTGGCGCTCACCCTGGCAGTCAGCTTCGGCGGCTACAGCCTGGTGAAGAAGCGGCTCGGGCTGCCCGCCGCCGAGGGGCTCTTCGTCGAGTCCGCGGTGCTGGCGCTCCCCGCGCTGGGCTACCTCGGGTGGCTCGCCGCCTCCGGCGACGCCACCTTCGGGCACACCTCGGCCGGGCACACGGCGCTGCTGGTGCTGGCGGGCGCGGCCACCGCGATTCCGCTGCTGCTCTTCGCCGGCGCGGCGAACCGGCTGCCGCTGACCAACCTCGGCATGCTCCAGTACCTCGCCCCGATCCTCCAGCTCGGCTGCGGCGTGCTGATCTTCCACGAGCCGATGCCGCCGGCCCGGTTGGGCGGCTTCGCGCTGGTCTGGCTCGCCCTGATCATCTTCACCGCGGACGCGCTGCGCCAGGCCCGGCGCACCCGCGCCAGCACCGCCGCCGCCCGCCGCGCGGCGACCGCCACCGTCCCCGTCGCCCGCTGACCCCCCGGCCGGTCAGCGGACGTCGTAGCTGAGCACCGCCGTGCCGTCGGCGCGCAGCAGCTCCAGCCGGACCAGCTCGGCGTCGGTGAACCGGGTGACGCCGCTGAACCGCACGTCGTCGCCGGGCGCGGCCAGCCACGAGCCGATCTGCTCGGTCGCGCCGTCCGGGCCGTGCGCCACCAGCCGGAACGTGTACGCCTTGCCGTAGCCGGTGCGCGGCTCGTAGCCGCAGTGCATGGTCACCTCGGTCCCCCAGTCGGTGCCGGTCAGACCGATCTCGGCGTGCACCGGCACCGTCCCGGCGACCGGCTGCATGGCGACCATCCGCACCTGCTCCGGCGGCGGCACGGTCTCGCGGGGCAGCACGGCGGCCGTGCCGACGCCGACCAGCAGGGCCAACCCGGCCGCGACGAGCGTGGTCAGCGCGTACCGGCGGCGGACGGCCGAGCGCTCGCGTCGGCGGCGCTGCCGGGCCTCGTCGAGCAGCGTCGGCAGCGAGGGACCCGAGGGCGGCGGGAGGAACTGCTCGAGCCCGGCCGGGTCGAGCCGGCCGAGCAGCCCGGGCAGCACCGCGATCTCGGCGACCGCCTCGCGGCACTCGGCGCAGCCGGCGAGGTGCCGCTCGTACGCGGCCCGCTCGGCGGGGGCGAGCGCACCCAGCACGTACGCGCCGTCGTCGTGCGCGAACTCGCAGCGGGTCATCCGGTCACCCCCATCTCCGCCAGGACCAACCGTAGTGAGCGCAGCGCGTAGTGCGTGCGCGACTTGACCGTGCCCGGCGGCACCCCCAGCCGAGAGGCCGCCTCGGCCACCGAGCGCCCCTGGTAGAAGCACTCGACGAGCACCTCACGGTGGGTCGGACTGAGCCGGTTCAGCGCCTCGGCGACGGTCCACGCCTCCACCGCGCGCTCGGCCTCGTCCACCACCTCCGGCGGCTCCGGCAGCTCGTCGGTGTAGACCTCGCCGACCCGGGTGGACCGCCGTCGCCACGCGTCGATGGCCAGGTTGCGGGCGGTGGTGAAGAGCCAGGCGCGGACGGAGCCCCGGCTCGGGTCGAGCGACTCGGGGTGTCGCCAGGCGCGCAGCAGGGTCTCCTGCACCAGGTCCTCGGCCCGCTGCCGGTCGCCGTTGACCAGCCGCAGGGCGTGCGCGTACAGCGCCTCGGCATGCTCGTCGTGCAGGGCGCGGAGCAGTTGGGCGTCGTGGTCGCTGATGGCGGGTCTCCTCGCTCTCGGCGCGAGTCCGACGGGGGCGTACGCCCGGGAATACGTGCGGTCACGCCGAACGGTTCAGCAGGAGGTCAACGGGCGTTCGCCGGCGATCTGTTCACGTCTGGTTCACATCGACGCCGACGATCGCTCACCACGCCCTCCTAGCGTCCGGCAGGTACGCGCGCGGGCGGGACGCCCAGCGTGCCACCAACCCCCATCAGGAGGCTCCTCCCCATGAGCGACCGTCCCCGGCTGCTCCCGCTGTTGGGCGCCACCCGCCACGGCAGCCGTGACAACATGACCTGCCTCTACCGCTGCGGCAACGCCTGCGACCACCCGGTACCGAACACCTCCGACAACGCCTACTTCGGCGACGTGGTGAGCACCGAGGTCACCCGGCGCGGTGTTGTCCGGGCCGGCGCGGTCGGCGCGCTGGTGCTCGGCTTCGGTGGCGCGGCTGCCGGCGCGCTGGCCGGCGCGGCCCCCGCGATGGCCGCCCCCGGCGACGCGCCGGCGGCGCCCGAGACCCTTGGCTGGGGCCGGCCCGGCCAGGGTGTCGGCAACGGCGCGCTGACCTTCAAGCCGATCCCGCCGAACAAGCTGGACACCCTGGTGGTGCCGAACGGCTACGACCACGCCGTCGTCATCAAGTGGGGCGACGAGGTCGTGCCCGGCGCGCCGGAGTTCAACGTGCACCGGCAGACCGCCGCGGCGCAGGCCAAGCAGTTCGGCTACAACAACGACTTCGTCGGCGTGCTGCCGCTGGACAAGCAGGGCAAGCGGGCGCTGCTCGTGGTCAACCACGAGTACACCAACGAGGACCTGATGTTCCCCGGCTTCCCCGGCCTGGACAACCTCTCGGTCGAGCAGCTGCGGATCGCGATGGCCGCGCACGGCATGTCCGTGGTGGAGCTGGAGCGGGTCGACGGCACCGGCGAATGGCGACCGGTCGCCAAGGGCCGCCGGCCGTACAACCGGCGGGTCACCGCGCTGGCCACCAAGTTCGACCTGACCGGCCCGGCGGCCGGCTCGGCCTGGCTGAAGACCGCCGCCGACCCGAAGGGCCGAACGGTCGTCGGCACGCTGAACAACTGCGCCGGTGGCGTGACCCCGTGGGGCACGGTGCTCTCCGGCGAGGAGAACTTCAACCAGTACTTCGTGGGCGCGGACGCCGTTCCGGCGGAGCTGAAGCCGAAGCTGGAGCGCTACGGCATCACCACCACCGCCCGCTACCCGAGCGGCAGCCGCAAGTGGGAGCGCGCGGACGAGCGCTTCGACCTGGCCAAGCACCCGAACGAGGCGCACCGGTTCGGGTGGGTCGTCGAGATCGACCCGTTCGACCCGGAGGCCCGCCCGCGCAAGCACACCGCGCTGGGCCGGTTCAAGCACGAGGGCGCGAACGTCATCATCGCCAAGGACGGCCACGTGGTCGCGTACATGGGCGACGACGAGCGGTTCGACTACCTCTACAAGTTCGTCTCGGACAAGAAGTTCATGAAGGGCGACTCCTGGGCCGCCCGCAAGCACAACCTGACCCTGCTGGAGTCCGGCACGCTCTTCGTCGCCCAGCTGGAGCAGACCAGCGCCGGCGAGATCGACGGCTCCGGCAAGCTCCCCTCGGACGGCGCCTTCAACGGTCGGGGTCGCTGGATCAAGCTGGTCAGCGGCAACCGCTCGTACGTTGACGGGATGACCGCGGCGGACGTGCTCACCTTCACCCGGCTCGCCGGTGACAAGGTCGGCGCGACCAAGATGGACCGGCCGGAGGACGTCGAGCCGAGCCTGCTCACCGGCAAGGTGTACGTGGCGCTGACCAACAACACCAACCGGGGTGTCGGCAGCAACCCGAAGGCGGACGAGGCGAACCCGCGCAACGCCAACAAGCACGGGCAGGTCCTGGAGCTGGTGGAGAACCGCGGCGACAACACCGCCGAGTCGTTCACCTGGTCGCTGCCGATCGTCTGCGGCGACCCGACCGACGCGTCGACCTACTTCGCCGGGTACGACAAGACCAAGGTCTCCCCGATCTCCTGCCCGGACAACGTCGCCTTCGACGCCACCGGCAACCTCTGGATCTCCACCGACGGCAACGCGCTGGGCAGCAACGACGGTCTCTTCGCGACCGCCCTGGAGGGCCCGGAGCGGGGTCACCTGAAGCAGTTCCTGACCGTGCCGCTCGGCGCGGAGACCTGCGGCCCGTTCATCACCGGCGACAACCGCTCGGTCTTCGTCGCGGTGCAGCACCCCGGCGAGATCACCGGCGCCTCGGTGGAGAAGCCCGCCTCGACGTGGCCGGACGGCGACTTCGCCAAGCCGGGCGTGGTGGTCACCTGGCGTCTCGACGGCGGCCCGGTGGGTAGCTGACGTTCCTCCGGCGGTCCGGCGCTGGACCGCCACCGCGGGGCCCTCTCCCAGCCCGGGGGAGGGCCTCGCGGCGTTCCCGGCTCACTGCTCGGCGGCGATGCCGTCGGCGACCGACCGGGCCACGGTGAGCAGCTTGGCCCGCACCACCCGAGCCGAGGTCATCATCTCGCTGGCCGGCAGCGCGCAGGCGAGCACGAGCCGGCGTTCCATGTCCTTGTCCGGGCTGACCAGCACCGCGGCGCAGGCCACGCCCTGCCGGAACTGCCCGAGTTCCAGCTGCATGCCCCGCCGGTCACCGGCGGCCAGGTCCGCCTCGAAGGTCTCCGAGCTGGTCAGCGTCGCCGTGGTGAACGGGCGCATGCCGTACTCGCGCAGGTAGCGGAAGCGCTGCTCGGCGGTGAGCGTGGCGAGCAGGGCCTTGCCGAGGGCGGTGGCGTGCGCACCCTCGTCGAAGCCGGGAACCAACTCCTCCAGGTAGGGCGAGCGCGGCCCCTCGGCGACCGCGGTCAGCGCCACCTGGCCGCCCACGAACCGGCCCAGGTAGTGGCTGTAGCCGGTGTCGGCGGCGGCCCGGCGCAGGGTCTCCCCGACCGCGGGCGGCCCGCGGAACGCGGTCACCAGCTCCCGGTAGCGGTCGGCGACCTCCAGCCCCACGATGTACGTGCCGTCCTCGCGGCGTATCACGTAGCCCTCGTAGGCCAGCGTGCGGACCAGGTGGTAGGTGGTGGCGACGGTCAGCTCGCACCGCCGGGCGATCTGCTTGACGGTCAGCCCCTTCGGGGCACGACCGACCGACTCGAGCACTCGTAGCGCGCGGGAGACGCTGCGGATCAGGTCCGAAGGTTCCGCCAGGGGGTCGCGCACAACCACCTCCGCCGCCGGGGACTTACACCATATGAAATACAGGCCCGGTGCGAAACGACTGTTCGGGTCGAGGATGCCAGATCGTCATCAACGGCTCGTGCGGCCACGGACACGTTCCGTGCTGTCGAGGCGATCGGCGTAGGTTTGCCGGACCATGACCGACACCGCCCTCACCCCCGCCCCGGACACCGTTTCCACCCGGCCCCTGCGGGCCAGCGTCAGCGCCATCGTGGTCACCATCGCCTGCGTCCTGCCGGTCTTCCTGGTCGGCGGCCTCGCCGTGCAGCTCGGCGACGACCTCAACTTCTCCCCCGCCGGGCTCGGTCTCGCCGTGTCGCTCTACTTCGGGGTGGGCGCGTTGGCCTCGGTCCCCTCCGGCGTCCTCGCCGAGCGGTACGGGCCGGCGGTGGTGGCCCGCGCCGGCATCCTGCTCTCCGCCGGCATCCTGCTGGCCGTGGCGGCGCTGGCCCGGTCGTACCCGGTGCTGCTCGGGCTGCTGGCGCTCGGCGGCATCGCGAACGCCCTCGGCCAGTTGGCCAGCAACGCCGCGCTGGCCCGGCATGTCCCGCCGCAGCGGCAGGGGCTCTCGTTCGGGGTCAAGCAGGCGGCGATCCCGGTCTCCACCCTGCTGGCCGGGGCGGCGGTGCCGACCATCGCGCTCACCGCCGGTTGGCGCTGGGCGTTCGTCGCCGCGGCCGGCGCCGCGCTGGCCGCCCTGCTCGTCGTACCCCGGCGGGAGGCCGGCCCGGCCCGGCGGGCGACCGGCGCTCGGGCCGGTCGTGGCACGGGCGCGCTGGTGGTCATCGGGGTGGCCGCGACCCTGGCCGCGGCCGCCGCCAACGCGCTGGGCACCTTCGTGGTGGACTCCTCGGTCGGGCGCGGGCTCGCGCCTGGCCTCGCCGGCCTCACCCTGACCCTGGGCAGCGCGGTGTGCGTCGCGGCCCGGGTCGGCGCGGGCTGGCTGGCGGACCGGCGGTCGGGCGGGCACGTGGCGCTCATCGCCGGCATGCTGGTGGTCGGCGCGGCGGGGCTCGGGCTGCTCGCGGTGGCCGGCCCGGTGCCGCTGGTGGCCGGCGTCGTGCTCGGCTTCGGCCTGGGCTGGGCCTGGCCGGGGCTGATGAACTTCGCCGTGGTCCGGCTGCACCCGCAGGCCCCGGCCGCCGCCACCTCGATCACCCAGACCGGGGTGTACGCGGGCGGGTGCCTCGGCCCGCTGGGCCTGGGCGCGCTCGCCGCCCACTCCGGCTACCCCGCGATGTGGAGCACCGCCGCCGGCTCGATGCTGCTGGCCGCCGCCCTGATGCTCACCGGCAGCCGCCTCCTCACCCACCCCTGACCCACCCACCCCCGCCCCACCGCGACCCGCCCCTACCCGGTGATCAAGAGGTACGCGTCATCGCGGAGATCGTTTCTGACGCGGTTCTCTTGATCACCGCGTGTTGGCGGGAGGGCCGGGAGGGCCCGGGGGTGGGGTGGGGGTTAGCTGGTGCGGTCGGCTACGAAGTCGCAGAGGGACTCGAGGGCGCGGCGGGCCGGGTTGTGCGGCAGCGGCGCGAGTCGGGCGCGGGCGTCCTCGGCGTAGCTGCGCACCGTCTCGCGGGCCCGCTTGAGCGCCGGGCTCTCCCGAAGCAGGCCGAGCGCCTCGGCGTGCAGGGCGTCGTCGGTCACCGCGCCGGCGGCGAGGATCTCCCGCAGCCGGACGGACGCGGCGTCGGAGTCGTCTGCTGCCTGGGCGTAGAGCACCGGCAGCGTCGGTACGCCCTCACGCAGGTCGGTGCCGGGGGTCTTGCCCGACTGCACCGACTCCGAGGCGATGTCGAGCAGGTCGTCGGAGAGCTGGAAGGCGACGCCGATGGTCTCGCCGTACCCGGCCAGCGCCTCGGTGTGCTCCGGCGACGCGCCGCCGAACATCCCGCCGAACCGGGCGGAGGTGGCGATCAGCGAGCCGGTCTTGCCGGCGATCACCTGGAGGTAGTGCGCCACCCGGTCGTCGCCGGGGCGCGGCCCGACGGTCTCGGCGATCTGGCCGTGCACAAGCCGGGCGAAGGTGCGCGCCTGCAGCTGTACCGCCTCGGTGCCGAGATCGGCCGCGAGGTCCGCGGCCCGAGCGAAGAGGTAGTCACCGACCAGGATGGCGACCGAGTTGGTCCAGCGCGAGTTGGCGCTCGGCGCCCCCCGGCGCACGGCCGCCTCGTCCATCACGTCGTCGTGGTAGAGCGTGGCCAGGTGGGTGAGCTCCATCACCACCGCGGCCTGCACGATCCGCGTCTCGGTCGGATCGCCGAACTGGGCGCCGAGCGCCACCAGCAACGGCCGGAACCGCTTGCCGCCGGCCTCGACCAGGTGCCGGGCCGCCTCCGTCACGAACGGATCGGCACTGGCCACACTGGCCCGAAGCTCGACCTCGACGGCGTCGAGCAGCGCCAGCACGGACGCCTCGAGCCGGGGATCGGCGAGATAGAGGCCGAGCGCCCCGAACTGACCCGTGCTCTGCCGGCTCCGACGACCGCCGGAGCCGGTGGCACCTGTACGCTCGCCAGCCGGATTCACCACGCCTCAACCATGCCACACCCGTTCGACCAGCCCCGGACGGGGGATGCGTGCTGCGCCGGGGCGCACTGTGCCCGCACCGCTCGGTGCACCGGATACGGAACGGGGGCCGGCACGCCGTGGCGTACCAGCCCCCGTCGGGCGTGCGCGTTGCCTATCTGACGAATTCGGCGGCACCGGTGGCCAGGTCGAGCAGCGGCGCCGGAGCGACACCGAGGACCAGGGTGGCCACCACCCCGATCATCAGCGCGGCCGAGGTGAGCCCGCCGGGCACGGTGACCGTCGGGGTGGACTCGCCCGGCTCGGAGAGCCACATCATCACCACGACCCGCAGGTACGGGAAGGCCAGCACCATGCTGGTCAGCACGCCGGCGATCACCAGCCATCCCTGCCCGTCCGCGAGCGCCGGCCCGAAGACCGCGAACTTGCTGGTGAAGCCGCTGGTCAGTGGGATACCGGCGAAGGCGAGCAGGATGAAGGTGAAGAGCCCGGCGTAGAACGGCGAGCGCCGCCCCAGGCCCGCCCAGCGGGACAGGTGGGTGGCCTCCCCGTCGGCGTCCCGGACGAGGGTCACCACCGCGAACGCGGCGAGCACCGAGAAGCCGTACGCGACCAGGTAGAACATCGTGCCGGAGAGGCCGTCCTTCGACGGCGCCAGCACCCCGACCAGCAGGTAACCGGCGTT
The DNA here is from genome assembly GCF_044753725.1 of Micromonospora sp. NPDC093243. NCBI lineage: Bacteria > Bacillati > Actinomycetota > Actinomycetes > Micromonosporales > Micromonosporaceae > Micromonospora > Micromonospora sp. NPDC093243. The sequence goes on along the minus strand of NZ_JBIVNT010000002.1, from coordinate 441,724 downwards.
GGCGATCGAGGAGTACGCCAGCAGCCGCTTGATGTCGGTCTGGGTCACCGCCAGCACCGCGCCGACCAGCATGGTCAGCACCGCCACCGCCCCGAGCACCGGGGTGAAGTCCCAGCTGGCACCCGCGAAGGCCACGTGGAAGACCCGCAGCAGGGCACCGAACGCGGCGACCTTGGTGCAGGCCGCCATGAAGCCGGTGATCGGCGTCGGGGCGCCCTGGTAGACGTCCGGCGTCCAGACGTGGAAGGGCGCGGCGGCCGCCTTGAACAGCAGGCCGATGGCGAGCAGCGCCATGCCGGCGAAGAGCAGCACCGGGCTGGCCGGCGAATCGCCGACCGCCGCGTTGATGGTGGCGAAGTCGACCCCGGCGGACCGACCCGGGGTGCCGGCGGTGAAGCCGTAGATCAGGGCCACCCCGAACAGGAAGAACGCCGAGGCGTACGCGCCGAGCAGGAAGTACTTCATCGCCGCCTCCTGGCTCAGCAGCCGCCGGCGACGGGCCAGCGCGCAGAGCAGGTAGAGCGGGAGCGAGAAGACTTCGAGCGCGATGAACATGGTCAGCAGGTCGTTGGCCGCCACGAAGATCAGCATGCCGCCGATCGCGAAGGTGGTCAGCGGGTAGACCTCGGTGGCGCCGTTCTTCCCCTCGGCCTGCCGCTGGTCCTCGGCCGACTCGGCGGTCACCGCCGCCTGGGCGACGAAGGCCCCGCCCCGCTCCACCGTGCGCTCACCGATCAGCAGCAGCGCCATCGCGGCGAGCACCAGGATCGCGCCCTGGAGGAAGAGCGTCGGCCCGTCGATCGCGATCGCCTGACCGGCGGTGATCAGCCGGTCGTCGGCGTTGAGCACGACCATGGTCAGCGCGGCGAGCACCGCGAGCAGCGCCAGGGTCAGCTGCACCACGTGCCGCAGCCGCCGAGGCACGAACGCCTCGACCAGCACGCCGAAGAGCGCGGCCGTCAACATGATCAACGTCGGCGCGAGCGCCGCGTAGTCGATCGACGGCAGTTTCAACTCGGTCACTTTGCCGCCTCCTGGACGGTGCCGCCCACCGACGGGGCGGGGTCGGTCCTGCCGATGTCGTCCATGGTCGCCTGGACGGCGGGGTTGATCACGTCGGTGACCGGCTTCGGGTAGAAGCCGAGCAGCACGATCAGCGCGATCAGGGGTGCGACGACGAACTTCTCGCGCAGGTTGAGGTCACGACGCATCCCGTCGACCTCGGTGAGCGCCGGGTTGAGCGTCCCCTGGGTGGTGCGCTGCACCATCCACAGCACGTACGCCGCGGCCAGGATGATGCCGAGCGTGGCGATCACCGCGACCGGCTTGTTCACCGTGAAGGTGCCGATCAGCACCAGGAACTCGGAGATGAACGGCGCGGTGCCGGGCAGCGCCAGCGAGGCCAGACCGGCGAAGAAGAGCACGCCGGCCAGCACCGGGACCAGCTTGCCGGCGCCGCCGAAGTCGCTGATCAGCGACGAGCCGCGGCGGGCGATCAGCATGCCCACCACCAGGAAGAGCAGGCCGGTGGCGAGACCGTGGTTGACCATGTAGAACACGGCGCCGGTGCCGGCCTGGGTGGTGAAGGCGAAGATGCCCACCCCGATGAACCCGAAGTGCGCGATCGAGGTGTACGACACCAGCCGCTTCAGGTCGTTCTGGCCGACTGCCAGCAGCGCGGCGTAGATGATGCCGATCAGGCCGAGCGCCAGCGCCCACGGCGCGAACCACTTCGCCGCGTCGGGGAAGAGCGGCAGGCAGTAGCGCAGGATGCCGAACGTGCCGACCTTGTCGAGGACGCCGACCAGCAGCGCCGCAGCACCGGCCGGGGCCGCGCCACCGGCGTCCGGCAGCCAGGTGTGGAACGGGAAGAACGGCGCCTTGATCGCGAACGCGAGGAAGAAGCCGAGGAAGAGCCAGCGCTCGGTGCCCGTGGAGATGTCCACCTGCGACAGCGCCTGCCAGTCGAAGGTCTTTCCGCCGACCACCCAGAGGCCGATCACCGCGGCCAGCATGAAGAGGCCGCCGACCAGGGAGTAGAGGAAGAACTTGACCGCCGCGTACTGCCGCTGGTGGCCGCCGTAGCTGCCGATCAGGAAGTACATCGGCACCAGCATGACCTCGAAGAACACGTAGAACAGGAAGACGTCGGCGGCCGCGAAGACGCCGATCATCGTGCACTCGAGGATGAGCAGCAGCGCGAAGTAGACCGGCACCGAACGCTTCGACGACTCGGCGTCGTGCCAGGACGCCAGGATGACCAGCGGCACCAGCACCGTGATCAGCATCAGCATCACCAGCGCGATGCCGTCCGCCGCGAAGGTGAAGCTGACCCCCCAGTTCGGGATCCACGGGTACGACTCGCGGAACTGGAAGCGGTCACCGCCGACCTTGAAGGTGACCCACATGACCACCGAGAGCACCAGCACCAGCAGCGACCAGACGAACGCCACCTGCTTGGCCAGCTCCGGCCGGTGGCGTGGCAGGAGGGCCACCACCAGGGCGCCCACCAGCGGCGCCACGGTCAGCACCGAGAGGAACGGGAAGTTGGACATTATGCGGCCTTACCTCCGTCGTCACTGCGTGGTCCGCCGGCGGGGGCGGCCGGGAAGAGGTCGATCACGCCAGCCACCCCGCCTGTACGGCCAGGAACGCCGCCACCACCAGCAGCGCGCCGGTCAGGATCGAGGTCGCGTACGACCGGACGAAGCCGGTCTGCAGCCGCCGGAGCCGGCCGGAGCCACCACCGACCGCCGCGGCGAGGCCGTTGACCAGCCCGTCCACGCCCCGGTTGTCGAGGAAGACCAGCGCCCGGGTGAGGAAGACGCCCGGCTTCTCGAAGACCGCCTCGTTGAAGGCGTCCGTGTAGAGGTTGCGACGGGCGGCGGTGACCAGCACCCCGGCCGGCTGCGGCGCGGTGGCCGTGCCGCCCCGGAACAGGAACCAGGCCAGCCCGACGCCGAGCACCGTGACCAGCAGCGAGAGCGTGGTGATCACCGCGTGCGAGAGGACCGGGGCGTGCTCGCCGTGCTCGCCACCGAGGCCGGCGGTGGCGGTCAGCCAGTCCGGCACCGAGGTGGAGAGCAGGAAGCCGGCCCCGACCGAGCCGATGGCCAGCAGGATCAGCGGGATGGTCATCAGCGCCGGTGACTCGTGCGGGTGCTCGATCTCCTCGGTCCATCGCTTCGGCCCGTGGAAGGTGAGCACGAAGAGCCGGGTCATGTAGAACGCGGTCAGCCCGGCGCCGAGCAGCGTCGCGCCGCCGAAGAGCCACGCCGTCCAGTCGTCCCGCTCGAACGCGGCCACGATGATCGGCTCCTTGGAGAAGAAGCCGGAGAACGGGAACATGCCGATGATGGCGAGCCAGCCCATCATGAAGGTGATCCAGGTGACCTTCATGTACTTCGACAGGCCGCCGAAGCGGCGGATGTCGACCTGGTCGTTCATGCCGTGCATGACCGAGCCGGCGCCGAGGAACATGTTGGCCTTGAAGAAGCCGTGCGCCAGCAGGTGCACGATGGCCAGCGCGTACGCCGCGCCGCCCAGGCCGACGCCGACGAACATGTAGCCGATCTGGCTCACCGTCGACCAGGCGAGCACCCGCTTGATGTCGTCCTTGGCCGCGCCGATGACGCAGCCGACCAGCAGGGTGAGCGCACCGACGCTGACCACCACGAGTTGCAGAGTGGTGTTGGCCGAGAAGATCGGGTTGGACCGGGCGATCAGGTAGACGCCCGCGGTGACCATGGTGGCCGCGTGGATGAGCGCCGACACCGGGGTCGGGCCCTCCATCGCGTCCGGCAGCCAGGCCTGGAGCGGGAACTGGCCGGACTTGCCGGTCGCGCCGAGCAGCAGCAGCAGGCCGAGCACCAGCACGGTGGGCCCGGCCAGCGCGCCGATGCCGCTGAAGACCTCGTCGTACTGGGTGGTGCCGAGGGTGGCGAACATGATGAAGATGCCGATCGCCAGGCCGGCGTCGCCGACCCGGTTCATCAGGAACGCCTTCTTGCCGGCGGTGGCGGCGCTCGGCCGCTCGTACCAGAAGGAGATCAGCAGGTACGACGCCAGACCGACGCCCTCCCAGCCGAAGTAGAGCATCACGTAGTTGTTGCCGAGCACCAGCAGCAGCATGGCGGCGACGAACAGGTTGAAGTAGCCGAAGAAGCGCCGGCGGCCCGCGTCGTGCGCCATGTACTCGACCGCGTAGAGGTGGATCAGGAAGCCCACCCCGGTGATCAGCAGTACGAAGACCGCGGCCAGCGGATCGAAGAGCAGACCGAAGTCCACCCGCAGGTCACCGACCGTGATGAAGTCCCAGAGGCTCAGCTCGACCGACTTGTTCTCCAGCCCGCGCAGCTGGAAGAAGTAGGTCAGGCCCAGCACGAACGAGGCGCCGATGGCGGCCACCCCGAGCCAGTGCCCCCAGCGGTCGGCGCGTCGGCCGAGCAGCAGCAGGATCGCCGCGCTGATCAGCGGAATCGCCACGAGCAGCCAGACGCTGCCGAGCAGACCGTCCGCGACCGCATAGGTGACGGCCCCCGCCGGCTCGACCGGGGCGTTCGTCAGATTCTCTCCCACCGCAGGACCCCTCAGTACTTCAGCAGGTTGGCGTCGTCGACGCTCGCGGAGCGCCGGGTCCGGAAGATCGACATGATGATCGCGAGACCGACCACGACCTCCGCGGCCGCCACCACCATCACGAAGAACGCCATGATCTGGCCGTTGAGGTCACCGTTGATCCGGCTGAAGGTGACCAGGGTCAGGTTGGCCGCGTTGAGCATCAGCTCGACGCACATGAACAGCACGATCGCGTTGCGCCGGATGAGCACCCCGGCGGCGCCGATGGTGAAGAGCACCGCGGCGAGGACGAGGTAGTAGTTCGGCTCGACCGAGAAGAACTTCTCCATTACTGGGCCTGCCTTCCGTTCGCGGCTGCGGGGCTCCGCTTCGCTGCACTCCTCGTGCTCACCGGTCCGTGCCCTTCAGCGAGGTCTCCTCGGCGGTCAGCTCGCGTACCGGCAGGATCGCCGGGGTGCTGCGCTCGGTGAGCCGGCCGTCCGGCAGCCGGGCCGGGGTGGCCACCGAGGAGGAGGTGGCGAAGACGCCGGGGCCGGGCTTCGGACCGGGGTAGTTGCCCGGGGCGAAGCGCGCCCGCATCGTCGCCGGCTGGTCGAGCTTGTCCTCCTTGCGCCGCTCGATGTGCGCCAGCACCATCGCGCCGACCGCCGCGGTGATCAGCAGCGCCGAGGTCAGCTCGAAGGCGAAGACGTACTTGGTGAAGAGCAGCCGCGCGATGCCCTGCACGTTCCCGTCGGCGTTCGGCGTGGCCAGGCCGACCGCGCTGACGCCCTCGACCCCCCGGTACAGGCCCGTGCCGACCAGGCCGGCGAAGCCGAGCGCCAGCAGCAGCGCCGCCGTCCGCTGCCCGCGCAGCGTCTCGATCAGCGAGTCCGACGCGTCCCGGCCGACCAGCATCAGCACGAAGAGGAAGAGCATCATGATCGCGCCGGTGTAGACGATGATCTGCACCATGCCGATGAACGGCCCCGCCTGCAGGACGTAGAACACGCCGAGGCAGAGCATGGTCAGCACCAGCCAGAGCGCCGAGTGCACGGCGTTGCGGGCGGCGACCATCCCGATCCCGCCGAGCAGCGCGAGCGGGGCGAGGATCCAGAAGGTGACCGCCTCGCCGGTGGGCACCGAGCCCGCCGCGGCGAGCACCGTCTGCGTGGTCATGCCGAGCCTCCCTTGCCCGCTTCGGCCCGCTGGGCCGCCTGCTCGGCGCCCGGGAACGTCACGCCGGGGTGCTCCTCGACCGCGTACCCGCCGGGGCTCATCGGAGAGCGCTCCGCGCCGGCCGAGGTGCCCGGGTTGGTCAGCGAGCCGACGTAGTAGTCCTTCTCGCTCTCACCCAGCCGCATCGGGTGCGGAGGCTGCTCCATCCCCGGCAGCAGCGGCGCGAGCAGCTGCTCCTTGGTGAAGATCAGGTCCTGCCGGTTGTCCCGGGCCAGCTCGTACTCGTTGCTCATGGTGAGCGAACGGGTCGGGCAGGCCTCGATGCAGAGCCCGCAGAAGATGCACCGGGCGTAGTTGATCTGGTAGACGCTGGCGTACCGCTCACCCGGCGAGAAACGCTGCTGATCGGTGTTGTCGCCACCCTCGACGTAGATCGCGTCGGCCGGGCAGGCCCAGGCGCACAGCTCGCAGCCGATGCACTTCTCCAGCCCGTCCGGGTGCCGGTTGAGGATGTGCCGCCCGTGGTAGCGCGGCGCCGACACCGGCGGCTTGAACGGGTAGTCGGTGGTGACGACCTTCCTGAACATGTGCGAGAAGGTGACCCCGAAGCCCTTGAACGTTCCGGTAATCGCGCCCACGTCACACCTCCCTGGGGTCGGAGCCGGCGGCGATGTTGGCCGGCTCCCGCTCGGCGACCACGCGCGTGATGCGCGGGCTCGGTGGTACCTGGAGATCCATCGGCGGCAGCGGGAAGCTCCCGTGCGGCCGGCTGTCGACCTGTTCCTGCACGCTCGGCTTCAGCTGCGGCCGGCGGGTCGGCCAGAAGAGCGTGGCGATCAGCAGTACGCCGGCCGCGATGCCGACCGCCGTCAGCCTGCCCTTGGTGTCCCAGTCCTCGATCGAGCGCAGCCCGCTCAGCACCAGGATCCAGACCAGGTTGATCGGGAGCAGCACCTTCCAGCCGAGCCGCATGAACTGGTCGTAGCGCAGCCGGGGCAGCGTGCCACGCAGCCAGACGAAGACGAAGACCAGCAGGATCACCTTGCCGAAGAACCAGATCATCGGCCACCAACCGGAGTTGGCGCCCTCCCAGAGGGTGATCGGCCAGGGTGCCCGCCAGCCGCCGAGGAAGAGCGTCGTGGTGACCGCGGACATGGTCACCATCGACACGTACTCGGAGAGCATGAAGAGCGCGAACTTCAGCGAGCTGTACTCGGTCATGAAGCCCGCGACCAGCTCGGACTCCGCCTCGGGCAGGTCGAACGGCGCCCGGTTGGTCTCACCGACGGTGGCGATGAAGAAGATGATGAAGCTCGGCAGCAGCAGGATCGCGTACCAGCCGGGCGCCGGGATCTGCGTGCCGAAGATGGACAGCTGGGTGCCGTCGCCCTGCGCGGCGACGATCCCGCTGGTGCTCATCGTGCCGGCGGTCATGAACACCGCCACGATGCTCAGCCCCATCGCGACCTCGTAGGAGATCATCTGGGCGCTGGAGCGCAGACCGCCGAGGAGCGGGTAGGTGGAGCCGGAGGCCCAGCCGCCGAGCACGATGCCGTAGATGCCCATCGAGGAGCAGGCCAGCAGCACCAGCACCGCCACCGACACGTCGGTGACCTGCAACGGCGTCCAGTGGCCGAAGATGCTCACCATCGGGCCGAACGGCACCACCGACAGCGCGGTGACCGCGCAGATCACCGAGATGGTCGGCGCGAAGAAGTAGACGACCTTGTCCGCGGTCCGCGGCAGGATGTCCTCCTTGAAGGCCATCTTCAGGCCGTCGGCGAGGGTCTGCAGCAGGCCGAACGGGCCGACCTGGTTGGGGCCCGGCCGGACCTGCATGTAGCCCACCACGCGCCGCTCGAACCAGACGCCGAGCAGGGTGGCCAGCACCGCGAAGACGAAGGCGAAGAGCACCTTGCCCACGACGAGCCACCACGGGTCCTTGCCGAAGTCGGCCAGCGTCGGGTCCTGCGCCAGGTAGAGCGCGTTCATTGGACACCCCCGGAGTTGAGGAGCGGACCCGGAAGACCGGCCTCGTCCGCCGCCACCCGGTTGGCCGGCACGGCCGCGGTCGGGGCGGGAACGGAGATCCGGACCACCGCGCCGGACGTCGCGCCGAGGCTGCGTCGCACGGTGGCGCCGGGTGAGTTGGTCGGCAGCCAGACCACGCCGTCGGGCATCTCGGTGATGGCCGCCGGCAGGGTCAGGGCGCCCCGGTCGGTGCCGACCGTGACCGGGTCGCCGTCCGCGACGCCCAGCGCCTCGGCGGTGCCCTTGCCCAGCCGGGCCACCGGCGGGCGGGCGGTGCCGGCGAGGTGCTCGTCGCCGTCGGTGAGGCTGCCCAGGTCGATCAGCTGGTGCCAGGTGGAGAGCACCGCCTCGCCGGCGCCCGGGTGCGGCACGGTGACCGGAGCCACCGACGGCGCGGCGGGGCGCTCGGTCCGGGTGGGCGGCAGGGCCCCCAGCTCGCGCCGGACGCTGAGCACGTCGGCGGTGCCGAGCCGCACGTCGAGCTGCGCGGCGATCGCGTCCAGCACCCGGCCGTCGGTCATCGCCGCGGTCTGCAGCACGGCGTCGAAGGTGCGCAGCCGGCCTTCCCAGTCCACGAAGCTGCCGGCCTTCTCGACCGCCGGGGCGACCGGAAGGACCACGTCCGCCCTGCGGGCCACCGCGCTGAGCCGCTGCTCCAGGCTGACCAGGAACGGCACCGCGTCCAGGGCCTGCTCGGCCAGGCGCGGGTCGGCCAGGTCGGCCGGGTCGACCCCGGCCACCACCAGGGCGCCGAGCTGACCGTTGGCGGCCGCCGCGAGGATGCCGTCGGTGTCCCGGCCGGCCTGGCTCGGGATCACCCCGGCCGCGATGTCCCACATCTCGCCCAGCTCGGCCCGGGCGGCCGGCTCGGTGACCAGGCGCCCGCCGGGAAGCAGGTTCGGCAGGCAACCGGCGTCGACCGCGCCGCGGTCACCCGCGCGCCGCGGCACCCAGGCCAGCTTCGCGCCGGTACGCCGGGCGATGTCCGCGGCGGCGGAGAGCCCACCCGGCACCTCGGCGAGCCGCTCACCGACGATCAGGATGGCGGCCTCGGTGCTCAGCGCCTCGGCGACCGTGGCGTGCTCGGCGAGCACGCTGGCCTCCTCGCCCGGCACCACCCGGGCCAGCTTGGCGCCGAGCTTCTCCAGGCCCCGGGTGGCGAACGGCGCGATCGCGTAGACCGTCAGCGTCTTCTTGAGGTACGCCTTGCGCAGCCGCAGGAAGAGGATCGGGCACTCCTCCTCCGGCTCCAGCCCGACCAGCACCACCGCCGGCGCCTTCTCGACGTCGGCGTAGGTCACGTCGGTGACGCCGGCGACCGAGCTGGCCAGGAAGTCGGACTCCTCGCGGGAGACCGGCCGGGCGCGGAAGTCGATGTCGTTGGTGTTCAGCGCGACCCGGGCGAACTTGGCGTACGCGTAGGCGTCCTCGACGGTCAGCCGACCGCCGGTGAGCACCGCCGTGCCCCGCCCGGTGTCCCGGGCGGCGCGCAGCCCCTCGGCGGCCACCGTGAGCGCCTCGCTCCAGGACGCCTCACGCAGCTCGCCGGTCTGCTGGTCGCGGACCATCGGGGTGTTGATCCGGTCGAAGGCGCGGGTGTACTGGAAGCCCCACCGCCCCTTGTCGCAGTTCCACTCCTCGTTGACCGCCGGGTCGTCGCCGGCCAGCCGGCGCTGCACCTTGCCCCGCCGCCAGTCCGTGCGCTGCGCGCAGCCGGCCGAGCAGTGCTCGCAGACGCTCGGGCTGGACACCAGGTCGAAGGGGCGGGCCCGGAAGCGGTACTGGGCGCCGGTCAGCGCGCCGACCGGGCAGATCTGCACGGTGTTGCCGGAGAAGTACGAGTTGAACGGCACGTCGCCGGCGTCGCCCTCCTCGCCGTACGCGTCGTCCCGGTAGATGTTGATCTCTTCGGCGGAGGACCGGCCCATCAGGTCGATGAACTTGTCGCCGGCGATCTCCTCGGAGAACCGGGTGCACCGCTGGCAGAGCACGCAGCGCTCCCGGTCCAGCAGCACCTGGCTGCTGATCGGCAGCGGCTTCGGGTACTCCCGCTTGTGCTCGTGGAACCGGGAGTCGGTGCGGCCGGTCGACATCGCCTGGTTCTGCAGCGGGCACTCGCCGCCCTTGTCACACATCGGGCAGTCGAGCGGGTGGTTGAGCAGCAGCAGCTCCATCACCCCCTCCTGCGCCTTCTTGGCGACCGGGGAGGTGAGCTGGGTGCGGACCACCATGCCGTCGGCGACGGTCTGGGTGCAGGAGGCGACGGGCTTGCGCTGCCCCTCCACCTCGACCAGGCACTGCCGGCACGCGCCGGCGGGAGCCAGCAGCGGGTGGTCGCAGAATCGGGGGATCTCGGTGCCCAGCTGCTCGGCGACCCGGATCAGCAGCGCCCCCTTGGGGGCGGTGACCTCGACGCCGTCGATGGTGAGCGTGACGGTCTCGGTCGGCTTAACTACGTCGGTCATTAGTGGGCTCCCACCAGCTGCTTGTCCGACAGCTTCGGCGCCGTGCGCCCCTCGATGTAATCGAGGTAGTCCTGCTTGAAGTACTGCAGTGACGAGGTCACCGAGCTGGTCGCACCGTCACCCAGACCGCAGAACGAGCGGCCCAGGATGTTGTCGCAGGTGTCGAGCAGGGTGTCCAGGTCCTCGTGGGTGCCCTGACCGGAGAGGATCCGCCGGTACACCCGGACCATCCAGTAGTTGCCCTCCCGGCACGGGGTGCACTTGCCGCACGACTCGTGGTGGTAGAACTCCAGCCACCGGTACGTCGCGTAGACCGGGCAGTCCTGGTCGGAGAAGATCTGGGTGGCCGTGGTGCCCAGGATCGAGCCGGCCGCCGCCACCCCCTCGAAGTCCAGCGGCACGTCCAGGTGCTCGGCGGCGAGCAGCGGGGTCGACGAGCCACCCGGGGTCCAGAACCGCAGGTTGTGCCCCGGCTGCATCCCGCCGGCCAGCTCCAGCAGCTCGCGCAGCGTCACGCCCATCGAGCACTCGTACTGGCCGGGGTTGGCGACCCGGCCGGAGAGCGAGTAGATCATCGGCCCGGAGGACTTCTCCGTGCCCATGCTCTTCCACCAGTCGGCGCCACCGAGCACGATGTACGGCACGCTGGCGATGGTGCCGACGTTGTTGACCACCGTCGGGCTGGCGTACAGGCCGTGGGTCGCCGGGAACGGCGGGCGGAGCCGGGGCTGACCCCGGAAGCCCTCCAGCGAGTCCAGCAGCGCGGTCTCCTCACCGCAGATGTACGCCCCGGCGCCCGAGTGCACCACCAGCTCCAGGTCGAACCCGGTGCCCTGGATGTTCGTACCGAGGTAGCCCTTGGCGTACGCCTCCTGCACGGCGTTGCGCAGCCGCCGCGCGGCGTGCACGGCCTCGCCGCGGATGTAGATGTAGGCGCGGTTGGCCCGGATCGCGTACGAGGCGATGATGACGCCCTCGACCAGCGAGTGCGGGTCGTGCGTCATCAGCGGCAGGTCCTTGCAGGTGCCCGGCTCGCCCTCGTCGGCGTTGACCACCAGGTAGTGCGGCTTGCCGTCGCCCTGTGGGATGAAGCCCCACTTGAGACCGGTGGGGAAGCCGGCGCCACCGCGACCGCGCAGCCCGGAGTCCTTGATCAGCTGGATCAGGTCGTCCGGGTGGGCCTTGAGCGCCTTGCGCAGCGCCGCGTAGCCGTCGAGCTTCTCGTAGGTGCCGATCCGCCAGGCGTCCGGCGACAGCCAGCGCTTGGTCAGCACCGGCGTCAGCTTGGCCAGCGTCTCCGGCCGAGGAGTGGTCACTTCTGGACCCCCGTTTCGCTCGCTCCGGCGGGGCCGGCGCCGCCGGTGTCCGCCGACGCTTCGTTGAGGTTGCGCTCCTGCGCCCCGGCCTCGTCGCCGGCGGGCTTGCCGTCGCCGGCCGGCGGGTTCGCCGCCGTGCCGGCGGCCTCCGCCGCCTGCGCGTCCCGGGACGCCGGGGCGGTGGTGTCCACCGGAACCTTGGTGCCGGGGGCGTCCGCCACGGCGGTCGAGGCGTCGGGCTGCCGCGTCTCGGCCGCCCGGATCTCCGGCGACTTGTCGTCCGGGGCCTTCACGTCGCGGGTGGTGCTGCCGGTGGCCCGCTCCGGGGCTGCCGGCTCGCCGGCACCGGCGTTGCCCGGCGTACCCGTCGGGGTGGCGGCGCCGTCGCCGCCCTTGGCCACCGCGGCGGCCGGTGCCGGCTTCGCGGCCTCTGCCCTGGCCTTGGCCTCGGCGGCGGCCTTGTCGGCCTCGGCCTTGCTCCGGATCGGGGTCTTCGGGTCGAAGCCCGGCACCGAGATGCCGTGCTGCTGGGCCAGTCGCAGGCCGCGCAGGGTGGGCTCGCCCGGCCCGCCGTCGGCGACCGCGCCCTCGCGCTCGTCGGCGAAGCCGGCGAGCTGCACCGCCATCTCCTTGAGCGTGCAGAGCCGGGCGCCCCGGGTCGGCATCGGGCGGCCGCCCGCGCGCAGCTCGTCGACCACGCCGACCGCGGTCTGCGGGTCCACGCCGTCGAAGAAGTCGTAGTTGACGGTCATGACCGGCCCGTAGTCGCAGGCCGCCAGGCACTCGGCGTGCTCCAGGGTGATCGACCCGTCGGCGGTGGTCTCGTCGTGCCCGACGCCGAGGTGCTCGGCGAGGGTGTCGTAGACCTGCTGGCCACCGAGCACGTTGCACATGGTGTTGGTGCAGACGCTGACCAGCCAGTCACCGGTCGGCTTGCGCTTGTACATGGTGTAGAAGGTGGCGACCGCGCCGACCTGGGCCTTGTTCAGGCCCAGCACCTCGGCGCAGAACTCCACCCCGGCCGGGGAGACGTAACCCTCCTCGGCCTGCACCAGGTGCAGCAGCGGCAGCAGCGCCGAGCGGGACCGGTCGGCCGGGTAGCGCGCGATGATCTCGCGCGCCCGCTCCCGGGTCTCTTCAGTGAAAACGGTCATCGGTCACAACCACCCATCACGGGGTCCAGCGAGGCGCCACCGGCGATCACGTCGGCGATCAGGCCGCCCTCGGCCATCGCCGGAAGGGCCTGGAGGTTGACGAAGCTCGGCTCCCGGTAGTGCACCCGGTAGGGCCGGGTGCCCCCGTCGGAGACCGCGTGCACGCCCAGCTCGCCGCGGGGCGACTCGATGCCGACGTACACCTGGCCCGGCGGGACCCGGAAGCCCTCGGTGACGAGCTTGAAGTGGTGGATCAGCGACTCCATCGACTGACCCATGATCTTGGCGACGTGCTCCAGCGAGTTGCCCATCCCGTCGACGCCGATGGCCAGCTGCGCCGGCCAGGCGATCTTCCGGTCGGCGACCATCACCGGTCCCGGCTTGGCCAGCCGGTCCACCGCCTGCTCGACCAGCTTGAGCGACTCGCGGATCTCGGCGAGCCGGACCTGGTAGCGGCCCCACACGTCGCCGTCGGGGTGCGTCGGGACGTCGAACTCGTACGTCTCGTAGCCGCAGTACGGCATGGTCTTGCGCAGGTCCCAGGCGAGGCCGGCGGAGCGCAGCACCGGGCCGGTCACGCCGAGCGCCACGCAGCCGGTCACGTCGAGCACCGCGACGTTCTTGGTCCGCTCGACCCAGATCGGCTGACCGGAGAGCAGGTCCTCGTACTCCTTGAGCTTCTTCGGCATCATGGTGAGGAACTTGCGGATCTTGGCGATTGCCTCGTCCGGCACGTCCTGCGCCACGCCGCCCGGCCGCACGTACGCGTGGTTCATCCGCAGGCCGGTGATGTTCTCGAAGATGTCGAGGATGTACTCCCGCTCGCGGAAGCCGTACAGCATGATCGAGATCGCGCCCAGCTCCATGCCGGTGGTGGCCAGCCAGACCAGGTGCGAGGAGATCCGGTTCAGCTCCATCATCAGCACCCGGATGGTGGTGGCCCGCTCGGTGATCTCGTCGGTGATGCCGAGCAGCTTCTCCACCGCCAGCGCGTACGCCGTCTCGTTGAACAGCGGGGAGAGGTAGTCCATCCGGGTCACGAAGGTGCTGCCCTGGACCCAGTTGCGGTATTCGAGGTTCTTCTCGATGCCGGTGTGCAGGTAGCCGACGACCGAGCGGGCCTCGCGGACCGTCTCGCCCTCCAGCTCCAGGATCAGCCGGAGCACGCCGTGCGTCGACGGGTGCTGCGGACCCATGTTGACGACGATCCGCTCGTCGTTGATCGGGTCGGTGCCGGAGACGACGCTGTCCCAGTCGCCACCGGTGACGGTGAAGACCCGACCCTCGCTGGTCTCGCGCTCGGTCGCGTAGTTCGAAGTGGTCACTGGTACGACCTCCGTCGGTCCGGCGGCGGGATCTCGGCGCCCTTGTACTCGACGGGTACGCCGCCGAGCGGATAGTCCTTGCGCTGCGGGTGCCCCTCCCAGTCGTCCGGCATGAGGATCCGGGTCAGGTTGGGGTGGCCGTCGAAGACGATGCCGAACATGTCGTACGCCTCCCGCTCCTGCCAGTCCGCCGTCGGGTAGACCGAGGTGACGCTGGGCAGGTGCGGGTCCTCCGCGGGGACGGCCGCCTCCAACCGGACCCGACGCCGGTAGGTCATCGAGGTGAGCTGGTAGACCACGTGCAGGCGGCGGGCGTCGGCGCCGAGGTAGTCGACGCCGGAGACCGAGGAGCAGAGCTCGAAGCGGAGCGCGAGATCGTCCCGCATCACCTGGCAGACCTCGGCGATCCGCTCCGGGCGGACGTGCAGGGTCAGCTCGCCCCGGTCGACCACGACCTTCTCGATCGCGTCACCGAAGGCCGGGTAGGCCTCCTCCAGCGCGTCGTGGACCTCGTCGAAGTAGCTCCCGAACGGCCGGGACGCCGCCTCGATCGACCGGCGCGGGCGGACCAGGCCGCCGTAGCCGGAGACGTCGCCGGAGCCCTGGTTGCCGAACATGCCACGGCCGGCGGGGCTGGCCGGTGGGTATTCGGCGGGGGCGCCGCTGCTGGCACCGGGGGGCGTCACCGGTACCGGTACGCCGCCGTCGTTCGGCTTGTCATGAGGTGCGGTCACTTGTGGCCCCCGTGCGGCTGGAGGTGGGTCTGGGCCTTCATCCAGTTCTCGATCCGCAGCTGCTCCTCGCGGCCCTCGCGGACCGCCTGGGTCCACTCGGCCCGGCGGGCCTTGTCACTGCGGTACGACGACGGCATCGAGCCGTAGGGGACGACCGGCACGTCGCCGCGTTCCTTGCGCGCCTCGAGCATCTTGCGGCCGTTCGCGCCGAGCGGCTCGTACATGATCTTCTCGCGGAGCTTGAGGATCGCGTCGATGAGCATCTCCGGCCGCGGCGGGCAGCCGGGCAGGTACATGTCGACCGGCACGACGTGGTCGACGCCCTGCACGATGGCGTAGTTGTTGAACATCCCACCGCTGCTGGCGCAGACGCCCATCGAGAGCACCCAGCGCGGCTCGGCCATCTGGTCGTAGATCTGGCGCAGGACCGGAGCCATCTTCTGACTGACCCGGCCGGCCACGATCATCAGGTCCGCCTGGCGCGGCGAGGCCCGGAAGACCTCCATGCCCCAGCGGCCCATGTCGTAGTGCGGGCCGCCGGCCGCCATCATCTCGATGGCGCAGCAGGCCAGGCCGAAGGTCGCGCCCCAGACGGACGACTTCCGGGACCAGTTGACCAGCTTCTCCACCGAGGTGAGCAGGACGCCGGCGGGGAGCTTCTCCTCGATGCCCATCTGACGTTCCTTCCTCAGTCCCAGTCCAGGCCGCCGCGCCGCCAGACGTAGGCGTATGCGACGAAGACCGCGACGATGAACAGGACCATCTCCACGAAGCCGAAGATCGGCAGGGCGTCGAACGAGACCGCCCAGGGGTAGAGGAAGATGATCTCGATGTCGAAGACGATGAAGAGCATCGCCGTCAGGTAGAACTTGATCGGGAACCGCCCGCCGCCGACCGGCTGCGGGCTGGGCTCGATGCCGCACTCGTACGCCTCGAGTTTGGCCTTGTTGTAGCGCCGGGGACCGGCGAAGCGGGCGGCGGCCACGGAGAACAGCGCGAACGCCGCGGCGACGGCGAACAGCCCGATGATGGGTGCGTAAGGCGAGAGCGACATCTTCTTCTCCTGCTCGTCCTTCCCTGCCCTCGTGGTTGACGAAAATCACACTATTCACGTCCCCGACGACGGGCACCGCCGGGGGGCGGTCCTACACCGTGCCTGCTTCGTCCGCGACCGCGAGGCGCGCAAGCCGAGTCCTCGTGTTACACGGCCGGCGCCACCTTCGTCATCGCGTTGATGACCCGGTCCATCGCGTCTCCGCCGCGCGGATCGGTCAGGTTGGCCAGCAGCTTGAGTACGAAGCGCATCAGCATGGGGTGCGGCATGCCGTGCTTGGTCGCCATCCGCATCACCTCCGGACGGCCGATCAGCTTCACGAAGACCCCACCGAGCCGGTAGTAGCCGCCGAACCGGGCCTTCAGCTCCTGCGGGTACGCCATCAGCGCCCGCTCCCGCTCGGGGCCGGCCGGCCGCGCGAGGGCCTGCACCGCGACCTCCGCGGCCAGTTCGCCGGACTCCATCGCGTAGGCGATGCCCTCGCCGTTGAACGGGTTCACCATGCCGCCGGAGTCACCGACCAGCAGCACGCCGCGGGTGTAGTGCGGAACCCGGTTGAAGCCCATCGGCAGCGCGGCGCCGAGGATCGGGCCGTCGGCGTTCGCCTCGTCGGTCATGCCCCAGTCGGCCGGGGTGTTGGCCAGCCAGTCGGTGAGCAACCGGCGATAGTTGGTCTTGCCGAACGCGGACGAGGAGTTGAGCACGCCGAGGCCCACGTTGACGCGGCCGTCACCGAGCCCGAAGATCCAGCCGTACCCGGGCAGCAGGTTGTCGCCGCCCTCCTTGCTGCGCAGCTCCAGCCAGGACTCGAGGTAGTTGTCGTCGGCCTTGGCCGGCGAGTGGTAGTAGCGCCGGACGGCCACCCCGATCGGCCGGTCCTCCCGCTTGGCCAGCCCGAGCGCGAGCGGGAAGCGGCCGGAGACGCCGTCGGCCGCGACCACCAGCGGGGCGTGGAAGGTGCCGGGCGCCTTGTCCGGCCCGACCTCGGCCTGCACGCCGATCACCCGGCCGTCCTCGTCGAGCACCGGCCCCATGACGTTCACGCCGGTACGCAGCTCGGCGCCGGCGCCGACGGCCCGCTGCGCGAGCAGGTCGTCGAAGTCCAGCCGGGTGCGGACCAGGCCGTAGTTGGGGAAGCTCGCGAGATCGGGCCAGTCCAGCTCCAGCCGGACGCCGCCACCGATGACCCGCAGGCCCCGGTTGTGCAGCCAGCCCGCCTCGGGCGAGGTGTCCACGCCCATCCGGATCAGCTGGCGCACCGCGCGCGGGGTCAACCCGTCGCCGCAGACCTTCTCCCGCGGGAACTCGGTCTTCTCCAGCAGCAGCACCCGGACCCCGTGCCGGGCCAGGTGGTACGCGGTCGCCGACCCACCGGGACCGGCGCCCACGACGATCACGTCGGCGTCGTGCTCCACCGCGGTCATCCGCGCCTCCTCCCGACTGCTCGTGAAATGGTTCACAAGCCAGACGGTGGGAGTCTATGACCGGCGTCTCACCCCTGCCCGACCAGGGGTACCTAAGTTGCTGATGTGACAGCTGAGGGGCGTTTTCGTGCCCCTGATGTCAGGCCGCGCGCCCGTGAGATCAGGCCCGACTGGGGGCGTCCAGGCCGGCATCGACCCGGATCGTCTCGGGCAGGTGCTCGCGCAGCGCACCACCGGCCGCACGGTCGAGCGCCGCGAGCACCTCGGCGACCACCTGACGGACGTCGGCCGGATCGGCGCCGGCCAGCTCCCGCAGCTGCGTGATGAGTTCGGCCGCGTCGTCGTCGGTGGCGGCCGCGTGCTCCGCCCGCTCTGGTCCCGTCATGGGGGCGAGCTTACGGCGCAAAGTGGACTAAAATCGGATATTCACGAAAGAGGGTGCCAGACCCTAGCTGCGGATCGCCCGGTGCAGAGCGACGACACCGCCGGTCAGGTTGCGCCAACCCACCCGCTGCCAACCCGTCGCGCCGATCCGCCCGGCCAGCGCCGCCTGATCCGGCCAGGCCCGGATCGACTCGGCCAGGTAGACGTACGCCTCCGGGTTGCTGGAGACCGCGCGGGCCACCGCCGGCAGCGAACGCATCAGGTACGACAGGTAGACCGTGCGGAAGGCCGGGTTGACCGGGGTGCTGAACTCGCACACCACCAGCCGGCCGCCGGGCCGGGTGACCCGGGCCAGCTCACGCAACGCGGCGTCCGTGTCGGTCACGTTGCGCAGCGCGAAGGAGATGGTCACCGCGTCGAAGCTGGCGTCGGCGAACGGCAGCCGCAGCGCGTCCCCGGCCAGCAGCGGCACGCTGGGGCGACTCTGCTTGCCGGCGTACAACATGCCGAGCGACAGGTCGGCGCCGACCGCGTACGCCCCGGACTGGGCCAACTCCTCGGTCGAGACCCCGGTGCCCGCGCCCACGTCGAGCACCCGCTCGCCCGGGCGCAGCCCGAGCGCGGCCCGGGTCGCCCGCCGCCAGGACCGGTCCTGTCCGAAGGAGAGGACGGTGTTCGTCAGGTCGTAGCGCGCCGCCACGCCGTCGAACATCGCGGCGACCTCGTGCGGCTGCTTGTCCAGGCTGGCCCGCTGGCCGTGGGGGGTACGACTCACCCCTCCACTCTGCCAGCCCGACCCGCACGCCCGGCCGCAGGCCCCCACCACGCACGGAGGGCGGGGTGGTCGCCCACCCCGCCCTCGCGTTCCGTTCTGATCAGTTCTCGGACTTCTCGTCGCCCGGCGCCACCAGTACGACCTTGCGCCGGCGGGAGACCAGCAGCAGCACGCCACCGGCCAGCAGGACGGCCGCACCGATGCCACCGATCAGGCCGGCCTGCACGCCGGTCACCGGCAGACCGCCGCCACCACCGCTGCCGCCACCGGTGCCCGGGGTCGGCGTGGCCGTGGGCGCGCCGGTCGGCGTCGGAGTCGGGGTGGGCTGAGCGGACAGGTCCACGAACGCCTCGAAGGTGGTGTGGTTGTCCAACTCGTCGGCCTCGGTGAACGCCTTCCGCTGCTGCGCGCCGGCGACCTCCGGCTCCTCCTCCGGCTGCCCCTCGGCAACGTCCAGCCCGTACGCGAACAGGTCGCCCTCGTGCAGCACCGGCTCGGTCACGCCCTCGCCGACCTTCACGGTGACGTCCGCCGTGTAGTACTGGCCGGGCTTGACGACGGCGCCCGCGTCCTCGCAGAACAGCTGCGCCTTGCCGAGGAACTCCTGCTCCAGGCAGCCCTCCGGCTTCTGCACGAAGCTGACGCCGGCCGGCAGGGTGAGCCCGTAGAAGATCCCGGTCGCCTTGCGGCTGCCGTCGTTGTAGACCGCCCAGTCGAGTGGCACCGTCGCACCGCGCGGCACCGGCTTCAGGTCCGGCTCGTCGACGACCGCGCCGTTGACCACGACGTTGGCCTGCACGTCCTGCGCCCACGAGGTGAGGTCGTAGCCGGCCTTCACCACGGTGATGTCGTGGTCGACCTCGTCCCCATCGGCGTTGTCCGCCTTGATGGTGACCTTCAGGGTGCCGGCGGCACCGCGACCACCGGTGGAGAAGAGCGGGATGCCGAAGCGTTCGCTCGTGCCGCCCGGCAGGTCACCGAGCAGGCAGGTGTAGGTCGCGCCGGTCACCTCGCAGCCGTCCGGCACCACGAAGCCGACCTTCTTCGGCTTGAGACCGGTCGTGTCGACGGTGACCGTGACGGCCTTCGCGTCGACCGACGCGAGATTCTCGACGTTGAACTGGAACGGCTTGGCCTTGGCCTGCTTGACGCCCTTGGCCAGGTCGTAGCTGACCGGGGTCAGGGCGAGGTCCGCCTGGTCGGCGGCGTACGCCGGGGCGGCCACGGTGGCCAGACCACCGGCCGCGAGCAGGACCGCGACGCCGGCACGCGCCAGCGTCGAACGGTGGAACGCTGTCATGGGTCGTCCCTCGGGGTAGGGAAGAAGAGTGGTTGCGGAACCGAGCGGACGCTATCCGAGGTCGATCTCCGGCACCAGCGTGGGCGGCGGGTTTCATCCGTCCGGTCCAGAGCGCATAGACAGTACGGGCGGGATGGTCGCCCATCCCGCCCGCGCTGCCCTGCGTTATGTGAACGGCCCTCACAGGCCGATGGAGGACCGCCTCGGGGCGATGCTCTGCTCGTCGCCGATCACGGCCGCCGCCGCGCGACCAGGCTCATCACACCACCGTGACCGGCACGGCCGCGCCGATTCGGCTCGGTATGCCGGCGCACGTTAGCGGCCGGGCCGCACCCACGCCACCCCACGCCGGACGGGTCAACCCGATCACAGCAGGTCGATGTCCGGGTTTGCCGGGGCTTGCGCCGACCCGTACCCCGGTGACGATGGCCGGGTCGCACCCAGGTCGATCCGTTCGGCCGACCAGGGCGTCGGCCGTCCGATGCCGGGGCGGCGGGCGGGCCGCGTCAGGTCAGCGGACGTCGACCAGCGGCAGCGGCTTCCCGGCGCCACCGCCGGGCATGGCGATCGAGGAGAAGTGCGAGACGACGCGCTCGTCGGTCGGGTCGTCGGCCGGCGTGTGGTGCACGGCGAGCCGGTGGTAGAGCGTGTCGCGCTGGGCCGGAATCCGGCCGGCCGAGCGGATCATGCCGATCAGCTCGTGCAGATTGGACCGGTGTCGAGCGCCGGCGGAGGAGATGACGTTCTCCTCCAGCATGATCGAACCGAGGTCGTCCACGCCCATGTGCAGCGCGAGCTGGCCGACGTCCTTGCCGGTGGTCAGCCAGGACGCCTGCAGGTGCGGCACGGTCTCGAAGAAGAGCCGGGCCACCGCGACCAGCCGCAGATATTCCAGCGTGGTCGCCTGGGTGCGTCCCTTGAGGTGGTTGTTCTCCGGCTGGTAGGTCCAGGGGATGAAGGACCGGAAGCCACCGGTGCGGTCCTGCACGTCGCGGATCATCCGCAGGTGCTCGATCCGCTCGGCGTTGGTCTCGCCGGTGCCCATCATCATCGTCGCGGTCGACTCGAGGCCCTGCCGGTGCGCCAGCTCCATCACCTCGAGCCAGCGTTCGCCGGACTCCTTCAGCGGGGCGATCGCCTTCCGCGGCCGCTCCGGCAGCATCTCGGCGCCGGCGCCGGCGATCGAGTCAAGCCCGGCCGCCTTGATCCGGGCGATCGCCTCGTCGAGGCTGACGCCGGAGACCTTGGCCATGTGCAGGATCTCGCTCGGCCCGATCGAGTGGATGACCAGCTGCGGATAGGCCTGCTTGACCGCGGAGAAGAGCTCCTCGTAGTACTCCACGCCGTAGTCCGGGTGGTGCCCGCCCTGGAGCATCACCTGGGTGGCACCCAGCTCGACCGCCTCGCCGCAGCGGCGCAGGATCTCCTCGGTCGGGTGGGTCCAACCCTCCTTGTGCTTCGGCGCCCGGTAGAAGGCGCAGAACTTGCACGCCGTCACGCAGACGTTGGTGTAGTTGATGTTGCGGTCGATCAGGTAGGTGACGATGTTGTCCGGGTAGCGCCGCCGGCGTACCGCGTCGGCCGCCTCGCCCAGGGCGTGGAAGGGCGCCTCGGTGTAGAGCAGCAGGGCCTCCTCGGGCGTGATCCGCCCGCCGTCCGCGCCGCGCTGCAGGATGTCGTCGATCTCCCGGCTCACCGTCACGCCCCCGAGCCTACGTCGCCCCGCCGACCCGCCACACGCCACTCCATCCCCCGGTGACCCACACCCCAAGACCCCTCCCACGCCGATCATGCAGTTGTGGTGCCTCACGTAAGCCGCGAAGCGGGCGCGATCGGGCACCACGACTGCATGATCGCCACGGGAGGCGTGGTGGTCAGGCGTCGTAGTCGACGGTCAGGCGGTCGGTGAGGGGGCTGGACTGGCAGGTCAGGACGTAGCCGGCGGCCACCTCGTCGGGCTCCAGGGCGTAGTTGCGGGCCATGGTGACCTCGCCGTCGACGACCTTCGCCCGGCACGTCGAGCAGACGCCGCCCTTGCAGGCGTACGGCAGCTCGCCGCGGACCTTGAGCGCCGCGTCCAGCACCCGCTCGTCGCGGCGCATGGTGAAACTCGACGACCGGCCGTCCAGAGTGATGGTCACCTCGGCGCCGGCGCCGGGCTCGTCACCGGGGCGGCGCGGCGGCTCCGGCGGGGCGTCGACGTGGAACAACTCGGTGTGCACCGCCGAGTCGGGCACCCCGCGCCCGGCCAGCACCTCCCGGACGTCGAGCACCATGCCGTACGGGCCGCAGAGGAACCACTCCTCGATCCGCTCCCCGGGCACGATGGTCTCCAGCAACCGGCCCAGCCGGTCGGCGTCGATCCGCCCGGAGAGCAGCGGCGACTCGCCCTGCTCACGGGAGAGCACGTGCACCAGGTGCAGCCGGGTCGGGTAGCGGTCCTTCAGGTCGGCCAGCTCCTCGGCGAACATCACCGTGTTCGCCGTCCGGTTGCCGTACACCAGGGTGAAGGTGCTGGCCGGCTCGACGGCGAGCGCGGTCGCGACCAGCGCGAGCACCGGCGTGATGCCGGAGCCGGCGACCACCGCGCCGTAGTGGCGGACCCGGGCCGGGTCGAAGGCCGTGCTGAAGTTGCCGAGCGGGGGCAGCACCTCGACGGTGTCCCCGCCGCGCAGCGCGCCGCAGGCGAACGTCGAGAAGGCGCCGCCGGGCACCTCGCGCACCCCGATCCGCAGCCGGCCGTGCCGGGCCAGCTCGTCCGGAGTGGAGCAGATGGAGTACGAGCGGCGCACGTCCGCGCCGTCGTCGAGGGCGGGGCGCCGGACGGTGAGGTGTTGGCCGGCGCGGAACGCGAACGTCTCCCGCAGCTCCGCGGGCACCGCGAAGGTGACCGCCACGGCGTCGTCGGTGAGCCGGTCGACGGCGGCGACCGGCAGCGGGTGGAAGACCGGCCGGCGGCGGACCGGCCGGGTGATGGTGACTGTCACAGCGCCTTCAGGTGGTCGAAGGGTTCGGAGCAGGAGCGGCACCGCCAGAGCGCCTTGCACGCGGTGGAGCCGAACCGGCTGAGCTGCTCGGTCTCCGGCGATCCGCAGCGCGGGCAGCGCACCGCGAGGGTCAACGGCACGACGCCGCCGGCCCGGACCGGCCCGGGCGGGGCGATCCCGGCGGCGGCCAGCTTGGCCCGGCCGGATTCGGTGATCCAGTCGGTGCTCCAGGCCGGACGGTGGACCGTCCGGACCTCGGCGTCGGGGTGGCCGGCCACGGCCAGCGCCCGGCGGATGTCGGCGCGGATCACGTCCATCGCCGGACAGCCGGTGTAGGTGGGGGTGATGGTGACGACCACCCGGCCGGTCGCCGGGTCGGCGTCGACCGCCCGCAGGATGCCCAGCTCGTCGATGGTGAGCACCCGGATCTCCGGATCCACCACCGACGCCACGGCCTCCCTCGGGTCGGTCACCAGCGTGCTCCCGGGTGGGCGCGGTGCAGCACCTGCATCTCGGCGAGCAGGTACGACAGCTCCTCGGTGTGCACGCCCTGCCGCCCGCCCGCCGGCGCCCAGCGGGTCTCCGGTCGGGTGATCGTGGCCTCGGTCAGCACGGCGGCCACGGTGGCGTCGAAGTCCGCCCGGAGCGTGGCCGGGTCGACCGGTGCCGCCGGGTCGGGTGCGAACAGCTCCCCGACGTACGGCCAGACCTGGTCGACCGCCGCCTGCATCCGGCGGTGCGACTCCTCGGTGCCGTCGCCGAGACGCCGCACCCAGAGCGAGGCGTGGTCCAGGTGGTACGCCGACTCCTTGCGCGCCTTGGCCCCGATCGCGGCCAGCCGCTCGTCGGCGCAGCCGGCCAGCGCGGTGTAGAGCGGCAGCTGGTAGGCGGCGAGGAAGAGCAGCTTCGCCATGGTCACCGCGAAGTCGCCGTTGGGCAGCTCGACCAGGAGGCAGTTGCGGAACTCCCGGTCGTCGCGCAGGTACGCCAGCGCGTCCTCGTCCCGGCCGGCGCCCTCCAGCTCGCCCGCGTACGTCAGCAGCAGGCGGGCTGCGCCGAGCTGGTCGAGGGCGATGTTGGCCAGCGCGACGTCCTCCTCCATCTCCGGCGCGCGGGTGGTCCACTCGGCCAGCCGCTGCGCGGCGATCAACGCGTCGTCGCCGAGCGCGAGCGTGAAGTCGAACGGGCCGTTCACGCCATCGCCTCGCTTCGCCCGGCGGTGGCGCGAAGGGCCCCGTTGCTGAGCCGGCCGGTTCGCTCGCTCCGCTCGCTCACAGGTGGGCCACCCCGTCCGGCACGTCGTAGAAGGTGGGGTGGCGGTAGACCTTGTCCGCCGCCGGGTCGAAGAAGGCGTCCTTCTCGTCCGGACTGGACGCGGTGATCGCGCCCGCCGGCACCACCCAGATCGACACGCCCTCCTGTCGCCGGGTGTAGAGGTCCCGCGCGTTGCGCAGGGCCAGCTCGGCGTCCGGCGCGTGCAGGCTGCCCACGTGGGTGTGCGACAGCCCGCGCCGGGCCCGGACGAAGACCTCCCAAAGAGGCGAATGACCGGTCACGCTGGGCTGGTCCGTTCGCTCGCTGCGCTCGCTCACGCGGCCACCGTCTCCTTCTCCTCGGCCCGCTTGGCCGCGTACGCCGCGGCCGCCTCGCGCACCCAGGCGCCGTCGGCGTGGGCCTGCCGCCGGTGCGCGATCCGCTGCCGGTTGCAGGGCCCGTCGCCCTTGATCACCCGCATCAGCTCGTCGTAGTCCGGCTGGGTGTAGTCGTGCGACTGCCGCTCGTCGTTCCAGCGCAGCGCCTCGTCGGGGATGCGCAGCCCGAGGATCTCGGCCTGCTGCACGCACATGTCGACGAAGCGCTGACGCAGCTCGTCGTTGGAGAAACGCTTGATCTTCCAGGCCATCGACTGCTCGGAGTGCGTCGAGTCGCCGTCGGGCGGGCCGAACATCGCCAGCGACGGGTACCACCAGCGGTCCACCGCGTCCTGGGCCATCGCCTTCTGCGCCGGAGTGCCGTGCGCCAGCGTGTGCAGGATCTCGTAGCCCTGCCGCTGGTGGAACGACTCTTCCTTGCAGACCCGGATCATCGCCCGGGCGTAGGGGCCGTAGGAGCAGCGGCAGAGGGGCACCTGGTTGACGATCGCGGCGCCGTCCACCAGCCAACCGATCGCGCCGACGTCGGCCCAGGTGAGGGTCGGGTAGTTGAAGATCGAGCTGTACTTCTGGCGGCCGTCGAGCAGCAGCTGGACGAGCTCGTCCCGACTGATGCCGAGGGTCTCGGCGGCCGCGTAGAGGTAGAGGCCGTGCCCTGCCTCGTCCTGGACCTTGGCGAGCAGGATCGCCTTGCGCTTGAGCGACGGCGCCCGGCTGATCCAGTTGCCCTCCGGCTGCATGCCGATGATCTCGGAGTGGGCGTGTTGGGCGATCTGCCGGATCAGCGTCCTGCGGTAGGCCTCCGGCATCCAGTCGCGTGGCTCGATCTTCTGATCCGCCGACACGACCTCGGCGAAGTACGTCGCCAGGTCCTCGTCCGGCGCGGGTCCGCCGCGTCGCTGCCGCGCCGCCGCCTCGCGCAGCGCAACTTCCGCCGCCTCGACCTCGCCGAGCAGGCCGCCGCCGGGTGCGTCCTCCGGGGCGCCGAAGTCGTTGCCATACATGAGGACAAGTGTTACAGCTCGCGACTCAATAAACCAGAGGGTGTAACAGGAATCCGAAGCTACCTTCCGTCACGGAACCACCGCTTCCAGTGGCCGGAATCTCCCGATCGGTCCTATGACTTGGCTCACGAGGCGAAGATGAATCCCCACAGAGGCCGCATAGCGGGCCGATCTCCCGCCTTCATGGCAAGTTGCCAGGTGGCGGATCCTGGCGCACACCGGATCCAGACGTAGACTTTCCCGGTCACACCGATCGGCTCCTGACGATCGCCATCACCACACGGGCCGCAACCCCCGGCCCCGGCGATCGGCCGGTCGTCCTGGCAACAGCCGGCCCCCCGGCCCTGACATCTGGAGCTCCCCCACTCATGCGTTCCCGCGTGACCATGGTGCTTGCCGTCGTGGCGGTCCTGCTCGGTGGCGTCCTGATCGTTCCCGCCGCGTACGCCCGGCTCGCCGGTGACGACGCCACCGCCAGCGGTGGTGGCGGTGGCGGCGGCAGTGTCGCCGCGCCCGCGCCGACCCCGCCGCCGCCTCCGACGCTGGCCGCCGGCCCGGTCTCGGTGAACTTCAAGGGCGAGTTCTTCTCCTGGGCCCTGATGGACCGGGCGACCGGGAAGATCTCCGGTTCGAAGAACATGGCCTCGACCAGCTCGACCGAGTCGATGATCAAGTCCTGGTTCGCCGCCGACTACCTGAAGCGACTCGGCGACAAGGAGCTGTCGGCCAGCTGGAAGCAAGCCATCACCACGGCGATCCGGGACAGCAACGACGACGCCGCCAACCAGCTCTACAAGGCGAACGGCGGCGCCGCGACCATCAAGCGGATGACCAGCACCTGCAAGCTGACCGACACCAAGCCGGGCAAGGTGCCCGGCTACATCGGCTGGTGGAGCTTCACCCAGATGTCCCCGCGCGACGCGGTACGCCTCGGCGACTGCATCGCCGACGGCACCGCCGCCGGGCAGAAGTGGACCAAGTTCCTGTTGGACGAGATGAGCAAGGTTCGCGGCAGTGTCACCGCCCAGAAGGCGAAGTCCGGCGGCGGCAAGTGGGGGATCATCGACGGCCTGCCGGCGTCGATCAAGGCGCAGGGGCCGGTCAGCATCAAGAACGGCTGGACCCCGCTCATGTACGACGGCAACTGGCACGTCAACTGCCTCGCCGTCACCGGCAAGTGGAGCCTCGCGGTGATGCTTCGCTACCCGCAGAAGAACGGCCTCTCCTACGGGGCGAAGGCCTGCGCGAGCGTGGCCACCCAACTGGTGACCCCACAGCCCGGCGCGGCGCTCAAGGTGCCGCAGCAGCCCCTCGGGAAGCTCTGATGGCCGGCGACCGACGCAGCCGCGACCGGCAGGGCGCCGAGGGGCGGAGCGGCGAGGCCTCCCCGCTGCGGTTGATCGCGATCGCGGTGATCCTGATCGGACTCGTGCTCGTGTCGCTGCGCCTGCTGCCCGGCTCGCCGTTCGAGTCCCAGGCCGCCTCGCGGTGGGGCGAGGCCGACGCGCCGGCGGAGCGCTCCACCGGCACGCCCGGCGACCGCCGCACCCGTCCGTCGCCGAGCCCCAGCCCGTCGCTGGCACCGCTGCCGTTCGTGGCCAAGGATCTCGACCTGGACATCGAGGGCTGGTACTCCTGGAGCGTGCTGGACCGGCGCACCGGAAAGATCATCGGTTCGAAGAACATGGACGAGACCAGCACCACCGCCTCGCTGATCAAGGCCTGGATCGTCGCCGACTACCTGCGTCGGGCCGACGAGAACGGCCAGACCCCGAGCGACGCCAAGCTCGCCGACGCCACCCGGATCATCCGCGACAGCGACAACACCCGGGCCGAGCAGTTCTACAACAGCGTCGGCCGGGCCGCGTCGATCAAGCGGCTGATCTCGATGTGCAAGCTCACCGACAGCAGCGTCGCGCCCGACGGCGGCTGGAGCCGTACCGCCCTGTCGCCCCGGGACACCGCCCGAATGGGCAACTGCATCGCCGACGGCACCGCGGCCGGCCCGGAGTGGACGAAGTGGCTGCTCAACGAGATGCGGCTGGTCCGCGGCGCCGGTGACTTCGGCATCCGCAAGGCGTTCCCGGCGGCGCAGCAGAAGAAGATCGCCATCAAGAACGGGTGGATCGACCGGACCAGGGAGCAGGAGATGCACATCAACTGCCTGGCCATCGGCGACACCTGGACGATGGGCGTGATGGTCCAGTACCCGATCAACATGGGCTACGACTACGGCATGAAGAACTGCGAGAAGATCACCGAAGCCCTGCTGCGTCCCGGCGTCTGACCCGCGAGCCGGGGCGACCCGCCCGCCCGGTGAGTCCGGCCGGCCGGCCGGTCAGCCGGCGAAGAACTCGGGCCCGTCGGCCGGCAGGGCGGGGGCCTCGCCGAGGGCGGCGGCCCGTCGGGCGAACTCCCGCAGCCCGGCCACCTGCCGCTCGCCCAACGAGAAGTCCAGGGTACGGAAGTACGTGGCCAGGGTCTCCGCGTCGAACGGCTCCCAACGGGCGCCCGCCTCGGCCACCTGGTCGAGCTCGGCCAGGCTGAGGTCGCGCGAGCGCAGGAACGCCTCGTGCACCTCCTTGACCACGCCCGGGTGGGCAGCGGCGAAGTCGCGACGGGCCGCCCACACGGCGAAGACCATCGGCAGCCCGGTCCAGTCCCGCCAGGCCTGCCCCAGGTCGGTGACCTCGAGGCCCTGGCGCGGCGCCTCGTGGAGGGCGCGAAGCGCCACGTCACCGATGAGCACCGCGGCGTCCGCCTCCAGCAGCATCTGGGTCAGGTCCGGCGGGCACCGGAAGTAGTCCGGCCGGACCCCGTACCGCTCGGCGAGGTACATCTGCGCCAACAGCACGCCGGTGCGGGAGGTCGAGCCGAGCGCGACCCGGGACCCGTCCAGCTCGCTCAGCGGCCGGGTGGAGACGATGTTGACCGAGAGCACCGGGCCGTCGCTACCCACCGCGAGGTCGGGCAGCAGCAGCAGCTCGTCGGCGTGCCGCAGGTACTCCAGCTGCGTGATCGGGCCGATGTCCAGGTCACCGCCGACCAGGGCCGCGTTCAACTGGTCCGGGGTGTCCTTGTAGAGGTCGACGTCGAGCAGGGCGCCGGAGCGCATCAGCCCCCAGTAGATCGGCAGGCAGTTCAGGAACTGGATGTGTCCGACCCGGGGACGGGCGATGCGCTCAGCCATGCCCTGACCGTATCCCCGCCCACCGGCACCCGCTCAGCGGCCCGGCGCCGGAGTGGCCAACCCCGCATCCGGCGCCGACAGCCCCGCAAGCTCGGGCCGCACCACACCCTCGGCGTGCTCGGCCTGGGCGGACCGCTCGGCGCGGGCGGCGCGGTTGACGGGTATCACCAGCAGGGCGACCGCGACCAGCCCGGCTACCCCGGCGACGGCGACCAGCGGCCGCGGCGCGAAGAACTCCAGCAGCAGACCACCGGCGAGGTAGCCGACCATGGCCGCGCCCTGGACCGCGCCACCGTAGAGCGCGAAGGCGCGACCGCGAGCCGCCTCGGGGACCCGCCGGGCCATCAGCACGTTGCCGAAGACGTTGTTGCCGCCGTTCCAGACGCCGCCGATCAGCCAGATCGGCACCAGCAGCAGGGCGGACGGCACGGCCGCCGAGACCAGCACCATCAGGCAGCATCCGCCGAGCAGGGCAAGGGTCGCCCGGGTCAGCGCGGCGTCCTGCGGGAACCGCCTGACCACCCGGGCGAAGATCCATGCTCCGGCCAGCATGCCCAGCGTCCACGCGCCGGTGACGAGCCCGTACATGGTGGTGGTGCTGTGCAGCGTCTCCCGGATGAAGAAGACCTCCACCACGTTGATCGCCCCGACCGCGCCGACCACCCCGGCCACGCTCACCACCATCGCGAGCAGCAGCGGGTCGCTGCGCAGTCGCCAGCCGGCCGGGGTGCGACCGTCGGCGGTGGTCCCGGTCGCCACCGGCTGCGCCCGCCGCCGGCCGCCCCGTCGGGTGCGGATGAGCAGCCCCGCCGCCACCAGGGCGAGGTAGCTGACCGCGTCGACGAGCAGCGGGACCCGCGTGCCGAATCCGCCCACCAGCAGCCCGGCCAGCGCCGGGCCGGCCAGCGCACCGAGGGTGCCGGCCGACTGGTGCAGAGCGCTGGCCCGGGGCAGGTCCGCCGGCCTGACCATCGCCGGGACCAGGGCGGCGAGCACCGGCTGGGTCACGGCCAGGCCGACGGCGAGCAGGCCGACCAGGACGATGACCAGCGGCGGGCTATCGGTGTACGCCAGCGCGAGGCAGATGCCGGCCTGGGCCACACCGGCGACGACCAGCAGGGTGCGGCTGTCCACCCGGTCGGCGAGCCGCCCGGTCAGCGGGGCCAGCGCGACCAGCGGCAGGGTCGCGGCGAGCAGCAGCCCCGAGACCGCGAGACCGCCGGCGCCCGCGGTCTGCAACGCCAGGGTCAGCGCGGCGGCCGCGAGGAAGTCCCCGCAGCTGGAGAGGCCCCGGGCGGCGGTGACCAGCCAGACGTCCGACCAGCGCGACGAGACAGGTGTGAAGGACATATTTCGAAAATAATCCTTCACACCTGTGATGGCAAGCCCGCTCACTCCATCGGCAGCGCCTTGTACTGGATCGAGACCGTCCGCGCGTCAGTCGGCGGATCCACCCGGGTCCGCTTGCGATACGGCTCCAACAGCCGGAACACCGCCTCGTTCACCTCCTTCAACTCGGCCGCCGTGAGCAGTAGTTGACTGTCGGTGAGCCGGGCGACGTCGTACCACTCGGCCGGCTCGTCCGGCGCTCGCCGCAACCAGTCCCGGCTGCGCTCCAGGTCGCGGGCGAACCACGCCTCGATCAACGCGCGTTCGGCCGCCCGGGTCTCGGGCTCGGCGCCCCTTCCGGCGTCGACCGTCCAGCTGGCGCTGACCGTGCGCCAGATCCGCTCCCGCGCGTCGCCCCGGCTCGGCGCCGGCTCGACCAGGCCGGCCTTCGCCAACTCGCGAAGGTGGTAACTGGTGGCGCTCGGCGACTGACCGACGATCTCGGCGCACTCGGTGGCCGTCGCGCCGCCCGGCAGCGAGCTCAGATGGTCCATGATCGCGAGTCGGGCCGGATGGGCCAGCGCACGCATCACCTGCGGATCGCTGATCGTCACCCGACGCTGCTCAGGGCTCGGCTCGGTCATTCCCCCATGATCCCGGGCCGCCCGGGCACCCGCCATCACCCCCGGCCGCGAACGGTCGCGCGGCACTAGGCTGGCCGGGCTCAACGGCGAGGAAGGCGGGCATGAAGACATCCGTGACGATCGGCCAGATCCCCACCGGCTGGGACATCGACACCAATCTCGCCTCGATCGAGACAGTGCTGAGCCACAGCCAGCGCGACGACGTCGTGCTGCTGCCCGAGGGCGCCCTGTCCGGGTACGCGCCGGACCTCTCCCCGCTCGCCACGCTCGATCCCCGGCACCTCGCCGAGGCGATCGAGGCGGTCGCCGAGCTGGCCCGGCTCCGGGGTGTCCACCTCTTCTGCGGATCACTGGTGCTCGAGGACGGCGCCTGGTGGAACGCCGCGCTGCACTTCGCCCCGTCCGGCGACCGGTGGAGCTACCGGAAGATCAACCTGGCGTGGAACGAGCGGCCCGTGCTGCGGGCCGGCGCCGAACTGCCCACCCTGCGCGTGCCTCAGCCCTGGGGCGACCTCGTGGTGGGCGTGCAGCTCTGCCGGGAGATCCGCTACCCCGAGCAGTGGCAGTACCTGGCCCGCTCGGGCGCCGCCGCCTTCGTCTTCCTGACCAACGCCGCGAGCCCCGAGGCCGTCCCGGGTCTCTGGCGCAGTCACCTGATCAGCCGGGCGGCCGAGAACCAGCGGTTCGTCTTCGCGGTGAACCTCGCCGACCCGCGGCAGCACTGCCCGAGCATGGTGGTCTCACCCCGCGGCGAGGTGCTCGCCGAGCTACCGCCCGGCGAGACCGGCACGCTCCGGGTCACCGTCGACCTGGCCGAGGTCTCCGACTGGAACCTCGACCAGCAACGCCGCGACGTCCTCGACCTGCGGTACCACCCGGCGGCCCGGCAGCCGGCCGAGGGAACGTCGGTTGCCCGGCCCACGGCGTGACCCGCGCCGGCCGGCACCGAAATTCGGTTGCCCGGCGGACGCACGGGAGTAGGCTTTTCGTTTCCGCCTGACGGCCGCGGTGAGTATGCACCGCAGCGGACGTCCCCGCGCCGGCCCACGAGCCGGAAACGCGAGCGGCAGCGTTTTTCCCCGTGTCGAGGAGTACGTGGATGACCCTGCGCGCCCAAGATCAGTCCCTGGATGTGGAGCTAGCCGCCGAGCGGGCCCACCTGGACACCTCCCGAGCCGCGCTGAGCCGGATGCGAGAGCGGGCCAAGGCCCTCTTCTCCACCGGTGACCAGGTGGCCGGCGACGCGTACGCCGCCGAGACGCTCGGCCGGACGCTGGCCCGCCGGGTCGCCGAGCTCGCCGACGACCCCACCACCCCGCTCTTCTTCGGCCGGCTCGACTTCGGCGCGGGTGCCGACGGTCTGGACGGCGAGATCCCGGACACCGTCGACGGCGACGCGACGTACGCCGATCACGCCGGCCGGCGCTACCACATCGGTCGCCGCCACGTCACCGACGAGCGCGGCGAGCCGCTGGTGCTCGACTGGCGGGCCCCCATCTCCCGGTCGTTCTACCGGGCCAGCGCCCGGGACCCGCAGGGGATCGCGACCCGGCGCCGGTTCGGCTTCAGCACCGGAGTGCTCACCAGCTTCGAGGACGAGCACCTGGACCGGGGCGAGGAGCTGGGCACGGCCAGCCGGATCCTGACCTCCGAGATCGAGCGGCCGCGCGTCGGGCCGATGCGGGACATCGTCGCCACCATCCAGCCCGAGCAGGACGAGCTGGTCCGGGCCGACCTCGCCGACTCGATCTGCGTGCAGGGAGCGCCGGGCACCGGAAAGACCGCGGTCGGGCTGCACCGCGCCGCGTACCTGCTCTACCTGCACCGGGAGCGGTTGCGGCGGGCCGGCGTGTTGATCGTCGGGCCGAACCGGGCGTTCCTGTCGTACATCGCGGCGGTGCTGCCGGCGCTCGGCGAGGTGGAGGTCGAGCAGTCCACGGTGGAGGACCTGCTCGCCCGGGTGCCGATCCGGGCCGTGGAGGACCCCGCCACGGCCACGCTGAAGCACGACGCCCGGATGGCCGAGGTGCTGCGTCGCGCGGTCGAGGCGCACATCGGGGAGCCGACCGAGCCGATCATGGTCTCCGACGGCTCGTTCCGCTGGCGGATCGGACTGGATCCGCTGCACCGGGTGATCGAGGAGACCCGCCGGGAGGGGCTGCCGTACGGCGTGGGCCGGGAGCGGGTGCGGGCCCGGGTGGTCAGCCTGCTGCAACGACAGGCCGAGGCACGCCGGGCGGAGTCGCCCGGCGATCCCTGGCTGCGCCGGATGGGGAAGTCCCGGCCGGTGACCGGGTTCCTCGACGCGGTCTGGCCGGCGCTCACCGCGGAAGGCCTGGTGTACGCCCTGCTCGCCGATTCGGCGGCGCTCGCCGCGGCGGCGGACGGACTCCTCACCGAGGCCGAGCAGGCCCTGCTGACCTGGTCCAAGCCGGCGCGTACCGCCAAGGCGACCCGATGGACGGCCGCGGACGCGGTCCTCATCGACGAGGCGTCCGGGCTGATCGAGCGGCCGGCCGGCTTCGGGCACGTGGTGCTCGACGAGGCACAGGACCTCTCCCCGATGCAGTGCCGGGCCATCGCCCGACGCAGCGAACACGGGTCGATCACCCTCCTCGGCGACCTGGCTCAGGGCACCGCGCCGTGGGCCGCCACGGACTGGCGTCAGTCCCTGAGCCACCTGGGCAAGCCGGACGCCGCCGTGGTCCCGCTGACCGTCGGCTTCCGGGTGCCGGCCGCGGTGGTCGAGTTCGCCAACCGGCTGCTGCCGGCGCTCGCCGTGGACGTACCCCCGGCCGAGTCGCTGCGCCGGGACGGCGGCCTGGACATTCGTACCGTGACCGACCTGGCCGCGGCGACGGTGGCCGAGGTGCGGGCGGCGCTCGCGCACGACGGCTCGGTCGGCGTGATCGCCGCGGACGACACGGTGGACGGGCTGCGCGCGGCGCTCGCCGACGCCGGTGTGCCCACCGCGACCGCCGACGACGTGGCCACCGCGGCGCGGGTCACCGTGGTCCCCGCGACCCTGGTCAAGGGCCTGGAGTACGACCACGTGGTGGTGGTCGAGCCGGCGGCGATCGTGGCGGCCGAGCCGCGCGGCCTGCACCGGCTCTACGTGGTGCTCACCCGGGCGGTCTCCCGGCTCACGGTGCTGCACGCCGAGCCGCTGCCGGCGCTGCTGGCCGACTGACCGCGCGCGCCTCTCCCGGGGGCCCGGCGAAGCGGCGCTGCGCCCCGGGGCGCTCAGCCGGAGAGGGCGGCGGCGACCGCGCGCAGCGGCCGGCCCGACTCGGCGATCGGCACGGTGAAGGCGAGCCACGAGCCGTCGGTGAAGTCGAGGCGCAGCCGCTTCGGGTTGAGCCGATGCCAGCCCACCCGGGCCGACGCCACCTCTACCCGCGACGCGGACCAGGCGATCCGGGTCTCGGCCAGCGACCGCTCGTCGTCCTCGCGTGTGGACAGCAGCTTCACCGGCCCGGTGAGGCAGACCAGCAGCCGCCGGTCGGTGGCGGCGAGCAGGACGTCCCGCACCGTCCCGGTCGGCCGGGGCGATCGCAGCGCGTGGTGCAGCCGGGAGGCGGCGGAGCCCGGAACCCCGCGGCCGGCGACGCCCCAGGCGATCCGATCCACCAGTCGGTCGCCGGGCGCCGAGGTGACCAGCGGAACGAGCACGTTGAGCAGGGCCGACCTGACGGTCACCCGGCCGGGCGCCGCCGGCGCGGCCGGCTCGGGCGGGGGCGGCGGCGTCGCCCCGTTGGCGGCCTCGGCCTTCGCGTACGCCAACACCCGCTCATCCGGCTCGGCGAGCTGACCGATCCGGTCGCGGTACCTGGTCTCCTGCACCCGGTCAGTATCGGTCGTGGCGGTCGGCCCCGGTGCCCCGCGCTCGTCGGGACAACAAATTTGGCGCCGACACGGTACACAGAGAACCGGCAGTTCACCGGCAAAGGAGAATCCTGATGATCCTCGCCCGCGCCGACCAGGCCAGCCGCCGGTACGGTGACGTCCTCGCCCTCGACCGGATCGACCTCGAGGTACGCGCCGGTGAGCTGGTCGGTCTGCTCGGCCCGAACGGGGCCGGCAAGAGCACGCTGATGAACCTGCTCGTCGGGCTGCGCCGCCCGACCTCGGGCCGGGTCGAACTCTTCGGCGGCGACCCGCGCGACCCGGCGTCCCGACGGCAGATCGGGGTGACCCCGCAGGAGACCGGGCTCCCGGGCACCCTGCGCGTCGGCGAGGTGGTCGATTTCGTCTCCGCGCACTACCCCGACCCGGTACCCCGCGACGAACTGCTCGCCCGGTTCGGCCTCACCGAGCAGGC
Source organism: Micromonospora sp. NPDC093243 (assembly GCF_044753725.1). NCBI lineage: Bacteria > Bacillati > Actinomycetota > Actinomycetes > Micromonosporales > Micromonosporaceae > Micromonospora > Micromonospora sp. NPDC093243. The sequence continues at coordinate 406,899 of NZ_JBIVNT010000002.1, read as the reverse complement.
GCGGCGACAGACCGGTGGGCTCTCCGGCGGCCAGCGCCGCCGGCTCGCGGTGGCGCTGGCCTTCGTCGGCCGGCCCCGGCTGGTGCTGCTCGACGAGCCGACGACCGGCTTGGACGTGGAGGCCCGACACAGCCTCTGGGAGGCGATCCGCGGGTTCCACGCCGACGGCGGAACGGTGCTGCTCTCCAGTCACTACCTGGAGGAGGTGGAGGCGCTGGCCCGCCGGGTCGTGGTGATCGGGCAGGGACGGGTGCTGGCCGACGACACCATGGCGGCGGTCCGGGCCGTGGTCGGCGTACGGCGGGTCAGCCTCGTCGCCGACCGGCTGCCCACCCTGCCAGGCGTGGTACGCACCGAGCGGATCGACGGCCGCACGCACCTGCTCACCACCGACGCCGACCAGCTCGTCCGGGCCCTGGTCACCGCCGGGGTGGCCTTCACCGACCTGGAGGTACGCCCCACCTCGCTGGAGGAGGCGTTCCTCGCCATCACCTCCGACGCGCCATCGGCCGGCGCCGAGAACGAGCCCGACGTCCACGCCGCGCCGGCCGGCACCACCGCCTGAGGAGGCGACCGTGCAGCTTGCCCTGGTCCACGCCCGCTATCAGTTGCTGGAGATCGTCCGGATCCCGGTCGCCGTCGTCGGCAGCGCGTTCTTCCCGGCCGCCGCGATGCTCTTCTTCGTGGTCCCGTTCGCCGGCGACGACCCGACCGGCGCCACCTTCGCCACCGCCTCGATGGTCACCTTCTCGGTGATGAGCGCCAACATCTTCCAGTACGGCATCGGCGTGGCCGAGGACCGCGACCAGCCGTGGAACCCGTACACCCGGACCCTGCCGGCCGGGCCGGCGCCCCGGTTCGCCGGCCGGGTGCTGGCCGGTCTGGTGCTCACCTACCTCTCGCTGATCCCGGTGGTGGTGATCAGCGCGACGCTGACCGCCGCGCAGATCACTCCGGTGGCGTTCCTGCTGGCGATCGGCACGGTCACGGTGGTCTCGGTGCCGTTCACCCTGATGGGGCTCGCCATCGGATACTCGCTGCCGAGCAAGGCGGCGATCGTGGTCGCCCAGATCGTCTTCTTCCCGCTCGCCTTCGGCGGTGGCCTGCTCTCCGCCCCCGGCGAGGCGCCCGGGTTCATCGAGGCGCTCGCGCCCTACCTGCCCACTCGCGGAGCGGTCGAGTTGATGTGGGCGGCGGTGGGCGACCACCCGGTGCGCCCGTTGTCCCTGACCATGCTGGGCGTCTGGGTGGTGCTGCTGGCAGCGCTCGCCGGCTGGGCGTACCGACGGGACGAGGGTCGCCGGTTCAGCTGAACTTTCGTCCGATTTCGCCCCGTACGTCGGCGGGACGGTGCCAGGATTCCGGCAGGGGGCCGGTCCCGGCCACCGGAGCCGAGAGGGGTCGCCGTGAGCACCGTCCCGCCGGGCACGCCCTGCTGGGCCGACCTGGCCACCCCCGATCTCGCCGACGCGCGACGCTTCTATCCGGAGCTGTTCGGCTGGACCGGCCAGGTGGCCCCGGAGCCGGAGGCGGGCGGCTACACGGTGTTCAAACTGGCCGGCCAGGCCGTGGCCGGGGCGGGTCCGCCGGCCATCCCCGACCAGATCCCGATCTGGTCGACGTACGTCGCCACCGACGACGCCGACCTGGTCGCAGGCCGGGTCGAGCGGGCCGGCGGGCAGGTGGTCGTGCCGCCGTTCGAGGTCTTCGACCGGGGGCGGATGGCCGTCTTCGCCGACCCGGCCGGCGCCTCGTTCAGCGTCTGGCAGCCGATGGCGATGCCCGGCGGCGAGGTGTTCAACGTGCCGGGCGCGATGAGCTGGAACGAGCTGGTCACCCCCGACCCGGAGGGGGCCAAGGTCTTCTACGAGCTGGTCTTCGGGTGGCAGCCGGACGACCAGCCGGTCGGCTCGATGACCTACACCGGCTGGCGGCTGGGGGCGCGGATCGTGGCCGGGATGATGCCGCCGCTGGCCGACGACTTCCCGACGGACCTGCCGGCGTACTGGACGGTCTACTTCGCGGTCGCCGACGCCGACGCCGCCGCGGCCCGCGCCGCCGAGCTGGGCGGAACCATCCTGGTGCCGCCGCGCGACATCCCGGTGGGGCGGTTCGCCGCGCTGCGCGACCCGCAGGGCGCGCTCTTCTCGGTCATCGACGTCGGCACCGACTGATCGGGGTCAGCGGCGGCGGACCGGCACGACCAGCGGGCCGTGCTCACCGTCGACCACCCGGACGCTGGCACCGTAGTGCGCGGCGAGCAGCCGCTCGGTGAGCACCTCGCGCGGGGCGCCGGCGGCGGCCACCCGGCCCTCGTCCAGCAGCACCATCCGGTCGGCGTACTCGCCGGCGATGGAGAGGTCGTGCATGGTCGCGCAGACGGTCAGCCCGTGCTCGCGGCGCAACTGGTCGACCAGCTCCAGCACCTCCTGCTGGTGACCGATGTCCAGCGCGCTGGTCGGCTCGTCGAGCAGCAGCAGGGTGGCGCCCTGGGCCAGCGCGCGGGCCAGGAAGACCCGCTGCCGTTCGCCGCCGGACAGGGTGGCCAGCTCGCGCCGGTGGAAGCCGGTCAGGTCCAGCCGCGCCAGCACCTCGTGCACGGCGGCCAGGTCGGCGGCCGACTCCCGACCGAGCGCCGGGATGTACGGGGTCCGGCCGAGCAGCACGTAGTCCAGCACCGACATGCCCGGGGGCACGACCGGGGACTGGGCCACCGTGGCCACCACCCGGGCCCGGTCGCGGCGGCGCAGCGACCCGATCGGCGTACCGAAGAGGGTGACCTCGCCCTTCGTGGGCAGCAGGCCGCCGACGGCGCGCAGCAGGGTCGACTTGCCCGCCCCGTTCGGGCCGATGACGGTGACCCACTCGCCGACGGCGACGGTCAGGTCGACCCCGGCCAGGATCCGGGCGCCGTCCAGGGTGACGTGCAGGTCCCGCACCTCGACGGCGGGGGCGGCGGCGGACGGCTGGGCGGGCCTCACGTCAGCACCCGGCGCGCGGTGCGCAGAACCAGCACGAAGAACGGGCCGCCGAGCAGTGCGGTCACCACCCCGATCGGGATCTCGGCCGGCGCGGCGGCGGTGCGCGCCACCACGTCGGTGAGCGCCAGGAAGGCGGCGCCGAAGAGCAGCGAGAGCGGCAGGATCACCCGGTAGCTCGACCCGGCGAGCAGTCGCACGGTGTGCGGCACGATGATGCCGACGAAGCCGATCAGGCCGGTCGCGGAGACCGCCGCCGCGGTGCCCAGCGAGGCCGCCGCGACCAGCAGGTACCGGGAGCGCTGCGGGTGCAGCCCGAGGCTGGTCGCCTCGTCGTCACCGACCGAGAGCACGTCCAGCTCCCGCCCGTGCAGCAGCACCACCACGGCGGTCAGCACGGCGTACGGCAGCACCAGCAGCACGTCGTGCCAGCCGGCCGTGGCCAGCCGGCCGAGCAGCCAGGAGTAGACCGCCTGGATGCTGTCGGAGTGCCGTTGCAGCAGGTAGGTCTGCCCGGCGGAGAGGAACGCGGAGACCGCGACCCCGGCCAGGATCAGCATCGCCGGGGAGCGGCTCCGGCCGCCCGCCGCGCCGAGCAGGTAGGTCATCGCGACCGCGCCGAGTGAGCCGACGAACGCGGCGAGCGGGATGGTCACCGGCAGTCCGGTGAGCGCGCCGGCCGTGCCGGCGCCGCCGAGCGCGATCACGGCGGTGACCGCGAGGCCCGACCCGGCGGCCACCCCGAGCAGGTACGGGTCGGCGAGCGGGTTACGGAAGACGCCCTGGTAGCAGCCGCCGGCCAGGGCGAGCATCCCACCGACGAGCAGGCCGAGCACCACCCGGGGCAGCCGCAGCTCGGTCACGATGGCGATCTCGCGCTCGTTGAGTCCGCTCTCCAGGTGCACGCCGGGCAGCAGGTTGAGCAGTTCGGCGGCGACGCTCCCGGGCGGCAGGGTGACCGGGCCGAGGGAAACCCCGGCCACCAGCGCGACGAGCACCGCGATCACGCCGGCCACGAGCCAGATCGGGCGCAGGCCGGCCGGCCGGGACGCGGGCGGCGTCCCGGCCGAACGGGCCGGCGGTGCGGTCTGGGCCACCGGAAGCGCCCTGGTCACCGGGGGAGGTCGTTCACGCGGGCACCTTGGCGACCGCGTCCACGATGGACCGGAGCAGGTCGACGACGCGCGGGCCCCAGCGCGAGGCGATGTCGTCGTCCAGCGCGACCACCTGGTTGTTCTTCACCGCGGTGAGCCCGGACCAGCCGCTGCGCGCCTTGACCGTCTCGGCGCTCTGCTGACAGCACTTGGTGTCGGCGAGGAAGATGAAGTCCGGGTCGGCCTTGACGATGACCTCCTGGGAGAGCTGCGGGTAGCCGCCGTTCTTGCCGTCGGCGTCGGCCGGGTCGGCGATGTTCTCCAGGCCGGCCATCGCGTAGAGCGAGCCGATGAAGGTCTTGCTGGTCGCGCTGTACAGCTCGGTGCCCAGCTCGTGGTAGTAGGTCAGCTTCTCCGGGCGCTGCGGCAGGTCCTTGACCAGCTTGCCGATGTCGTCCTTCATCCGCCCGGTGACGTCGGCCGCCGTGTCGGCGTGCCCGGTGAGCGTGCCGAGGTCGGTGATCTGCCGGTACGAGTCGTCCAGCGTGGTCGCCGCCGGGGTGAGCAGTACCGGGATCTTCAGCGCGGTGAGCTGGTCGACGACCTTGTTGGTGTCGTTGGAGAGCACCACCAGGTCGGGGTTCTTGGCGGCGATCGCCTCGGCGTTCGGCTGGAAGCCGGAGAGGTCGCTCTTCGGCGCCTCCGGCGGATAGTTCGAGTTGTCGTCGACCGCGACCACCTGTGGGCCGGCGCCGATGGCGAAGAGCATCTCGGTCACCGACGGCGAGAGCGAGACGATCTTCTCGGGGCGCTTGTCGAGGGTGAGCTTGCCGACCGTCGCCGGGTAGGCGGCGCTCGACGGGCCGGTGCCGGCCGCGGGCTGGTCATCGGTCTTCTGCGCGCAGGCGCCGAGGGCGAGCGCGGCGACCGCGAGGGTCGCGGCGAGAAGCCGGGGGGTACGTCTGGACATGGTCCTCCTGTCGGCCGAGGAGCGTGGTGCTTCGCCGACAGGGAGTGCGCCCGTCCGCGAGGCGCCCTTCCTCGAGAGCGCGGGTCGCGACCGCTCCGCAGGCGACCTGGCTCGTCCCCGCCGCGCGGCGTCGGCCGGCGGGCCGTACGCGGCTCGGCGCCGGCAGGGCCGGCGCCGGCGGCATCCGGCCGGACGGGCCGGGCGCCGCGGTGGGGCATCACAGTTGCGGGACAGCGCCGGTTTCGCACCGGCTTCGCTGTGGATCGGTCGGTAAGACGGTAGCGCACCGCCGGGACGTGCCCGATCGATGACGACTCGATCGGAGAGAGTCGATCAGCCTGGCGGGCCGGAACGGTCGTTCACTGGCGGTATGTCCGAGATCCGGCGGGCCGGCCGGGGTGGTGGGGCCCCGTCGGGGGCGGGACGGGGCCCCACCCGATCAGGAGGAGGTGATGGTGACGTTGTCCACAGCCGCCTCGACCAGGCTGGCCCCGGAAGCGTCAGCGGCCTCCACCAGGATCCGGACGGACTGCCCCGCGTACGGGGTGAGGTTCAGGTTCGACACGGTCCAGGCGCCGTTGCGGTTGCTGGCCGCGCCGGCCTGGGTGAGCAGGGTCGTGGTGCCGCCGTTGTGCACCACGCTGACCCGGAAGTAGTCGGCCGACGAGGCGTTCGAGCCGTGCGCGAGGTACCAGGCCAGCGAGAGGGTGAGCGTTCCGCTCGCCGGCAGGGTCACCGCCGGGGACCGGGCGCTGGTCGACCCGCCGTCCAGGTCGTAGTCGCCGGCCCCGGTTCCGGCGAGCCGGCCGGTGACCAGGTCGTTGCTGCCGGCGTACGGGGTGAGCTGCTTCGCGCCGCTGGACGTGGTCGCCTGGGCGGCGCCCCGCTCCCACGCCCCCAGGGTCGCGGTGTCCGTGCCGGCCGGGTTGATGGTCCAGCCGGTGGCGGTCTCGAAGGTGTCCGACCAGACCGTGGTGCCGCCACCACCGCCGCAGTACTGCGCCTGCTTGCCGATCGCCCGGTACGGGCAGTCGGCGTACTCGCTGAGGATCAGCACCGCCTCCCGGTTGCGGGAGGTCTGCGCGGGGATCACCTCGTCGGGCGGGTAGAAGCCGCCGCCGGAGGCGGAGCCCGGGTACATCTCGAAGGTGTAGGCCCAGATGCCGTGGGTGGCCCACATCCAGTCGATGCTGTCCCCGTCGGTGATGTAGAGGTCGCTGGACTGCTCCGGGGTGTAGCCGTTGGTGGCCGCCATCTGCTGGCCGATGGTGGCGAAGGTGTTGTACTGGTCGGCGTTCATGCCGGGCGCGGTGTTCGCGGTGGTGTAGCCGTAGGGCCAGAGCACCAGCTGCGAGTACGTGTGGAAGTCGATGTTGGCCTTGATCTGCTGGACGCCGCCGACCACCCGGCTGTTGACGAAGTTGCGCAGCGCCTGGGTCTCCGGCGCGGAGAACGCCGAGGGCCCCCGGTAGGTCTCCGACGAGGTGGAGCCGGACGAGCCACCGCAGCAGCCCCAGTTGTAGCTCCAGTTGCGGTTGAGGTCGGTGCCGACGCTCGACGAACCGCTGTTCGGCTGCCGGTTCTTCCGCCAGGAGCGGTACGAACCGGTGGCGATGTCGTACTCGCTGCCGTCCGGGTTGACCGTCGGCACGATCCAGATCTCCCGCCCGTTGACCAGGTTGGTGATCCGCGAGTCGCTGCCGTAGCTGTCCGTGAAGAGGTTGAGCAGGTAGATCGCCATCTCCACGGTGAGGTGCTCGCGGGCGTGCTGCTGGGCGTTGAAGAGAAGCTCCGGCTCGTTCTCGTCGGTGCCGACGTTGTCGGAGATCTTCACGGCCATCAGGTCCCGGCCCTCGTACGAGCTGCCGATGCTGAGCTTGCGGGCGATCCCCGGGTGGTCGGCGACGACCTGGTTCACCACCGCGGTCAGCTCGGCGTAGTCGTGGTAGTTCGAGTCGGCCGGCGGGAAGGCCTGAACGCCCACGTCGCCGTCCGCGTGCTCATGGGTCGGTGGCTCGGCGATCGGCTCCAGCCGGAAGCCGAGCCGGGCGATCGCGGCGGCCTCGGCCGAGGTGGCCGAGATGTGCAGCACGCCGTGTTCGCTGTAGTCGATGGCCGCTCCGGTGCGGGCCACCGCGTTGCGGTCGGCGAGGGTACGGGGGCCGAGCACCCGGTAGCTGGCGGCGGGGGCGGCGTCGGTTTCCGGGGCGGGCCGGGCGGAGACCGGTCCGGTGACGACGGTGGCGAGCGCCACGCCGGTGGCGACGGCGAGCGCCAGGGCACGGCGGAGAGTGATGGGCGTGCGGAGGGCCATGGACAACCTCCTCGGGGTACGGGGAGATCCCGTTCGGTGCTGCACACTTCACCATCCGTCACATGGTCATATCAATATTGATCGCTGCCTAATCCATGCCAAGCGGATCATCACTCTGGCAATGATTTTCCATCTGTCTACATCTGGCGAAACTTCCTTCCGGGCGGGAGACTGACCAGCAACGATGCCCGACCTCCAGACCCGCGGAGCACCCATGGCCAGATCACGCCTACGCGTGGCCGCCCTCGCCGGCGTCACCGCGCTCACCCTCCTCGGCACCGCCGTGCCCGCCGGCGCGGCCGCCCCGGTCGCCGTCGACCGGACCGCCGCGTCCCGGCCGATCAGCCACGACGAGCAGATCACCTTCCAGGAGTGGTCCCGCTACCCGGACTGGCGCCGGGGCAGCCACGCCGGCACCCGGGCGGTGCCCGGTGCCAACCCGGGCCTGACCCTGGCCCGACCCGCCGGCACCACCGACTACACCGACCCGCACACCGGGACCACCCGCAGCTGGGAGTACGCGACCTGGACCTCGCCGGTCACCCAGGTCGGCTTCGACGCCACCGAACTGGTCGCCTCCTGGAACGCGAAGACGCCCGCCGGGACGTGGATCCAGGTAGAGCTCCAGGGCAGCTACAACACCGGCGAGCAGACCCCGTGGTACGTGATGGGTCGCTGGGCCGCCGGGGACGCCGACATCAAACGGACCACCGTCAACCGGCAGGGTGACCCCTGGTCGACGATCTGGACCGACACCTTCAGCATCGACGACGCCACGGCCGGGGTGCTGCTGCGGGCCTACCAGCTGCGGCTGACCCTCTACCGGGCGCCCGGGCAGACCGCCGCGCCGGTGGTGCACATGCTCGGCGCGATGAGCTCGAACGTGCCGGACCGGTTCACCGTCACCCCCAGCGCCGGACACATCGCCTGGGGCGTCGAGCTGCCGGTGCCGCGCTACTCGCAGAACGTCCACTCCGGCCACTACCCCGAGTACGACGGCGGCGGCGAGGCCTGGTGCTCCCCCACCTCCACCGAGATGGTGGTCGAGTACTGGGGACGCAAGCCGTCCGCGGCCGACACGGCCTGGGTGGACCCGACCTACCCGGACCCGACGGTCAACCACGCCGCCCGGATGACCTACGACTACGCCTACGACGGCGCCGGCAACTGGCCGTTCAACACCGCGTACGCCGCCAGCTTCCCGGGCCTGGAGGGACGGGTGACCCGGCTGCACTCCCTGGACGAGCTGGAGCGCTTCATCGCCGCCGGCATTCCGGTGGTGACCAGCCAGTCGTTCCTCGCCAGCGAGCTGGACGGGGCGAACTACGGCACCTCGGGCCATCTGTTCGTGGTGGTCGGCTTCACCGCCGAGGGCGACGTGATCGTCAACGACCCCGCGTCGTCCAGCAACGACGTGGTGCGCAACGTCTACCAGCGGGAGCAGTTCGAGCAGATCTGGCTGCGGACCAAGCGGATCAACGCCAGTGGCGGGGTCTCCGGCGGCTCCGGTGGCATCGCCTACCTGATCAAGCCGGCGCACAAGCCCTGGCCGCACGTCCCCGGCTCCACCAACTGGTGAGAACGGACGAGCCCGGCACGGTCGCGGTCGACCGTGCCGGGCTCGCCGGTGAAATCAGTCCTGCCCGGTGGCGGTCGAGAAGGCCCTGTCCGCAGCCCGCTGCTCGCGGCGCCGGCGCACCGCGCGCAGGATGACGACCACCCAGATCAGCGCGGCCACCACGCCGGCGAGGGAGAGCCCGGTGACGATCAGCCAGGTGGAGCCGCCGGTGGTGGAGAAGACTCCCTTGCGGGCGCCCGAATCCCGGGCCGGCGCCGTTGCGCCCTGCGTGAGCCCGTCGGGCGCGTCGTAGAGGATGACGTCCGCCCGCTTCTCGCCGCTCTCGGCCACGAAGTCCCCGTGCCAGGTGCAGCTACGCCGCCCGCACTCCTCCTGCACGGCGGTGAAGGTGCCCGCCGTCCCGCCGCCGCCCTTGGCCTGCCAGGCCGGCCCGAGGTCGCCGGCGCCCATGACCAGTCCGATGACGGCGATGACCGGCAGGCCGACCCAGACGAACACCTTGGCCCGCCAGTCGCTGATTGTGCTGAAGATTCCCACGGCGGCAGACCTTAGCGAGCCGGACCCGGTCGTACCGCCCCGTTTCCGGCCCGCCCCCGCCGCCGGCCCTAGTCGACCCGCCGCTGGCCCTCGCCCGGCTGGTCGTCGCTCGGCTGGTCGTCGCCGGCCAGCGCCGAGCGAAGCCGCTCCTTCTCGCTCCGGCGCCGCTCGGCCGCACCGGCCATCTCCTCGGCCATCTCGTCCCGCCAGCCCTTGAGCAGGAAGAACGAGAGCGCGGCGGAGAAGACCAGGGCCAGCATCAGCCTCAGGAAGAGGTTCATGTCGACCAGCCAGAGGGCCGCCAGCACGAGCACGAACAGCCCGATCCGGCCCAGCGTGTACTTGACCGACGCGCTCACCTGCACCACTCCGTTCTCCGCCGCCGGCCTGTCCGGCGTACCCCTACAGCCTGCCCGACCGGCGGGCGGTTCAGCCCGTCCGGCGGGCCAGCCACCGGACACCGGGAAACCACAGCACCGCGTAGACCACCGTGAAGGCGGCCGCCGCCAGCGCGCCGGTGAGCAGCGACGGCAACCCGGCCGCCGCCCCGGCGACCAGCAGCCCGGCGACCACCGCGACCGCGGCGGCGAGCAACCCCGCCACCACCCGGGCCGCGCCGAACCCCCAGGCCCGGAAGTCCTCCCAGAAGAGCCAGGCCGGGAGGATCACCGCGAGCCACCCGTTCGCCCGCCCGAACTCGCCCGCCCCGAACGAGGCGAAGGCCCAGTCGAACAGGACCAGGGCGAGCACTCCGATCACCCAGCCGGCCAGGCTCACCCCGAGCAGGTCACCGAGGGTGCGGATGCGCCCCTCGGCGTCACGCCGGGGAAAACCGCTCTGCTGTTCCGTCATCGACAACGAGGGTACGTGCCGGCTCAGGCCCAGACCTGCTGCGGTTCGGCGCGCCGCTCGGCCAGCGACGGCGCCCTGTCGTACTCCCGGACGACGTTGTAGCGGGTGTCCCGCTCGACCGGCTGGAAGCCGGCGTCCCAGATCAGGTGGAGCAGGTCGTCGCGGTGCATGGTGTTCGGCGTGCCGTACGAGTCGGCGTCGTGCGTGATCTTGTATTCGACGACCGAGCCGTCCAGGTCGTCGGCGCCGAAGTTCAGCGAGAGCTGGGACACCGAGAGGCCGTGCATCACCCAGAAGCACTTGACGTGCGGGACGTTGTCGAAGAGCAGCCGGGAGACCGCGAAGGTCTTCAGCGACTCGGCCGGCGAGGCCATCGTGGTCTGGGCCTGGATCCGGTTACGGATCTTGCCGTCCGCCGAGTCGACGAAGTCGTGCTGGTAGCGCAGCGGGATGAAGACCGCGAAGCCACCGGTCTCGTCCTGCAGCTCGCGCAGCCGCAGCACGTGGTCAACCCGGTGCCGGGGCTCCTCGATGTGCCCGTAGAGCATCGTGGCCGGGGTCTTCATGCCCTTGCTGTGCGCCAGGGCGTGGATCCGCGACCAGTCCTCCCAGTGGCAGGCGTGGTCCACGATGTGCTGGCGGACCTCCCAGTCGAAGATCTCCGCGCCGCCGCCGGTGAGCGACTCCAGGCCGGCGTCCATCAGCTCGTCGAGGATCTCGTCGGCGCTCAGGCCGCTGATCTTCTCGAACCACTGCACCTCGGTGGCGGTGAAGCACTTGAGCTTGACGTTCGGCAGCGCCGCCTTCAGCTCGCGCAGCACCTTCGGGTAGTAACGCCAGGGCAGCGTCGGGTGCAGGCCGTTGACGATGTGCAGCTCGGTGAGCTGCTCGTCCTCCATCTCCTTGGCCTTACGGACCGCCTCGTCGATGCGCATCGTGTAGGCGTCCTTCTCACCCGGCTTGCGCTGGAAGGAGCAGTAGGCGCACGAGGCGGAGCAGACGTTGGTGAGGTTGAGGTGCCGGTTGACGTTGAACATCACCCGGTCGCCGTTGAGCTCGGTACGCCGGTGGTGGGCCAGCCGACCCAGCCAGACCAGGTCGTCGCTGCCGTAGAGGGCGATCCCGTCCTCCCGGGTCAGCCGCTCCCCGGCGTACACCTTCGCTTCGAGCTCTCGCTTGAGTCCGGCGTCCATGGCACGTCCCTTCCACCTGCGGTCCCGGTCGAGGGTACGTCGGAGCACCGACCACCCCGCCGGCACGGTCCGCGGAAGCGACCCGGTTCAGCAGATTCTCAGCCTCCCGTTACCCGGCCACGCATCGACAACATTGCCCTGATTGAGGTAAGAACGGGTGGGGAGCGACACACTGATAGCGTCCCCACGGCCGCGCCACCGGCGCGGCGTCTGCCTGTCGGACGGGGAGCGGAATGGTTGACAGCGGGCTCGGGCGACGACGGCGACGACGGCGTAGCCCGGTGGTCTCGCCGGTGCTGCGTCCGCGGCTCTGGTCCGCCCTGCTCGGCGCGATCGCCGCCGCGGTGCTGGCCGCCCCGGCGTACGCCGACCCCGGCGTACCCACCACCGTGCCCGACTCCGGCGTCCGGCCCTCGGTCACCGGCTCGTTCCAACTTCCCGGCGGCGCGCCCGTGGTCGGCACCCCGGTGACCCCGGGCACCCCGGTCGGCGGCACCCTCGGCAGCGGGCCGTTGGCGACCCAGGTCTACACCGCACAGACCCAGGTCGGGCTGCTCGGCGAGACGCTGCTTCAACTACGCCAGAAGCGCACCGACGCGGAAACCCGGCTCGCCGCCGCCGACCAGGAGATGAAGCTCGCCCGGGACGGCCTGACCCGGGCCCAGGAGCAGGCCGACACGGTCGCCGCCGAGGCGCTCAAGGCCGCCGCGGCACTGCCCCCTGGCGAGTTCGCCACCGACATCCAGGGGCTCAGCGAGCTCCAGCGGATCAACCGGGGCGAGAAGGTTGAAGGGTCGACCACGGCCGCGGCCGGTGAGCTGGCCCGGGCCCGGGCCGCCGAGCAGGCCGCCTACCAGGCCTACTCGGCGGCGGAGACGGCACTCAACGCCGCCCGGGCCGAGTTCACCGCCGGCGAGAAGGCGCTGCACACCGAGGAGGCGAAGCTGCTCAAGCTGCGCCGCGACAACTCCGCGCAGCTCATCCAGCTCGAGCGCCAGCAGGAGGCCGCCGAACAGCAGCTCGGCGCCGGCTACCTCCAGGGTCAGGACGTCAACGGCCTGGCCGCCCACCCCCGGGCCATGGCCGCGGTGCGCTACGCCCTCGCCCAGCTCGGCGACCCTTACCTCTGGGCCGCCGAGGGGCCGAACCGGTTCGACTGCTCCGGCCTCATGTGGGCGGCCTACCGCTCCAAGGGGGCCGACTACTTCGACCTGCCCCGGGTCTCCCGCGACCAGTACTACGCCACCCGCGGCCGCACGGTGGACCGCAGCGCGCTGCTCCCCGGCGACCTGCTCTTCTTCGCCTCGGGCAGCAACTGGTCGACGATCCACCACGTCGGGATGTACATCGGGAACGGCAAGATGGTGCACGCCCCGACCACCGGCGACGTCGTCAAGATCTCCACGGTGACCTGGTCCCGGCTCTACGCCGCCACCCGGGTGATCGGGGCGGTTCCCGCGCCACCCACCGGCACTCCGACGCCCACGCCACCCCCCACGTCGACCCCGACCCCGACTCCGACGCCCACGCCCACCGGCTCGAGCACGCCGCGACCCACGCCGACGAAGACGACCGGCGCGACCAAGCCTCCGCTCCCGCCGAAGCCGACCACCCCCACGCCCACGCCGAGCACCTCGACCAGCCCGACGCCGAGTGTGGCGCCGTCCAGCGTCGCGCCGTCCACCAGCGCCAGCGAGGACACCTCGACCGGCAGTCCGTCGGCGTCGTCCTCCGAGACCCAGAGCGCGGGCAACTAGGTCGGAAGGCGGGACTCCGGCTGTCCCGCCGGGGTGGAATGTGGCACCGTGGCACCCAGGCACGCCCGGTCCCGGCCGGGTTCCGGGTGCGAGCGTTGCGCGGAGGGCGAGCATGGCCGATCAGAAGGTCCCGGCGGAGACGTCCGGCCCGGCTCCCACGCCCGACGGCGGGGCCGACACCCCGCCTCGCATGCGCCCCGACGCCACCTCCGACGGCCCGACGGCCGCCCCCGTGAGCGGGGACGCCGAGCGCTCGGCCGACGCGAGCCCGGCGGACGCCGAGCCGGCACCTGCCGAGTCGGCGGTGGGCGGGGACGAGTCGGAACCGGCGAAACCGGTACGCGCACGCGCCAGCGTGACCACCGCCGCCGCACCCGTCGAGGGGGCGCCGCCGGCCGGCGCGAACGCCGGCACGACCTACCGGGGCGCGGGCTCGGACAGTCCCGGTGGTTCCGCCCTGCCGGGCCAGCGGCACGGCTCGACCGCCCCCGCCCGGGCCCGCGCGTCCGTTCCGGGCACGGACCGGGTCGCGGCCGGGACGGCGGGTACGCCGGCCGCCCGGGCCAGCGTCGCGGCGCCCAGCACCAGCCAGGCCACCGCCGACACGGGCGCTGCCCGGGCCAGCGTCGCGGTCCCCGGTTCGAGCCGGGCCACCGCCGAGGAGGCGGAAGCGGGGGCGCGGGCCGGGACGCCCGGCGTCTACCGGTCCGGCCCGGTGAACCCGGAACCACCCGAGCCCGCACAACCACCGGAGCCGGCGCAGCCACCGAAGCCGCCGACCCCGGAACCGGAGCCGGCCCCCGCGCCCACCCCGCCGGTGCCCGGGCCGACCCCACCCTCCCCCGCCCCGCCGGTGCCCGGGCCGACCCCACCCTCCCCCGCCCCGCCGGTGCCCGGGCCGACCCCGCCCGGACCGCGCCCGACGCCACCTCCGGGGCCGCGTCCGACGCCGCCTCCGGGACCGCGCCCGACGCCGCCGCCCGGGCCGGTGCCGCCCCTGCCGGGCCCGCCGGCGCCACCGCCCGGGCCAGCGGTGCCGCCGCCACCGTCGCCGCCCGGCCCGATGCCGGCGCCGCCCTTCCCCCCACCCCCGGCGACGTCCGCGTTCCCGACGTCCGCGCCGGCTGCTCGCGCCGCCGCGCCGATCTCGGCACCGCCCGGCGGACGGGCCGGCGCGTCCGTCTCCGCGCCGCTCGCCGGCTGGGCCAGCGCGCCCGCGTCCGTGCCGCCCGCCGGTTCGGCCAGCGCACCCACTTCCGGGCCGCCCGCCGGCCAGGCCACCGCGCCCATCTCCACGCCGCCCGGCGGTCGGGCCGGCGCACCCGACTCGGCGTCGCCGATCGTGCCCGAGCCGGCGCTGCCGGGCTGGCCGCCGGCAGCCAGCCCGGCCGAACTGGGCTCCGTCGGGAGCTCCTCGACGGCGGGGGCGCGCGGCGGTTCCTGGGCGGGCGGGGCCCAATCGTCCGGCGCGCCGTCCACGTCCGCGCCGGGTGGCGTACCGGCCGCCCGCACCCCGGCCGGCGGCAGCACCCAGGTGGGCGGGTCGGGCAGCGCCCACCCGGGACGCTACGACGGCGGCCCGGACCTCGGCACGGTCTACAGCGCCAGCACCGACGGCCCCGGCTTCACCACGATCGCGCTGCCGAGCCCGACGGAGACCTCCGGTTCGTTGACCGGGCACATCCTGGCGCAGGGCTGGTCGGACACGCCGGCCGAGCGGTCGAGCACCACCCGGGTGGTGGTCGTGCTGGCCGCCTCCCTCGGGCTGCTGGTGGTGATCAGCGTGCTCGTCGTGCTGCTGGCCGGTGACGCGGTGGACGGGCTGATCGGCAGCGTGCTGAGCGGCTGACCCGGGCCCGCCATGCCCTGCCGGGCGGCGCCCAACGGCCCCTCCGGGCGGGTGAGCCCGCCCACTACGGTCACGGCCAGGTGGCGGCTGGCGACGGTCGCCGTACACTTGTGTAGATCACTGACCTGGCGCGCGTCCCGTGCGCCCATGGGCGATCTTGCGGGCGATCCGGCGGCGTTCAGCTGCGGCAGGCCATCGCGAAGATGCGCCCCGCTTGAAAGGCACTTCTTGACCACCTTTGCTGACCCCAGCACGTTTCCGTCCGCCTTCGACGCCGCCGCGGCCCAGGAGCAGACCAGCCCGGCCGACGAGCAGACCAACCCGACCTCGGAGCAGACCGCTCGGGTCGCGGAGCAGACCGTGAGCGACACCCGCGACTTCGCCGCGCTCGGCCTGCCCCAGCAGCTGGTCCGCGCTCTCGCCCGGGAGGGCATCACCAGTCCGTTCGAGATCCAGCGGGCGACCGTCCCGGATGCGCTCGCCGGCCGGGATGTGCTCGGCCGGGGCCAGACCGGCTCCGGCAAGACCCTCGCCTTCGGGCTGCCGCTGCTCGCCCGGGTCGCCGCCGGCGAACGGGCCCGGCCGCTGCACCCGCGCGCGCTGGTGCTGGTCCCGACCCGGGAACTGGCCATGCAGGTCAACGACGCCCTGTTGCCGCTCGGCAAGTCGGTGGGCGTCTTCCTCAAGACGGCCGTCGGCGGGGTTCCGTACGACCGGCAGATCGACGCGCTGCGCCGTGGCGTGGAGATCATCGTGGCCACCCCCGGGCGGCTCGGCGACCTCATCGCGCGGGGTGTCTGCCGCCTCGACGACGTCGAGGTGACCGTGCTCGACGAGGCCGACCAGATGGCCGACATGGGCTTCCTGCCGGAGGTCACCGAGCTGCTGGCGAAGACCCCGGCCGGCACGCAGCGGCTGCTCTTCTCGGCCACCCTGGACGGTGACGTCGACGCGCTGGTCAAGCGGTTCATGACCGACCCGGTCACGCACTCGACCGCGCCGGCGACCGCCGCCGTCTCCACGATGGACCACCACCTGCTGCTGATTCCGCCGCACGACAAGTTCCCGGTGACCGCGTCCATCGCGGCGCGCGACGGCCGGACCATGGTGTTCGCCCGGACCCAGCTCGGCGTGGACCGGCTGGTCACCCAGCTCGCCGCGGTCGGCGTACGGGCCGGCGGCCTGCACGGCGGCAAGACCCAGCGGATGCGTACCCGCACTCTGGCCGAGTTCCGCGAGGGTCGGATGAACGTGCTGGTCGCCACCGACGTGGCGGCCCGCGGCATCCACGTGGACGGGGTCACGCTGGTCCTGCACGTCGACCCGCCGAAGGACCCGAAGGACTACCTGCACCGGGCCGGCCGGACCGCCCGCGCCGGCGAGTCCGGGGCGGTGGCCACCCTGGTGCTGCCGAAGCAGCGCCGGACCACGCTGGCCATGCTGGAGAAGGCCGGCGTCGCACCCGCGGAGGCCCGGGTCCGGGCCGGCGACCCGGTGCTCACCGAGTTGACCGGAGCCCGGGAGCCGAGCGGCGTCGCGGTCCGCGAGGAGCCGGAGGAGCCCCGCCGGCACGGCGACCGCCCCGGCGGCCCGCGCCGCTACGGCGACCGGACCGGCCACGGCGAGCGGCGCTTCGGCGACCGGAGCTTCTCCGAGCGCCGGTTCGGCGACCGCCCCCAGGGCGAGCGCCGCTACAGCGACCGTCCGCAGGGCGAGCGCCAGTACGGCGACCGCCCCCAGGGCGAGCGCCGCTACAGCGACCGTCCGCAGGGCGAGCGCCGCTTCGGCGACCGCCCCCAGGGTGAACGCCAGTACGGCGACCGCCCCCAGGGCGAGCGCCGCTACGACGACCGGCCGCAGGGCGAGCGGCGGTTCGCCGACCGTGACGGGCGTGCCGGCGGCGACCGGGGCGACCGGCGCGGCGGCTTCCGCTCCGAGGGGCGCGGTCGCGACGACCACCCGCGCGACGACCAGCGCGGCTTCGCCGCCCGCGGCCCGGCCCGCACTCACTAGGTACGTCAACGGGAGATCTTGGTAGGTTTCGGCCCTCCCCGGCCGTCTCCTACCAAGATCTTCCGTGTTTCCACACGAACCGGCTCCGCATCGCTGCCGGTGACGGTCCGGTCGCGTAAGGTCCGGCTCATGCCGACCATGCCGAAGTCGCTCTTCTGGACCCGGACCGACACCGCCGGCAGCGAGCACGCCCTCTTCGACGACGGCCGGGGGCTGGCGGCCCGGGGCACCATGATCGCTGTCGATCCGATCCCGTGGACCGCGCGCTACCAGCTGAGCACCGCGCCCGACTGGACGACCACCCGCTTCGAGGTCGAGGTGGAGGGGACCGGATGGCTGCGCAGCGTACGTCTGGAACGGGCGGCCGACCGGTGGCGGGTGACCACCGCCGAGCAGGGTGACCTGGACGCGGCGCTGACCGCCGCGGGGCATGCTCCGGTCGGGCTGCCCGGCACCGACGATCCGGACCGGCTGGCCGACGCGCTCGACGTCGACCTCGGCGGCTCGCCGCTGTTGAACGCGTTGCCGGTGCACCGGCTCGGGCTGACCAACGCCCCGGCCGACACCGGGCACCGGATCAGCGTCGCGTGGGTGCTGGTGCCGAGTCTCGTGGTGATCCCGGCCGAGCAGGTCTACACGTCGCTGGGGCCGGGCCGGGTCCGGTTCGTCAGCGACACCTACACCGCCGACATCGACCTGGACGTGGCGGGTTACGTGCTGCGCTACCCGGGGCTGGCCGAGCGGATCGACCCGCGCTGACCCCGGGCCGGCCGCCCCAGCTCGCGGCCGGGCAGGGCGTGGACGCGCTCAGGCCGGCCAGGCGCCGTCGGCCAGGAAACGCTCGACGGTGGCCAGGTGCGGGGCCAGATCGAGACCCTGGCCGGCCACCCAGTCGTCCGAGTAGTAGGTGTCGGCGTACCGTTCGCCGGCGTCGCAGATCAGGGTGACCAGGGAGCCGCTCCGTCCCTCGGCCAGCATCCCGGCGATCAGCCCGAACGCCCCCCACAGGTTGGTGCCGGTCGAGCCGCCCACCCGCCGCCCGAGCACGGCCGAGCCGGTGCGCATCGCGGCGAGCGAAGCGGCGTCCGGCACCTGCGCCATCCGGTCCACCACCGGGGGTACGAAGGAAGGCTCCACGCTCGGCCGGCCGATCCCCTCGATCCTGGACCCCTTCTCGATGCGCAGCGTCCAGTCGGCGGCGAGCCAGGCGGGATAGAAGGCCGAGTACTCCGTGTCGACCACGCAGAGCTTGGTGTGCAGCCGGCGGTAGCGGATGTACCGGCCGATGGTGGCGCTGGTGCCGCCGGTGCCGGCGCCCACCACGATCCAGTCGGGTACCGGGTGCCGCTCCAGGGCGAGCTGCGCGTAGATCGACTCGGCGATGTTGTTGTTGCCCCGCCAGTCGGTGGCCCGTTCGGCGTAGGTGAACTGGTCCATGAAGTGCCCACCGGTCTCCTCGGCCAGCCCGCGGGCCTCGGCCACCACCCGGGCCGGGTCGTCGACCAGGTGACAGCGACCGCCCTGGAACTCGATCTGGGCGATCTTCTCCGGTGAGGTGGCGGCGGGCATCACCGCGATGAACGGCAGCCCCAGCATCCGGGCGAAGTACGCCTCGGAGACCGCCGTCGAGCCGGAGGACGCCTCCACGATGGTGGTCCGCGGCCCGATCCAGCCGTTGCAGAGCCCGTAGAGGAAGAGCGAGCGGGCCAGCCGGTGCTTCAGCGACCCGGTCGGGTGCACCGACTCGTCCTTCAGGTAGAGCTCGATTCCCCAGTCCCGGGGCAGCGGGAAGGGCAGGAGGTGGGTGTCGGCCGAGCGGTTGGCGTCCGCCTCGACCGCGGCGATCGCCTCGGTCACCCACCTCCGGCTGACCTCGTCGCATCGATCCAGGTGAGTCACGCCGGAAACGTAGCAGGGACGCGGCTCAGTGCGGGTCCACTCCGGCCCGACGGCGTTGCCGCCGCTGCCCGGCCCGGCCGACGGCGCGGACCACCGGGGTCAGCCCGAGGGCGAGCCGGGGTACGGCGTCCAGCAACCGGACCTGGGCGCCACGCCAGCGCGGCAGGGTCACCACCGGGCGGGGTCGCCGGGCCAGCCGGACCACCCGGGCGGCGACCCGCTCAGGGCTGAGCATCGAGCCGGTGAAGGACGCCAGCGCTCCCGGGTCGTCCAGCCGGTCGTGCAGCATCGGGGTCCAGATCCCGTCGGGGCAGAGGCAGGAGACGTGCACCCCGCGGTAGCCGGCCATCCTCAGGTCGGCGAGGGTGCCGAGGCTGAACGCGAGCAGGGCGTGTTTGCTGGCCGCGTAGACCGTCTCGCCGGGCGCGGCGACCAACCCGGCCAGCGAGACGACGTTGAGCACGTGGCCGCGTCCCTGGGCACGCATCACGGCCAGCGCGGCGAGCGTCCCGTTCATCGCGCCGAGCGCGTTGACGTCGAGCACCCGGCGCCGGGTCGACCCGTCCTGCTCCCACGCCGGGCCGGTGACCAGGATGCCGGCGTTGTTGACCCAGAGCCCGAGGCCACCGTCGCGCGCCGCCGCCTCGGCGGCCACCTCGGCGCAGCCGGCCTCGTCGCATACGTCCAGGGCTCGGGACCAGCCGCCGAGCGGGGCCGCCACGGCGGCCACCGCGCCCGGGTCGACGTCGGTGAGCAACACCGGCCAGCCGTCGGCGTGCAGCGCGGCGGCGATGGAGCGGCCGAGGCCACCGGCGGCACCGGTCACCACGGCCGCGCCGCGGGCTGGCGAGGTCACCGGCGCAACCTATCGCCGTCGGCCGGCCGACGCCAGGGCCGCCCGGGCCGTCAGGCGGGGGGCGGGGTGACCGGCTGCGGGCGGTTCTCCCACTTGGTGGAGAGCGCGATGCTGGTCCGGGTGGAGGCCACGCCGGGGGTCCGGTTCAGCCGCACGATCAGCTGTTCCAGTTCCGCGATCGTGCCGACCCGCGCCTTGAGCAGGAACGACTCGACGCCGGCCATGAAGTAGCAGGACTCGATCTCGGGCATCGCCCGAAACGCCGCCAGCACGTCGTCGGTGTCCGCGCCGGAGTCCTCGACGATGCCGATCAGCGCGGTGACGCCGAGCCCGATCGCCTCCGGCGCCACGTCGGCCCGGTAGCCCCGGAGCACGCCGCTGGCCTCCAACTTGCCGACCCGCTCGTGCACCGCCGGTGCGGAGAGCCCGACCTGGCGGGCAAGTTCGGCGTAGGAGAGGCGGGCGTTGCCGCGTAGCAGCTCCACGAGGCTCAGGTCGATGGTGTCCACGGAAGGTAGACCCTAGCCGGTAGGGCGTAACGCCCTGACTCCGGCATCCGTTGCCCATACGGAAGGTAACGCCTCGCGTACGGACGGTATAAGGAGCGCAGCGCCGGTATCATTTACTAACTCCCCACTCAGTGCGTTTTTCGCGTTTGGCGGACAGGCCAGTTCGCTGGTGCTGTAATTGCCATACGTCCCTCATGACGGCTCTGGGCTCGCACCGGCCGGGGGCAGTGTGTTCAGCCGGGGGCTTCGTCGACGCGAGGAGGGGGCTGTGGACACTGGAGATCGCCTGCTGACACCGGGTGAGGTCGCCGCGCTGTTTCGGGTTGACCCGAAGACTGTGACGAGATGGGCGGCGGCCGGTCGGATCGGCAGCATCCGGACTCCAGGCGGGCATCGCCGGTTTCGGGAATCCGAGGTGCGAGCCCTGCTTGAGGGGGAGGGCATGCTGGACGAGAGCGACGAGGTGGGCAGGCCGCGCAACGCCGGTCCGGCCGCCTCGACCGGTCCCGGTCCAGCCAACGCCGGCATGTATTGAGCGTTACGGACATCGCCACGCGGGCCGGGCGCGAGGTCCGGTCCGCGTCCCGGCATCCGGGTGACGGTCGGCGTCAGTCCCGACCCGCGCCAAGCTCTCCTGACCACCGGCGGAACAGCGTGTGCGATACGCCCAACGCGTCCAGCGCCTTGCCGGCGACGAAGTCGACCAACTGCTGGGCCGACGCGGACGCGCCGGCGCCGTAGAAGCCGGGGCTGGCGGGCAGCACCACCGCGCCGGCATCGTGCAACGCGATCAGGTGCTCGAGGTGGCTGCGGGTCACCGGGGTCTCCCGGGGCACCACCACGACCGGCCGCCGCTCCTTGAGGTTGACCTCGGCAGCCCGTTGCAGCAGGTCCTTGGAGAGCCCGATCGCGATGCCGGCACAGGCCGCGGTGCTCGCCGGCACCACAGCCATCCCGCGCACCCGGTACGAACCACTGCTCGGCCCGGCCGCCAGGTCGCCGGCCGGCCAGTGCCGCACGTCGGCGTCGCCCAACTCCCGGCCCAGCCAGGCGGCGAGGTCGTCGGCCCAGTGCGCGTCCCGGAACGGACGGCCGGTCTCGTCGAGCAGGGTGAGCCGGGCCGCCCGGGAGACGATCAGGTCCACCGGCTCCCCGGCGTCGAGCAGCCCGCGTACGACGGCCGCCGCGTACGGCGTGCCGGACGCACCGGAGACGCCGACCACCCATGGTTCGCGCATGCCGTCCAGCCTGCCTGGTCATCGTCGCTGCCCGGCGGCCGGCCCCCGCTTCCGGGCCGCCCCCGACCTCCGGCGGTTCGCGGGATCGCCCGCGTGTGCCCGGCTGCCCGTCCGGGGGAGGCGGCGACCTCGGCGACCTGGCATGCTGCGGCAATCGTCCGCACGATGGCAGGGCTGCCGGGGAGGAGTCGGTTGATGACCGCCGCGCTCCTCCGGTCGCTCCGGTCCGAGTGCCCGATCGCCCCCCGGCTCTCGCCCTACGCCGACGGGGTGCAGGAGTGGCTGATCGAGTTCCTGCCCGGCCTCGGCGTACCGCTGGACGACGCCGCCGCCCGGCGGCTGGCCCGCGCCGGCTTCGCCCGGTACGCGGGACGCCTCTACCCGAATGCCACCGAGGCCGACCTGCGGGTGCTGACCGCGCTCTTCACCTGGTTCTTCCTGGTCGACGACGCCTGCGACGGGCCGGACCGGCTGACGCCGGCGCAGATCCGCGCACTGCGCGACGGCGCGCTGACGGTGCTGCGCAGCGGGCACCGCCACCAGCACGCCGGGCTGACCGGGCCGCTGCGGCGGCTGCTGGTCCGGGCGTGGCGGGAGCCCCACCGGCGGATGCCGGCCCGTTGGCGGCACCGGTTCGCCGACGCGGTCGGGCACCACCTGGACGGCACCGTGCGGGAGGCGGTCAACAAGACCCTCGGCCGCCGCCCCGCCGTCGCCGAGTACGTCGAGCTGCGCCGGGCCACCTCGGCGGCGTACGTGTCGTTCCCGCTGACCGAGTTCGTGACCGGGCGTCCGCTGCCGGACCCGGTCTACCACCACCCGCTGCTGCGCCGGTTCGCCGACACCGGCAACGACCTGCTCTCCTGGTACAACGACCTGGCATCGCTGGAGCGGGACCGGGCCACCGCGGGCGGGCACAACCTGGTGCTGGCGCTCGCCGGCGAGCGGGGCGTGCCGACCGACACGGCGGCGGAGCTGGTGGCCGAGCGGTGGCGGGCCTCGATGCGGCGCTTCGTCGAGCTGCGCGCGGCGGTGCCGTCGTTCGGTCCGGCGCTGGACGAGCCGGTCACCGACCTGCTCGACGGGGTGGCCAACGCGGTCCGGGGCACCATCGACTGGACGATGGAGAGCGCCCGCTATCCGGACGCCCACCTCGAACCCGCCGCCACCGGCTGACCCGGCCGTCGTCGCCGGGCCGGATCGGCCGCCGGCGGCCCGCCGGCGGTCACGCCCGCAGGCCGAGCCGGATCACCAGGTCGAGCAGGGCGAAGGCGAACAGCGCGATGCCGACGAAGCCGTTGGCGGTGAAGAACGCGCGGTTGACCTTGCTGAGGTCGGTCGGGGTGACCACCAGGTGCTGGTAGCCGAACGCGACCGCGGTCAGCGCCAACCCGATCCACCAGAGCCAGCCGAAGCCGACCAGCGCGCCGAACCAGACGAAGAGCGCGAAGGTCACCACGTGCGCGACGGTGGAGGCGTGCAGCGCGAAGCGCCGACCGTACCGGGCCGGGACGCTGTGCACGCCGATCTTCCGGTCGACCTCGTCGTCCTGGCAGGCGTAGATCAGGTCGAAGCCGCCGATCCACAGACCGACCGCCGCGCCCAGCAGCCAGGCCGGCCCGGACCCGCTGAGGGTGCCGGTGACCGCCAGCCAGGCGCCGACCGGCCCGACCGCCTGGGCGATCGCCAGGATGGCGTGCGGCCAGTTGGTGAACCGCTTGCCGTACGGGTAGACGACCAGCGGCACCACGGCGAGCGGGGCGAGCGCCAGGCAGAGCGGGTTGAGCAGCGCGGCGGCGATCAGGAAGACGACAAGCGCGACGGCCGCGCCGGTCCAGGCCGTCCGCACGCTGACCGCCCCGGTGACCAGTTCCCGCCCGGCGGTACGCGGGTTCCGGGCGTCGATCCGCCGGTCGAGGATCCGGTTGGCGGCCATCGCGAACGTCCGCGCTCCGACCATCGCCACGGTGATCAGCAGCAGGTCGAGCCAGCGGACGTGCCCGCCGTCGACCTGCATCGCGGTCAGCGCCGACAGGTACGCGAAGGGCAGCGCGAAGACCGAGTGCTCGATGGTGACCAGTTTGAGGAAGGACTTGACCCGACCCGGTCGTTCCACGGGCTCCAGCACGGCCGTCATCAGATCCCGTACTCCTTCCAACGCTTGTCGACCAGCGAGGCCACCTCGGGCGACATCCGCATCTCCTCCGGCCAGCCCCGGGTGTAGCCCTCGGCCGGCAGCTTGCGGGTCGCGTCGACGCCCGCCTTGCCGCCCCAGAACTGCTGGTACGACGAGTGGTCGAGGTGGTCCACCGGGCCCTCGGTGAGCAGCAGGTCGCGCGCGTAGTCGACGTTGCCGAAGGCGCGGAAGGCGACCTCGTTGTAGTCGTGCACGTCGCAGTCCTCGTCGACGATCACGATCAGCTTGGTCAGCGACATCAGGTGGGCGCCCCAGATCGCGTTCATCACCTTCTGCGCGTGCTTCGGGTAGCGCTTGCGGATCGACACGATCGCGCAGTTGTGGAAGACGCCGGCGGCCGGCAGGTCGTAGTCGACGATGTCCGGGATCAGCAGCTTGAGCAACGGCTGGAAGATCCGCTCGGTGGCCTTGCCGAGGCCGTGGTCCTCCTGCGGCGGCTGCGAGGTGACGATCGAGTGGTAGACCGGGTCGCGCTGCATGGTCATCGTCTCGACGTGCAGCACCGGGAACGGCTCGACCGGGGTGTAGTAGCCGGTGTGGTCGCCGAACGGGCCCTCGGGCAGCCGCTCACCGGGCTCCAGGTAGCCCTCCAGCACGATCTGCGCGTGCGCGGGCACCTGGAGCGGCACGGTGAGGCAGTCGACCATCTCCACCCGCTCGCCGCGCAGGAAGCCGGCGAACAGGTACTCGTCGATGTCGCCGGGCAGCGGCGCGGACGCGGCGTACGACACCACCGGGTCGCAGCCGATGGCGATGGCGACCGGGAGTCGCTGGCCGAGGCGCTCGGCGACCGCGTGGTGGGCGGTGGAGTCCTTGTGGATCTGCCAGTGCATGCCGAGCGTGTTCTGCGAGTGCTGCTGGAGCCGGTAGAGACCGAGGTTGCGCTTGCCGGTCTCCGGGTGCTTGGTGTGGGTCAGCCCGTAGTTGTGGAAGATGCCGCCGTCACCGGGCCACACCTGCAGGCCGGGCAGCCGGTTCAGGTCGACGTCGTCGCCTCGGTAGACCACCTGCTGGCAGGGCGCGGTCTTGACCTTGCGCGGCGGCACCGACTTGAGCTGCATGACCTTGCCGAGGCCCTCGCGGATGCCGGACCAGCCGACCGGCAGCTCCGGCTTGACCAGGGCGCCGATCCGCGCGCCGATCTCGTCGAGCGACTCGACGCCGAGCGCCATCGCCATCCGCTTCTCGGTGCCGAAGAGGTTGATCGCGACGGGCATCTCGCCCCGGGTGGGCCGCTCGAAGAGCAGCGCCGGGCCGCCCGCGCGGACCGTCCGGGTGACCACCTCGCTGATCTCCAGGGTCGGGTCGACCGGGACGCTCACCCGCCGCAACTCGCCCGCGCGCTCCAGCGCCGCGAGGAAGTCCTTGAGGTCGGTGTACGGGAAGCCACGAGCCGCCATGCCCGCCAGTCTCCCGCACCGGCCCGGTCGGTGACCAAGCCGGGTGGGCGGAGGTGAGGTCGAGCGCGGTCACCGGCCCTGGGCGGGGACACGCGCCGGCCCCGGCTGGGTGGCGCCGGTCGTGGCGGGCTGCCAGGCGTACCGGGCCAGCGGCGGGTCGAGCGGCGCGCCGGTGAGCCGGTTGGCGAAGGTGGAGATGGTGTACGTCCCGACGCCGAGCACCACGTCCAGCGCGTGCCGGGGCTGGTAGCCGGCGGACAGGAAGGCGTCCAGCTCCGGGTCGGGTACCGCGCCGGAGTGCGCCAGCACCGCACGGGTGAACCGGCGTAGCGCCTCCAGCTTCGGCTCGGGCAGGGCGCCGCCGGCCCGCAGCGCGGCGGTCAGCTCGGCGCTGGCCGCCAGCTTGGCCAGCGTGGCGGTGTGCAGCGCCACGCAGACGTGGCACTCGTTGCCGGTGGCGACGGTGAAGACGACCACCTCGCGTTCGAGCGGGGTCAGGTCGGTCTGTTCGAAGATCCGGTTGGCGGTGAGGAATCCGTTGAGCAGCTGGGGCGAGTCGGCCATCAGCGCGACCGCCGCCGGCAGCCAGCCGAAGCCGCGGCGGACGCCCTCGACGACCGGCCGGGCGGCATCGGGCGCGGTGGCGACGGTGTGGACGGGGAAGACGGTTCGGTGCACGGGGTACCTGCTCTCGGGTGGCGTACGATCGTCAACGTGGTTGACCAAATAGTAAACGTGGTTGTCGAACGTGGCAACGACTGACCCTGAACGGCCCGGCTTCCTGCTGCCCCTGCTGCTGCTGGCCGGTTTCCGCACCCTCATCGACGACCTGCACGCCGAGCTGGCCCGGCAGGGACACACCGAGCTACGGCCGCTGCACGGCTTCGTGCTCCAGGCCGTCGGCGTCGAGGGCACCACCGCCACCGAGCTGGGCCAGCGGCTGGGCATCTCCAAGCAGGCGGCCGGCAAGACGGTGGACCGGCTGGTCGCCCTCGGCTACCTGGAGCGGGTCGACGACCCCCGGGACGCCCGGCGCAAGCTGGTCCGGACGACCGCGCGGGGCCGGGACGGGCTGCACCGCTCCGCGGTCGTCTTCGACCAGCTCCGGCAGCGGTGGGCCGACACCCTCGGCCCGGACCGGGTCGCCGCGATGGAGGACGACCTGCGCGCGGTCACCCCCGCGAACTGGTTCCGCCTCGACGTCCCCGGCTGGTTCGGCGGCTGAGGCCGGGTTGATCGACACGATGTCGCCGATCTGGCGGTGTTGCGGGGCGCCGGACACCGCGATATCGGCGACCTGGTGTCGATCAAGCCGAGGTCCGCCGGCGCCGCCCCGGGATCTAGCGGCCGCCGGTCAACTCACAGGCCGCCGTACGAGTGCAGGCCGGTGAAGAAGATGTTCACGCCGAACAGGTTCATCAGCATGGTGAGGAAGCCGAGCACCGCGATCCAGGTGGCCACGTTGCGCTTGACGCTCGGGGTGGCCCGGGAGTGCAGGTAGCCGGCGTAGACCACCCAGGAGATGAACGCCCAGGTCTCCTTCGGGTCCCAGCCCCACGGCCGACCCCAGGCCGCCTCGGCCCAGATCGCGCCGGCGATCACCGCGAAGGTGAAGATCGGGAACGAGAAGGCGTGCAGCGCGAAGGTCAGCCGCTCCAGGGCGGCGGCCGCCGGGAGCCGCTTGGCCAGGGTGTACGGGAAGCTCCGCCTGCCCTGCTCGTAGCCGTTGCGCATCAGGAACGCCACCGCCGGCACCACGCCGAGCAGGAAGATGCCGGAGGAGAAGACGATGGTGGAGACGTGGATGACGAACCAGTACGAGTTGAGCGCCGGCACCAGCGGCACGATCGGCACGTAGAGCACCAGCTCGGCGATGGCCAGCAGCAGCACCATGACCAGGGTGAGGAAGAGCCCGAGCCGGCGCAGTGACGGCCGCTTGGCGAGCACCGCCAGCCAGGCGGCGGCGCCGATGAACGAGACCGTGAGCACGAACTCGTACATGTTGCCCCACGGCATCCGGTCGGCGGCGATGCCGCGGGTGACCAGCGCCGCGAGGTGCAGCAGGACGGCGACCGCGGTAGCCCCGACGGCGATCAGGCCGGCCAGCCGGGCCCGGCCGGCGCTACGGTCGGCCGCGCTGCGTACCGGCGGCGCCGGGTCCACCGGGGATTCGACCGTCCCACCGGGCCCACCGGCGCCAGCGCCGACCAGCTCCCGCACGGGCGCGGCCTTGACGATCCGGGCCCGCGCGTTGCCGAGCGCGTACTCGACGGCGTGGCTGATCATCGCGACCAGGTACACCAGGATCGCGAACGTCACCAGCTGGTCGGAGAGTGCGGACATCACTCGGTCCCTTCTCGCGTCCCGGCCTGGTCGCTGCCTTCGCGCTCCGTGCCGGCCCGCTCGCCCGATCGTTCGTCACCGCTGATCGCGGCGACGAGCTGCGCGAACTCGTCGGCGAACCCTGGATAGTCGGTGCGCGGCAACCCACCGGCCTCCACCAAACTACTACCGGCCGTCGTTGTTGCGCTGGCGGGGTCCGGGGATCCGGCGGGCGTCACCCGGAAGAAGACCCGGCGGCGCCGGCCGAAGAGCGAACCCATCAGCCCGACGAGCAGCACCCCGCAGGCCACCAGCAGCAGCCCCGAGCCGGGGTCGTGCCGCACCGAGAGGGTGATGTACCGCT
The DNA here is from genome assembly GCF_044753725.1 of Micromonospora sp. NPDC093243. Lineage (NCBI taxonomy): Bacteria > Bacillati > Actinomycetota > Actinomycetes > Micromonosporales > Micromonosporaceae > Micromonospora > Micromonospora sp. NPDC093243. The sequence goes on along the minus strand of NZ_JBIVNT010000002.1, from coordinate 378,978 downwards.
TCGTACCGAGGAACTCGAGCGTGCTGCCGTCGTCGAGCTTCCAGGTCTCGCCCTGCTTGAGCAGCTTGTCGCCGACCTGCTTGACCCGGCCGGTCTGGACCTGGCGCTGGTCGAGCTGGTAGACCGAGCCGGGGATGCCGGCGTCGAGGCCGAGATTGCCCCGGTAGGCGACCAGGTTCAGCACCGGGTTGCGCTCGGTCGGATACTGCGACCGCACATACGGCGCGGAGTCCGGCGCGGTGGGCAGGTAGAGGCCGGTGAAGGCCATCTGCAGGTTCGGGTCCCGCTTGCCGGTCTTCGGGTCGAGGTTGGCGTCCGGGAACGCCGCCAGCCCCTCGCTGGTCAGGCCCATGTCGCCGGTGGTGAGGAACGGCGTGGTGCTGGTCTGGCTGCGGCCGTAGCGGTCGGTGTAGCGGATGATCGGGGCGTAACCGTGCCCGAGCAGATAGACGTTGGCGTCGTCCAGCCGCAGCGGCGAGTTCACCGAGAAATCGGCGGTCCGGGTGGCCTGGCCCGGCTCCTCCACGCTCACCGTGGCGTTGAAGAACTCCGGCTGGCCGGTGTCGAGGAACCGGGCCTGGAACGCGTCCAGGGTCAGGCAGAAGGCGGGCAGGTCCCCGCTCTCCACCTGCGGGCCGAGCTGCGCCTCGGCGTACTGCTGGCGGGTGTTGCAGAAGGCGTTGTCCGCGCCGGCCACGAGCAGCCGGTTGCCGTGCCAGCCGTACCAGGAGCCGAGCGCGACGCCGACGAGCACGACGATCAGCGAGCTGTGGAAGAGCAGGTTGCCGCTCTCCTTGAGGTAGCCCTTCTCGGCGGAGACCTCGTTGCCGCGGACCGTCACCCGCCAGCGGCGCCGGCGCAGCACCTCGACGATCGCGGCCGTGCCGCCGGCCGGCGCGGCGAGCACCGTGTGCTGGGGCAGCCGGTCCAGTCGCTTCGGCGCGGCCGGCGGCTTCGCCCGCAGCGCCCGGACGTGGTCGCGCAGCCGCGGCGTGATGCAGCCGATCAGCGAGGTGAAGAGCAGCAGGTAGATGGCGGAGAACCAGATCGAACTGAAGACCTCGAACGCGCCGATCTGGTCGAGCCGGGGCGCGAGGTCGGGGTGCTCGACGAAGTACTCGTTGACCTTCTCCGGGCTGATCCCGCGCTGTGGCAGCACCGAGCCGGGAATGGCCGCGATCGCGAGCAGGAAGAGCAGCACCAGCGCGGTACGCATGCTGGTCAGCTGCCGCCAGGAGTTGCGCAGCAGGGCCAGCATCCGGTTCGGCCGACGCCGGGGCGCCGAGGCGGGAGTGGCTGGTCGCTCGTCCACGGCGGTCATCAGATGCTCACCTCGCCCACCCCGAAGGTGGTCTGCAGCCAGATCACGACGTTCGTCCATCCCCCGGTGACCAGCGCGAGGCCGATCAGGATCAGCAGGGCGCCACCGATCCGGGTGACCCAGCGGCTGTTGCGGCGGATGGCGCGGAAGACCCCGAGCAGGCGCTGGAAGCCCAGCCCGAAGACGACGAACGGTATCCCCAACCCCAGGCAGTACGCCACGGCGAGCACCACCGCCCGGTCGACCTGGCCGCTGACGGTGGCCATGCCGGTCACGGCGGCCAGCGTGGGGCCGACGCACGGCACCCAGCTCAGCGCGAAGACCGCCCCGAACACCGGCGCGCCGAGCAGCCCGGCGGCCGGCAGCCGGTGGATCCGGAACTCCCGCTCCATGCCGGGGACCAGACCGACGAAGGCCAGCCCCAGCACGATGATGAGCGCGCCGATCACAATCTCCAGCGTCCGCTCGTAGGTGAAGAAGACCTTCCCCACGCTGGCGAAGAGGACCGCGGTGGCGGTGAAGACGACGGTGAAACCGGCGATGAAGAGCAGCGTCCCGGCGAGCACCCGGCCCTTGACCGCGGCGGCCGGCCGGGTGGCCACCGCGACGCCGCCACCCGGAGCGTCCGCGGCCGGAGCGTCCCCGGCGCGCACGCGGCGCCCCTCCAGGTCGGCGCCGGCCAGCCCGGTGACGTACGACAGGTAGCCGGGCACCAGCGGCAGCACGCACGGGGAGAGGAAGCTGACCAGGCCGGCGAGGGCGGCCGCGCCGATGGCGAGCAGCAGCGGCCCGGAGAGGGCGACCTGCCGGAACGTCTCGCCCATCAGCGGGAACCGGAGCCCGGCTGCTCGGCGGCGACCCGCTCGACGATGGGTTGCAGGCCCTCCTGCTTGACCGCGGCCCGGATCACCGCGGCGATCCGGCCGTCGCGGTCGAGCACGACGGTGGCCGGGATGGTGTTCGGCGGGATGTCCATGGCGAGGGCCAACCGGCTCGGCGGGTCGAAGAGGCTCGGGTAGCTCACCCGGCCCTCCTCGAACGCCAGGGCCTTGTCCTTGCTGTCCTGCACGTTGATGCCGAGGAAGCTCACCCCGGAGGCCTTGGTGGCCTGGTAGGTGGCCTCCAGGTCGTCGGCCTCGGCGCGGCACGGCGCGCACCAGGAACCCCAGAAGTTGACCACGACGACCTGGCCACGGGCCTGGGAGACGTCGTAGCTGCCGCCGGTGAGCAGCTCACCGGAGATCTTCGGCGGCGCGGAGCGCTGGTCCGGCGCACACTCGATCACGCCGTCGGCGTTGGTGGCGCAGGTCTTCTCCTGGCTCGGCGAGGTGCAGCCGACCAGCGCCACCGCGGCGACGGTGGCGAGCAGACCCGCGGTCCACCTCCGGGCACGCATCAGGCCCCCTTGGCCGTCCGGGCGGTCGGCGACATCGCGATCAGGTGGGCGGCCGGCTCGGTGTAGCCGATACCGACCACCTTGGCGCCGTCGAAGTGGAACGAGGTGAGGCTGGCCAGGCCGCACTGCCGCCGGCGCGGGTCGTGCCAGAGCCGCTTGCGCTCGACGTAGCGGCGCAGCGTCCAGATCGGCAGCTGGTGCGAGACCAGCACCGCCTCGCGCCCCTCGGCGGCGACCCGGGCGGCGTGCAGCGCGGCGAACATCCGCTCGGCGATGGCCCGGTAGGCCTCACCCCAGGACGGGGTCACCGGGTCGCGCAGCACCCACCAGTTGCGCGGGTCGCGGAAGGAGCCGTCGCCCGGCGAGACCTGCTTGCCCTCGAACCAGTTCGCGCTCTCGATCAGCCGCTCGTCCACCCCGACCGGGAGGCCGAACTGCCCCGCGATCGGCTCGGCGGTCTGCTGGGCGCGTTCCAGCGGGCTGGCCACCACGTGCACCACCTCACGCTCGGCGAGCCCCTGCGCGGCGGCCTTGGCCATCTGCACGCCCAGCTCGGAGAGGCGGAAACCGGGCAGCCGCCCGTAGAGAATCCTGCCCGGGTTGTGCACCTCGCCGTGCCGGAGCACGTGGACCACCGTCTTGCTCACCGCGCCTACCCCCCGTGACCCGCCGCTGCCGCTGCCCGCGCCGCCGACGGCAACGCCGCGGCGATCTGATCCAGGGCGGCGTCGTCCAGCGCCGCCGAGACGAACCACGACTCGAACGCGCTCGGCGGCAGGTAGACGCCGGCGGCGAGCATCGCGTGGAAGAACGCCTTGAACGCCGGGACCTGCTGGGTCCGGGCGCTGTCGTAGTCGACCACGTCGGCGTCGGTGAAGAAGATCGAGAACATGCTGCCCGCGTACGACAGCCGGTGCGGGACCCCGGCGGCGGCCAGCGCGTCGGCGGCGAGCTTGCCCACGACGGCGGCCGTCTGGTCGAGGCGCTGGTAGAGCGCCTCGTCGGCCAGCCGCAGGGTGGCCAGGCCGGCGGCGCAGGCGAGCGGGTTACCGGAGAGCGTGCCGGCCTGGTAGACCGGGCCGGCGGGGGCGAGCCGGGCCATGATCTCCGCGCGCCCGCCGAACGCCGCGGCGGGCAGGCCACCACCCATGACCTTGCCGTACGTCCACAGGTCGGCGTCGGACGCGTCGAGGCCGTGCCAACCGGAGCGGGACACCCGGAACCCGGTCATCACCTCGTCGACGATGAGCAGGGCGCCGTGCGCGTGCGCGATCCGGGCCAGCTCCTGGTTGAACCCGTCGCGCGGCGCGACCACACCCATGTTGCCGGCCGCGGCCTCGGTGATCACCGCGGCGATGTGCGGCCCCTCGGCGGCGAAGGCCTCCTCGACCGCCCGGATGTCGTTGTAGGGCAGCACGATGGTCTCGCTCGCGGCAGCGCCGGTGACCCCGGGCGAGTCGGGCAGGCCGAGGGTGGCCACCCCGGAGCCGGCGGCGGCGAGCAGCGCGTCCACGTGCCCGTGGTAGCACCCGGCGAACTTGATGATCTTGGATCGGCCGGTGAAGCCCCGGGCCAGCCGGATCGCCGACATGGTGGCCTCGGTGCCGGAGTTGACCAGCCGGACCTGCTCGACCGGGGTGCGGTCGACGATCTCGGCGGCCAGCTCCACCTCGGCCGGCGTGGGGGTGCCGAAACTGGTGCCCCGGGCGGCCGCGGCCTGCACGGCGGCGACCACCTCCGGGTGCGCGTGACCGAGGATCAGCGGGCCCCACGAGCAGACCAGGTCGACGTAGCGCCGGTCGTCGGCGTCGTAGAGCCAGGGCCCCTCCCCCCGGACCATGAAGCGCGGCGTGCCGCCCACCGCCTGGAAGGCGCGCACGGGGGAGTTGACCCCGCCCGGCACGATGGCGCGGGCGCGGTCGAACAGGGCCTCGGAGGCCGGCGCGTCGGCCGGGTAGCGGCCAGATCCGGCGGAAAAGGTGTCGGTCACGATTCCGCCATTGTGTCAGCGCCGGCGGATGCGGCGGCAGCCACCCCGGGCTGGGGTTACCCGGCTCACCCGGGCCGGGCGCCGGCGGGCTGCATCGCCTCGACGGGCCACACCGACCGGATCGGGTTAGGCTGACCGGGTGGATCGTGCCGAACTGTCCATCACGCTACACCGGACGGGCGACGAAGCTGTGCTGCGCCTTGCCGGTGAGATCGACATGCTCACGGCCGCCCAGCTCTCGACCGTCGTGAACGAGGTGCTCGCCGACCCGCCCCCGCGGATCGTGCTGGACCTCGGCGGGGTCACCTTCTGCGACTCGCAGGGGCTGGGCACCCTGGTCGTGCTCAGCCGCAAGGCGAGCCACGCCCAGAGCCTGCTGATGCTCACCCACGTGGGCGACTTCCTGCTCCGGGTGCTGGACATCACCGGCCTGCGTTCGGCCCTGATGATCCGCAACGACCAGACCACCGGCTGACCCGCGACGCGGGGATCAGCCCGGGTTGCCCCAGCGGGCCTGCTCGAGCAGGTCGGCGGCGCGCTCACCGGCGTCCGGCTCGTCGCCACGGAGCAGCGTGGTGGCCTCGTCGACCGCGTCGGTCAGCACCCGCCACTGCGCGTCCCGCTCCCGGACCAGATCCGACTGCGCGGCCAACTGCCGGGTCTTCACCCACAGCTCCACGAAGACCGACACCTTGGCCCGGAGCACCCACGGGTCGAACGGCTTGGTGAGGTAGTCGACCGCGCCGACCGCGTAGCCGCGCAGGGCCAGTTGGGCGTCCCGGTCGGCGGCGGTGAGAAAGATGATCGGCACGTGCCGGGTCCGCTCCCGGCGCTTGATGTGGCTCGCCGTCTCGAAGCCGTCCATGTCCGGCATCTGGGCGTCGAGCAGGATCACCGCGAAGTCGTCCACCAGCAGCTGCTTGAGCGCTGCCTCACCGCTCTCCACGGCCACCGACTGGACCGGCAGGCCCTGGAGGATCGCCTCCAGGGCCATCAGGTTCTCCCGACGGTCGTCCACGAGCAGCGCCTTGGCCATCTGGGTCACGAGTTCTCCTCGGTCCGGCTGCCACTGATCCAGGACGACATGAGCTCGATCAGCTCGTCCAGGTCCACCGGCTTGGTGATGTAGTCGCTGCCCCCGGCCGCGAGCGCCGACTCCCGGTCCCCCGGCATCGCCTTCGCGGTCAGGAAGACGATGGGCAGGTCCGCGAAGCGGTGGTTACGGCGGATCTGGCGGGTGGTCTCGTACCCGTCCTGGTCCGGCATCATGGCGTCCATCAGGACGATGTCCACCTCCGGATGCTCGGCGAGCAGGCGGACGCCGTCCGCCCCGTTGTCCGAGTACAACACGGTCATCCCGTGCAGTTCCAACGCGCTGGTGAGGGCGAAGACGTTCCGGACGTCGTCGTCCACGATCAACACGGTCGCGCCGTCCAGTCGCCGGCTGGTCGGCCCGGCCGCCGGCTGCGGCAGCTCCAGCGGCGGCATCAGCAGCGACGACGGCAGGCCGGCCCGGGTCGGCGACGGCGGCAGCGGCGCGACCACCGCGTCCGGCGCCAGCACCTCCGGGACGAAGAGGGTGAAGGTGGAGCCCTGCCCGGGCGCCGACGAGACGGTGATGGTGCCACCCAGCAACCGGGCCAGGTCCCGGCTGATCGACAGGCCGAGGCCGGTGCCGCCGTAGCGGCGGCTGGTGGTCCCGTCCGCCTGCTGGAACGCCTCGAAGATGATCGACAGCTTGTCGTCCGAGATGCCGATGCCGGTGTCGATCACGGTGAACGCGATCACCCGCCGGGCGTTGGTCAACGCCGGCACGTCGAAGACGGCGTTCTCCGCCGCCGGCGCGATCCGCAGCGTCACCGCGCCGTTGTCGGTGAACTTCACCGCGTTGGAGAGCAGGTTGCGCAGGATCTGCTGGAGCCGCAGGGCGTCGGTGACCAGCGCCGACGGCAGGTCCTTGCTGACCCGCACCTGGAAGTCCAGGCCCTTCTCCTCGGCCTGCGGCGCGAACGCCTGCTCGACGTAGCCGCGGATCTCGTTGAACCGCACCTCGGTCGGCTCGACGTCCATCCGGCCCGCCTCGATCTTCGACAGGTCCAGGATGTCGTCGATCAGCGAGAGCAGGTCGGAGCCGGCGCTGTGGATGGTCCGGGCGAACTCGATCTGCTTCGGGGAGAGGTTCTGCTCCGAGTTCTCGGCGAGCAGCCGGGCCAGCAGGAGCAGCGAGTTCAGCGGGGTCCGCAGCTCGTGGCTCATGTTGGCCAGGAACTCCGACTTGTACGCCGAGGCCCGGGTGAGCTGCTGCGCCTTCTCCTCCAGACCGATCCGGGCCAGCTCGATCTCCCGGTTCTTGGTCTCGATGTTGCCCTTCTGCTCCGAGAGCAGGGTGGCCTTCTCCTCCAGCTCGGCGTTGGTCCGCTGGAGCTCCGCCGACTGCTCCTGCAGCTCATGCGCCAGCCGCTGCGACTGGGCCAGCAGCTCCTCCGTACGCCGGTTGGCCTGGATGGTGTTGACCGCGATGCCGATGGTGACCACCAGCCGCTCCAGGAACGACAGGTGCAGCTCGGAGAAGGCGGCCACGCTGGCGAACTCGATCACCCCGAGCAGCTCGCCCTCGAAGAGCATGGGGAGCACGACCAGGTCGGTCGGGGGCGTGTCGGCCAGGCCGGAGCGCAGGGTCAGCGCGCGGTCCGGTGCGGCGCTCACCCGGATGGTGCGGCGGGAGAGCGCGGCCTGGCCGACCAGCCCCTCACCCGGCCCGAAGGTGACGTCGTGCCCGCGGGCCACGTACCCGTAGGAGGCGGTCAGCCGCAGCCGCATGCTCCCGTCGGAGGTGTCCGACAGGAAGAACGCGCCGAGCTGCGCGTCGACCAGCGGGGTCACCTCCACCATGATCATGCGGCAGACCTCGCCGAGGTCGCGCTGGCCCTGCAACAGCCCGCCGATCCGGGCCAGGTTGGAGTCGAGCCAGCCCTGCTCGGCGTTCTTCTTGGTCGTCTCCCGGAGGGTGACGATCATCTGGTTGATGTTGTCCTTGAGCTCGGCGATCTCGCCCTGCGCCTTGACGTTGATCCGCTGGGTCAGGTCGCCCCGGGTGACCGAGGTGGAGACCTGGGCGATCGCCCGGAGCTGGGTGGTCAGCGTGGAGGCGAGCTGGTTGACGTTCTCGGTGAGGTCCCGCCAGGTGCCGGAGACCCCCTTGACCTGGGCCTGACCGCCCAACTTGCCCTCGATGCCGACCTCCCGGCCGACCCGGGTCACCTCGTCGGCGAACGACGAGAGCTGGTCGACCATCGTGTTGACGGTGTTCTTCAGCTCCAGGATCTCGCCCTGCGCGTCGACGGTGATCTTCTGGCCGAGGTCGCCCTTGGCCACCGCCGTGGTCACCGAGGCGATGTTGCGGACCTGGCTGGTCAGGTTCGACGCCATC
>NZ_JBIVNT010000002.1:301428-370743 GCF_044753725.1 Micromonospora sp. NPDC093243 | reverse complement strand
TGTTCACCGTCGACTTCAGCTCCAGGATCTCGCCCTGCGCGTCGACCGTGATCTTCTGCGACAGGTCACCCTTCGCGACCGCCGTGGAGACCTGGGAGATGTTGCGCACCTGACTGGTCAGGTTGCCGGCGAGCTGGTTGACGTTCTCGGTGAGGTCCCGCCAGGTGCCGGAGACCCCGCGCACCTGGGCCTGACCGCCCAACTTGCCCTCGATGCCCACCTCACGGGCCACCCGGGTCACCTCGTCGGCGAACGACGACAGCTGGTCGACCATCGTGTTGACGGTGTCCTTCAGCTCCAGGATCTCGCCCTGCGCGGCCACCGTGATCTTCTGCGACAGGTCACCCCGGGCCACCGCCGTGGAGACCTGCGCGATGTTACGCACCTGACTGGTCAGGTTCGACGCCATCGAGTTGACGTTGTCGGTCAGGTCCTTCCAGGTGCCGGCGACGTTCGGCACCTCGGCCTGGCCGCCCAGCTTGCCCTCGGTGCCCACCTCGCGGGCCACCCGGGTCACCTGCTCGGCGAAGAGCCGCAGCGTGTCGGTGAGCGAGTTCATCGTGTCGGCCAGCTCGGCGACCTCGCCGCGCGCGCCGACGGTGATCTTCTGCGACAGGTCGCCCTTCGCCACCGCGGTCGCCACCTGTGAGATCGACCGCACCTGGCCGGTCAGGTTCGACGCCATGGTGTTCACCGAGTCGGTGAGGTCCTTCCAGGTGCCGGCGACGCCCCGGACGTCGGCCTGGCCGCCCAGCTTGCCCTCGGTGCCCACCTCCCGGGCCACCCGGGTCACCTCGTCGGCGAACGACGACAGCTGGTCGACCATCGTGTTCACGGTGCGCCCGATGCGCAGGTACTCACCGCGCAGCGGTCGCCCGTCGATCTCCAGCGCCATGTGCTGGGAGAGATCGCCGTCGGCGACCGCCACGATGACCCGGGCGATCTCGGTGGTCGGCCGGCCCAGGTCGTCGATCAGCGAGTTGATCGCCCGCTGCCCCTCAGCCCAGGAGCCGTCCAGGCCCTCGTCGTCCAGGCGCTCGGTGAGCCGACCGTCCCGGCCGACGATCCGGCTGATCCGCCGCAGGTCGAGGTACTGCCGCTCCTGGAGCGAGACGACCTCGTTGAAGGCGTCCGCGACCTCACCGGCCGCCCCCGCGCGCCGGGGCAGCCGCACCTTGAGGTCGCCGCGACCCACCCGCCGCAGCGCCTCGGTCAACTCACCGAGGAGCGCCTCGTGGTCGGTCGCGGACGGATCCGCCACCGACTGCTTCGCCGTGGTCATCATTCCTCGTCTCAGCTCGGGGGCACCGACGCTGCCGACACGCCGGCCACCCCATATTGTGCCTGCGATCGCGCCGATGCCAGCTCGCGCGACTGCTCGCCACGCCCGACAGCCCGTCCCGATGGCGACCAGAGGCGGGATCGGCTTGGCACCTGCCGGGGTGGCGATGGAGGATACGGGGGTGTCGGCGGAGGCGAGGCCCGCGGCGGCCGGGGGCCCGGACGGGCACGTCCGGCGCGTCCGCCTTCCCGCCGACCGGCGTACGCCCGCCGCGGCGCGCGCCCTGGTCCGCTCGGTTCTCGCCGAGGCGGACCTGGACGAACTGCTCAACGAGGCCCTGCTGCTCACCACGGAACTCACCACCAACGCCGTGGAACACGCGGGCACCGAACTGGACATCGAGGTCGCCGCGGATGAAGTCGGGCTGACGGTCACGGTCTCCGACTTCGCCTCCGGCCCCGTCGACGAGCTGATCGTCGGAGTCCGCAACGACACCGCCGAGATCACCGAGGTCGCCGAGCGGGGTCGGGGGCTGCTCCTGGTCGACCACTTCGCCAGCCGCTGGGGCACCACCTACCTACCCACCGGGAAGGGCGTCTGGTTCCGGCTGGACCGCTCCGGCGCCGGTTCGGCCTCAGCGGACGCCGCCGCCGGCACCCGGGGTGGGCACGGCGGCGCCGGGGGCGACGGGCCCGGCGCGGTGTCCAGCGACGCGCCGAGCGCCGGCGCGATGAGCGAGCTGATGCAGATCAGCCCCGATCCGTACGCCGACGACCCGTTGCCCGATTTCGCCACCGGCCTGCTCACCCGGGTCGCCGAGATGGTCGGCGCGGCCGGTGGGGTGATTCGGCTGGACCGGGGCGACGGACCGGGCTCGCAGGTGCTGGCCCGCTACGGCCGCCAGCCCCGCGACGGCAACGAGCTGCTCCGGGTGAAGCTGAGCGTGCACCGCCCGTACGCCGGCGAGCTGGAGCTGGACGCGGCGCCGTCGGCGTACGCCCGGCCGCTCGCCGTGCTGGCGGCCGAACGGCTCTCGCTGCACCTGGAGAACGACCGGCTGCGGCGCACGGACGTCCGGCGGCAGGCCTGGCTGACCTTCCTGGCGGAGGCGAGCGAACTGCTCGCCCAGTCGCTGGACGTCGAACTGACCATGGCGCTGATCCCGCAGCTCGTGGTGCCCCGGCTCGGGCAGTGGTGCGCGGTGCACACCACCGACGAGTGGGGCCGGCTGCGGCTCGCGGCCTCCAGTCACGCCGACGAGTCGGTCCTGCCGCAGCTGCACAAGGTGCTTCAGGAGACCGGCCCGGATTCCGTCCAGGCCCGGCTGCGCGAGGCGTCCCGCAACGCGGCGCAGGTCCCGCTCGGCGGGCCGATGGAGGGTTTCGCGGTGCCGCTGATCGCCCGGGGCCAGCGGCTCGGCACCCTGGCCGTCGGGCGGCACCAGCGGCACCGGCACGACCCGGACGAGGTCGCCGTGCTGGAGGATGTGGCCCGGCGGGCCGCGCTGGCGATCGAGAACGCCCGCATCCACGCCGAGCGCCGCCGGGTGGCACAGACGCTCCAGCAGTCGCTGCTGCCTCCGGTGCTGCCGGTGGTCGACGGGATCGGCTTCGCCGCCGAGTACGTGCCGACCGGTGACGACGCCGACGTCGGCGGCGACTTCTACGACGTGCTGCCGCTGCCCGACGGGCGGTGGCTGGTGGTGATCGGCGACGTCTCCGGCAAGGGGGTGCAGGCGGCGGCGGTCACCGGGCTGGTGCGCGACGTGATCCGGGTGCTGGTCGGCGACGGCAAGCCGCTGCCCGAGGTGCTCACCCGGCTCAACGAGACGCTGGTCGAGCGGGGCGGTGGCCGATACTGCACGCTGGCCATGGCGGCGGTGGGGCCGGGCGACGGCGACCGGCTGGACGTCTCCCTGCACCTCGCCGGGCACGACCGGCCGGTGCTGCTGCGCGGCGGGGGCGGTGGCGCGTTCGTCGGCACCGGCGGCACCGCGCTGGGCCTGCTCGACACCATCGCCACGCCCACGGCGGAGGTGCCGCTGACCCCGGGCGACGCGCTGATCTTCTACACCGACGGGGTCACCGAGCGGCGTCGCGGGCGGGAGCTCTTCGGCACGGAACGGCTGCGTGACGCCGCCGCGCCGCTGGCCGGCTACTCGGCCGACGTGGTCGCCGCGCGGCTGCGGGCCGCCGCGATCGGCTTCTCGGTCGAGGCGCCCCGCGACGACATCGCCATCCTGGTCCTGCGCAACGACGCGGTCTGACAGGCTCGCGGCCAGCACGATCCGACGAGCGGGCGCTCGCGCCGTTGCTTGATCGACTCGACTTTCCTGATGTCGGGGTGTCCGTCCGGGGCCGACAGCCCGTCTTCAGGGATTTCGAGTCGATCAAGCACGGGGCATTTCGCGGCCCCGCGCCTGACGTTCAGCCGGACGACGCGGCGGTGCGCCAACCGGTAGGTTGACGCCCATGTCGACCACCGTGGATGTTGCCGCCGACCGGCCGCGTCTGGCCCGCGTCGTCCTGGTCACCCAGGCAGCCGTGATCGCCGCCTTCGTCGTGGTCGCGGCGCTCTACATCGGGCGGATGCTGACCGCCGGCGTCGGCCCCTCGGAGATGCTGACCGGGGCGTACGACCCGAAGGATCTTGTGCCGTTCGGCCTGCACGGGGCGAACCCGTTCCTCTGGCTCTACGCCACGGTGTCGGTCCTCTACCTGGCGGGTGCCGTGCTCACCGTGCCGATGGCGATCTACGCCGTGGCCGTGGTGGCCCGGGACGCCGACCGCATCCCCCGGCGGTCGCGGATCCTCCTCCTCGTCGGCGCCGGAACCACCGCGGTCCTGCTGCTGGCCCGCTTCACCCCGGCGGTCGCCGACATGCACCAGTGGTGGCTCGACTGATCATCCCGGGCGGGCGGGCCACGGGGCCGACGACTCAGAAGCCACCGGGTAGGCGGCCGGGGGCGAGCCGGTGGTGCGGGTCGAGGTGCTCCTTGGCCGCCCGCAGCCGGGGCAGGGTGGTCAGCTCGCCCCACAGGTCGACCGCGCGGCGGACCGCGGCGGGCGCGGAGAGCACCACGCACCGGCCCCGGCGGGCCAGCAGAACCCCCCGGACGGCGGCCAGGATCGAGGCCACCCGATCGGGGGGCAGCGACCCGGGCAGGGCCGCGTGCACCACGCCCAGCCCGGCGGAGCCGCGCACCGGCACCGGGGCGCCGGCCGCGTCGCGCAGCGCGTAGACGGCCGCGTGCAGATCGGTGATCGGCACCTCGATGCGCAGTGCGGTGTCGCCCGGCGCGAACGGGTAGCGCCGCCACCAGGTCGGCGGGGAGTGGGTGACCGTCACCCCACCGTCGAGCAGCGACACCAGCCGCTCGGCCCGCTCGACCACGTCGGCCGGGCCGCCCTCCAACAGGACCACGAGACTGCCGGCCCGGGACGGCACGTCGGCCCGACCGGTCATCGACGGGTGGCGGGCCCGGGCCGCGGCGGCCGGGTCGTCGGGGCGCACCGGCCGGCGCGGCAACGGCGCGGTGGCCGAGAGGTCGAGTTCGACGGCGGCGGGATCGAGGCGCGCGGCGAGGATGGCCCGCACCAGGTCGTTGACCTCGAGCGGGGTCCACACCGGACGGGAGACCCAGAGCCGGCTGGCCGGCACGGGCTGCACCCGCAGGGTGGCGGAGACCAGCACGCCGAGCGCCCCCTGCGACCCGCAGAGCAGCCGGGCCAGATCCAGCCCCGGCGCACCCCCGCCCGCGCTGACCAGCTCGCCGTCGGCGGTCAGGTAGCGGACGCCGACCAGTTGGTCGCAGGGGCTGCCGTGCCGGTGCCGCAGCGGGCCGGCCTCGCCGGCGGCGAGCACCCCGCCGAGGGTCGCCCCGGGCGAGGGCGCGTCGACGGCGAGTCGCTGGCCGGTGCGCTCCAGGGTCGCCTGGACGGCGCGCAGCGGCGTGCCGGCTCCCACCTCCACCGTCGGCGCGTCGACCGGCTCGTGCCCGATGCCGGCCAGCCGACCGGTGTCGAGCATGATGTCGACCTGCTCCGGGGCGGCGCCCCAGTCGATCTTCGTGCCGGCGCCGCGCGGGACCACGGTCAGGTCGTGCGCGGCCGCCAGCCGGAGCACCCGGGCCGCCGCCTGCGAACCGCCCGGGACCGCGACCCAGCGGGCGGCCCGGCCGGCCACCTCGTCGGCCGGACCGGCGAACCGGGCGAACGGCGGACCACAGATCTCCGTCAACCGATGGGTGATCTCCAGAGCTCCGGACCGGTCGATCGAACTCGCTGCAGCCGCCATGCCAGCCATCGTACAGGTGTTCGAATGACTGTGGTGTGGAATGCGGGCGACCGGGCCGCGCGTACCGGCCGTGACCGGCGGCCGGCCGGTAACGTGACGCCGTGACCACCGAGAATTCCGCGCCCACGGCCAAGCGGGTCCCCAGCGAGCGGACCCACCACGGCGACACCGTCGTCGACGAGTACGCCTGGCTGGCCACCAAGGACGACCCGGAGACGATCGCATACCTGACCGCCGAGAACGCCTACACCGAGGCCCGCACGGCGCACCTGGCCGGCCTGCGCACGGAGCTGTTCGAGGAGATCCGCCGGCGCACCCAGGAGACCGACCTGTCGGTGCCGACCCGCAAGGACGGCTACTGGTACTACAGCCGCACGGTCGAGGGGCAACAGTACGGCGTGCAGTGCCGACGCGCGGTCCGCGACGGCGAGACCGAGCCACCGGTCAGCGTGGACGGCGCCCCACTCGACGGCGAGGAGGTGCTGCTCGACGGCAACCTGCTGGCCGAGGGGCACGACTTCTTCGCCCTCGGCGCGTTCGACGTCAGCCCGGACGGCCGCTGGCTGGCCTACTCCACGGACTTCTCCGGCGACGAGCGGTTCACCCTGCGGGTCAAGGACCTCAACACCGGCGAGCTGCTCCCCGACGAGGTGCCCGACACCTTCTACGGCACCGCCTGGTCCGCCGACGCCTCGGTGCTCTTCTACGTCACCGTCGACGACGCCTGGCGACCCAACCGGGTCTGGCGGCACACCATCGGCTCCCCGGCGGCCGACGACGTGGTGGTGCACCAGGAGGACGACGAGCGGTTCTGGGTGGGGGTCGAGCTGACCCGCTCGGAGAAGTTCATCCTGATCGACATCCACAGCAAGATCACCAGCGAGGTGCTGGTGATCCCGGCCGGCAACCCGACCGGCCAGCCGGCCGTGGTCGCGCCCCGCCGGCAGGGTGTCGAGTACGCGGTGGAGCACCACGGCCACCGTTTCCTGATCCTGCACAACGACGACGCCGAGGACTTCGCGCTGGCCTACACGTCCGCCGACGCGCCGGGCGACTGGGTGCCGCTGATCGAACACTCCCCCGGCACCCGGCTGGAGGCGGTCGACGCGTTCGCCGACCACCTGGTGGTCTCGCTGCGGGCCAACGGGCTGACCGGGCTGCGGGTGCTGCCGATCGGCGGCGGCGACTCGTACGACATCGACTTTCCCGAGCCGCTCTACAGCGTCGGGCTGGACGCCAACCCGGAGTACCGGACCGGGCAGATCCGGCTGCGTTACTCCTCGCTGGTCACCCCGGACTCGGTCTACGACTACGACCTGGTCACCCGGCAGATGGTGCTGCGCAAGCAGAAGCCAGTGCTGCCCGGGCCGGACGGGCGGCCGTACGACCCGGCCGACTACGAGCAGCACCGGGACTGGGCGCTCGCCGACGACGGCACCCGGGTGCCGATCTCGCTGGTCTGCCGGGCGGGCACCCCTCGGGACGGCTCCGCCCCCTGCGAGCTATACGGCTACGGGTCGTACGAGGCCAGCATGGATCCCTGGTTCTCGGTGGCCCGACTCTCCCTGCTGGACCGGGGCGTGATCTTCGCGGTGGCGCACACCCGGGGCGGCGGCGAGCTGGGCCGGCGCTGGTACGACCAGGGCAAGCTGCTGGCGAAGAAGAACACCTTCACGGATTTCGTGGCTACCGCCCGGCACCTGGTCAAGACCGGCTGGACGGCGAGCGACCGGCTGGTCGCCCGGGGCGCGTCGGCCGGCGGCCTGCTGATGGGCGCGGTGGCCAACCTCGCGCCGGACGCCTTCGCCGGCATCGTCGCGCAGGTGCCGTTCGTGGACGCGCTCACCTCGATCCTCGACCCGTCGCTGCCGCTGACCGTCACCGAGTGGGAGGAGTGGGGCAACCCGCTCGACGACCCGGAGGTCTACGCGTACATGAAGTCCTACACGCCATACGAGAACGTGGCGGCGGTGGACTATCCGGCGATCCTCGCGGTGACCAGCCTGAACGACACCCGGGTGCTCTACCACGAGCCGGCGAAGTGGATCGCGAGGCTGCGGGCCACCGCGCCGCAGGGCGACTACCTGCTCAAGACCGAGATGGGCGCCGGTCACGGCGGCCCGAGCGGTCGCTACGACTCGTGGCGGGAGGAGGCGTTCATCAACGCCTGGATCCTCGACCGCCTCGGCCGGGCCTGACCGCACGCCCGCACGCGCGCCGCGCAACAAGATCACGCAACATCCGGGATGTGGTGGCCTCGACGACCGATCGAGGCCACTACATCCAGGAACCAGCACGATCTCGACCGGCCTGGCGGCAAGCCGGCGACGTCCGAGCGGCGGGAAGTCCGGCGACGGCCGGGTGGCGGGAACGTGGCGGCGGCCGGCCCGGCGGGGCGGCCGGAGCGCCTAGACTTCCCGGGTGATCGGGGCACGGTGGTGACCGGGTTCGACCGGGACGACGAGGAGCCGGGCGGGCCGTCCGACCAGGAGGATGCTGCGCCCGGAACGGCCCGACGCCGGCCGGCGTTGCTGATCCTCGCCGTGCTCTCCGCCGCCCTGGTGGTCTGCTGCTGCTCGGCCGTGGTCGGGCTGCTGATCGCCTGGTCCGCCGGCCTCTTCCACCAACCCTGACCGCGCCCTGCGGGCCGGGCTGGGCAGCCGACCCCGACGGCCCGACCACCGGAGGTGTCCGCGCGGCGGACCCCGAGGACAGGGTCAGCCGGCGCGGGCGGCGGTGACCAGAGCGGCGGCCTCGCCGGTGCGGACCATCCGGTGCCAGCGCAGCCGGTTGCCGATCACCGCGGTGACCACCGACTGGACCACCACCAGGTACATCACCTGGCGGTAGACGAGTTGCTGGAGCGGCAGCGCCCAGAGCGGCCCGAACCGCTCCCGGTCGAGCCGCAACGCGTAGCCGGCGGTCAGCGCCTGCAGCAGCAGCAACCCGAACCAGGCCAGGGCGAGCGTCGACCAGGGCAGGAAGAGCAGCCCGTAGAGGGCGAAGACGTCGACCGCCGGCGCGGTCAGCGGCAGCAGGATCTGGAAAACCATGAGGTACGGCAGCCCGCGCCGGCCGAGCTTGCCGCCCGCCCCCGACTCGCGTAGCGCGTGCCGGTGTTTCCACATCGCCTGCATCGTGCCGTAGCACCAGCGGTAGCGCTGCCGCCACAGCTGCCGCAGGCTCGACGGCGCCTCGGTCCAGGCGATCGCCGCCTCCTCGTACACCACCCGCCAGCCGGCCCGCAGCACCTTCATGGTGAGGTCGGTGTCCTCCGCCAGGGTGTCCGCCGGCACCCCGCCGACGCCGAGCAGCACCTCGCGGCGGAACGCGCCGATCGCGCCGGGGATCGTCGGCATGCACTCCAGAACGTCGTACATCCGGCGGTCGAGGTTGAAGCCGATCACGTACTCCAGGTGCTGCCAGCGGCCGAGCAGCCGCCGGCGGTTGGCCACCTTCGTGTTGCCGGAGATGGCGCCCACCGAGCGGTCGGCGAAGCCCTGCACCAGCCGGTACACCGTGTCCGGCTGGAACACGGTGTCCCCGTCCACCAGCACCAGCAGCTCCGCCCGAGCGGCTCGGATCCCGGTGTTCAGCGCGGCCGGCTTCCCGGCGTTCGCCTGCCGGAGAACGCGCACCCCGCGCAGCCGCATCCGCTCGACGATGTCGGCGGTGCCGTCGGTGGACCCGTCGTCCACCACGATCACCTCCAGCGCCGGGTAGGCGCTGGCCACCAGCGACCGGACGGTCGCCGCGATGTTCGCCGCCTCGTTGTACGCCGGCACGATCACCGACACCGGCGCGCGGACCTCGGGGCGAGGGCCGGTGTCCCGGCGTACCCGGCGAACGTGCCGCTGGGCGCAGAACACCTGGACCACCAGCCGGGCGACGCCGAGCACCAACGCGATCCCGAGCAGCAGGTTCATCGCCCCGGCGACCCAGCCCGCGCCGCGCTGGGTCCAGCGCAGCGCGGTGCCGCTCAGCCGGGTGCCGGTGCTCGCCGGAAGCGCCGACTCCGGCGCGCCGATGCCCGCCGAGACGGTGGTGAACCGGTATCCCTGCCCGGTCAGCTCGGGCAGCAGTCGGTCCAGCGCGGCCACCGTCTGGTCGCGGTCGCCGCCCCCGTCGTGCATCAGCACCACCGCGCCCCGCCCGCGGGGCGGGGTGGCGGCCTTGACGATCTGGGCCGCTCCGGGGCGCTCCCAGTCCCGGGTGTCCCGATCGGCGAGCACGGCGAGGTGGCCGCTGCCGGCGGCGTCGTGCAGCGCCTCGTACCCGGGCCCGGTCAGCTCGGACGGCAGGGACGAGAAGGGTGGCCGCAGCAGGGTGACCTCCCGGCCGGTCGCCCCGGCGATCGCCTTGCGGGTCAGCGAGAGCTCCAGGTCGCGCCGCCACCCCGGCTGGCTGGCGAGGTCGGCGTGGGTGAAGGTGTGCGAGCCGATCTCGTGCCCCTCGGCGAGGATGCGCCGGACCAGCTCGGGGTGCTCGTTGACCCGGGCGCCGACCACGAAGAAGGTGGCGTGCGCGTGGTGCCGGCGCAGCGCGTCGAGCACCTGCGGCGTCCAACGCGGGTCCGGGCCGTCGTCGAAGGTGAGCGCGATCGTCCGGTCCGGCATGGTGCGGCTGACCGGCTCGGGTCGGTCCAGCCGGAGCACCGGGCCGCCGGCGGCGACCGGCTCCGGCACACCGGCCGCGGACGTCGCCGCCGCGCCCTGTTCACCGCCGGTGACGGCTGCGGCCGGCCCCGAGCCCCCGCCGAGACCGGTCACCAGACCGTGCACGGTGAGCGTGGCGAGCAGCAGGACCAGGCCGAGCAGGAGCAGTAGCCAGTGCGCTCGGGGATCGCGCCGGGCGACGTGCCGCGGGGGTGTCACTGCGGCTTGCCCGGAGACCTGCTCGGCTTCGCCGTGTTACGCCGCTCGTCACCCTGGCCGGGCCGGTCGGACCCGCTCGGTCGAGCGGCCGGGGCCGCCGGGGTGGGACGGCCGGTCCGCGCGTGCGCCGACGGGGAGGTCGCCGGGACCGGCGCGGAGGTGCGGGTGATCGGTGAGGGGACCGCGCCGGGGAGGTCGGCGACCTCGCCCTGTCCGTCCAGTCCCGCCTCGACCGGCTGCGCCGGCCGGTCGTCCGACCAGCCGGGCAGCGGCACCGAGGGGTCGAAGAAGAGGCCGGCGAGGATCAGCGCGAAGCTGGTGAGCAGGCCGAGCCCCATCGCGGTGCCGGCGATCACGGTCAGTCGGCGTCGACGGCCGGTCCGGTCGACGAACACCGGCTGGGCGCCGCCGGGCTGGTTGTGCATGTGCTGAACTCCCACCGCCGCAGCCGCCGCGGACCGTCCGGTCCCGGCGTCGGGCCCGACCGTCCGGGCCCTCGGAGCAGTCAGCGCCCCGACGGACGCGGGTGTTACAGATTTCAGGCAGTCCTAAGCTCCTCGACCGCCGTGCTGGCCCGCAGGAAGAGCAGGCCGACCCCGACGGTGACGAGCACCGCGGCCAGCGCGCCGGCCCCGAGCAGTGCCAGCTGCTCCCACGGCACCTCGGGCGCCCGGCTCACCCCCGGACTGGTCACGATCCGGGTGTACTGGGGACGGGTGGCCGGGTCTCCGCAGAGGGCCGCGCTGGCGTCGCAGACCTCGTGGGCCGTGCCGCTCTGGTTCACCTCGCCGAAGAGCCCGCGGGACAGGAAGGTGCCGACGGCGAGCGCCAGCAGGATCGACGGGATGGCGGGCAGCAGCGACTGCCAGGCGATGGATCGGGCCAGGGTGCCCCGCGGTACGCCGGTGGCGACCAGCGCGGCGTACGCCCGCCGCCGGGCCACGATGCCCTCGACCACGGCGACGAGCAGTCCCGTGGCGGCGATCGCCACCGCCACGGCCACGGCGAGGTCCACCAGGTCCATGGTGGCGAGATAGAACGGGTCGCTGCCCTCGTCGACGCCGACGAGCCGGTTCTGTTCCCGGGTGAGCTGGTCCTGCAGGGCGAAGTTGGCCCGCAGGGCGGCCGCGCCGGCGCCGAAGATCAGTGCGGCCAGCAGGGCGGCGAAGGTCCGGCTGCCCGCCCACGGATCGGCTGTGAGCCGACCGGCGGCGAGCAGTGCCGCGGGCCGCCGCGCGTGGCGGCGCAGCAGCCGACCGGTGGTGTGCGAGATCCAGCCGGTGCCGGTCACCACGCCGATCATGGCCGTCAGCCCGCCACCGGCCAGCAGGGCCAGCAGCGTGCCAACCGGTGGCCCGTCGGGGCTCCGGTCGTAGCGGATGATCGATCCGCCCACGGCGAACGCGAGCACGCCGATCCCGATCAGCACGCCGGCCCAGGGGCGCGGCCCCCGTTCCCGGTTGGCCTTGCGGGTCACGCCCAGCGGGCTGGTGGTGACCCGGCGCAGCATCACCGCGGTGGCCAGCGCGGCGACCAGCGGCAGCCCCAGCACCACCGCGGCCATCGACCAGGGTGATGGCAGCACGTCGGTGGGCAGGGCCAACTGTCCTCGCGCGTCCGGCCGGTCGAACAGCTCCCGGCCGCCAAGGTAGCCGGCCAGGGCGGCCAGCGTCCCGAGCAGGCTGGCGACGCCGGTCTCCAGCATCGCGAGCCGGGTGACCTGGCCCGGAGTGGCGCCGGCCAGCCGGAGCGCGGCGAGCCGGCGGTCCCGGGCCGGGGCGCCGAGCCGGGCGCACTGCCCGGCCAGCGCCAGGACCGGAACGCAGAGCAGCAGCAGGGCGAACGCGGTGCCGCCGCGCAGGCCCGGCTCGCGCAGCAGCGCGTTGCGGTACTGCTCCGACTGGGCCCAGGCGTCGCCCGCCGGTTTGGGGATGGCCAGCACGGTGAGCGCGGCCAGCGCGGCCAACGTCGCCAGCGCGGCGCTGAGGGCGGTGAGCAGCACCCGGACCGAGTCGGTGCGGGTGCCGGCGAGCGCGAGCCGGAGCAGCGCCGCCGGTCTCACCGCTGGCCGCCGGCCAGCGACACGTCCAGGCCCAGGCCGGTCTGGTCGATCTTCCCGTCCCGGAGGACGACCTCCCGATCGGCGTACGCGGCGATCCGCGGCTCGTGGGTGACCAGCACGATCGAGGTGCGCTGCTCCCGAGCGAGCCGGACGAGCGTGGTGAGCACCTGCTCGCCGGTGAGGGTGTCGAGCGCGCCGGTCGGCTCGTCCGCGAAGAGCACCCGCGGCTCGGTCACTAGCGCCCGGGCGGTGGCGCAGCGCTGCTGCTGGCCGCCGGACATCTCGCCCGGTCGGGTGTCGGCGACGTCTGCCACGCCGAGCCACTCCAGCCAGTTCAGCGCCGCCGTCCGCGCCTCTCGCCGCCCCGTGCCGGCGAGAAGCAGCGGAAGCGCGACGTTCTCCGCCGCGGTCAGCTCGGCGACGAGCTGACCGAACTGGAACAGCACGCCGAACTCGGTGCGCCGCAGCCGGGAACGGGCCCCCTCGGAGAGCAGGTCGATCCGCTGGTCGCGCCAGGTCACCTCGCCGGCGTCCGGGCGCAGGATCCCGGCCATGCAGTGCAGCAGGGTGGACTTGCCGCAGCCGCTCGGACCGGTGACGGCGACGATCTCGCCTTCGGCGACGTCGAGGGTGACACCGCGCAGCGCGGGCGTCCGCCCGTAGGCCTTGACCACGCCGCGAGCCTGGAGCTGGGTCACGAGTGCACCTCCCGGTGCCAGTCGGCGACCCGGTCCAGGGTGGTGTGCAGCCACCGCAGGTCCGCGTCGAGGTGAGCGACGGCGAAGTCGGCCGCCAGCAGATCGTCGAGGCTCGCCGACGGGTCGGTCTTCACCGCGGTCAGCTCGCGCAGCCGGGCGGTGTGCGCCCGGCGCTGCTCGATCAGGTAGCTCCGGGCCCGGTCGACGTCGGCGACCAGCAGCGCCACCACCACCTTCGCGAAGAGGGTGCTGGTCACGTAGGGCATCGGAGGCTCGATGGTGGACAGCCACCGATCCAGCGCCGCGCGACCGTCGCCGGTCAGCGCGAAGGCGGTGCGCTCGGGACCACCGTCGCGATCGTGGCCCGCGGTGGCCACCAGGCCGTCGCGATGCAGCCGGCCGAGGGTGGCGTAGACCTGCCCGAAGGCGAGCGGCCGGGCCCGGGGCAGCCGCTCGTCGTGCGCCCGCTTGAGCTCGTAGCCGTGCTTGCTGCCGGTGGCGAGCAGCCCGAGCAGCACGTGCGGAGTGGACACACCTGCCACTATTCGCTCAGCGAATAGCAGAGTCAAGCAACCCGGGCGGCCCGGCGTCCTTTCTCAGTCGGCGGCCCAGGCCGGGTCACGCCCGGTGACGCCGAGCAGGCGGTGCAGGTCGGGCACGGTCGGATCGGTCGGCACCGGCTCGGCGAAGACGCCCATCTTCCGGGCCGTCGGGCCCAGCTGCGCGACCAGCTCGTGCAACGCGGCGGTCGCCCCGGGCGCCGGGGCGTACGCCTGGCCGGTGGCGGTGGCCAGGTCCCAACCGTGCACGGTCAGGTCCAGCAGCGCCATGCCGCCCACCGTGGTCTGCGGCATGCCCATCCCGGCCGATGTTCCCTCCAGGCTGGCCGGGTCGGACCAGGCGGCGACCAACCTGTCGGTCTCGACCGCGAACCGGTCCCGCCAACCGTCGGCGAGATGGTTCGGCTTGTCCGCCCACTCGACCGGCCGCTTCGCGGCGAGATCCTGGAAGTTGACCACCACCTGGAAGAGATGGTTGAGCAGGTCGCGCACCGAGTAGTCGTGGCAGGGTGTCGGCAGGTCGAACTGGTCGTCGGCGATGCCGCGCACCACCGCGACCGTACGCGGCGCCGCAGCCGCCAGCAGCTCGCTAGTCTTTGTGGCCATAGGGCCAGCGTATGAGGGTGGTCTTGAAAAAATGCGACAGCAGCCGCGCGGCGACAACCGGGGAATCCTCGACCCCCGACGGTTGCTGCGCGAGGTCCACTTTCGCCGGCACCTGCCCGCCGGACGGCTGCGCCGGTACGTGGAGCACTACTGGCTGATCGACTGGGATCTGACCGAGCCGTTCGAGCAGCGCGTCGTGCCGCACCCGGCGGTGAACGTGGTGTTCCGTCGCGACGGCGAGGCCCCGGAATTCGGCGAGGTGGCCGGTGTCGGGCTGGCTCTCTTCTCGGTCTCCCTGACCGGGCGCGGCCGGGTCTGCGGCGTGCAGTTCCGGCCGGGCGGCTTCCGCCCCTTCTGGCGCCACCCGGTGGCCGAGCTGACCGGTCGGCACCGGCCCCTCACCGACCTCGCCGCGTCCTGGCCGCCGGCCGCCGACCACACCGGCGGCATCTGCGACGGTACGGACGCCGAGCGCTGCCAGGCGCTCGACGACCTGCTCACCGGCTGGGCACCCAAGGCCGACCCGGTGACCGACGAGGTGATCCGGCTGGTCGAGGAGATCCGTACCGACCGGACGGTGCTGCGGGTCGACGAGTTGGCCCGCCGGCACGGGCTCTCCACCCGCCGGCTGCAACGCCTCTTCCTCGACCGGGTCGGCGTCGGTCCGAAGTGGGTGATCCGCCGCTACCGGTTGCAGGAGGCGATCGAGCAGGCCGCCGACGGGCCGCAACCGGACTGGGCCCGACTCGCCGCCGACCTCGGCTACAGCGACCAGGCCCACCTGGTCCGCGAGTTCACCGCCGCCACCGGCACCTCGCCCGCCGCGTACGCCCGCTCGCTCGCCTGACCGGTCACCCGGCGGCGGCATCGACCCCGGTCGGCCAGCACCACGGAACGTGATCTCGTCGTTCTCTCCGGCCCATCCGCCCGGATGCTGTTCGCAGGCGACCGCCCGCGTGCGCACCGGCGAACCGGCGTCGCCGCGACTCAGCGACGGCGCAGGGCGACCACCGCGACGTCGTCGTGGATCTCGGGCGGGGCGAGTTCGACCAGCAGCCGCTCGCAGAAGCGGTCCAGGTCGTCGTCGACCTGCGCGGCGACGGTGGCCAGCGCGGACAGCCCGTCGTCGATCGTCGCGTCCCGCCGCTCGATCAGGCCATCGGTGTAGAAGACCAGCGTCGCCCCGGCCGGCAGCACGAACTCCAGGTCCTCCGGACGCGCGGCACGCACACCGAGCAGCGGCGCCGAGTGCTGCACGAACTCGACCTTGCCGTCCAAACTGAGCAACGGCGGCAGGTGCCCGGCGCTGGCCAGGCGGATCCGCCCGGTGGGCGGGTGCAGCAGCAGCACGCAGATGGTGGCCAGCTCGTTCGGGAGCAGGGTGCGCATCAGCTCGTTGACCCGGTGCAGGATCTCCCCCGGCTGGTGCCCCTCCACCGCGTACGCCCGGACGGCGTGCCGCAGCTCGGCCATCACCGTCGCCGCGTGCAGCGAGTGCCCGGCCACATCGCCGATGGCCAGCAGCAGGTGCCCGTCGAGCATCACCAGCTCGTAGAAGTCGCCACCCACCTCGGTCTGCGCGCTGGCCGGTTCGTAGCGCACCGCCAGGTCCAGACCGTTGATCTCGGGGATCCGACGGGGCAGCAGGCTGCGCTGGAGGGTGACCGCGATCCGGTGCTCCTCGTCGAAGGAGCGCTGCGCCTCCACCGCCGCCGCCACCGCCTGGGCCAGCTGCACCAGCACCGGCGTCCGGGCGGTCTGCGTGCTGGTGGGCACCACGACGTAGAGCGGAGCGCGGTCGGTGCGCAGCCGGGCGGCGGCCACCGTCACCGTGTCGTCCGCCGGCCAGTCGACCAGCCCCCACTCGGCCGGGTCGGTGACCCGGACCGTCGCGCCGATCGGCACCCCCGTGTCGTCGACGACCCACGGCACGATGGTCGCCTCGGAGCCGGGGCCCGCCGCGATCCCGGCGAGGCAGTCACCGTCGAACGTCTCCGCCACCACCGCGGCCGGGCTCTTGAAGATCTGCGCCGCGCCGGCCGCGGCCTCCTGCAACAACCAGGTGAAATTCGGCGCGGTGTGTACCGCGACGGTGGTGTCGGCGAGCCCGAGCAGCCGTTCGGCGAGCAGCTCGGCCCGCTGCCGGGCCTGGTAGTAGCGGAGCACCGCGTGCGCGGTGGCGACCAGCTCCTCCGGCTCGATCGGCTCGGCGAGGTACGCGTCCGCGCCTCGGGTGAGGCCCTGGGCACGGTCCGCCACGTCCACCGCGTGCGCGGACACGTGGATCACCGGCATCGCCGGGTGCGCTTCCTTGATCCGTTCGCAGACCTCGTAGCCGCTCAGGTCGGGCAGCCGGACGTCGAGCACCACCAGGTCGATCGGGTCGATGTCGACCCGGGCCAGCGCCTCGGCGCCGTTCTCGGCCTCCAACACCCGGAACCCGGCCCGGGTCAGCCAGCTGACCAGCAGGTAGCGCTTGGTACGGCTGTCGTCGACCACCAGCACCGTCGACTGGGCCTCCACGTCAGGCTCCGCCCACGGGCAGGGTGACGGTGAAGGTGCTGCCCCGGCCCGGCTCGCTGGCGAGCTCCAGGGTGCCACCGAGCAGGGTGACCAGCCGCCGGGCGTACGGCAGGCCGAGGCCGGTGCCGCCGACCCGGGTCGCCCCCGGCACCTGATAGAACTCCTCGAAGATCCGTTCGTGCAGCTCCGGGGCGATGCCGGGGCCGGTGTCCGAGACGCTCAGCGACCACTGCTCGCCGCGCAGCTCCGCCCGGAGCCGGACCTCGCCCCGGTCGGTGAACTTCAGCCCGTTGTGCAGCAGGTTGCGCAGCACCTGGCCGAGCAGCACCTCGTCGGTGCGCAGCGTGGCGGGGCTCGGCGGCTCCTCCACCACCAGCTCCATCTCCGCGCGGGTGGCCAGCGCGCGCAGCGTGCCGCGAAGCTGCCCGAAGATCGGCCGAAGATCGACCTGCGCCCAGTTCGGCTCGATCCGGCCCGACTCGGCCTTGGCCAGGTCGAGCAGCTCGTTGACGAGGGTGAGCAGGTCGGCCGCAGAGGACCGGATCAGACCGACCTGCTGGGCCTGCTCGGTGGTGAGCGGGTCGGACGACGAGTCGGCGAGCAACCGGCCCAGCCCGATGATCGCGGTCACCGGGGCCCGCAGCTCGTGGCTGACGTTCGCCAGGAACCGGCTCTTGGACTCGCTCGCCGCCCGCAGCTGGGCCGACTTCTCGTCCAGCTCGGCGTAGAGGGCCACCACGCCGCGGTTGGTCTCCTCCAACTCCTCGGAGAGCTGCCCGTAGAGGGCCATCACCCCGCGGTTGGTCTCCTGGAGCTCCTCGTTCAGCACGGCCAGCTCGTCGCGCTGGCTGCGCACCTCGTCGAGGGCCGCGATCAGCTGTTCGTTCTGTGCAGCCAACTCGTCCAGGGCGCTGCCCGGAACGCTCCGGCCGAGCTCCGCACGAAGCTCGGCAAGCCGCTCCGGGGTCAGCGCCTGCGCGGCGACCGGGACACGTCGGGACATCCTCACGACCGTATCCCGCCCGAGCCGGATCGTGCCCAGGCTGTGCACCAGCCGCGCCACCGCGGCGGACTGCGGCTCGTACCGGTCACCGGGCAGCGGGCCGACCGGAAGCAGGTCCACCCGCAGGTGACACCGGCCGTCCGGGCCGTCGTCGACGTGGAAGCTGACCTCCGCGCCGCCGACCCCGCGCAGCAGATCCCGGGCCACCTCGCTCAGCGCGGTGGCGATCCGGACCTGGTCCTGGTGCTCCAGCCCGACCGCGGCGGCCACCTCCCGGCCGCGCTGGCGGACCACGAAGATGTCGTGCTCGACTCGCAGCGCCATCTGGAGCAGCGGCGGGCGGTCGAGCTGACCGGTCATGCCGTCGCCCTCGCGGCCAGCACGCAGGCGTCGTCGCGCCGGGTGCCGGCGTCACGCAGCAGCGTCGCCGCGACCACCAGCGGCGAGCGCTCGGCCAGCCCCGGGTAGTCGTCCAGCTGCCACCGGTCCACCACCCCGTCACTGTGCATCACCAGCAGGTCGTCCGGCTCGAGGGGGTAGTCGTACTCCCGTACCACCGGCCGCTGGTGCCCGGCGATGCCCGGCAGGGAAACCAGCCCTCGCCGCCGGCCGCCCGCGGTGACCACCTGTGCCGAGATGTTGCCCAGCCCGGCGTAGTGCAGCACACCGGCCGGTGCGTCCAGCTCGGCCACCGCCAGCGCGGCCCCGCGGGTGTGCGACATCGACCGGTGCAGGTGCTGAACCACCACCGCCGGTGGGCCGGCCGGCGCGCCGTGGAAGGCGGCGATGGCCGCGTCGCTGGCGGCGGAGGCCAGCGGGCCGTGCCCCAGGCCGTCGCTGACCAGCACCTGCCGGCGCCCCTCGGCCACCCGGACGGCGAACCCGTCGCCGCTGACCGTCTCACCGGTGATCGGCCGGGTCAGCCCGGCGGCCCAGTGCGGGGCGTCCGCGCCGGGCGGCCAGACCTGCACGGCGAGGACGGTGCCCCGGGCCGGCAGGGAGTAGCCGTCGAACCAGCTGGCCTGCCGGACGATCGCGCCGAGGCCGATGCCGAGGGTGCCGACGGTGGAGTGCCCGTCGCGCGACGAGACGGTGAGATCGGCCATGCCGGGCCCCGAGTCGATGGCGACCAGCTCGACGCCGGCCTCCCGCTCGCGTCGTACCGGGCGCAGCAGCAGTGTCCCCTCGTCGGCGTGCTTGACCAGGTTGCTGGTCAGTTCGGCGGCGACGATGGCGAGATCGGCGGTGCGCGCCTCGCCCAGCTCCAGCTGGCGGCCGAGACGCTCGGCGGTCCGCCGGACGGCGCCGCCCGCGCCGCCCGCCTCCACCCGGAACCAGACCCCGCGGTCGGTGATGTCGTCCTCGGTCATCGAGACCACTTGGTGACCGTGATCCGGGTGCCTGCCCCGACTCCGGTCTGGATGTCGAACTCGTCGACGAGCCGGCGCGCGCCGCTCAACCCGAGGCCGAGGCCGCCGCCGGTGGTGTAGCCGTCGGTCAGCGCGAGGTCGAGGTCGGCGATGCCGGGCCCGGAGTCGGCGAAGACGATGCGTACGCCGCGGCGCCGGCCGTTGTCCACGGTCGCCACCTCGACGCTGCCCCCGCCGCCGTAGACCAGGGTGTTGCGGGCCAGCTCGCTGGCCGCGGTGACCAGTTTCGTCTGGTCGACCAGCGAGAGCTTCACGGCCACCGCCACCGTCCGGACCAGCTGCCGGACGCGGACCACGTCCTCATCGCTCTGGATCGCCTGCGCCTGCGGGTGGCCCAGGTCGATGCCCGCGGTCATGGCGTGGCCGTCGTCTCGATGTCCATCTCGTCGTCGAGCGCGGCCTGTTCCTGCTCGTCGGCGTGCGCGGCCGCGATCAGGTCCATGCCCCGTTCCACGTTGAGCGCCGTCCGGATGCCGTTGAGCGACAGCCCCAGCTCGACCAGCGTGATGGCGACCGCCGGGCGCATCCCGACCACCACGGTCTCGGCGTCGAGCACCTTGGAGATCGAGGCGATGGTGGAGAGCATCCGGCCGACGAAGGAGTCGACGATGTCCAACGCCGTGATGTCGATGATCACGCCGTGGCAACCGGTCGCCACGATCCGTTCGGCGAGATCCTCCTGGAGCTGGACCGCGGTCTGGTCGGACATGTCGACCTGGATGGAGACCAGGAGGATGTCGCCGATCTTGAGGATCGGCACCCGCTCCATCAGACTTCCCGACGTGACTGGCGGCGTGCGGTCTCGATGCCGGAGAGCCGGAGCACGTGCCGCAGCGCGTCGGCGAGGCTCGCCTTGGTGGCGATGTCGCCGAACTCGATGCCGAGCGCCACGATGGTCTGGGCGATCTGTGGCCGGATGCCGGAGATGATGCAGTCCGCACCCATCAGCCGGGCGGCCACCACGGTCTTCAGGATGTGCTGGGCGACCTGGGTGTCCACCGCCGGTACGCCGGTGATGTCGATGATCGCGTACGGGGAGCTGGTGTCGACCAGGGTCTGCAGCAGCCGTTCCATCACCACCTGGGCCCGCGCCGAGTCGAGCGTGCCGACCAGCGGCACGGCGACGACGCCCTCCCAGAGCTTGACCACCGGGGTGGAGAGTTCCAGCAGCTGCTCGGCCTGATCGGCGATCAGACCCTCGCGGGTCCGGACGAAGGTCTCGAAGGTGAAGAGGCCCATCTGGTCGACCAGCGTGGAGAACGCGACGTAGTCGCGGAGCGCGGTGGCGCTTTCCTCGGCCTCCAGCAGCTCCAGCAGCACGTCCTTGAGCGCGAACACGCTGATCGCCGTCTCGGTGGCGGAGAAGCCCTGCCGGGCCCGGCCCCGGGACAGCTCGGCGAGCACGGCACGCAGCTCGGCGGCCCGGTCGGCCTCCAGGTCGATGGTCCCCTGCTCGCCGGCGACGATCATGGCGCGGTGCAGCTCCTGCAGCTGCCGGCGCAGCTCGGCCTGGCTCAGCCGGCCGCGCAGCGACGCCGCGACGATCTCCGCCCAGCGCTGGGTGACCCGCTCGGCGTGCTCACCCAGCAGTGCGGCGAGCCGACCACTTTCCTCGGCGTTCAACGCCATTGCCAAACCCCCTTGACCTGGACCGGCCGGACTCTATCACCGGGTGCTGGTGGACTAGTTGCCCCAGAGCAACGGAATGACGATGGCCACCAGATCCCGGCTCCCGTTCTGCGTCAGACCCCCGTCGTGGGATACCGTTCCACCGATAACAGGAGGTCTGGCGAATGTCCTTGACGGTGCACACGGAACAGCGCGGCGATGTGGTCGTCGTGTCGGTCGCGGGCGAACTGGACATGGCGACCGCACCGCAGCTTCAGGACCAGATCACGGACCTGCTCGACAAGGGCCGCAGTCGCCTGGTGTTCGACCTGGCCGAGGTCTCCTTCTGCGACTCCACCGGGCTGTCCGTCTTCGTGCGTGCCAAGAACAGCTCCGACGAGGCGGGCGGCGTCGTCCGGCTGGCCGCCCCACAGCGCGGGGTGCTGCGCATCCTCGAGGTCAGCGGCCTGGTCGAGGTGCTGCACACCTACCCGACGGTCGAGCAGGCCGTCGCCGGCGATCCGACGCCCGCCTCTTCCTGAGCTGTTCCGCTCAGCCCTCGTCCTCGATGTGCCGGGGACGAGCCACCACCATGCCCAGGCACGTCTGCACCGCGAGCGCGGCCAGCAGGAAGCCGATCGGCACGGTCCAGCCGGCGGTCGCCTCGTAGAGGATGCCGACCAGCAGGGGGCCGAGCCCGCCGATGAGATACCCGGTGCTCTGGGTGAACGCGGAGAGCGCGACCGTCCCCTCGGCCGTCCGGGCCCGCAGCCCGATGACGGCCAGGATCAGCGGGAAGGTGCTCTGCCCGATCGCCAGCAGCACCACCCAGAGCAGCGCGCCGCCGTGCGGCGCCAGCGCCATCCCGAGGTACGCGAGCGCCATCGCGGCGGAGAGCGTCAGCATCAGCGGACGTAGCGAGCGCAGCCGGCCGGCGAGGGTCGGCATCACCAACGCGATCGGCACACCCAGCGCGGTCCCCAGTGCGAGCAGCAGACCGGCGTCCTGCGGCCGGTAGCCGGCGTCCCGGAAGATCTGGGCCAACCAGCCCATGATCGCGTACGCGCCGAGCGACTGCGTCCCGAAGTAGACCGCCATCGCCCAGCCGAGCCGGGTCCGCCCGGGGCGGATCCGCCGCTGGGTGGCCACCGCCTCCGTCGGGGTGGCGGCCCGTCGGGCCGCGCGCGTCCGCAGCGCCAGGGGCACCCACGGGAGTACGGCCACCGCGGCCAGCCCGGCCCAGACGGCGAGCCCGGCCTGCCACGAGCCGAGCACATGCGCGACCGGCACCGCCGCGGCGGCGGCCGTCGCGGCGCCGACCGTGAGCGTCATCGAGTAGACCCCGGTGATCAGACCGATCCGGTTCGGGAAGTACTGCTTCACCAGCATCGGCAGCAGCACGTTCGCCACCGCGATCCCGCCGAGCGCCAGGGCGCTGCCGGCGAGGAAGACCGCTGCGGAGTCGGTGCCCACCCGGACCAGCTGACCGGCGGCGAGCACGAACATCGCCACCAGCAGCACCCGGGCCGGGGGGTACCGGCGGATCAGCCGCGGGGTGAGCGCGCCGAAGACGGCGAAGGCGAGGGTGGGCAGCGTGGTGATGACCCCGGCCATCGCGCCGGAGAGCCCGAGACCGTCGCGAACCTCGTCGAGCAGGGCGCCGAGGCTGGTGATCGCGACGCGCAGGTTGAGCGCCACGAGCACCATCCCGACCAGCACCAGGGCGCCGCCGGCCAGGGGGCCGGCCGTGTTGGCCGGCCGGGTCGGCACCGAACCCGAGCCGGCTGGCGAGGCGTCAGCGGGGGCGCGGGTCTGGTCCGCGGTCGCGGTCGGTGGCGGGGTCATGCTGATGAACCTACAATCATGGGATGAATTACGGGCCGGTGATGTAACCAGTGCCACCGTCGTTCGATTCCGTGCCGGTGCCGCCGCGCGGCCACCGGGTACGTCAGACGACCGCCCAGCTCAGGGAGCGGATCCTGGGCGGCGAGTGGCCGATCGGCGGCCGGATCCCGACCGAGCCGCAGCTGGTCGCGGCGCTCGGGGTGGGGCGCAACACCGTCCGCGAGGCGGTCCGCGCGCTGGTGCACGCGGGGGTCCTGGAGTGCCGGCAGGGCTCGGGGACATACGTGGTGTCGACCGACGAGCTGGCGCCGGTGGTGGCCCGCCGGCTCACCGACGACCGGATGGCCGAGGTGATCGAGGTGCGGCGCGCCTTCGAGGTGGAGGCCGCCCGGCTGGCCGCGCGCCGGCGTACGCCCGAGGACCTGGCCGCGCTCGACGGCGCGCTGGCCGCCCGCGAGGCGGCCTGGGACGGCGGCCGGGTCGACGAGTTCGTCGAGGCCGACGCCGCGCTGCACACCGCGGTGGTGGCCGCCGCGCACAACGACATGCTCGCCGAGCTCTACGCCTCGGTCGGCACGGCCCTGCGCAGCACCGTCGCCCAGGCGATGGGTGACGCCCTGGTGCCTGAGCGCCACGTCGACCATTCCCGGCTGGTGGACGCGATCCGGGCCGGCGATCCCGAGCTGGCGGCCCGCGAGGCCGGCGCTTTTCTGGAGCCCGCTCCGGGGGCATAGGTTGTCCCGGACGGAAAACCGGACAGCACGGGAGTACGGATGCTCAAGGGCTTCAAAGACTTCATCATGCGCGGCAACGTGGTCGACCTGGCGGTCGGTGTCGTCATCGGTGCGGCGTTCACCGGCGTGGTCACCCAGCTCACCAAGTCGTTCCTGGACCCGCTGATCCGGGTCTTCGTGCTGCTGATCACCGGCAGCGACAAGGGTCTCGCCGGCACCGCACCCAAGTTCCGCGGCATCCCGTTCGACTGGATCGCCTTCGTCAACGCGGTGATCACCTTCCTGCTCACCGCGGCGGCGCTGTACTTCCTGGTCGTCTACCCGATGAACCGGCTGGCCGAGCGGCGTCGGCGGGGCGAGGAGCCGCCGCCCGCGGCGCCGAGCGAGGAGGTCAAGCTGCTCACCGAGATCCGGGACGCCCTGGTCGCGGCCGGCCACCAGACGCCGGTGCAGCAGCGCGGCGCGCTCGACGACGTGCTCGGCCGACGGCACGAACCGCCCACCCAGCGCTGAACCCGGCACCAGCACATCGGCCCCTGCGGGATTCCCGCAGGGGCCGCACTTTCTCGTACGTGTGTTCGATAGAGTCCGCCCATGGAGCAGCGAAAGCACTGGTGGAACGGGAAGTGGGGGCGGCTGGCACGGCGGGACGTCTTCCTTCGGGTGGACGGCGACCGGTGGCACGTCGAGCAGCGGGCCGGCGGCGCCGAGGGCATCTCCCGCTTCTACGAGCACGGCAGTGCGGACGAGGCCGAGGAGACGGTCCGGGCGTTGCTCGAAGGCACTGACACCTGGCGTGAACTCTCCCCCCGGCCGCCGGGCGGCTGGACCCAACCGACCGTCTGAGCTGCGCGGCCCGCACGGGGCGGCGTTTAGCGGCGCGCCGCCCCGGGAACCGCCGCAGGATGAACCAGCAGACCACCATCTCCCGGGTCACCACCGGCATGCCGGTGGTCGATGCCGCCGGCACCGAGGTCGGCACCGTCGACCTCGTCCAGCGAGCCGACCCGAACGCGGTGACCGTGCAGGCGCCGACCGCCGACCCGGGCAGCAGCCTCGACGAGCTGATCGAGTCGACCGCGGTCGAGGAGCCGGACGTGCCGGCCGACCTGGCGGCCCGGCTGCTGCACGGCGGCTACCTGAAGGTCACCACCGAACCGACCGGCACGGGCGCGGTCTACGTGCCCGCGGAGCGGATCGCCACCGTCACCGACGGCCGGGTCCGCCTCGACGTGCCGGTGACGGAGCTGCCGGCCGAGGAGTGACCGACCCGTCGGCGAGGGTCCGGCGGTCGGTGGTGCCGGTGGTCGCGTCCACCCTCGTCAACGCCGTGCCCGGCCCGCTACCCACCGCCGCCGACGGCACCGGACACCGCGCCCACTGACCTGTCGGCGTTCCTGTCGAACTGCTCCATATCTGGGCCACCGCGGCCCCGCGCGGCGCGCACGGCGGGGCTCGTGTCTATGGTGGATCGATGTACATGCTGATCGGCGAGCAGCAGGGCGAGGCCGGCGAGCCGGCGGAGCGGCGGGCCCGGTTCGAGCACATGGCCCAGGTGGTCCGGCAGAGCCCGGGGTTCGTCCGCGGCTCGTGGGGAGCGGACGAGGACGACCCGACGGTCGAGCACGCGCTGGTCGTCCTCGACACGCTCGAGAACGCCCAGGCCCTGCGCCGCGCGGTGGAAACCAACGTCACCGGGGTACGCCATCGACTCATGGCGGTCGCTGTCGAGGCTGCGGCCAGCTGACCCGCCCACCGGCCCGATAGGCCCGCGTCCCAAATATGGAGCAGTTCGACAGCGACCAGCCAACCCTGCCGGCCCGCCGTCTCGCGGTGTGTACGGCCGTCAGCTCGACCGGGTGCGCAGATCGGAAAGCGATGACCCCGCCACCGTCTCGGGCTCCGAACGCGGGTCCTCGTCCGGCTCCGGGGCAACGGGGTCCGGCCGCGGGACGGCAGGGTCCGGCTGCGGGGCGGCGGGGCGGCGGCGGAAGAGCAGGAGCATCAGGCAGCCGGCGACCAGCCCCCAGAATGCGCCGCCGATGCCGACCAGGGTGACCCCGGACGCGGTGACCACGAAGGTCACCACGGCGGCCTCGCGCCCCGCCGGCTCGGCCAGCGCCGAGGCGAGCGCGGTGGCCAGCGCGCCGAGCAGGGCCAGCCCGGCGACCGCCTCGATCAGTACCGGCGGCGCGACCGCCACCAGCGCGGTGGCCGCGCCGGCACCCAGCCCGAGCAGGGCCAGCCCGGCGCCGGCCGTGACCGAGGCGATCCAGCGCCGGTCCGGATCGGGGTGGGCGTCTGGGCCGGCGGCCAGCGCGGCGGTGATCGCCGCCAGGTTCACCGCGTGCCCGCCGGCCGGGGCGGCCAACACGCTGACCACGCCGGTGGCCCGCAGCGCGGCGTTGAACGGCGGCCGGTAGCCGTAACCGACCAGGACCGCCGTGCCCGGCACGTTCTGCGCGGCTATGGTGACCAGGAAGAGCGGCAGCGCGAGGCCGACCAGGGCGGACACGCTCCAGGCCGGCGGGGTCAGCTCGACCACCGGCCGGAGCCCGACCGCGCCCAGTCGGCCGCCGGTGGAACTCGACGCGATGGCCAACACCGCGACCACCAGCGCGCCGGGCACCGCCCAGCGGCGCGCGTAGCGGTGCAGCAGCAGCCAGGCGACGACCACCGGACCGGCCAGGCGGGGCACCTCGACCAGGGCACGCACCGGTGCGGTGCAGAGCGGCAGCAGGACGCCCGCGAGCATCGCGCCGGCCACCGGCTTGGGGATGGCCGCCACCGCCCGGCCGAGCGGCGGCACCAGCCCGGCCGCCACGATCAGCAGGCCGGAGACGAGAAACGCGCCGACGGCGACCGGCCAGCCGCCCGGCATCGGCCCGGTCGCGACCAGCAGCGCCGCGCCCGGCGTGGACCAGGCGACGCTCATCGGCAGCCGGTACCGCAGGCCCAGCCAGGCGGCGGCGAGCCCGGACGCCACGCAGAGCGCCAGCAGCCCCGAAGCGGCCTGCTCGGCGCTGGCCCCGGCGGCCCGCAGGCCGGCCAGCACGACGGTGAACGAGCTGGCGAAGCCGACCAGCGCGGTCACCACCCCGGCCAGCACCGGCTGGGTCCTTCCGGCCATGTGTCCACCCCTCCGCCACAGTGTTCCGTTTACGGAACGATGGTCTGTAGCACCATAGCGGGGTGCCCCAGCCGCCACCAGCCCACCGCCGTGCCCTCGACGCCGACCCGACGGTGATCGGCGGGCGGGTCCGCAGCCTGCGCGAGGAGCGGGGGATCTCGCTCTCCGCGCTGGCCCGGCTGGCCGGGGTGGGCAAGGCGACCCTCTCCGGCCTGGAGAACGGCACCCGCAACCCGACGCTGGAGACGCTCTACGCGGTCACCGCGCAGCTCGGCGTGCCGCTCACCGCCGTACTCGCCGAGCCCGCCGCGACGCCGACCGTGCAGGGGGCGGCGGTGCACGCCACCCTGCTCGAGGTCTTCACCGACACCGACGCGACCTACGAGCTGTACCGGATGCGGGTGGCGCCCGGCCCGGGGCAGCTCTCCCCCGCGCACCAGCCCGGCGTCACCGAGCACGTCACGGTCTTCACCGGACTGCTCCGGGCCGGGCCGGTGGACGCGCCGCTCACCGCGGCCGCCGGCGGGCACCTGCGCTGGACCTCGGACGTGCCGCACAGCTACACGGCGGTGGGCGACGAGGAGGTCGCCGCCAGCCTGCTGCTGCGCTACCCGCGCGCCTGATCAGCCGTCGACCGGCGTCGGCACCTGGAGCCGGTGCTGCACGGCCCAGAGCGCGACCTCGGTACGGGACGCCGACCCGGTCTTGCGCAGCAGGTTGGACACGTGCACGGTGACCGTCCGCACCGAGATGCCGAGCGCCTTCGCGGCCTGCTTGTTGGACATCCCGGCGACCAGGCAGCCGAGCACCTCGACCTCCCGGCCGGTCAGCTCGGCCTCGTCCGGCGCGGCCGGGCGGGACGCGGGCCGGCGGTGCACCGGTGGGCGCGGCGCCGGTGGCTGTTGCGCCGGGGCCGGCCGGAGCAGGGCGTCCGGGGACTGACCGGCGTGCGCGGCGAGCAGCTCGGTCAAGGCGTACGGGTTGCCGCCGGTACGCTGCCAGACCGTGGCCACCAGCCGCCCGGACGGGCGCGACCGGGCGTACACCTGGCTCAGCACCTCGGCGACCTCGGCTGGGCGCAGCGGCCCGAGGTGCTGGCGGACCGCGCCGCGTACCCCGCAGAGCCGGGACAGCGCGCGGACCGCAAGGTCCGGCGCCACCGATTCCGCCGCGGGCCGGGTCGCCACCATCAGCAGCGCGGGCAGGTCGGCGGCGGTGGCCAGCTCGCCGATCAGGTTCAGGCTCGCCGGGTCGAGCGAGTGCAGGTCCTCCACGACCAGCACGGCCGGGCCGGCGCCGACGAGCAGGCGGACGGTACGCACGGCGAGGCGCAGCAGGGTGCCCGGGGCGTAGCGCTCGCGAGGCGCGGTCGGCTGCTGGGCCAGCCAGGCCAACGCGTCCGGCGGCAGATCCAACCCGCTGGTGTCCCGCCCACTGAGCACCGCCGCCAGCCAGTCGTAGGGAGCGGGGCTGTGCACCCGGGCGGTGCCGGAGAGGACCACCGCCGGGCGCGGGGCGAAGCCGTCCAGGGCCGCCGCGACCAGCAGACTCTTGCCCACCCCGGCTTCTCCGGTGATCACCGCGACGGTCGGCGCCGGCCGCCGGTCGGCGGTCAGGATCGACCAGGCCCGGTCGAGCTCAGCCAGCTCACCGGCTCGGCCGACCATGGACACCGGCATCATTCCTCAACCCTACGTAGTAGTGCGTAGAGACGGCGGTGGGGTGTTCTTGGCAAGCTTGACCCTATGACGCTGATCCTCCGCTCGGCCATCCTCAACGACATCGGTCTCGTCCGGACCAACAACGAGGACTCCGCCCTCGCCGGTGACCGGCTGGTCGCCGTCGCCGACGGCATGGGCGGCCTGCCCGCGGGCGAGGTGGCGAGCGAGATCGTCATCCGGATCCTGGACGAGCTGACCCCGCCGACCGACCCGGCCGAGGCCGAGGAGGCGCTGCGCGCCGCGGTGAGCACCGCCAACCGGCGCATCCACGCCGCCATCACCGTCGACCCCGCCCGCGAGGGCATGGGTACGACGCTCACCGCGGCGCTGCTCGCCGGTGAGACGCTGGTGCTCGCGCAGGTCGGCGACTCCCGCGGCTACCTGCTGCGGGACAACAAGCTGACCCAGCTCACCCGGGACGACACGTTCGTCCAGGCACTGGTCGACCAGGGGGCGCTCACCCCCGACCAGGCGCGCCACCATCCGCAACGGTCCCTGGTGACCCGGGCGGTGCAGGGCGCGGACGCCCCACCGGCCATCGGCACGCTCACCGTGCTGGCCGGCGACCGGCTGCTGCTCTGCAGCGACGGCCTCTCCGACTACGTCGAGGACGAGGCGATCGCGGTCGCCCTCGGCGCGTACGGCGACCGGCAGCTCTGCGGTGAGCAGCTGGTCAAGCTCGCCCACCAGGCCGGCGCGCCGGACAACGTGACCGTGGTGGTCGCCGACGTCACCCTGGTGTCCTGACGTGGCCGTCCGCCGGGTGAGTTCCGAGGAGCGCCTGACCACCAGCTTCCCGCTCTCCGCGTACGCCTTCGAGCCGTCGCCGCTCACCGCGGCCCGGACCGCCGAGTTCCCCCGCTACCTGCCCTACAACGAGGGCAACCGGACGCTGATCGTCGAGGAGGACGGCACCACGCTGGCCGCCGCCTCGGCCATCCCGATGCGGCAGAACCTGCGCGGCGCCGTGCTGCCGATGGCCGGCGTCGCCGGGGTGGCCAGCCACCCGTTGGCCCGCCGGCAGGGGCACGTCCGGACGCTGCTGCACCAGCTCCTCGACGAGATGCGCGACGAGGGGCACCCGCTGACCGCGCTCTACCCGTTCCGGCCCAGCTTCTACGCGAAGTTCGGCTACGTCGGGCTGCCCAAGCCGCGTACCGCCACGTTCTCCCCGGCCGACCTCGGCGCGCTGCTCCGCGCCGACCTGCCCGGCGAGGTGGGCTGGGAGCGGATCGGCGCCGGCTACCCGGCCTGGCGCGAGTTCACCGAGCGCTGCCTGCGCGAGCGGCACGGCTTCGCGGTCTTCCCCGACTACCGGGACGTCGGGCTGCGCGATCGGGACGAACGCTGGCTGCTCACCGCCCGGGTCGACGGCGTGGTGACCGGCGCGGTGACGTACCGGATCGACGACCACGCCGGCGAGCTGGCCGCTGACGACCTGCTCGCCGACGACCCGCTCGCCCGGGCGCTGCTGCTGCAGTTCTTCGCCCGGCACGTCGACCAGGTGGAACGGATCAGGGTCCAGGTCGCCGCCGACGAGCTGCCCGAGCTCTGGCTCACCGACCTGGCCGTGCACGTCGAGGCGCGGGTGGCCCGGCCGGACTCCTCGGCCCCGATGGCCCGGCTGCTCTCGATGGACGCGCTGGCCGGGCTGCCCGCCGGCCCGGGACGGGTGCGGGTCGAGCTGACCGGGGACCGCTGGCTCGCCGGCACCTACCTCATGGACGGCAGCACCGGCTCGCTGGAGCTGCTCAGCGGGACGGCCGCCGGCGGTCCGGTGCCGGACGCCACGCTCACCGCCGCCGGGCTCTCCGCCCTGGCGTACGGGGTGCTCGACCCGGCCGAGGTGCCGCTGCGGGGGCTCGGTGAGGTGCCGGTGGACGCGGCTGCCGAGCTGCGCCGGATCTTTCCGCGCCAGGTGCCGTACCTCTTCGCCGACTTCTGATCCCCCGGCCCGGCGTGGCGGGTCCGGCGCCGCGCCGGTCCTAGCATCGTGGAGTGCGCCTGAAGACCGTCACCGTCCTGCTCGCCCTCGGGGTCGCCGCCGCCACCCTGCCGGGCTGCGGCTCGTCCGATCGCGACGCCGGCCCGCCGGCCGCCGCGCCCTCGGCGACCGCCGACCTGCCCACCGGCGACCAGCCCGCCGCCGGAGTGAACCGGACGGGTCTCGGTGGCCCGGGTGCGAGCCCCAGCCCGTCGCGGAAGCCCGCGACCACGTTCCGGGCCGGCAACCCGGCCGGCGACGCGGCGGTGCCCGCCGAGGGACGGGCGGTGGACACCTCCCGGCCGAGCCGCAGGGTCGGCACGGGCACGCCGGCGAGCTGCACGTCGGCCGCCGTGGTGAAGGCGGTCGCGGCCGGCGGCATCATCACCTTCAACTGCGGGCCGGACCCGGTGACCATCAAGATGACCGCCACCGCCAAGGTACGCAACGCCAACGGGCCGAAGGTGGTGCTCGACGGCGGCGGCAAGGTCACCCTCAGCGGGCAGGGCCAGCGCCGGATCCTCTACATGAACACCTGCGACGGGGCCCAGGGCTGGACCACCTCGCACTGCCAGAACCAGGACCACCCGCAGCTCACCGTGCAGAACCTCACCTTCACCGAGGGCAACTCCACAGGTGAGAAGGCCGAGGGTGGCGGCGGCGGGGCGATCTTCGTCCGGGGCGGGCGGGTCAAGGTGGTCAACTCGCGCTTCGTCCGCAACCGCTGCGACCGGACCGGGCCCGACCTGGGCGGCGCCGCGCTGCGGGTGCTCAGCCAGTACGAGAACAAGCCGGTGTACGTGGTGAACAGCACCTTCGACCGCGGCTCCTGCGCCAACGGCGGGGCGCTGAGCAGCATCGGGGTTTCGTGGACCGTGCTGAACAGCCTCTTCACCGGCAACGAGGCGATCGGCAACGGCGCCAACCCGGCGAAGGCCGGCACGCCCGGCGGCGGCAGCGGCGGGGCGATCTACTGCGACGGCAACCGGTTCACCGTCCGGATCGCCGGCACGGTGATCGAGAAGAACGAGGCCAACGAGGGCGGCGGTGCGATCTTCTTCGTCAGCAACGACCGCACCGGGACGATGACGATCGAGGACTCCACCCTGCGCCGCAATCCGAGCGGCAAGTTCGAGACCCGCGGCTACCCCGGCATCTTCTTCCTGGGCGCCCGCAACCCCAGCACCCCCGGCTCCAAACTCAGCTGACCCCGGTTGGATCTCGGTTGAGGTTGATCATGAAGTTATTGCGCGCGGTGTCGGCGTGTCGTGACAACAACTTCATGATCAACGCGCACCGGGGGCGGGCGTCGGTGGGTTGGGGTCAGTAGGGGTTGCCCTGGCCGGCGGGGCGGGCCTTGAGCAGGGCGCCCAGGCGGCCGGGGAGGGTGGCGGCGGCGGACATCGGCGGGCTGGCCGTGTGGCCGCGCTCGGCCATGCCGAGGAAGAGCTGCCGCAGCGCGGTGAGCGCGTCGATCGCCGGCTCCCAGCCCAGCTCGGCCTCCGCCCGGTCGCTCGACATCAGCGGCGCGTCCAGCGCCAGCTGCACCCAGCCCGCGTCGACCGGTTGCAGCCGGGCGTGCCAGGTCAGGGCCGCCGCGCCGCGCAGCAGCGGGGCGGCCACCGGCACCGTCCAGCCGTGGAAGTGCCGGGCCACCAGCTCCGGGGTCAGCACCGGGTCCGCGGCCAGGTTGAAGGCGCCGCGCGCATCACCCAGCACCGCCCGGGCGTACGCCTCGGCGACGTCGTCGGTGTGCACGGCCTGCATCCGCAGCCGGCGGTGCGTCGGCACCAGCGGGATCCGGTTGTACCTGAGCAGCTGCACCGGCACGAACGGGCCGAGGAAGTAGCGGCTGATCTCGGTGCCCGCGTCGCGCTGGAAGTTGAGGCCGGGCCGCATCCGCACCACCCGCAGCTCCGGGTGCTCGCGCTCCGCCCGGTCGAGCAGCGCCTCCACCTCCGCCTTGTCCCGGCTGTACGACGATTCGGGCACGCCCGTCGCCGGCCAGCGCTCGCTGACCGGGTGGTCCTTCGGGCCGGGCGCGTAGACGCCGACCGACGAGGCGTACACCAGGGCCGGCACCCGGGCCCGGACCACCGCGTCGATCACCGCCTGGCTGCCGCCGATGTTGGTCCGGTGCAGCACCCGCTGGTTGTGGCTGGGCTGGATCTGCCAGGCCAGGTGCACCACCGCGTGCGCGCCCGCGAAGACCTCGGCGAGCTGCTCCGCCGCGCCCGGCAGGCCCACGTCGCAGGAGTGCCACTCCACCTGGTCGTACGGCTCACCCGCGTCCGGGCCGGGCAGCCGACGGGCCACCCCGGCCAGCTCCACCCCCCGCTCCCGGCGCAGCCGGCGCAACAGGGCCGTCCCCGCGTTGCCGCTCGCCCCCACCACCACGATCCGCATGCCGCACCCGGTACCCGCCCAGCCGCCCGCCAACCGTGCCGGACGCCCACGGGCAGCCGGTGCGACGTCGAGTTCTCGGTGATCAGGCGGGGTGAATCGACACGCTCACGGCGGGCGGGGAAGCTCAGGGGCGGGGCGCGTGGCGGACCCAGGGGTGTTTCTCGTCCCGCCGACGGCCATCCGTGGCGGCCAGGCACCGCGGGCAGATCCGGCCGACCGGGTCCGCCCCGGTCAGCACGTCGGTGGACGCGTAGTCGAACCGCACGTGCGGGAACCGACGCAGCCGGCTCCGGCTCAGCGGCAACCCGCAGACCGTCTGGTTCTGCCTCGGCAGCCAGGCATGCACCTCGCCGCCCGGCTCGCGTACCCCGTCCGGGCCGATCTCCTCGCCGGACGCCGCCACCGCCGGCTTGCCACTCGACCGCATACCGGTCCGATACCCGGCGCCGGCCCACCCAAGCCTCGACCCGCCGACGGCCTTGATCGACTCGCCGGTCACCGCTGTCCGGTAACCTGAGCGCGCGGGCCGCTAGCTCAATGGCAGAGCTGTGGACTTTTAATCCATAGGTTCAGGGTTCGAGTCCCTGGCGGCCCACTCACACGCAGGTCAGCGACCTCACAATCAGGTCGCTTTGCCGCGATTGGGGGCTGGGTAGCCTCCTGAGTCCGGGGCCCCAGAGCAGCGGTAATCAGACGGCGAAGGTGCGGAAGGCACTCGTTCGCAACTCGCGGCTGCTCAGCTTGTTCACCGAGATGGTCCGAAGGCCAAAGGTGACTCCACGGGCCGTGGGCGGCCGCCGGGCGCGGCAGCGCCGCCGAGGCGCGCTGCACGATTGCCTTACTCGCGGACAAGCGGCCCAGACATCAGCCGCCGCTGACGTGGCGGAGGACGGCCAGGACCCTACGGTTGTCGCTGTCCGAGGACGGCAGACCGAGTTTCGCGAAGATGCTCGCCACGTGTTTCTCCACGACTCCGGCGGTGATGACAAGAGCCGCCGCGATCCCGGCGTTGGATCGTCCCTCGGCCATCAGCGAAAGCACCTCCCGCTCCCGGGGGGTCAGCGACGCCACCCCGGCCGTGCCCTGCCCGGCCCGCATCAGGTGGCCGACCACCTCCGGATCCAGTGCGGTGCCACCGGATGCCACCCGGGTCAGCGCGTCCACGAAATCGGCGACGTCGGCGACGCGGTCCTTGAGCAGGTATCCGATGCCGGTCGGCCGGTCGGCGAGCAGGCGGGTCGCGTAGCGGGTCTCCACGTACTGGGAAAACACCAGCACATCGACGTCGGGATGGTCGCGTCGGATGTCGATCGCGGCGCGCAGTCCCTCGTCGGTGTGCGTCGGCGGCATCCGGATGTCGATGATCGCTACATCCGGTACGTGGGCGGCAATCGCGGACCGCAACGCATCTGCGTCCGCCACCGCCGCGCACACCTCGAAGCCGCGGTCGGTGAGCAGCCGGACCAGCCCTTCGCGCATCATCGCGGCATCCTCCGCGATCACCATCCGCATGTCGTCGCCTCCGTTCACACCTGTGTGGGCAGCTCGATCTCGACCCGGGTCGGACCGCCGGCCGGACTGTGTACGCGCATCCGGCCGTCCACGACGGCGATGCGGCGGGCCAGGCCGGACAGGCCGGGACCCTCCGGGTTCGCCCCGCCGATGCCGTCGTCCTTCACGGTCACCATCAGGCGCTCGCCGGATCGGACGACGCCGAGCCCGATACGGGTCGCCCGGCTGTGTTTGGCCGCGTTCGCGAGCAGCTCGGAGGCGCAGAAGTAGGCGATGGTCTCGATCGCGGGCGCTGGGCGGTCGGGCAGCTCGACGTCCACCGCGACCGGGATGGCGCTGCTCGTCGCGAGCGTCGCCAGCGCGTCGCCGAGACCATTGTCGAGGACGGGCGGGTGAATCCCGCGCACCAGGTCGCGCAAATCGGCGAGGGCATCCTTCGCTCCACGGTGGGCGAGCGCGACCAGTTCGCGGGCCTGTGCGAGGTCGGGTGGCGGGCCGTCGGCACCGAGCTTCTCAGTCGCCATGCCCAGGTTCATCGCCAGCGTGGCCAGGCGGATCTGCGCGCCGTCGTGCAGGTCCCGTTCCAGCCTGCGCATCATCGCGGCCGCGTCGTCGATCGCGCGGGCCCGGGTGACCTGCAGTTCGCGTACCCGCTCGGCGAGCCGACGCGGACCGAGCAGCCGTCGCATCGCGGCAAGGTCCAGCGCCGTACCAGCCCGCATCAACCACGGAGCGACCAGCAGCATGGCGAGGCCGGCCGCGGCGATGAGGAACGTCCCGGCGAACGTCCGCGTACCGATGGTGCCGAACGGCGTCAGCGCCCACACCGGTCCGAGGCGCGTTCCGGGCGGATGGTTGCGAAACAGCGGCCACCACACCGGGTAGCTGAGGTTGACCAGGCCGAATACGTAGCAGAACGCGCCGTAGCCCTCGGGGATGGCCAGTGGCACCTTGAGCAGGCCGTACCCGACGGCGCGCCAGCCCGGCCCGTCGGCGACCACGGCGCTGAGCCGCTTCGACGGCCGGGGCGGCGGGGCGTCCACATGCGTGTCGAGCAGCCGGTCGGCGAGCGAGCGATGCACGGGTCCCATCGCGCGCCCGATCGGGGCGGCCAGCACGACCAGGAGCGCGACGGTGAGCGGAACCAGGAAAAGGAACACCGGTGCGACGGCAGGTGCCGGCTGGTCGGACAGGGCTCCGGTCGCCCAGAGGAAGAGGACGCCCAGGGCCGGCCCGATCGCCGGCACGCTCAGGATCGCGGCCGCGCTGACCACGCCGACGACGCAGAACACCGCCTGGCGCAGGGCCAGTGTGGTGAACGGAGCGCGCAGCGCGGTCACCAGTCCATTGTCGCTGGTCACGCGTCGCGGTGGCGGAGCAGCACGGCGCCGCACAGAATCGCTACCGCCGCGTACCCGCACATCAGCAGCGCGCTGATCCAGCTGGAGAACAGCCCGGGTACCGGCGAGGTCACCGCGATCGAGTTGAGCAGCATCAACAGCGGGACGAAGCGGCCGACCTGGATTCCGCTCTCGCCGAACAGGCCGGCCACGATCATCGGTACGAACATCAGACCGAACAGCGTGCCGATGGCGGCGCCCGAGTGCCGCACGATCGTCCCGATGCCGACCCCGATCAGGGCGGTGACGCCCAGATACACGCCGGTCAGCACGACCGCGCGCAGGATCGCCGGGTCTCCGAGGGATGCGGCCGGGATGGCGGTGCCGCGGATCGCGAGCTGCCCGCCCAGATAGCCGGCGAAGCTCGCGACCAGGCCGACGGTGAGAGCCGCGCCGCCGCACACGGCGACCTTCGCGGCCAGGACGATCCGGCGCCGCGGAACGGCGGCGAACGTCGAGCGGATCATCCCGGTGCCGTATTCGCCGGTCACCACCAGGACGCCGAGCGCTCCGAGGAGCAGCTGGGCCACGATGGCGCCGCCGAGGCTGTTGTTCAGGATCTGGGCGGCGGTGGCGACCGGGGTGTGCGATCGGTACCCGAGTCCCACCCCGGCCCCGGCCGCGGCCATCGAGACCACCGCGGCGATCGCCAGCCACCACGTCGACCGGACGCTGCTCAGCTTGATCCGCTCCATCCGGGCCGCGTGCCGGAATCCGTACCCGTTCATGACGCTCCCACTCCGCGATAATCGGTGGCCTGTGAGGTGAGCCGGAAGAACGCGTCCTCCAGGCTGTCTTCGCCGGCGGCGAGTTCGGCGACGGTCGTCTCGGCCAGCAGCCGGCCGCGGCCGATCACCACCAGCCGGTCGGCGGTCAGCGCCATCTCGGCGATCAGGTGGCTGGACACGAACACCGTCCGACCTTCGGCGGCGAGTCCGCGCAGCAGGTCTCGGATCCAGCGAATGCCCTCCGGATCCAGTCCGTTGACCGGCTCGTCGAGCAGGAGGACGCCCGGGTCGCCGAGCAGGGCCACAGCGACGCCGAGCCGCTGGCGCATGCCGAGCGAGTACGTACCGGCACGCCGCGTCGCCGCGTCGGACAGACCGACGATGCGCAGCACCTGCTTGACCCGGGAACCGGGGATGTCGTTGCTCGCGGCCAGCGCGGCCAGGTGCGCACGGGC
The DNA here is from genome assembly GCF_044753725.1 of Micromonospora sp. NPDC093243. NCBI lineage: Bacteria > Bacillati > Actinomycetota > Actinomycetes > Micromonosporales > Micromonosporaceae > Micromonospora > Micromonospora sp. NPDC093243. The sequence goes on along the minus strand of NZ_JBIVNT010000002.1, from coordinate 333,886 downwards.
GCTGCGGCCAGGATGGAACGCCCCGGCGTCGAGAAGCGCACCGACCGTCTTCAGCGGCCAGTCCACGTCCGGGTACCGGACGCCGCCGATCAGTGCCTCGCCATGGTCCGGGGCATCCAGGCCGAGGATCATCCGCATCGTCGTCGACTTGCCGGAACCGTTCGGGCCGAGGAAGCCGGTCACCACCCCCGGCTGCACCCGGACGCTCAGCCCGTCGACGGCCACTTGGTCGCCGTAGCGTTTCGTCAGCTCACGTAGCTCGATCATGCAATCGACGCTAGGCAGCGCCGTCGGCGGTCGGAAGCCGGAAACCATCCGACTCCGCCTGGAGGTTTTCCGCCCCCCACTGCGCTGGCGGGACCTTGGCGGCGGGGCTGTTGACGAACAGCCTCCAGGATTGGACACCTAGTTCCGCATCCGCGGAACTATCCCTCCAATCGCGTCAACAAGTCCTCGCGCAAGGACCACGATTCGTCGTTGATGCACTCTGCCAGGCAGGCGAGCCCAAGTGCCAAGGGCCAGGAAACCGCCTGTCGATGCTCAGGCAGCATGTCGAGCGGTCGACTGGGATCCCAGAGCCGCAGGGGCGCGAGACTGACTGGCATAAATTCGTGGACGTAAGATCTTTCTACCCGCCGCGGTGACCGATCGAGCACTTGATCACCTGTGAGGCCGAGGAGGGTTACAGCGCAGAACTCAGGCATCGCCCCTCGGCTGATCCAGCGACCGTGCCCAACGAGAGAGCTGCTTTTTATGTCGCGCTCCGTCAGATGGCACTCTTCCCGCAACTCGCGCTCGGCTCCGCGGATCATGATCTCCTGGATAGTGCAGTCCTCCGTATTTTCGGGCACGTCCTTAGGTTCGAGTGCCCCAGAACCGGATGGGGCGAGCAAGCCAGGACTGCCGATGTTGTCGTCCGTCTGCGCGACAAGGAGCAGCTGGCCGTCGGTGGTGAAGGCCAGGGTCGATACGCCGATGAGGTTCGCTAGGCGACTGCGCTTGAAAGATACGAGTCGGCCGTCTGGGTCGAGGATGAGGTCCCGACCACGAAGGGCAGGACTCTTCCGCCCCACCTCCCAGATGTCGGACGGGGCGAGCAGGTTGCTGCACATGAAGTCGAAATAGCGACCGGCTCTCAGCTTGACAACATCGTCGCTCAAGAGGTCCGACACCAGGCAGAGCGCACTGTCGTTATAGATCTTTGCCGTTCTCGCACGGTAGGTTAAGTAGTCAAGCGACCAGGTCCGCAAGTCACGTGGCAACCTGTAATCGGGGGTCTGGATAATAGCTCGGATGGGGCGCTTGCGCAGTTCGGCGTTCTCGCGTGACAGCAAAATCCCAACGTCCCGGGCGCTCTCCACAACTGGCCCGAGGTCCGCCGAATGACCAATCACATCCCGGTAGGTGTCGCCCTTCCGCAGTTGGAATCGCACTTCCTTCGAACGCCGGCGGTTTGCCCCGGTCTCCATAAGGGAGAGAGTAGCGCCCGCGAGACCCGCAACAACACTGACGGGCCGGGGCGGGTCCACCAGAGATGTCGCCAATCCGAACGAGGCTAGAACGGTGCCCACGGTGGTCAACCTGTATCGCCACAATCTGTAGCGCCAGATGGTCGCCTTTGTTCTTACCGTTCTATTGGACCCAAGCATGCGCGCCCTCCGCTGGTGCGACGTGCCTCGGAGGCTGCATCGTAGCGGCGAGCCGGAAGTCGTCGGGACCTTGGAGAACCGAGCTCCACGGAGATCTAGGACAATCCCGAACACGATCGGCCGCCGAGCCCGGATCCGAGCGGTTGGCAGTCAGAAACCCGACTGACCGCCGCGCGCGATCGGGTACTCCAGCAGAGCCGTCTCGCCGATTCCCGCCTCAGCTCGGATGACCAGCGCGAAGCTGTCACCACCACGAACCTGATCGATCAGGCGATCGAGGACGGCGCGCTACCGAGCGCGCGACCTGACGGGCTCAGGATGTCCGCAGTGGCTGGAACACGGCCCGCATCTCGGCCGCGAACAGGTCGGGCTCCTCCCAGGCGGCGAAGTGGCCGCCGCGCTCGGCCTCGTTGTAGTACGCGAGGCCGGGGTAGACCGACTCGACCCAGCTGCGCGGAGCAGGAAAGAGCTCGCCGGGGAACGTCGTGAAGCCGACCGGAACCGAGACCGGCGGAGGGGCCTGGCCGGACGCACCGGCGGCGGCCAGGAACCGGCCGAATTCCCAGTACCACCGGGCGGACGAGGTGCCGGTGCCGGTCAGCCAGTAGAGCGTGACGTTGTCGACGATGCTGTCCCGGGTGAGACCACCCGTGGGCTGGCCGTCGACGATCGCGCGGGCAATCTTGTAGTAGCTGTCGGTGTCGTGGTCGAACATCCAGGCCGCCAGCCCGATGGGTGAGTCGATCAGGGAGTAGCCGATCGTCTGTGGCCGGGTGGTCTGCTCCAGGAAGTAGCCGAAGCCGTCCGTGGTGAAAGTGTTGAGCGCGTCGAGCGCCGCGCGCTCCTGCTCGGACTTCGCCGGCAGCTTGTCCTTGATGCCGATCGCCCCGGCGAGCAGGTTGACGTGGATGCCGAGCAGCCCGTCGGGTGCCTGGCGGCCCATCGCGTCCGTGACGGCGGCACCCACATCACCACCCTGGGCGACATAGCGCGAGTAGCCGAGGCGATTCATCAGCTCCGCCCACGCGCTCGCGATGCGGCCGTTCTCCCAGCCGAGCTCGGTCGGCACGCTTGAGAAGCCGTAGCCGGGCAGTGACGGCAGGACGAGGTGGAAGGCGTCCTCGGCCCGTCCGCCGTGTGCGGTCGGGTCGGTGAGCGGGCCGATGACCCCGAGCAGCTCGACGACCGAGCCCGGCCAGCCGTGCGTCATGATCAGCGGCAGGGCGTTCTCGTGCTGCGACTGCACGTGGATGAAGTGGATTTCGACGCCGTCGATGTCCGTCGTGTACTGCGGCAGGGCGTTCAGCTTCGCCTCGCACGCGCGCCAGTCGTGACCGGTCGTCCAGTAGCGGGCCAGTTCCTGGACCGTCGCCAGCTGTACGCCCTGGGAGCGGTCATTGACCAGCTCGCGGCTGGGCCAGCGGGTGGCCGCGATCCGGCGATGCAGGTCGGCGATCGCTTCTTCCGGCGTGTCGAGCCGGAAGGGACGGATTGCGTTGCCGTTGGACATGCTCCACCTCCTGGGCTGGTCGACCGGTGCCGGGGCGATTGCGGGTCGGCCGCTCGCCGCTCATGGTCACATGACGGCTCAGCGGTTCGATCAGAAATGTTGGTAATGGCCCGGATTGGGCTGCCGCTGTGCGGCCAGGGTCAAGGTCAGCCCGCGAGCAACGGAGAAACTCCGTACCGGTCAGATTCGTCGTGGCCGGATCCGGTGGCCGGCGCGCTGCCGGCCCTCGGCGAGCAGCTCGTCCACGGCGACGAGAACTTCCTGCCAGGCCTCGGCAACGCCCTGATCGCGCCGCTTCGCCAGCCGCTCGTAGGCCACCAGGCTGCGTCGTACGGAGTCGAGGTGGGAGTCGAAGACGGAGGGCCGACTCCAGTGCAGGTAGCGAGGTGTGACGCCGAGCCACACCTGGCCCACAGCCCGGTAGCGCCTACTGCCGAGCGAACGCTGGCGGAGGTAGGCCAACTGTCCGAGCGCGAGGGTGTCGGCGAGAGGCAACTCGTCCTGAGCCATCTGATCATGATGATGGAGATCCGCCTCGCGCAGCGACTCAGATACGGCGGGCAGGCTAGGAGCCCGTTGGGACACTTTCGCGGCACGGCGGCGACGGCGAGCGGCCTGCTCACCGGGACGGTGGTGAGGTGTCGCCCGGGGATTGACCGCTTGGGATAGCTTGTCGTCGGTCTACTTGGGGAGATCCCCAGAATCCTTCGGGGGAAAGAAGCTGTTACGTGTCACTTTGGAAGAAGACCACGATCGTGGCGGTCTCGGCGCTCACCGCACTCGCGGTGTCCGCCTGCGGCTCGAAGCCCGGCTCGTCGGACGCGCCGGAGCAGCCCAGCGTGCTGGAGCTGCTCGCCAGTGATCTCAAGGGGTCGTTGCAGAAGACGGTCGACGCCACCGACAAGACCGATTCGGTGACCCTGACGATGAAGGGCAAGGCGGGCGGCGAGCAGATCTCGATGCAGGGCGTCCTGGATCTGGGCGACCCGGTCAAGGCCGAGATGACGACGGCGGGCCCGGACGGCGCTCCGACCACCGTGCGGATGATCGGCGCCGTGGTCTACGTCGAGATTCCGGCGGAGGACCGCGCCAGCACCGGCGGCAAGCGCTGGATGAAGATGGACCTGAGCACCGTCGGCGAGCAGGCGGGCATGGACCTCACCAAGCAGTTCGAGGACGTCGACCCGACCAAGCAGGTCAAGACGCTGCTCGCCTCCGAGGGCGTGACGGTCGTCGGCCAGGAGACGGTGAACGGGGCGGCCACCGTCCACTACACCGTCACCACCCCCGTCGCGACCCACTTCGCTCAGCTCGACCCCGAGCTGCGGTCGGGCGTCGAGAAGCAGTTCGCCAAGGAAGGCGTCAAGGAGATCAAGATCGACCTGTGGGTCGACGAGCAGTACCGGCCCCGCCGGGCGGGCATGGTCATGGGCAAGATGGGCGACATGGTGGTCGACTACACCGACTACGGCAAGGCGGTGAGCATCGAGACGCCGCCGCCGGCGGAGACCGCTGACTTCGCCGAGATGCTGGAGGGCCTGAAGGACCTGGCCACCCAGAACTGACCAGGGCCGGAACACTGCCCGGTCGGCGACTGTTCGCCGGCCGGGCAGTGCCGTCTCAGGAAGACGTTCCCCGACTCGCCCCATGAGCGGGAAGCGGGCGAGGGACGTGCTCAGCGGCGAATCGAGCGGGCGACGCGGAAGCCCACATCGTCGACCTGGAAGCTCGGGTGGCTGCGGCGCCGCACCGAGGCCCGGCAGCTCCAGTGCTCGTCGAACCAGCCGCCGCCCCGGAGCACCCGGTAGCTGCCGTAGACCTCGGCGTCGTAGATGTCCCAGCACCAGTCCCAGACGTTGCCGAGCATGTCGTGCAGGCCCCACGGGTTGGGGCGCTTGCCGCCCACCTCGTGGATCCGCTCCTGTGAGTTGCCGCGGTACCAGGCGATCTCGTCGAGCGGCCCGTAGCGCGGACCGGTGGTGCCGGCCCGGCAGGCGTACTCCCACTCGGCTTCGGTCGGCAGCCGATAGCCGTCGCCGGTGGCGTCCCACTCGACCTCTTCGCCGTCCGCGTCGAGCCGGTACGCGGGTGCCAGACCCTCGTGTCGGGACAGGGCGTTGCAGTAGCGGATCGCGTCCCACCAGGAGACGCTCTCGACGGGCAGTCGATCGCCCTGGTGGCTGCTCGGCCGCTCGCCGGTGACCTGCGCGTACTGGGCCTGGGTGACCGGGAACGCCGAGAGCTGGTAGGGCGCGAGCGACACCGACCACTGCCGCTGCGTACGCCGGTCGGAGAGGGTCGCCCGCCCCGCCGGTACGGCGATCATCTCGTGCTCCGGGCTCTCGTCCATGGCTGGCCGATCGTAGTCGCGCCCACCTGCGGAACGGCGGCGCACGGCAGCGCCGCCTGGTGACGACGGCCACCATCCGGTGGATCCGGACTCCCGAGTCCGGTACGTTCGACGCCAACCGGACTCATGGGTCCGGATCCGTGCCGACCCCCGTCCGAGGAGTTCCGAGCCATGTACCAGGTGAGCATCAGCGACGCTCTCCGCGAGCTGGTCTTCGAGCCGACGCTCGACCTGCACGAGGCGCTGGAGAGGTTCTACGCGCCCGACTACACCCACCGCAGCGACGGCAAGACGCTCGATCGCGCCGAGTTCGCCGAGATGGTGGCCCGCACCCGGACCCAGATCGCCCGCGGCACGGTGACCGTGCTCGACGAACTGCGCGACGGCTCCCGCTACGCCGAGCGGCACGTCTTCGAGATCACGATGGTGGACGGCGCCACGGCCCGACGAGAGATCGCGATCTTCGGGTCGTTCGCCCCGGACGGCCGATTCCAGCACCTCAGCGAGACCGGGTTCGACCTCCTCCCGGATGACGCGCGCTGAGCGCGATCGAGACGACGCCCACGAACCCGATCGAGGAGAAGATCATGCCCCGCCTCGCCGACCCCGATCCGAAGAACGTCCCGGACGACGTCCGTGACTTCCTCTCCGCTCTGCCGCCCGACCCGCTGGTCAAGATGCTGACCCACTCGGTCGGCACCGTTGCGCTCTTCATCCAGCTCGCGAAGGCGCAGTTCACCTCGCTGGAGCTGCCCGCGCGCTCGCGGGAACTCGTCATCCTGACCGTGGCCGAGTGGGCCGAGTGCGAGTTCGTCGCCGCGCAGCACCGGCCGATGTCCGAGGCTGCCGGGGTCGACCAGCGCACCCGGGAGATCATCAGCAGCCGGCAGGTCGCCAGTCCGGAGCTGTCGCCGTACGACCGGGCGCTCATCCGGTTCACCGCCGAAGTGGTGCGGCGACCGCGCGTCCCCGACGACCTCTTCGACCAGCTGCGGCAGGTCGTCAGTGAGCGCGAGATCGTCGAGGTGCTCCAGGTGATCGGCTACTACTGGTCGTTCGCCCGGGTGTGCACAGTGTTGAACGTCGAGCTGACCAAGGTGTACGGCGACGAGCAGACGATGGCCGGCGACGCCGACGGCGGGCAGGCCGGTTCGGCCGCGCGCCCCGGCGATCCGGCAAACTGAGACCGTGGCCCTGCCCGACGACCTCGAGACCCCGGCCGGGCCGGACGGTTCCCATCGACGGCTGGACGCTCGCCGCAACCAGGAACGGGTCATCGCGGCCGCCCGGGAACTCTTCACCGAGCAGGGCCTCCAGGTGACGGTGCCGCAGGTGGCGGAGCGGGCCGGCGTCGGCCGGGCCACGGTCTACCGCAGCTACCCCAGCAAGGACGACCTGGTGATCGCCGTCGCGCGACAGCAGTTCCAGGAGCTGGAGCGGCGTACGCTCGCCGCGCTCGACGGCCCCGACGCCGACCAGGAGCTGCGGGCCTACGTACCCGACCTGTTCGAGCGCCTCGCGCGGGATCGGGTGCTCGCGGACGCTTTCTTCGACGGCAAGCTGGTGCCCGCCGTCCGGATCCTGGGCCTGATCGGGCAGTTGGTGGAGGCGGCCAAGCCCTCCGGCGGGATCCGGCCCGACGCCGACGAGCTGGACATCCGGGTCATCCTCTGCGGCCCGGTCCGGCAACTGATCGTGCTTGACCAGCGCGACCCGGCCGTGTGGCGTCGCTACGCGCAGCTGGTCCTCAACGCGCTCCGCCCCTGAACCGGACGACCCCCGGGTGGAACACGGGGGGCTGCACCACTCACCCGCGCTCGCGGGGCGCGAAAACCCCGGTCCGCTCCAGCACGGCCGCGACGAGCAGGATCGCGGCGGTGGCCGCGGTCGCCACCAGCAGGGGCAGTCCCGCCGTCAGCAGGCCCACCACGAGCAGCGCCGGCAGCGCGGCCAGCCGAGGCCAGGAGAACCGCCGGTTGATGGCGGCGGAGAGCAGCAGCCGGCCGGCCAGGAACAGAGCCGGACCGGCGACGACCACCGCCACCGCGCCCGGCTGGGTCGGGTGGGCGATGGCCAGCTTCGCCCCGACGGCGGTGGCCACCACTCCGCCGACCATCACCAGGTGCAGGTAGGCGGAGGCCGGGCCGAGCCGGGACGGGTCGGCCCGCTCGAGGGCCTGGCCCAGATGTCCGCCGGCCGGCGTGATGTAGAGCAGCCCGGTCAGCACGGCCATGGTGAAGACCAGCAGGAAGGCGGCGGTCTGCGCCGGGCCGATGTCGGTCGCGGCGTACGCCACGCCGGCGACCAGGATCAACTCGCCGAGCGAGATGATGAAGATCTGCTGGAACCGCTCGGACAGGTGCCCGCCGGTCAGCCGCAACTCGTCCCGGCGGGCCCGGCCGAGCCCCGGCGTGGGCCATCCGATGCTCGGCCCGACATAGTCCGTCGCCATGGCGGTCAGCCAGAGCGGGACCCGCGCCACCGGCACCAGCGCGCCGGCCAGCCACAGCACCCCGCTGGCGCAGAACCAGAACAGGATCCGCAGGCTGCGCGGACGCCGCGGGTGGCCCCGCAGCAGAAGGCTCGTGAGCACGTTGCGGCCGACGTTGAGCGCGACGAAGGCACCCGCGAAGAGCAGCGCCCGGTCACCCAGCGCCTGCGGCAGGGCCGCGCCCATCAGCAGGCTGCCCAGCGCGGCGGCGACCAGGATGAACCGCACGACCGCGGCGCTCGGCGCGAACCAGTCGGTGAACCAGGTGGTCGACACCCAGACCCACCAGAGCGCGGCCAACAGCAGCGCGGTCCGCAGCGCACCGCCGACGTCCAGATCGGCCAGCATCATGTTGGCCAGTTGACTGAGCGCGAGGACGAACGCCAGGTCGAAGAAGAGTTCCAGGAAGGAGGCGCTCACCGGATCTTCACGGTGCCGCAGCAGCCGTTCCGGCGCGCTCGCCATCGGCACTCCCTCCGGTGGCGCCCTGCGGATGTCGTACCACGTGCCGGAGGGTGGGCGACGGTGGAACCGGAGAACGACCAGGCGGCCCGTCGTGTCGTTGATCCGGCTGCACCCCCCGCCGCCGGCGGACACGGTGGGGGCACCGATCGCCGAGGGGGACGCCGATGACCAGTCAGCGGGAGACCGTGCAGGTCGACTCGGACCTGTTCCGCACCGTCTACGACTCACCGGCCTCGCTGCCCGGCCGGCACCGCTGGACCACCCCGGAGGCGGACGTGCGGCGGCTGGAGAAGCTGCTCGGCCTTCCGCCCCGCAGCATCGGCGCCCCGCTCTGGGTCAGCGGCGACGAGCCGGACTGCCCCAAGTGCGGCCGTCGGGTAACCTGGTACGACATCGTCTCGTCGGCGCTCTCCGGTGTGCACGACCGCACGATGATCGCCATGGTGATCCTCGGCGACCGCAAGTACGTCAACACCGAGGTGCCGGACGCCATCCCCGGGGTCCGCTGCGGCGACTGCCACACCGCCATCGACGGGCTGCGCAGCTTCAAGTGCCACAACTGGGCGTACGCCTTCGAGGAGCTGGAGAAGGTCCGCGAGCGGATGTCCGGCGGGCTCGAGACGGGCTGAGTCTCAGCCCGCGGTGCGGCGGGCCGGCCGCCGGCCCGGCGGGGAGGGCGGCTCGGGGCCGGGGTCGGGCACCGGGGGCATCGCCCGGCTGACCGGCGCCCCGCCGGCCACCCGCACCTGCTCGCCGTGGTGCCACAGCTCGACCGTGGCCTCCGGCCCGCCGTCGGGCAGCTCGTAGCGGGCCTCGTCCGGGGTCAGCGTGACCCGCAGCCGGTGGCCGTGCCACCGCAGGTGGAACGCGAGCCGGTGGATGCGCCGCGGCAGCCGGGGATCGAAGGAGAGCGCGCCCCGGTCGTCGCGCAGCCCGCCGAAGCCCTGCACGAGCGCCAGCCACGACCCGGCCAGCGACGCCAGGTGCAGCCCGTCCGCGGTCTTGTCGCCGAGGTCGGCGAGGTCCTGGCGGACCGACTCGGCGAACAGGTCGTACGCCAGATCGAGGTGGCCGACCTCGGCGGCGAGCACCGCCTGCGGCGCGGCCGACAGGGACGAGTCACGGACGGTGCGGGCCTCGTAGTACGCGACGTTGCGGGTCTTCTCGTCGGCGGTGAACTCGCCGGGGCAGCGCAGCATGGCCAGCACCAGGTCGGCCTGCTTGACCACCTGCTTGCGGTAGAGCTCCAGGTAGGGGAAGTGCAGCAGGAGCGGGTACTCCTCCTCGCCGGTGCCGGCGAAGTCCCACTCCGGCTGCTCGGTGAAGCCGGCCGACTGCTGGTGCACCCCACGCTTGCGGTCGTAGGGGACGAACATCGCATCGGCCGCGGCCCGCCAGCCGGCCACCTCGGCCGGGTCGACGCCGAGGCCTTCGGCCTGCTCGGGGTGGCGCTCGACGACGTCCGCCGCGCCGCGCAGGTTGCGCCGGGCCATCATGTTGGTGAAGACGTTGTCGTTGACCAGGGCGGCGTACTCGTCGGGGCCGGTCACCCCGTGCAGGTGGAAGGCGCCGGTGTCCGACCAGTGGCCGAAGCGGTGCCAGAGCCGAGCCGTCTCCACCAGCAGGTCCACGCCCGCCTCGGCGAGGAACTCCCGGTCGCCGGTGGCCGCGACGTAGCGCAGGACGGCGTCGGCGATGTCGGCGTTGAGGTGCAGCCCGGCGGTGCTGGCCGGCCAGTAGCCGGAGCACTCGCGACCGCCGATGGTCCGCCACGGGAAGGTCGCGCCGGCCAGCCGCAGCTTCGTGGCCCGTTCGCGGGCCTCCGGCAGGTGCGCGTGTCGCCAGCGCAGGGCGGAGCGGGCCACCGCCGGGGCCAGGTAGGTGAGCACCGGCAGCACGTAGCTCTCGGTGTCCCAGAGCACGTGACCGTCGTAGCCGTTGCCGGTGAGCCCCTTGGCCGGGATGGTCCGGTCGCCGTCCGGCCGGCCCGCCTGGACCAGGTGGAAGAGCGCGAACCGGATCGCCTGCTGAAGTTCCGGGTCTCCGTCCAGCTCCACGTCGGCGGTCCGCCAGGCGCCGTCCAGCGCGGCCCGCTGCGCCGCGAGCAGCGCGTCGAAGCCGTCCGCCCGAGCGGCGTCCGCCTCGGCGACGACCAGGTCGGCCAGCTCGCCGGGCGGCGTCCCCCGCGCCGGCGCGCACTCGTACGCGGCGAACTTGGTCAACCGGAGCCGTTCCCCCGGGCGCAGCGGGCCGGTCAGGGTCAGCCGCATCCGGTCCGGGGTGCAGTCGCTGTCGGCGGAGACGTGCTCGGGCGCTTCGACCAGGTGCGCGACCGCCACCGCGACCCGCTGCGCGCTCCGCTCGGTGCGGTGCACCAGCACCCCGTCCAGCCCGTGCGAGCGGCGCGTCTCGGCGGTCAGCGCATCGGTGACGACCGAGGCGGCTCGCGGATCGTCGGAGCGCTCCGGCACCCGCTCGTTGGCCAGCAGGTCCGAGCAGACCCGCAGCTCGACGCTCGCGTCCAGCGGCTCCACCTCGTAGCGGATGGCCGCGATCCGCCGCCGGGGCAGGGAGACCAGCCGGGTGCTGCGGATCCGTACGCCGCGCCCGCCCGGTGAGATCCACTCGGTCTCCCGGCGCAGCACCCCGGACCGCAGGTCCAGCACCCGTTCGTGGGTGCGCAGGGTCCCGGTGCGGACGTCCAGTGGCTCGCCGTCGACCCAGAGTCGGATCAGCGTGGCGTTCGGCGCGCTGATCACGGTGTCGCTGAACTCCGGGAAGGCGTAGCCGTCCTCCGGGTAGCCGAGTTCGCGCCGCTCGTGAAAGCCGTTGAGGTAACTGCCCGGCATCCCGTAGGGCGCGCCTTCGTCGAGGGTCCCCCGCCAGCCGATCCAGCCGTTGCTCAGCGCGAAGATCGATTCTGTCTCGCCGAGCCGGTCCAGGTCGGTCGCCGTGCGGCGGATCCGCCAGCTCTCGTCACCCTCCGACGACCTGCTCCCAGCCGGCCCGGCCGTGGCGGTGGTGTGCACGCAGCCTCCTGTGGTTCCGACGACGCCCTCGGATCGTGGCAGACCCGGCTGTGAGACCGCTGAGGACGAAGGTCAGGGAGGGGTGCTGGCCTAAGCACACTGCGGTGACATCTCGTGAATCGGTACCTTTACCCAAGGTGAACACAGAATGAACGGATGGTGAGGCGAGTCATGGTGCAGGCCGGCACGACCGACGTACCGGAGATCAGCGTCGACTGGTACCAGGACATCGTCGACACGGCCGCCGACAGCCCGCAACCGGTGCAGTGGTTCGCCGGGCACTTCACCGAGGTGTCGGTCCTGCTGCTCGGCGTGCTGCTGCTGGTGGCGGCCTTCACCCGGCTCGGTGGCGGTCCGCGGGACCGGGCGCTCGCCCTGGTCGCGCCGATTCCGGTGGTCCTGGCGTACGGGTGCAGCGAATGGCTCAAGACGGTGGTGGACGAGGACCGGCCGTGTCGGGCGGCCACCAGGGCGATCATCGCCGGCAGCTGCCCGCCGCCGGGCGACTGGTCGTTCCCGAGCAACCACTCCACCATCGCCGGCGCCCTGGCGGTCGCCACCCTGCTGCTGTCCCGCCGGTTCGGGTTGGTCGCGGCGCCCATCGCCGCCCTGGCCGCGTTCTCCCGCACCTTCGTCGGCGTGCACTATCCGCACGACGTGGTCGCCGGCGTGCTGCTCGGCGCCCTGGTTGTCCTGCTGGTGACGCCGTTGCTGGCCCGCCCGGCCGCCGAGCTGCTGCGCCGCCGGTCGCGCCAGGCCGAGGGGCCGGTCACCGACCCGGTGGGCGGGGCCGGCCGCCGCTGAGCCGGCACGACGGCGCGGCGGGCGTGGTCAGTTGGCCAGCAGCAGGGCGCCGACCGTGCCGAGCACCAGGAACGGGCCGAACGGGAGATGGCTGGACCAGCTTGCCCGCCCGGCCACCAGCAGGCCGAGGCTGACCAGCGCGGCCAGACCGAGGGCGAGCAGCAGCCCGGCCACCAGGACCGGCCAGCCGTACCAGCCGAGCAGCACGCCGACGCCGAGCGCCAGCTTGGCGTCGCCCAGCCCGAAACCCCGCCGGCCGAGCAGCAGGGTGGTGGCGGCGAAGAAGACCGCCAGCCCGGCCCCGCCCAGCGTGGCCCGCAGCCAGGGCCCCGCTCCGCCGCCGGTCAGCGCGGCCAGCCCGAGCAGCGCCCAGGCCCCGGCCACCGCCGGGTAGGTGAGCCGGTCCGGCAGCCGGTGCACGGCCAGGTCGACGAAGCAGAGCGGCACCGCCCAGCCGAGCCACCAGGCGACCGCGGCCAGTTCGGCGGCGGGCGGACCGAGTAGTAGCAGTACCGCCCCGGCCGCCAGCACGGCCAGCTCGACGGTGGCCCCCGGCGGCCCGACCCGGTAGCGGCACCGCGCGCAGCGGGCCGTCGGACCGAGCGCCGGCCATGGGCGCCGCAGGCCGACCGGCGTGCCGCAGGCGGCGCAGCCGGCCGCGGGTGCGACTCCCGGCGGCACGGCGTGCCGCAGCACCGCCAGTCGCAGCAGCGGGGTCAGCGCCAGCGTGGCCAGCACCCCCGCCGACCGGCCGAGGGTGGGTGGCTCGACCGCCTCGGACGGTGCCGATTTCGGTGCCGGGCCGGCACCGGACGGGGTCGTCGACGGGCCGGTCAGCGCCATGACGGCCGTCCGGACGGGCAGCCGGAGCGGCCGAAGACGAACACGGATCGTAACTGAACGATCGCTAGGGTGTAGCGGATGGCGCGGAAAGCGACCTCGCGCGGCGCCCACTCCGGCGCCGCCGGACGCCGTGCCGCGCCGGCCGGCAGGGCGGTTGGCCGGGGCACGGCGCCAGGGGACGGATCGGGCCAGATGCCGCGAGCGGGTCGCGCGGAGTCCCGCTCCGGGCGGTCGCACCGCCCGGCCGAGGTCGAACCGCGCGGAGCGCCGGAGTTCGTCGCGTACCGCTGGCGCACCTCCCGGTCGGACTCGACCGCCGTCACCCCTCACCACCACCTGTCATCACGGAGAGTGTTCGAATGAATTGCCTCTGTTGCATCGGCGAACGTCAGCCTATGCTCGCCCCTTGGGTGTGACGCAAGCCTCACCGAGCCGATAGGACGACACCGAAACTTTGCATTTGTGAAAGATCCGTAAACGTAAATGCGGCAGCGAATCCACTGCTCCGGATGTGACCATTCGGGCGCGCTTCCGCATGCCCGGCGGCCGACGACGCGGTGGCCGCCGGGTCGCCACCGAGGAGGCACGGCGGTGCAAGGACGGCAGCACAGCCGAACGGCAATCTGCCTGTTGACGGTCGCGGCGCTGACATCGGCGCCGGCGTGCGGCACCGGTCGGGAGGCGGTCGTCCAGCCGCCGGCCCACCCGGCAGCCGAACACGCGACGGATCGAAACGCCGACGAACAGGCTGCGGGAAAGGCCGCGCTGAACGCGTATTCCGGCTATCTCGCCGCATCCCGTACGGCGGGCCGACGCAGTGATCCGCACGCGCCGGAACTGTCCCGGTTCCTCGCGGATCCGCTGTTGACCCGGGTCCGAATGGCAATTCGCGAGGCGAAGGAGCACGGCGCGATGCGTACCGGGACGCTGAAGTCCGACCCGACGGTGACCGCCGTCAGCCTCGACTCGGTGCCGGCCACCGTGGAGATCCAGGACTGCCTCGACGCGACCGGATACCGGCTGGTCTACGCCAAGGACCAGCGGGTGGTGCCCGGCAGCGGCGCGAAACGGTACCTGGCCACCGCCACCGCGACCCGCTACCCCGACGGCCGCTGGCTGATCAACGCGGGCGCGGCTCACCAGGACCAGCCGTGCTGACCTGGGGAGGAAGGGGTGTCCCGGTCCGTCCACCCCGGACCGGGGCACCCCGCCGGGCACGGCTCGGGCTGGTGCTCGGGGTGGCGCTGCTGCTGGTCGCGGCCGGCACCGCGCCGGCCGCCGCCCGCCGGGCCGACCCGGGCGGCGAGTGCCCACCCGGGCAGCACGACTGCAGCGTGTGGGACGACGAACCCGGCACGCCGGGCGGTGGCGGGGACAACGGCGGGGGTGGCGACAACGGCGGGGGCGGCGACTCCGGCGGCGGCACCGGCAAGTGTTCCTGGGCCGGCCGCACCGTGCGCTGCTACGACAGCGTGCTCGGCTGGTTCAACAACAGCGACGGCTGCTACTACAAGCTGGAGGAGCCGCAGCGGGCCGACACCCCCGAGGGCAAGCAGTGGTACCTGCTCACCTGCAACGGCGGCGACCTCGGCGATCAGCGCACCGAGCTGCTCGACGGTCCCCCGCCCGGTTACGGCGCCCCGCCCGACCCGGAGGAGCTGGCCCGTCGGGCGCTGGCCCGGATCACCATCTCGCCGCCCCGGGTCGCGGTGGCCCCGCGCCGCAGCACCGGCCCCGGCCTGGTCGGGCTGCCGGTCTGGATGTGGGGCAGCAAGGGCCGGCAGTACTTCGGCCCGGTGATCCGCGAGTCGGAGACCGAACGCGGGCTCACCGTGACGATCGAGGCCCGGTTCGACCGGATCGTCTGGGACATGGACGACGGCCAGCACGTCACCTGCACCGGCCCCGGCACCGAGTACAAGGTGTCCGGCCCGCACGCCGGCAAACGTTCCCCGACCTGCGGCTACCACCGCGGTTACGCCAAGGCCGGCAGGTACGCGGTGGACGCCACCACGTACTGGACGGTGACCTGGCGCGGGGGCGGCCAGAGCGGGGTCATCCCGGTGACCCGGTCCACCGGCACCGTGCCGATCCAGATCAACGAACTCCAGGTGGTGACGCGATGAACGCGACGAACGAGCAGATCTGGACGGCGGTGGCCCGATGAGCCTGGCGACACGCAACGGAACCGGACCGGTGGAGGCGCCGGTGAGCCCGCCGAAGGTGGTCCGGCAACGCCGGATGCGCCCCGGCCTGCTCGGCCTGGCGGTGCTGCTGATCGCCCTCGGCGGGCTCGGCGCCGCCTTCGCGGTCACCTCGGTCCGGGCCACCGGCAGCTACCTGGCGGTGGCCCGGCCGGTGGAGGTCGGTCGACAGCTCAGCGCCGACGACCTGGTGCCGGTGCAGGTGGCCGGCGGGCAGGGACTCTCCCCGGTAGCGGCCGACCGGCTCGACGAGGTCGTCGGCAAGCGGGCCGCGGTGTCGCTGACCCCAGGCACCCTGCTGACCATGACCCAGCTGACGGACGATCCGCTGCTCGGCCCCGGGCAGCAGCAGGTGGCGCTGGGCCTGGACCTCGCCGAGGTGCCCGCCCGGGAACTGCACCCCGGCGACAAGGTCCTGCTGGTCAGCACCCCCGACGACAACGCCGGACCGAGCGCCACGGCCGGCACCCGGTTCGAGGCGACCGTCATCGACACCAGCACCTCGGAGAACGACGGCGAGGTGGTGGTCTACCTGGCGCTCGCCGTCCGCGACGTGCCGGCGGTGGTGGCGTTGAACGCGCAGGAGCGGATCGCCGTCGTGCTGATTGAGGCGGCCTGAGCATGGCGATCATCGCGCTGGTGTCGGCGAAGGGCTCCCCGGGCGTCACCACCTCGGCGCTGGCCGCCGCGCTGACCTGGCACCGGCGGCTGGTACTCGCCGAGTGCGACCCCGCCGGAGGCTCGATCCTCGCCGGCTACCTGGGTGGCGCGCTCGACGGGCCGCGCGGCATCGGCGAACTCGCGGTCGGCGAGCTGCGCGACGGCAACCTGGACACCGCGTTCTGGTCACAGCTGGTGGACCTGGACGCGCCACACCGCGAGCGGCTGCTGCTGCCCGGGGTGGTCGACCCGACCCAGTCCGGCAGCGTCACCCCCCTCTGGCAACGCTTCGCCGACTTCTTCACCGGTCTCGACCGGGGCGCTCCCCCGTACGACGTGCTGGTCGACTGCGGTCGACTGCACGTGGCGAACCCGCCCTGGCCGCTGCTGCGCGCCGCCTCGGTGGTGCTGGTGGTGACCCGCTCCGAGCTGCCCGACCTGTCCGCCGCCCGGGCGACGGTGACGGCGATCGAGCGGGACTTCGCCGAGCACCGGGTGCCGCCGGGCACTCTGCGGCTGCTGCTGGTCGGCGGTGGACACGGTCGCAGCGAGATCAGCCGGGCGCTGCGGCTGCCGGTGATCGCGCGGCTGCCGGACGACCCGCGTACCGCCAAAGTGCTCGCCCTCGGCGGGACGGTGCGGGCCGGACGACCGCTGATGCGCGCGGCGGCCGGGCTGGAGGTGCCGGTCGGCGCGCTGCTGGACCGGCGCCGGGCGCGGCTCGCCTGGCCCGTCCAGCAGGGGGTGCCGGATGCGATTTGAGCCGCTCTCCGGCGATCCGCGCCGGCAGCCGCCCGGTGCCGCCACCTCCACCGCGCCGCCGCTGACGCCGCCCAACGGCCGGCACCACCCGCCGCCCACCGCCGCCGCGACGCCAGCCACCGCGACGCCACCGGAGTCGCCGCCCCGACCCCGGGTCGACTTCCAGGTGGTCCGCGAGCTGCGCCGGGAACTTACCGAACGGCTCACGCTGTGGCAGCGCGGCCGGGAGTTCACCGTCGACGAGGAGGACACCGAGCGCGCCCGGCTCGCCGTGACGGTGGTCGCCGAGTACGCCGACTCCGTCCGCCGGGCCGGCACGCCGATGCCCGCCGGCGAGGAGCGGCTGCTGCTCGACCAGGTGACCGCGGAGCTGATCGGCCTCGGCCGGTTGCAGACCCTGCTGGTCGACGACACCATCGAAGAGGTCCACATCCTCGGCTGCGACCAGGTGCGCATCACCCGGCACGGCGGCGGCGTCGACTGGGCCGAGCCGATCGCCGACAGCGACGCCGAACTGGTGGAGATCCTCCAGGCAGCGGCCCGCCGGGCCGGGGCCACCGAGCGGTCGCTCTCCACCTCCAAGCCCACCCTGGACCTGCAACTGCCCGACGGCAGCCGGCTGGCCGCGGTGTTCCTGGTCAGCCACCGCCCGTACGCGGTGATCCGCAAGCACAACACGCTGGACGTCAGCCTGGACGACATCGCCGGTTCCCGGGCCGACCTGGACGAGATGATCGACCCGCTGCTGCGCGACTTCCTCCGCGCGTCGATGCGCGCCGGGCTGAACATCATGGTCGCCGGCCTCGCCGGGGCCGGGAAGACCACCGTCATCCGGGCGCTGATGAACGAGATCCCGCCGGACGAGCCGTACGTGCTGCTGGAGGAGAGCCGGGAGCTGTTGCCGGCCCGCCGCCGGCTGCGGCACCGGGCGGTGATGAGCTTCGAGGCCCGGGAGGGGCACGGCGAGCGCGGGCTGGACGGCAGGCCGGCCGGTGAGGTGACCATCGCCGACCTGATCCCGGTCTCGCTGCGGATGGGCGTGCTGCGGATCATCGTCGGCGAGGTCCGGTCCCGGGAGATCGTCCCGATGCTCCAGGCGATGACCACCAGCCGGGGCTCCATGTGCACCATCCACGCCCGTACCCCGGCCGGGGTGAGCGAGCGGATCGTCGAGCTGGCGCTGGCGCACGGCCGGGAGATGACCGTCGACCAGGCGCGCCGGATGGCCGGCAACGCGCTGGACCTGATCGTCTACGTGACGATCGAGGACGAGACCGCGATCGGCGGGCGCAAGCACCGGTTCGTCTCGCACGTCGAGGAGGTGATCGGGGCCGGTGAGCACGGCCGGATCACCACCACCGCCGTCTTCGCCCCGGGGCCGGACGGCCGGGCGGTCCCCCGGCACCTGCCGGAACGGGTACGCGACCAACTGCTCCGCGTCGGCTACGACGCCCGGCTGCTGACCCGGTGGATCGAGGCCGGCACCGGTGCCTGGCGGCGGTCCCGGCAGACCCGACTGGGTCGGCGGTGACGGCATGCGCGACAACATCGAACTGATCGCGGTGGTCTCCGGGGCCGCCTGCGTGGCCGGCCTGATGCTGGTGGTCGTCGCCCTGGTCGGCACCCGGCGGCCACCCGGCCCGCAGCCGGGCGCCGGCCCCGGGCTGAGTCGACTCTGGTACGGCTCGGGCAGCACCCCCCGGGAGCGGCGGGCGCACCAGGCGCTGCTGCTCGGCGCGGTGGCGACGGGTGCGCTGGCCTTCCTGCTCACCGGCCTTCCGGTGGTCGGCCTGCTGGTCGCGGTGGCGGTACCCGGCACGCCCTGGCTGTTCAACGTCGGCCGGGCCGAGCAGCGGGCCATCGCCCGGATCGAGGCGGTCGGCGAGTGGACCCGCCGGCTCAAGGACGTCTCCGCCACCGGGCAGGGGCTGCAACAGTCGATCATCGGCACGGTCGGCACCGCACCGGAGGAGATCGAGGAGGAGGTACGGCTGCTCGCCGCCCGGCTCCAAGCCGGTTGGCTGGCCCGTACCGCCCTGCTCGCCTTCGCCGACGAGATCGGCGACCCGGTCTGCGACCAGGTGGTGGCCGCGTTGATCCTGCACCTCACCGACCGGGGTGAGCGGCTCGGCGACGTGCTCGGCTCGATCGCCGGTGCCGCCGCCGCCGAGGTCGCGACCCGTCGGGAGGTCGAGGCCAAGCGCACCCAACCCCGGTTCGCGGTCCGCTTCCTCACCGGGATGACCCTGGCCACGCTCGTCTACGGGCTGCTGAACACCGAGTACGTCCGCCCGTACGGCACGCCGACCGGGCAGCTGGTGATGGCGGCGCTCGGCGCGGCGTTCATCGGCCTGCTGGCCTGGGTGCGCTCGATGAGCCAGCCGCAGCGCCCGGCCCGCTTCCTGCCGGCCCCCGACCCGCAGGAAGTGATCGCGTGATCCTCAACTGGCAGCTCGGGATCGCGGTGGGCAGCGGCGCGGCCGTCGGGTTCGGCGTGTTCCTGGTGCTCCGCGAGCTGGTGCCGGCGACCCCGGCGCTCGGGCCGGCGCTGCGGCGACTGCATCAGCCGGCCGGTACCAGCTCGAGCGCCGGGCCCGGCGGCCGCCGACTGGAGTGGCTCACCGGGCTGTCCCGGTGGCTGCGCCCGCCGCACCGGCAGCTCGCGCTGATCAACCAGACTCCTGAGCAGTACGCCCTGTCGGTGCTGCTCTCCGCGCTGATCGGGCTGGCCACGCCGACCCTGCTCACCGTCGCGTGCTTCGTGCTCGGCATCCCGCTGCCGCTGGTGGTGCCGGTGGTGGGCAGCCTCGGGCTGGCCCTGCTCGCCGCGCTGCTCGCACACCGGTCGGTGCTGACCAAGGCCGCCGCCGCCCGCGACGAGTTCCGGCTGGCCGTCTGCACCTACCTGGACCTGGTGGCGTTGCAGCTCTCTGCCGCGCACGGTCCGGTGCAGTCGCTGGAGCGGGCCGCCGCGGTCTGCGACGGCTGGGTCTTCGACCGGATCTCCGAGGCGCTGCGCATCGCCCAGATGCAGATGCACTCGCCCTGGGACGAGCTGCGCGAGCTGGCCGACCGGATCGGCATCCCCGAGCTGGGCGATGTCGGGGCGATCATGCGCTCCTCCGGCAGCGAGGGCGCGCAGGTGCACGAGACCCTGCGCAGTCGCGCCGACTCGCTGCGCGACCAGATCCGTACCGACAACCTGGCCCGTGCCGAGGGGGTGACCAGTCGCCTGGACATCCCGGGTGCGCTGCTGGTGTTCGTGCTGCTCGGCTTCGTCCTCTATCCGTTCATCGCCCGTGTGTGACCCCGCTTCAAGAGAAGGAGCACGTCATGTCCCTCGTCACCTACCTGCACGTCGCGCTGACCGCGCGCCTGGCCGAGCTGCGCCGCCACGGCGAGCGCGGTGACAGCCCGGTGCCCACCGCCGTGATCATCTTCGGTCTGGTCTTCGTGGCGACGATCGTCACCGGCCTGGCCCTGACCAAGTCGAGGGACTGGATGAACGCCATCCCGAACCACACCAACCCGAAGTAAGGCGCCATGCGCCGGACCGCTCACCGGTGGGGGCGCCGGACGGCATCCGCCGCCCGGCGCCGCCGCGCGCCCCTCACCGCCGCGGTGCGCCGGCGGCTCGGCGCGGGCGGTACGGACCTGGGCGCGAACCCGGTCGAGCTGGCGGTGGTGATGCCGCTGATCCTGCTGCTGCTCTTCGGCTCCATCCAGGTCGCCGTCTGGTTCGTGGCCCGGTCGACCGCGCTGAACGCCGCGCAGAGCGCGGTGAACGCGCAGCGGGTGCACCAGGCCCCGGACGGGGCCGGCGCGCAACGGGCCAACCGCTTCCTCGCCGCCTCCGGTGACTGGCTGGTCGGCTGGGACCGGCCGGGGCCGAGCTGCCAGACCACCGCCACCGAGGTGACCTGCACGGTGCAGGGTAGGTCGCTCTCGGTCGTACCCCTGGTGAGCTTCCCGGTGCGACAGACCGCGCACGGGACGGTGGAACGGTGGACCACGCCGTGAGTCGCGATGCCGGGCGTGGCTCGGTCTCCATCGAGGTGGCGGTGCTCGCCCCGGCGTTCATCGCGCTGATGGTGCTCGCCGGGGTGACCGGGCGTACGGCGGTGGCGACCGAGGCGATCGACGCCGCCGCGCACGACGCGGCGCGGGCCGCCTCGATCTCCCGGAACGCCGACACCGCCCGGGAGGCGGCCCGGCAGGCGGCCGTCCGCCAGCTGGACTGGCGCGGGCTTGCCTGCGACGGCGCTCCGACGCTCACCTTCAGCGGCTCGGTGCGCGGCCGGGCGACCAGCTTCGCCGCGGCCTTCCGCAGCCCGGTCGGGCAGGAGGCCGCGGTCACCGTCCAGGTCGGCTGCACGGTCTCCTACCGGGACCTGCGGCTCTCCGCGCTGCCCGGGATGCCGGACGGCAACCGGATCTCGGCGAGTTTCACCTCGCCCCTCGACCGCTACCGGAGCCGCGGATGACCGCCGTGGCCGCCCGGCAGCGGGACGCGGGCCGGGTGAGCATCTTCCTCGCGGTGGCGATGGTCGGGGTGCTCGCTGTCATCGGGCTCTCCTTCGACGGGGCCGGCCAGCTGCGCACCCTGCAGCGCGCCGACAACCTCGCCGCCGAGGCGGCCCGTACCGGTGGGCAGGCCATCGACCGGGCCACCGCGATCGCCGGCGGGCCGAAGCGCATCGACCAGCAGCAGGCCCGTGCCGCCGTGGCGGACTACCTCGCCGCCGCCGGCACCGCCGGGCACTCGGTCAGCTTTCCGGTGGTCGGCGGGGAGACGCTGATCAGCGTCCGGGTGACCGTCACCTACCGCCGGTCGATGCTCGGGCTCTTCGGTTTCGACGACACCGTCAGCGTCACCGGTGAGGCGACCGCTCGGGCCCTCACCGGGGCGCCGTAGGAAGGAAGGCAGCCATGGTTCGCTCCGCCGTTCGCCGGACCGGACGGGTCCTCACCGGGTTCGGCGCGCTCGTCGTGCTCTGCGCGGTGCTGGTCGGCGCCCCGGTCGCGCTGCTCGCCTTCGCCGGCAATCCGCTTCCCGACCACGTACCCACCATCACCGAGGTCGGCGCAGTGTTGACCAGCCGCGACGACGGGCAGCTCTTCCTGCGGGCGCTGGCGTTGGCCGGCTGGTTCGGCTGGGCCACCTTCGCCTTCTCGGTGCTGGTCGAGCTGGGCGCCCAGGCGGTGCGCCGGCCGGCGCCCCGACTGCCCGGGATGAGCCGGCAGCAGCGCGCCGCCGCCGCCCTGGTCGGCTCGGTCGCGTTGATCGTCGCCGCGTCGCCGGCCGCCAGCGCCGCCGCGGTGGCCGGCGCCCCGTCGTACGCCACGCCGGCGGCGTCGGCCGCGGTCGCCCAGTCGTCCCCCGGGGCGACGGCGGCGGTCCCGCCGCCACTCTCGCTGGTCACCGGGTCGGTCGCGGCGGCCGTGCCCGCCCCGGTCCGGGCCACCCGGTCCGCCGAGGTTCCCGTCTACCGGGTGGCGAAGGGCGACTATCTGGGCGCGGTCGCCGAGCGCTACCTCGACGAGTTCGCCGACTACCGGGAGCTGGCCCGGCTGAACCGGCTCGGCGACCCAGACCGGATCCGGCCCGGCCAGCTGCTGAAGCTTCCCGAACAGGCCACCGATCGGGGTGCCCGACCACACGCCACCGGCCACCTCGTCGCCCGCCCCGCGCCGGCCCGGCCGGCACCGCCCGCCGCGCCGAGTCAGGCCACCCCGGGCCAGGAGACGTCATCCGCGGCGCCGGCCCCGCCCGCGGCCGAGGCGCCCCGCGGCGAGGCCCCGGCCGTGACGGTGGGCGCGGCCCGAGTGGGCGAGCCGGACCGGGTGAATCGCCCGCTCGCGGTCTCCGCCGTGCTCGCCGTGGCCAGCATCGTGGGCGCGCAGATCGGCGCGGTGCTCGGGCTGCGCCGTCGGCCGGCCGCCGCCGGCGCGCGGCTCGGTGTCCCCGGCCGAGTTCGGCCGGGTACGACAGCGCGCGGCGGCCTGACCGGACGCGGCGCCACGCGGAGTACGACGGTGCGCGGCGGCCCGGCCGGCGGCGGGGTGACGCGAGGTCGGGGTGGCGCGGCGGCGGCCAGCCAGGCCCGGGCCCACGCGAGCGCCGCCGATGAGCCGTCGACCGGCCGGCACCGACGCGACTGACCGCTGGTCCCCGCCCGCGGCCGTCAGGGCATCCGGGCCTCGAGTACGCCGTTGCGGACCCGGGTGGGCAGGACCTGCTGGTCGTTGCCGGACGGGCCGTGCACGACCTCGCCGCCGTTGAGCCGGAAGGTGCTGCCGTGCCACGGGCAGACTACGCAGTCATGCCCGTTGATCTCCTGCACCTGGCCCTGGCCGAGCGGTCCGCTCTGGTGCGGGCAGCGCTCCAGCATCACGGTGACGTCCTCGCCGTGCCGGTAGAGGATGACCGACACGTCGTCGATCTCCCGGGTGATCAGCTGGCGCTGCGGCAGCGCCGCCATGTCACCCAGCTCGTGCCACCCCTCGCTCATCAGGTGCAGCTCGGAGATGCTCTGGTTGACCTGCGCACCCTGCTTGTACGCCAGGTGTCCACCGATGTAGGCGCCCATGCTCACCGCGCCGAGCCCCACCATGCTCAGCGCCCGACCGAGGCCGTGCCGGCCGCTGACGCGCGCCGCCAGCGAGCTCGTGTAGAAAGCCAGCCCGACGGAGTTGGCGGCGGCGTGCACCAGGCCCACCCGCCGCTGGTCGGGGGCGAGCGCCGCCCAGTCGTTGAGCCCGGCGACCGCCGCCGGCACGGCGCTCACCGTACCCACTGCGGTCAGCGTGGTGGCGGCCCGGCGCTGCCCGGGCATCAGGTCCAGGATCGCCGCGCTGATCCAGGCGCCCACCGGCACCTGCACCATCGCCGGGTGCAGCGGATGGCCCAGCGGCACGCCGTGCAGCAGGTCCTTGACCCGCTGCGGGCGCAGGGTCGCCAGCACGACACGTTGCAAACGGTTACCCACCCGGTCGAGGCCGGATGCCTGCTCGATCTTCGTCAAGAGTGCTCGCACGAGTACCGACTTCCCGGCATTCGCGCCGCCAAACCGACCTTCGGTGACGAATCCACAGCGCGCCGTGACGACGCCTCAGCAGCCCCGGAACCCGACACCCCAGCCAGCCCGGCAGGCACGGCGAGCGACGGGCCGGCGGCTGCGGCCAGCCAGCGGCCAGCACGGGCGTCAGGGCGGGAGGGCAGGGGCGGGGGCATGGGGAGCAGAGCAAGGTGAGTCGAGGGATCTTCCGCGCGAGCGCGGCCGGGGCCCTGGCGTGCCGGCGGGGCCGCGGGCATGCTGTGCCGATGGGCGTACGGGTCGAACGCGACGGACCGGTGACCACGGTGATCCTGGATCGGCCGGTGGCGCGCAACGCGGTCGACGGGCCGACCGCCCGGGCCCTCGCCGACGCGTTCCGCGCCTTCGACGCCGACCCGGACGCGGCGGTGGCCGTGCTCTGGGGCGCCGGCGGGACGTTCTGCGCCGGTGCCGACCTCAAGGCGATCGGCACGCCGAGCGGCAACCGGGTCGAGCCGGACGGGGACGGCCCGATGGGCCCGACCCGGATGGTCCTCGGCAAGCCGGTGCTCGCGGCGGTCTCCGGCTACGCGGTGGCCGGCGGCCTGGAGCTGGCGCTCTGGTGTGACCTGCGGATCGCCGAGACCGATTCGGTGCTCGGAGTGTTCTGCCGTCGCTGGGGAGTTCCGCTGATCGACGGCGGCACCGTCCGGCTGCCCCGGCTGATCGGCGAGAGCCGGGCGATGGACCTGATCCTCACCGGCCGGCCGGTGCCGGCCGAGGAGGCGTACGCGATGGGGTTGGTCAACCGGCTCGTCGCGCCGGGGACGGCCCGGGCGGCGGCCGAGGAGCTGGCCGCGGAGATCGCCCGGCATCCGCAGACCTGCCTGCGCAACGACCGGGCCGCGGTCCTGACCGGCGGTGGATTGCCCGAGCCGGCGGCGATGGCGACCGAGCTGGCGTACGGAATGGAGTCGCTGGCGACGGACGCGGCGGCCGGCGCGGCCCGGTTCGCCGCCGGCGCCGGCCGGCACGGCGCCCCGGCGTCCTGACCCGTCCGCCGCGCCACCCTCCGGCCGGATCCACTCGGCCGGACGACGGCGGACGCCGCCGGGAGGGTGGGTCCTCCCGACGGCGTCCGGATCCGAGGTGGTCAGTTGCGGACGATGGTGAAGGTCGACGTGGTGTTCTTGATGTCCTGGTAGTTGTCGGACAGCCGCAGGTTGTTGAAGGTGGCCGAGCCGACCGCCGGGCCCTGACCGGGTTCCGGCATCTCGTTGACCCAGATGCCGAAGCCGGACTTGGCGTCGAACGCGTCACCGCTGCGCCGCGCCCCGGAGATCGAGACGTTGGTGAAGACGGTGTCGGTGACCGGGTTCTCCGGCTGGCTGCCGTTGTACTTGGTCTGGAACATGATCCCGGAGTACGTCGGATCCACGATGTCCACGTCCGTGACGCGGATGCCGCGGAACTCCTTCGACGCCGAGAACACCCAGATCGCCGGGAAGGTCTGCGAGCCCCAGAAGTGGCCACCGGCCCGGATCAGGGAGATGTTCTCGAACCGGGTGGGTGGGCTGGCCCCGAACCCGATGAACGGGTAGCCGAAGTCCAGCGAACTGATCGTGATGCCGGAGTAGGTCAGCATGTCCGCGATGTAGAGGTTGCGGAACACATTGTCGTAGCCGCCGTACACCGCGATGCCGGCCGCTCGCCAGGTCAGCGTGGCGCTCAGGTTCTCGAAGACGTTGCCGTGGTTGCCGGTGGACGCGCCCTGGTCGGTCGCGGAGAAGAGCGCGAACGCGTCGTCCCCGTTGGACCGGCCCTCCGAGTTGGCGACCAGGTTGTTGGTGCTGCCGTTGGTCATGTTCACCGCGTCGGCGAAGGTGTTCCGGAACCGGCTGTTCGTGATCTTGAGGCCGCTGACGCTGACCCCCCAGTACGCGCAGACGGTGTGCTCGACCCAGACGTTGTCCAGGGTCATGTTGTCGACGTCCTTCAGCTCACCCCAGACCTTCCCCGGCCCGTCGATCCGGTTGGTGTAGTTGCCGAAGAAGGCGAGGTGCTCGAACGAGGACCCGCTCGCCGAGGACTCCACCCGGAAGCCGGCGTCGGTGTTCTGCTGCGAGGTCGGCGTCTGGAACCGGGTGTACCAGATGCCGGCGCCCACCACCTTGACCGCCTTGCCGTAGACCTGGAACTTCTGCGCGGTCTCGTACGTGCCGGCCGGCAGGTAGACCCCGACCAGGTTGCCGGTGGTGTCCATCCGGACCGCGTCCAGGGCGTTCTGCACGTCCTGGTGGCTGAACCCGGTCGGCACCCGGTACCGCGCCGGGTCCGGGTTGGCCCGCGGCGCGACCTGCTCCAGGTTGATGAAGTCGATCGCGTACGTGGTGCTGTTCGCCGGATCCTTCTGCAACCGGATCCGGCTGCCCGCCGGGATGGTCGAGTTCAGCAGCACGTTCGCCTCGTCGTAGAGGTGCCGCGGCGGGCCCGCGCTGGGCGAGTCGCTCGGGCTGGCCTCCGCGCCGTAGAGCCAGATGTGCTTCGAGGTGAGGTTGATCGGCTTGTGCAGCACCCCGTTGACGTAGATGTTCAGCGTCGAGTTGATCCCGCCACCGCCTGGGGCGTCCGGGATGGAGAAGCGGGTCACCAGGGCGTTCGCCGCTGCCTTGGTGGTCCACTCGACGTACGCGCCGTTGCTGTTGAGGGTCACCGCCCGCCGGCCGGAGGCCTCACCGGCCAGGTCGCCGATGTCCCGGTTCGGCGCGAGCACCTGCGCCCCGCCGCCGACCGAGCCCTCCTCGGCCTCGTACATGTCGTACGGCAGGTTCGCCCCACGACCGACGAAGAGCGACCGGTCGCTGGTGTTGTTCTGCCGCTTCACCGGCAGCTCGTTGGCGTCGTCGGCGAGCACCACCCGGACCGTGTACCGGCCGTTCGCCGCGGTCCAGGTGCCGAGGTTGACCGGGCCGGCGGTGGCCCCGGCCGCGATGGCGCCGCTGTACGAGCCGGTCAACGTGCGGACCACGCTGCCCGAGTCGTTGAGCACGGTCAGCGTGATGCCGTGCGCGCCGCTCGCCGAGGCTACGGTGCCCTGGTTGCGGATGGTCACCGAGAAGGTGACCGTGGCGCCCGCGGTCGGCGTGCCGGGCGACCAGGTCACCGCCGAGGCGACCAGGTCGGAGCTGGCCACCGGGCTGACGGTCAGCGCGGTCGGGTTGGTGTAGGTGTTGTTCGCCTCGTTCTGCTCGATCACGGTGTTCGCCTCGTCGACCTTGCCGATCAGCTGGTAGCTGCCGGCGTTGCGCGGGCCGATGTTCGCCGAGACGGTGGTCGACGCGCCGGCGGCCAGGGCGCCCACGTTGGCCGTGCCGACCTTCGTCGTACCCAGGTAGAGGCCGACGGCGGTGGCGGCGGAGGCCGCGGTGCCGGCGTTGCGGACCGTGGCGGAGAGGGTGATCGCGTCGGTCTCCACCGGCGCGGCGGGCGACGCGGTGAGCCCCGTGACGGTCAGGTCCGGGTTCGGTGCCGCGACCCCGATCACCTGGAACTCCGCCACCTGCCCGTTGGAGGAGCCGGAGTTCGCGGTGAACTGCAGCCGGACGTCGGCGGCCGTCGCCGAGACCGGGATGGTCACCGTGTTGCTGCTGCCCGGGCTGAACGAGTACGTCGCCGAGCCGACCAGCGTGCTGAACCCGGACGCGGACTGCTCCCGGCCGAGCACCTGGAAGGTCTGGGTACGGGGGCCCCAGGACGGATCGGGGTTGAGCTTCACCACCAGGGAGCTGATGCTCGCGTTCGCGCCCAGCGCCACGGTCAGCGTGCTCGGGTACGCCCCGGGCGCGCCCTCCCAGTAGGTGGCGACGTCGTTGTCGTTGGCGTTCACCGCGTTGAAGACGTGCACCACCGACGACGCGGTGATCGGCTTGCCGACCGCCAGGTTGGTGCCGCCCGGCGGCGTGCTGCCGTTGCGGGTGACCGTGTTGCTGTTCGACGACACGTTCCCGGCGGCGTCCTTGGCGCGGACGTAGTAGGAGACTGTCGCGGTGTCCGGCTGGTTGTCGGTGTAGGTGAGCGTCGAGCCGTTCACGCTGCCGCGCAGCGCGCCGTTGGCGTAGACGTCGTAGCCGGTCACCCCGACGTTGTCGGTGGACGCGGACCAGGTCAGCCGGACCTGGCCGCTGGCCGGCTGGGTGTACGCGAGGTTCCCCGGCGCGGTCGGCGCCACCGTGTCACCGGTGTTGCCGGTGCGGGTCACCGTGTTGCTGTTCGCCGACTGGTTGCCGGCGGCGTCCCTGGCCCGGACGTAGTACGAGACGGTCGACCCGGCCGGCTGGGTGTCGGTGTAGGTCAGGGTGGAGCCGCCGAGGCTGGTCCGCAGCACGCCGTTGGCGTACACGTCGTAGCCGGTCACCCCGACGTTGTCGGTGGACGCGGACCAGGTCAGCCGGATCTGGTTGGTCGCCGGCTCGGTGAAGGCGAGGTTGCCGGGCGCCGACGGCGCCTGGGTGTCCCCGGTGGCCGGGCCGTAGATCTCCAGCTCCGACAGCTGCCCGGCGGGCCAGCCGCTGTTCGCGGTGATGAGCACCCGGACGTACCGGGTGGCCGCGGTGGGCACGGTCACGGTGACCGTGTTGCCGGTGGCCGGGTTGAAGCCGTACGACGCCGAGGCGACCAGGGTGCTGAACGTCGACCCGTTGGTGCTGCCCTGCACGGTCAGCGTCTGGCTGCGGGCGCCCCAACCGGCCGGCAACTTGAGCACCAGCCGGTTGACGTTCACCGTGGCCGCCAGGTCGGCCTGGATCCACTGCGGGAAGGCGTTGTTGGCGCTCTCCCAGTAGCTGGCGGCGTTGCCGTCGTTGGCGTTGCCGGCCCCGTAGACGTCGGAGTGGCTGCTCTCCGCCATCGCCTTGCCGAGGGCCAGGTTGGTCGACGAGGTGGCCGCGCCGTACACCTCCAGCTCGGCGAGCTGGGCTGCGCTCCAGCCGGTGTTCGCGGTGATCGCGATCCGGACGAAGCGCGTGCTGGTGGCCGGGAAGTTGATGGTCACGGCGTTGCCGGCGCCCGGGCTGAACGACCGGCCCGCGGAGGCGACGATGGTGCTGAAGCCGCTGCCGTCCAGGCTGCCCTGCACGGACAGGGTCTGGGTGCGCGCCTCCCAGGCGCTGGGCAGCTTGAGGATCACCTGGTCGATGGAGGTGCTGGCGCCGAGGTCGACCTGGGCCCACTGCGGGAGAGCGCCGCTGCTCTCCCAGTAGCTGCCCTGGTTGCCGTCGGTCAGGTTGGCGGTGACGAACGATCCGTTGGTGCTGCTGGCCGAGGTGCTGCGTCCGGCGGCGAGGTTCGGCCCACCGGCGGCGACGGCCGGTAGGGCCGGGGCCACGGTGACGACCAAGCCGACCGCGGCGAGCACCGCGATCATTCGGGTACGGAATCTGGACATGGCGGGGGTACACCTTCTTCCCGGGGGACGTGGAGAGGGCGTGTGCGGTGGTGCGGGGGCGGTGCGGGTGGAGCGGGTGTGCGGCGGGACCCCGATCGGCGTACGGAGCCCCGCCGCACACGTCTCAGGTGGCGTAGACCTCGAACTCGGAGAGCTGGCCGGCGGGCCAGCCGCTGTTGCCGGTGACGGTGAGCCGGACGAACCGGCGGTCACCGGCAGGCAACGCGATCGACACGGTGTTGCCGCTCGCCGGGTTGAAGGTGTAGCCGGCGGCGGCCTTCAACGTGCTGAACGTCGAGCCGTCGGTCGAGCCGAGCACGGTCACCGTCTGGGTGCGGGTCTGCCAGGCCGAGGCCGGCGGCAACTTGAGCACCACCCGGGACACCGGCCGGTTGCTGCCCAGGTCGACGGTCACCGACTGGGGGAAGGCGTTGTTGGTGCTCTCCCAGTAGGTGTTCGGGTTGCCGTCCACCGCGTTGCCGGCGACGTACACGTCGGCGTGGCTGGTCTCCGCGATCGGCCGCCCGGCCGCCAGGTTGCCGGTGGGTGGCGGCGTGGTGGGTGGCGGGGTCGTCGGGGGCGGCGTGGTCGGTGGCGGGGTGCCGCCGTCGCCGTACACCTCGAACTCGGAGAGCTGGCCGGCCGGCCAGCCGGTGTTGCCGGTGAGCGTGAGCCGGACGAACCGGCGGTCACCGGCCGGCAGCGCGATCGACACCGTGTTGCCGCTGCCCGGGTCGAAGACCCGGCCGGCCGCGCCGGCGAGCGTCGACCAGGACGATCCGTCGGTCGAGCCGAGCACCGAGATCGTCTGGGTACGCCGTTCCCAGCCGGCCGGCAGCTTCAACACCACCCGGCCGACCGCGCGCGCCGCGCCCAGGTCGACGGTGAGCGACTGCGGGAAGGCGTTGTTCGCGCTCTCCCAGTAGCTGGCGGCGTTGCCGTCCACCGCGTTGGCCGGGACGTAGTTCTGGTTGACGCTGGTCGCGGTGACCGGCCGCCCCTGGGCCAGGTTGCCGCCGGTCGGCGGCGGGGTGGTGGGCGGTGGCGTGGTGGGCGGCGGGTTGGTCGGGCCGC
The DNA here is from genome assembly GCF_044753725.1 of Micromonospora sp. NPDC093243. Lineage (NCBI taxonomy): Bacteria > Bacillati > Actinomycetota > Actinomycetes > Micromonosporales > Micromonosporaceae > Micromonospora > Micromonospora sp. NPDC093243. The sequence continues at coordinate 303,565 of NZ_JBIVNT010000002.1, read as the reverse complement.
CGCCCCACTGCGGCTCCGGCCACGGCCCGCAGTACGGCGTGGGCGTGTACCAGCCGGAGTTGCCGACGCCCTGCGTGATCTGGAAGCCGCCGCCGACGCAGTTGTGCATCGGGTTGGACTGGGCGATGCCGGTGGCCCGCACGTTGGTGAACGAGACCTGGCTGGGGGCCTGCACCTGGAGGGCGTACGTGCCCGCGCCGTCGATGCGGACGTTGTTGAGGTTGATCCCGTTGGTCTGACCCTCGATCCAGTGCAGCGCCGCGTAGGAGCTGTCCAGGATGTCGGTGTCGGTGATGTTGATGGTCGGGTTCTGGAACGGCTCGTTGAGCGCGGAGAACCAGATCGCGCCGACCCCGAAGCGCCAGTTGTAGTCGGAGTTGCCGTTGCGGATCAGGGTGTTCCGGGCGATCGTCCAGGTGCCCTGGACGCCCGTGGCGCCCTGCACTCCGGGGTAGCGGTTGGCGACGTGGATGCCGCCGCCGTTGGTCAGCGAGTCGGCTGTCACGTTGTCGGTGATCTTGATGTCCCGGCCGCCGTAACTCACCAGGTGGTTCGCCAGCAGGGTCACGCCGATGGTGTTGTGCGTGAAGGAGTTGTTGACGTTCGGCACGCTCTGCGCCCACATGGCCAGCGCGTCGTCGCCGGTGTTGCGGACGAAGGTGTTGGTCACCGTCGAGTTGGTGACGCCCCAGTGGAAGTTCACCCCGTCGGCCGTCTGGTCCAGGATCCGGCTGTTGCGGATGGTGAAGTTGTCCATCGGGCCGTCCATCCAGGCGCCGACCTTGGTGTTCTCCAGCCAGAGGTTGTCCACCACCGAGTTGGACATCGCCCCGCCCAGCGCGTTCACCTGGTCCTCGTCCACCCGCTCGCGGATGTCGCCGATGATGGCGAAGTCCCGCAGGGTGACGTTGCGGCTCGGGCCGCCGGCCTCGTGCGGCCGGATTCCGCCGCTGTAGCCGCCACCCGGGACGTACTTGCCGTAGATGCCGGCGGCGCGCTTGCGGTCGGTGGGGTGCCGGCCGCCGAGCACCGAGTACCACGGGCCGGCGCCACGCAGCGTCACTCCGTCGACCACGACGTGGTCCCAGAGGGTGAAGGTGCCGGTCGGGATCCAGACCGCCTTCCCCTGGGCCTTCCCGGCATCCACCGCCGCCTGGAACTTGGCGGTCGAGTCGGTGCCGCCGCTCGGGTCGGCGCCGAAGTCGGTGACCACGTCGAGGACACCGGCCGGCTTGGCGATCGGCGCGACCAGCTCGAAATCGGCCAGGTCGATGGTGAAGGTGGGCGACTGGGCGGTCGAGGCGACCTGCAAGCGGATCTTCGTACCGGCCGGGTAGGTGGTGCCGAACAGCGCCCGGGTCTCGTCGTAGAAGTGGTGCGGGTTGGTGTCGCCCGGGTTGTTGTTGAACGGGTAGCCGCCGTAGTACCAGCCGTACCTCGAGGTGACCGGGACCGACTTCAGCAGGGTTCCGTTGGCCCGCAGGTCGATGGCGGCGTCCCGGCCGGTGCCGGCGGCGTTGTCCGGCAGGCTGTAGCGGAAGGTCACCGCGTTGGCGGGCGCGGTCAGGGTGAACTCGACGTACTCGCCGACGGCGTCGAGGGTGACGGCCTCCCGGCCGGACGCCTCCGACGGGAGCGTGCCGTAGTACCGGTCCGGGCCGATCTTCGTGCCGTTGTGCGCGACCTCCTCCGCCTCGTGCTCGACGAAGGGGACGGTCGCACCCCGGCCGGGGATGTCGAACGGGGAGAGCCCGGCCGCCTGGGCCGGGGTGGCGGTGCTGGTCAACGCGATGACGGTGAGCGAGGTGGCGGCGAGCGCGGCGCCGGCGAGGGCGGCGACGCCCGCGCGGGTGCGGGCTCTTCGGGGTGGGTGCGGGGCGGCGGTGGTGTGGTCGGGCATGAGCGGCGCTCTCCCTTTCATGGGTCGTGCAGGTCCCCCCGTGCGTTGCGGCTGCGCTTGGGGTGGACACCTCCTCTCAGGCTCGGGGCCGGCGGGGGCCGGCGGGGTGGCGGGGGGGGGGGGGGGGGGGGGGGGGGGCCCCCCCCCCCCGGGGGGGGGCCCGCCGGGGGGGGGGCCCCCCCCGGGGGGGGGGGGGGGGTTACGCCCCACCCCGGCGGGGCGCGCCCCACCGGCAAT
>NZ_JBIVNT010000002.1:0-301418 GCF_044753725.1 Micromonospora sp. NPDC093243 | reverse complement strand
CGGGCGGCGTCTTTTTTTGTGTTTGGGGGCCCCCCCCCCCCCCCGCCCCGGGCGCCGCCCCCCCCCCCCCCCCCCCGGCGGGGGGGGGGGGGGGGGGGGGGGGGGGGGGGGGGGCGGGGGGCGGGGCGGGGGCCCCCGCCACCGCGGGGTGCGGATCAGGCCGGTTCTGCTCCGGCCGCGGTCGGTTCGGTGGTACGCAGCCAGACGGCGGTGTCCGGCGGCAACAGGTCATCGTCGAGCGGTCCGCTGGCCAGCAGCAGTTCGTCGTGCGGCGGCAGCGGAACCGCGGTGTCGGAGAGGTTGACCAGGCAGGTGAAGCCGGGCCGGCGGTGGTAGGCGAGCACCCGGTCCGGGGCGGGGAGCCAGGTCATCTCGCCGTCGCCGAGCGCGGGGTCGGACCGGCGGATGGCGATCGCGGACCGGTACAGCTCCAGCATCGAGCGCTGGTCACCGGTCTGCGCCCGTGCCGTGCGGTCCTTCCAGTCGGTCGGCTGCGGCAGCCAGGGCGACGCGGCCCCGTCCGGGCTGAAACCGAACGGGGGCTCGTCGCCGGACCAGGGCAACGGCACCCGGCAGCCGTCCCGGCCCGGGTCGACGTAACCGGAGCGCGGCCACATCGGGTCGGTGCGCAACTCCGGGGGAATGTCCTCGACCTCCGCGAGCCCCAGTTCCTCGCCCTGGTAGACGTAGGCGGCACCGGGCAGCGAGAGCGAGAGCAGCGCCGCCGCGCGGGCCCGGGTGGTGCCGAGTTCGAGGTCGGAGAAGATCCCCTCCCGCTTCTTGGCGAAGCTGAACGTGGTGTCCTCCCGGCCGTACCGGGTGACGTGCCGGGTGACGTCGTGGTTGGAGAGCACCCAGGTGGCCGGCGCGCCGACCGGCGCGTGCGCGCTCAGCGTGCCGTCGATGCTCTCGCGCAGCGCCGAGGCGTCCCAGGCGCAGCCGAGGAAGTCGAAGTTGAACGCGGCGTGCAACTCGTCCGGGCGCAGGTAGTTGGCGAACCGCTGCCGATCCGGCAGCCACACCTCACCGATCAGCGCCCGGTCGCCGGGGTACTCGTCGGCGACCCGCCGCCAACCACGGTAGATGTCGTGCACGCCGTCGAGGTCGTGGAACGGGTGCGGCTGGTCCGGTCGGACCTCGGGCAGCGTCCCGTCCTTGACCAGGAGCCCGGCCGAGTCGATGCGGATGCCGTCCACGCCCCGGTCGAACCAGAACCGCAGGATGTCCTCGAACTCCGCCCGCACCCGGGGGTGGTCCCAGTTGAAGTCCGGCTGCTGCGGGGCGAAGAGGTGCAGGTACCAGTCGCCGGGGGTGCCGTCCGGGTTGGTGGTCCGGGTCCAGGTCTCGCCGCCGAACTCGCCGACCCAGTCGGTGGGCCGCTGGTCGCCGTTCGGGCCCCGGCCGGGACGGAACCAGAACAACTCCCGCTCGGGTGCGTCCGGTCCGCCCGCGAGCGCCGCCTGGAACCACGGGTGCGCGTCGGAGCAGTGGTTCGGCACCACGTCGACGATGGTCCGGATGCCGAGCGCGTGGGCCTCCGCGATCAGCGCCTCCGCCTCGGCCAGGGTGCCGAAGACCGGGTCGATGTCGCGGTAGTCGGCCACGTCGTAGCCGGCGTCGGCCATCGGGGAGGGGTACCAGGGGCTGAACCAGATCGCGTCGACGCCGAGCGCGGACAGGTGATCCAGCCGGGACCGAATGCCGGCGATGTCGCCGATGCCGTCGCCGTTGCCGTCGGCGAAGCTACGCGGGTACACCTGGTAGATCACCGCTCCACGCCACCACGGACTGTCGTCTGCTGTGGACACGAGCACCTGCTTTCTGCGTCGGTACGTCGGCGGGTTCGCCGGACCTGGATGTCTCTGCGGCGAACCGTCGTTGTTCGCCGCGCGGGGGGTGCGCTGGTGGGGTCTAGGGGTCAGCTCGTCATCGAGCCCGCCTGAAGGCTGTCATGATCAACCTTTGCCATCGTCACGGGCTATCCCTTGAGGCTGCCGGTGGTCAGGCCGGACATGATGTTCCGCTGGAAGATCAGGAAGATGATGACGGTCGGGATCGCGGCGATGACCGACGCGGCGATCACCACGTTCATCGGCGTACCGCCGGAGAAGGCGTAGATGCCGACGCTGACCGTCCGGGTCTCGGGCGACGGCATGACCAGCTTCGGCCAGAGGAAGTCCTTCCAGACCGCGGTCACGGCGAAGATCGACACCACGCCGAGGATGGGGCGCGACATCGGCAGGATGATCGACCAGAGCGTGCGCAGCGGCGTCGCCCCGTCCATCAGGGCCGCCGACATCAGATCCTCCGGAATCGAGTCGAAGAACCGCTTCAGCAGGAAGATGTTGAACGCGTTCGCGACCAGGGGCAGCCAGATCGCGAACGGCGAGTCGAGCAGGTTGATGTGCAGGATCGGCAGGTCGATCACGGTCACGTACTGCGGGACGATCAGGACCATCGCCGGGATCATCAGCGTCGCCAGCATCAGCCCGAGGATCACGTTGCCGAAGATCGGTCGAAGCTTCGACAGGGCGTACGCCGCGGCGGTGTCGAAGACGAGTTGGAACACCACCGCGCCGGTCGCGTAGTAGAAGGTGTTGAAGAGCAGCTTGGCGAGGTCCAGGTTGTTCCACGCGTCGATGTAGTTCTGCGGCTGCGGATCCTCGGGGAACAGCGACGGCGGAGTCTGCGCGATCTCCTGGCCGGACTTGAGCGCGCCGGTGACCATCCAGTAGAGCGGCCCGAGGAAGACGAGGGTGAAGCCCACGACGACGACGACGAGCAGCGTCCAGTAGATCGCCCTGCCGCGCCCCCGCCTCAGCTGGGCGTGGGAGATGAGGGTCCGGGTCCCGGAGTCCTGTGCCATTTCTCGCCCGTCCTAGTCCTGTTTCGCGGTCAGTCGCACGTAGACGGCGGAGAACCCGGCCAGCACCACCAGCATGATCACGCCGAGCGCCGCGGCGCCGTTGAGGTCGTTCTGGAAGAACCCGTGCTGATAGATGAGGTACGCCACCGAGGTCGCCGAGTCCTCCGCGCCGGCACCGTTCGCCAGGATCAGCGGCTCGATGAAGAGCTGCATCGTGGCGACGATCTGGAGCATCGCCAGGAGCGCGAGGATCAGCCGGGTCTGCGGGATGGTCACGTTGAGGATCCGCCGCCAGATCCCGGCGCCGTCGAGCTCGGCCGCCTCGTAGAGCTCGCCGGGGATGTTCTGCAGCGCGGCCAGATAGATCAGTACGGCGCTGCCCATGTTCATCCAGGTCGACGCGAGCACCATCGCCGGCATCGTCATCTCGGGCGACTGCATCCACTGCGAGGTCGGCAGGTGCAGCGCCTTCAGGATCGCGTTGAAGAGTCCCGCCTCGCTGGGGTCGTACGCGTAGAACTTGAAGAGGAAGAGCGCCGAGGCCGGCGGCAGCATCACCGGCAGGTAGACCAGGATCCGCAGATACCCCTTGGCGTGGCGGAACTCGTTGAGCAGGATCGCCACGAAGAACGGCACCGCGTACCCGAGGACGAGCGCGAGGACCGTGAAGTAGAACGTGTTCTGCCACGCGGGCCAGAAGCTCGGATCGGCGATGATGCGGGCGTAGTTGTCCCAGCCGACCCAGGTGGTCTCGCCCCGCCGGGTGCGCTGGAAGCTCATCACGATGCCGCGGATCATCGGGTACCAGGAGAAGACGGCGAAGCAGAGCACCGCCCCGATCAGGAACGCGTGTCCGGTGAGGTTGTCGCGTACCTTGCGGCTCGTACGCCCGGCCGGGGACGGCGACGGGGGGCGACCGGTTGCGCTGATGGTCCCCGGGGCGGTGGTGATCGCCAAGGCAACTCCTGGTGAGTCGGTGACCGGACGGTTCGGCGCGGATGGTGTGGGGGCCGGCGGGCCGGCCCCCACACCGTCGGATCAGCTCTCGGCGGCGAGGAGCTGGTTGACCTTCTCCTCGGCCGTCTTGAGCAGCGCGTCGATGTTCGCGTTCGGGTTCGTCAGCACCCCGGACATCGCGGCGTCGAGCACCGCGTAGACCGCCTGCGCGTTGCGTGGCTCGCCCTTGATCGGCACCGGGGTCGCCTCGAAGATCGCGAAGTTCGCCGTGTCGACGTTCGCGTTCGCCTTACGCAGTTCCAGCTCCTGCTTCTGCGCCTCGCTGCCGTTGGCGAAGAGCAGCGGCTGGGGCAGACCCACCGGGTAGTTCTGCGGCTTGGCCCGGACGTAGTCGAACTGGCCCTTGCCCGGCGTCAGCTTCTGGTACGCGATCCACTTCAGACCGGCCTCGACCTGCTCGGGGGTCAGGCCCTTCTTGAAGAAGTAACCCTCGCCACCGCCGAGCGTCCCCTTCGCCGGCCCGTCCTGGCCGGGCAGCGGGGCCATCGCCCAGTCCTGGAACTTGCCCTGGAACTGGCTGACGATCGCCTGGGTGGCGTCCGGCGCACCGATGAACATGCCGACCTTGCCCGCACCGGCGTTCGTCAGCAGGTCACCCCACTGCAGCAGCTGGCGGGCGCCCATGCTGTTGTCGCCGTACCGCATGTCCTTGAGGTTCTGCAGGACCTGCTTGCCCATCGCGTTGTTGAAGTCGGCCTTCTTGCCGTCCGGGGTCAGCACCTGGCCGCCCTGCGAGTAGAGCAGGGAGGTGAAGTGCCAGCCACCGGTGTTGCCCGCGCTGTACTCGGAGTAGCCGGCGACGCCGTTGCCGAGCGCGGAGATCTTCTTCGCGGCGGCCCGGACCTCGGCCCAGGTCTTCGGCGGGTTGTTGACGTCGAGCCCCGCCTGCTGGAACAGGACCTTGTTGTAGACCAGGCCCATCGAGTAGTTCTTCACCGGGACGGCGTAGAGCTTGCCGCCGTCGGTGAACACCTCCTTGAGCGCCGGGTCGACGCTGTCCCAGGTCGGGACGTTGTCCTTGTTGGCGTACTCGGTGATGTCCATCGCCTGACCGGAGTCGAGCACCTGCTGGAGATCGGTCATGTACCCGTAGAACACGTCGGTCACGGTGCCGCCGGCGAGGCGGGCGGTGAAGTCCGGCGGGTTGTTGCACTGCTCGCCGACGCTCACGCTCTTGATGACGATGTCGGGGTTCTGCCGCTGGAACTCGGCGACGTCGTCGTTCCAGTTCTGCAACAGCTCCTTCTGGGAGCCGACCGGCTGGCAGTCGACCGTGATGGTGACCTTGCCGCCTGCGTTCGTGTCCTTGTCGTCGCTCTTCGTGGAGCATGCCGTGAGGCTGAGCCCCAGGCCGGCCACGAGCGCTATCGCCGCAGCCTTTCGGTATTGCGGTACGGACATCTGTCCATCCCTTCTCCGAACGGGTGTGTCCATGACCTTCGCTGACCCGCGGTGGTCGTCACCGCGGCGATGCCCTGCAACTGATCTGTCTCCGCCGTCTGGACCTGACCCCTGGAGCCGCGTCGGGGCCAGCGCGGGATGGTGATCTAGCTCTCTTGCTCGGGATGTTTCGTGGCGATGACGATACAAAGTCGAATCGGCTGCCGCAAGAACTCGACTGGAATTAGAAAGACTACGACTAAAGGACCGGGAGACCTGAACGGGTGACTCGAGCACCGCGCCACCCCCGGCCGTACGCATCCAAGCTGGTGAGCGCAGCCCAACGGGCAACCCGACGGCCACGCCCGGCGGCGCGGCCGGGCGGCGTTTCGGGGGGCGGGCCAGCCAGGTCGCCGAGATGGTGGTATCCGTCCACCCGGGACACCGCCATGTCGGCGAGCTGGAGTGGATCAAGCCGCTCGTCGCGCTTGATCGGCTCGGTTTCGGTGATGTCGGGGTGTCCCGATCGCCGCTTCACCCCGACCTCACGGATCCCGAGTGGATCAACCGGGTGAGGATGCGCGACGCAACCTGGCCGCCGCCCGCGGAGAGCGGTCGACGGCCAGCGCGTCGTTCAGGCGGCCACGGGCCTGTCGCCCGGTGTGTCCTACCGGGCCGCTCGGTCCGTGGCCGATTTGTCGGTCAGCGGGCGGGAGCGGGAGCGGTCGAGCCGCGTACCACCAACTCGGGCTCGAAGAGCAACTCGTCGTGCAGCACGCCGACCCCTTCGATCTGGGTGACCAGCAGGTTCACCGCCGCCTGCCCCATCGTCTCGATCGGCTGACGGACCGTGGTCAGCGGTGGGTCGGTGCAGGTCATGAACGCGGAGTCGTCGAAGCCCACCACCGAGATGTCGGCCGGCACCGAACGACCCAACCGGCGGGCCGCCCGGATCGTCCCGAGGGCCAGCACGTCGCTGGCGCAGATGACGCCGGTGACCCCGCGGTCGACCAGCTTGGTGGCGGCGACCCGGGCCCCTTCCATGGAGAAGCTGGAGCGCTCGACGCACTCGTCGCCGTCGGCCCAGCCCGCCACCTGGATCATCGCGGCCAGCTTCCGCTGGGACGGAACGTGGTCCTCGGGGCCGAGCACCATGCCGATCCGCTCGTGGCCGAGCGAGCGCAGATGGCCGTACGCCTGCTCCACCGCCACCGCGTCGTCGGTGGAGACCCGGGGAAACTCCAACTCGTCCACGCCCGCGTTGACCAGGACCACCGGCAGACCACGGTCGGTCAACCGCCGGTAGTGCTCGTGGGTGGCGTCGGCCAGCGCGTACGAGCCACCGGCGAAGATCACCCCCGAGACCTGGTGGTCGAGCAGCATCTCGACGTAGTCCGACTCGGACACACCGCCGATGGTCCGGGCGCAGAGCGCCGGGGTGTAGCCGCGCTGGGCGAGCGACCCGGTGACCACCTCGGCCAGCGCCGGGAAGATCGGGTTCTGCAGCTCGGGCAGCACCAGCCCGACCAGTCGGGCGCGCTCGCCGCGCAGCTTGGTGGGCCGCTCGTAGCCGAGCACGTCGAGCGCGGTCAGCACCGCCGTCCGGGTCGCCTCGGAGACCCCGCCCCGACCGTTGAGCACCCGGCTGACGGTGGCCTCGCTGACGCCCGCCTTCTTCGCTACCTCGGTGAGCCGTTTCGTCACGGCCGCAATCCTACGTCAAGCTGGTGCAAGAACTGGACAGCGAAAAGTCCCGGCTCGACCACTTCCGGTCACCAGCCGACCGTCACTTGAGGTTGCGCAACGCGTCCTCGATGGCCCGGTGGAAGGTCGGGTACGCGTAGATCATGTGCCGCAGCTGGCTCAGCGGCACGGCGGCGTGCACCGCGACCACCAGCCCGGAGAGCACCTCGCCGCCGGCCGGACCGACCGAGGTCGCCCCGATCAGCACCCCCTGGTCGGCGTCCGCGACGAGCTTGATGAAGCCCTCGTCGCCGACCTGATGGATCCAGCCCCGGGTCGAGCTGCCCAGCTTGGTGAAGCCCACCTGGACGTTGATCCCCCGGTCCCGGGCCTGCTGCTCGGTCAACCCCACCGCGCCGACCTCCGGGTCGGTGAAGGTGACCCGGGGCAGCGCCCGGTAGTCGGCGCGCGGCACGGTGCCCGCCGATCCGCTCGACCCGCTGGCGCCGAGCCGGCTGGCCGCACCCATGGCGCCGCCGACCACGCTCGCGGTACCGCTGGGGTCCGCACCGGCCTTCTCGTGCCGGGTCCGGTCGAGCAGGTCGGCGACCACGATCCCCGCCTGGTACATCGCGATGTGGGTGAACGCGCCCTCGCCGGTCACGTCGCCGACCGCCCAGATGCCGTCCATGGCGGACATCCGGTCGTCGACGGGCAGGTAGCGCTGGCCGGGGTCCACCCCGACGGTGTCCAGCCCCAACTCCTCCAGGTGTGCCCGGCGGCCGGTCACCACCAGCAGCCGCTCGGCGGTGAACTCGGCGCCACCGGCGTGCAGGGTGAACCGCTGCCCGTCATGCTCGACCCGCTCGGCCCGCAGCCCGGTCCGAATCTCCACCCCGTCGGCCCGGAGCGCCGCGGCGGCCACCTCGGAGGCCTCCGGCTCCTCGACGGCGAGCACCCGGTCCAACGCCTCGACGACCGTGACCCGGACCCCGAACCGGGCGAAGACCTGGGAGAGTTCCAGCCCGATCGCCCCGCCGCCGAGCACCAGCAGCGACTCCGGCAGCTCCTCGACCTCGATCGCCTGATGGTTCGTCCAGTACGGGGTGTCGGCCAGGCCCTCGATCGGCGGCACCGACGGTCGGGTGCCGGTGCCCAGCACGATGCCGTACCGGGCCTGGAACACCTGGTCGCCGACGCGGACCCGACCGGGCCCGTCCAGCCGGCCACTGCCCCGGACGAACCGGCCACCCCGGTTGACCAGCCGCTCGACCGCGACCCGGTCGTCCCAGTTGTCGGTGGCCTCCGCACGGATCCGCTTCGCCACCGGCGCCCAGTCCGGTCGCACCTCGGCGGTGCCGGCGAGCCCGTCGACGCGGCGCGCCTCGGCGAGCGCGTTCGCCGCCCTGATCATCATCTTGCTCGGGATGCAGCCCCAGTACGGGCACTCCCCACCGACCAGGTCCCGCTCGATGCCGACGACGGTCAGGCCGGACTCGGCGAGCCGCCCGGCCACCTCCTCGCCGCCGACGCCGAGCCCGACCACGACCACGTCCACCTGCTCCGGCTCCGCCACCCGGACAGCATCCCCCAGCCGACCGCGCCGAGCCAGCCAGGCCCCGAAAAGTCGACCACCCGAGACAGGTCGATCGCCTACCGTGGCCGGATGCCCGACGTCCGCTTCGCCGCCGTCCATGACTGTTTCCACGACCTGCTGGCCACCGGTCGGGAGACCGGGGCGTCACTGGCCGTCTGGTACGACGGCCGACCGGTGGTGGACCTGGTCGGCGGGGTCACCGCGGCCGGCCCGGATGCCGCCGGATGGCGGCCGGACACCCTGGTCAACGTCTACTCGGTCGGCAAGCCGGTGGCCGCGCTCTGTCTGCTGCTGCTCGTCGACGGGGGCCGGCTCGGGCTGGACGATCCGGTCGCCGCGTACTGGCGGGGCTTCCGGACCCCGGCCACCGTCCGGCAGGTGCTCAGCCACACCGCCGGCCTGCCGGCCTTCCCGGTGCCCCGGCCGGCGGCCGCCGTGGCGGACTGGGACCTGCTCGCCGGTGACCTCGCCGCCGCCGAACCGGAGTGGACGCCGGGCACCGCCGCCGGCGAGCACGCCTGGACGTACGGGCACCTGGTGGGCGAGTTGGTACGGCGGGTGGACGGCCGGTCGGTGGGCCGGTTCCTGGCCGACGAGATCGCCGGCCCGTGGCAGCTGGACCTGGGCTTCGGGTTGAGCCCGGCGGACCAGCGGCGCTGCGCCGACCTCACCTACGGCGACCCGGACTGGCCGGTCCGGATGGTCGGCGAACCGGGCTCGCTGCGGGCCCGGGCCGTCTCCAATCCGGCCGGCGGGTTGGACCTCGCGGTGCTGAACAGCCCGCTCTGGCGCGGCGCCGAGGTGCCCGCGGTGAACCTGCACGCCACCGCGACCGGGCTGGCCCGGCTCTACGCCGGGCTGCTCGCCGGCGGCACGCTGGACGGCGTCCGGCTGTTCAGCCCCGAACTGGTCGCCGAGGCGACCCGGGTCCAGTACGACGGGCCGGACCTGGTGCTGGACCGGCAAACCCGGTGGACGTTGGGCATGCAGTGGGAGGAGGACGGCAGCTGGGGCATGGGCGGGCTCGGCGGCAGCTGCGGCTGGGCCGACCCGCGGCGTGGCTACGCCTTCGCCTACGCCACTACCCGGCTGGCCGGCTTCGACCGGGTGGAGGAGCTGGCCGAGGCGCTGCACAGCTGCCTCTGACCGCCGGCACCGGCAGACAGGGTCGCGGTGCGCGCGGCGGTCACCGAGCGGCGCGGGCGGTCACCGAGCGGTCGGGCCGGACGCCGGCGGCCCGGGTACGACCACCGGGGTGCCGGTCGGGGCGAGCAGCGCACGGGCCGCCACGCTGAGCCGCCGCCGCTGCGGGACCACGGCCCGGCGGGCGAAGACGTCGTAGTCCTGCGCGGCCACCTCGTCAAGGATCCCGCCGTAGAGCGCGTACGCCGTGCGCATGCAGGCCTGTGACGCGGGTGCGAGCAGGGTGATCCCGGGTGCCGCCGCCGCGTAGTGCTGTTGGGCCCGGGTCACCTCGTAGGCGATCAGCTCGCGGATGGCCGGGGTGGCCTGGCCGCGCCGGCTGGCCTCGACCAGGTCCCGCCGGGTCACCCCGAAGCGCGTCAGGTCCTCCTCCGGCAGGTAGATGCGCCCCCGGTCCAGGTCCTCGGCCACGTCGCGGATGAAGTTGGTGAGCTGGAAGGCGAAGCCGAGCTGCCGGGCCGGTTCCCGGGCCGCGACCGGGTCGCTGCTGCCCAGGACCGGCAGCATCATCGTGCCGATGACCGCGGCCGAGCCCTCCATGTAGTCGAGCAGGTGGGGGTAGGTCCGGTAGGAGCTGACGGTCAGGTCCATCGCCATGCTCTTGAGGAACGAGGCGAAGTCGTCCCGGTCCAGGTCGAAGACGGCGATGGTGTGCAGCACCGCCGGCAGCAGCGGATCGTCGATCGGCTCGCCGTGCAGTCCGGCCATGAACCGGCCGCCCCAGTCGTCGAGCCGGGCGGCGCGCTCCGTCGGCGGCAGGTCGTCGGTGCGGTCGACGATTTCGTCGGCGTACCGGGTGAAGCCGTAGAGGGCGTGCACATGTCGGCGTTTCCACCCGGGGAGCAGCCGGGTGGCGAGATAGTAGGTGCGGCCGTGGCGTCGGTGCAGCTCACGGCAGCGGTCGTAGGCAGCGGTGAGATCCGTGTCCACCGGCCCCTCCTCCAATATCGACGCACCAATCGACGCAACTCGTAACTCTAGGGTACCCTCGGCCGCATGGCCAACGACGCGGTTGCGGACGATGTGCTCCGCGTGCCGGTGCAGCCGACCCACCGGAGCGAGCCGGCCCGCACCGTCCTGGCCTCCCACACCGGTGACCTGGTCGACGCCGTCGACGACACGCTCACCGCCTTCCTGGCCGCCGAGGTCGACTCGCTCACCGAGGTCGACCAGGCGGTCGGCGACTTCGCGGCCACCGCGCGGGACGCGGTGCTCGCCGGGGGCAAACGGATCCGCCCCACGTTCGCCTACTGGGGCTGGCGCGGGCTGGTCGGCGACACCGCGCCCCTGCCACCGGTCGTGCCGGCGTTCGCCGCGCTGGAGCTGCTGCACACGTTCGCCCTGGTGCACGACGACGTGATGGACGCCTCCACCACCCGCCGCGGTCGGCTCACCACGCACGTGGCGGTGACCGCGCAGCACGCCGCCGCCGGCCGGCTGGGCGACCCGGGGCGGTTCGGCGAGTCGGTCGCGGTGCTCGTCGGTGACCTCTGCATGGTCTGGGCCGACCGGCTGCTGGCGCGCGCCGTCGTGCCGCCGCACCGGCTGCTCGAGGTGCGCCACTGCTACGACCAGATGCGGGTGGAGACCATCGCCGGGCAGTACCTCGACGTGTTCGGCGACAGCGAGGCGGCGGGCTGGTCGGTCGACCGGGCGCTGCGGGTGGTCCGCTACAAGACCGCGAGCTACACGGTTCAGCGGCCACTGCACTTCGGCGCCGCCCTGGCCGGTGTCACCGCCGACGCGCCGCAGGTCGCCGCGTACACCCGCTACGGCCTCGCCGTCGGCGAGGCGTTCCAGCTCTGCGACGACCTGCTCAGCGTCTACGGCGACCCGGCGACCACCGGCAAACCGGCCGGCGACGACCTGCGCACCGGCAAGCCGACGGTGCTGATGATGCTCGCCCGGAAGCTCGCCACCCCGGCGCAGCGCCGGGCGTTGGAGCTCGCGGGCGCGCCCGCGGGGCAGCGGGAGGTCGCCAGGCTGGCCGAGCTGGTCGAGCTGACCGGCGCGGTCGCCCGGGTACGGCGGATGATCTCCGACCGGGTGGCCGAGGCGCTGGCGGCCCTGGACGGCGCGGCGATCGACGTGGGCGCGCGCCGCGCGCTGGCCCGGCTGGCCGTCGCGGCCACGGACCGGCGGGCATGATGGGCGGTTTCCCGGGAGGAGGTGGTCACGTGCGGACGGTGGACGGACGAACGGACCGGGTGGTGGTCGTCGGTGCCGGCCTCGGTGGTCTGGCCTGTGCGCTGCACCTGGCCGGCAGCGGCCGGCAGGTGACGGTGCTGGAACGCGAGCCGGTGCCCGGCGGCCGGGCCGGCCGGCTGGGCGTCGACGGCTACGAGTTCGACACCGGCCCGACCGTGCTCACCATGCCGGAACTGATCGCCGAGGCGCTCGGCGCGGTCGGCGAGGAGCTGGACGACTGGCTCGACCTGACCCCGCTCGACCCGGCCTACCGGGCCTACTACCCGGACGGCTCGACGCTCGACGTCATCACCGACACCACCCGGATGGCCGCCGAGATCGCCCGCGTGTGCGGCCCCCGGGAGGCGGACGGCTACCTGCGCTTCGTCGACTACGCCCGCCGGCTGTGGCAGCTGGAGCGGGCCGACTTCATCGAACGCAACCTGGACACCCCGGTCGACCTGCTCACCGGCAACCTGCTGAAGCTGCTCGCCGGTGGCGCCTTCCGCCGGCTGCACACCAAGATCGGCCAGTTCTTCCGCGATCCGCGCACCCAGCGCATCTTCTCCTTCCAGGCCATGTACGCCGGGCTCGCCCCGCACGACGCGCTGGCCATCTACGCGGTGATCGCGTACCTCGACTCGGTGGCCGGAGTCTGGTTCCCGCGCGGCGGCGTGCACGCGGTCTCCCGGGGGATGGCCGGCGCCGCCGAGAAGCACGGCGTGCAGATCCGCTACGACACCACGGTGACCGAGGTACGCACCGCGAACGGCCGGGCCACCGGGGTGCTGACCGCCGACGGCGAACTGGTCCCGGCCGACGTGGTGGTGCTCAACCCCGACCTGCCGGTCGCCTACCGCGACCTGCTGCCCCCGGCACGCCAGCGCCGGCTCGCCTACTCGCCGTCCTGCGTCGTGCTGCACGTGGGCTCGCGCCAGGAGTATGCGAAGATCGCCCACCACAACATCCACTTCGGACGGTCGTGGAAGGGCACCTTCGATGAGGTCATCCGGCGGGGCGAGCTGATGTCCGACCCGTCGCTGCTGGTCACCAACCCGAGCCGGACCGACTCCACGGTGGCGCCACCGGACCGGCACACCTACTACGTGCTCGCCCCGGTGCCGAACCTCGACCGGGCCCCGTTCGACTGGCACGGCGACCTGCCGCGCCGCTACGCCGACCGGCTCATCGGCACCCTGGAGGAGCGCGGCTACGTCGGCTTCGGCGCCGGCGTCGAGGTGCTGCGCACGATCACTCCGGCGGAATGGGCCGCCCAGGGCATGGCCGCCGGGACCCCCTTCGCGGCCGCGCACACCTTCCGCCAGACCGGCCCGTTCCGCCCGAACAACCTGCACCGGACGCTCTCCAACGTGGTCTTCGTCGGCTCGGGCACCCAGCCCGGCGTGGGCGTGCCGATGGTGCTCATCTCCGGCAAGCTGGCGGCCGGCCGCATCACGGGAGGCAATCGATGAGCCAACGCGAGGAGCACCTCGTCGAGCTGGTCGACGAGGAGGGTCGGGCACACGGGGAGACCACGGTCGCGGCCGCGCACCAGCCGCCGGGCCAGCTGCACCGGGCCTTCTCGGTGATGCTGGTGGACCCGGACGGGCAGGTGCTGCTCCAGCGCCGGGCCGCCGTGAAGACCCGCTTCCCGCTGCGCTGGGCCAACTCCTGCTGCGGCCACCCGGGGCCGGGCGAGTCCCTGAGCGAGGCCGCCAACCGGCGGCTGCGCGAGGAGCTGGGCACCGGTCCGGTCGAGCTGACCGAGGTCGGGGTGTACGTCTACTACGCCGAGGACCCGGCCACCGGCCGGGTCGAGTTCGAGTACGACCACGTCCTGCGCGGCGAGTTCCGCCCCGGCGCGCCACTGCTGCCGGACCCGACCGAGGTGGCCGAGCTGCGCTGGGCCGAGCCGGCCGCGGTGGCGGCCGACCTCGACGCCGACCCGCGGTCGTACTCCCCGTGGCTGCGCGGGGTGGTCGACCGGCTGCTGCACCCCGCCGACCCGAGCAAGCCCACCGTGGCACCGTCCGGCCTACCGACCGATGAGGCGCCGGAGCGGTCGGGTGGCCGATGAGGCGCTGAGCGCGGGTGCGGTGGCCCGCCGGCTCGGGGTCGCGGTGACCACCCTGCGCACGTGGCACCAGCGCTACGGGCTCGGGCCCAGTCAGCACGAGCCGGGTCAGCACCGCCGCTACACGGCGACCGACCTGGCCCGTCTGGAGATCATGCGGCGGCTCACCGCCGACGGGGTCAGCCCGGCCGAGGCCGCCCGTTGGGCCCGTCAGGCACCCGATCCGGTACGCGCCGAGAACCTGGCCCGGCCGCGGCCGGCCGGGGTCCGGGACGGCGGTCCGACCATTCCGGTCGGCCGGGCCGGACCGGCCGCCCGAGGGCTGGCTCGCGCGGCGATGCGGCTGGACTCCGCTGCGATCGGCGAGGCGACCGCCCGGGCCCTGGCCGCCGACGGGGTCGTCGCCACCTGGGAGCGGCTGCTCCGGCCGGTGCTGGCCGGCATCGGCGAGCGGCACGCCGCGACCGGCGGACTGATCGAGGTGGAACACCTGATGTCCCGCTGCGTCTCCGAGGCGTTCGCCGCGGCCAGCCGGACGGCCACCCCGGGTGGGCCGGCGCGGATCCTGCTCTCCTGCGCCGACGAGGAGCAGCACACACTGCCGTTGGAGGCGCTCGCCGCCGCGCTCGCCGAAGCCGGCGTCGGCTACCGGATGCTCGGCGCCCGGGTGCCCGTGCCAGCCCTGCTGGAGGCGGTCAACCGGACCGGGCCGGCCGCCGTGGTGCTCTGGTCACACAGCCGGGCCACCGCCGACCCGGCCCAGCTCGACGCCCTGCTCGCCGCGCCCCGGCGGCCACTGCTGGTGCTCGCCGCCGGCCCCGGCTGGTCGACCGAGACGCTGCCCGCCGGGGTGGTCCATCCCACACAGCTCGCCGAGGCGGTCGCACTGGTCGTGGCGGTACGGGACTCACTGGAGCGGTGACCGGGGGTGTCGGGGCCTGACGGCGTCCACTAGCGTCGGGTGGTCCGCGTACCCCGACCCCCTTCGGGAGCGAACAGATGAGATCCCGCGCCCTGCTGGCGTACGCCCTGGGTCTGGTCCTGGTCCTCGGCGGCTGCGCCCAGCCGGGCCGCGTCGTCGCCGTCGGCGGCCCCGCCCCCAGCCCCTCCACCATCCCGGCGCCCAGCCCCAAACCGACGGTCGCGCCCCGGCCGACCCGTCCCCCCACCACCGGCAAACCGGTCCGCCCGCTGCCGGCCAAGCTGCCGGCCGGGCTGCGGCGCACCACCGGCGTACGCCCGGTCGCGCTCACCTTCGACGACGGGCCGAGCCCGACGTGGACGCCGAAGATCCTCGACCGCCTGCGGGCAGCCAAGGTCACGGCCACCTTCTGCCTGGTGGGGCGGGAGGCGCAGCGCCATCCCGAGCTGGTCCGGCGGATCGTCCGCGAGGGGCACCAGCTCTGCAACCACAGCTGGAAGCACAACATCGACCTCGGCCGGCTGCCGGTCGCGGAGATCCGGGCCGACCTGGTCCGGACGAACAAGGCGATCCAGACGGCCGCCCCCGGCGCGCCGATCGCCTTCTACCGGCAGCCCGGCGGGCGGTGGACGCCCGAGGTGGTGGCGGTCGCCAAGCAACTCGGCATGCGCTCGCTGCACTGGAGCGTCGACCCGCAGGACTGGGCCAAGCCGCCGGCCCCGACGATCAAGCACCGGGTCCTGGCCGCCGTCCGGCCCGGCTCCATCGTGCTGCTGCACGACGGGGGTGGCGACCGGGCCGCGACCTTCGCCGCCTGCCCCTCGGTGATCGCCGACCTGAAGCGGCGCTTCGGCGTCACCCGACTCCGCTAGACGCGTCTGACCTGCGCTTTCCCGGGATCGCCGGGCCCGGGCCATACCGGTTTTGTCGACCGCAGGGACATCACGTATGCTTTCCAAGCCTCCGGCGGGGCCGGATGGGAGCAAGTCCGCTTGACGTTGCCAATGTGCAATGATGGCGGGGCCGCCCTCATCGTCTAGCGGCCCAGGACGCCGCCCTTTCAAGGCGGTAGCACGGGTTCGAATCCCGTTGGGGGCACGACCGGCGCAAGCCGGAGCAACAAAGCTAGGTCCTGTGGAGCAGTTGGAGTGCTCGCCGCCCTGTCAAGGCGGAGGTCGCGGGTTCAAGTCCCGTCAGGACCGCAGCGCTTACGCCGCGCGAAACATGCGCGGCGTTCTGCGTATCGGAGCGTGTGGCCCTCCGGCGGGATGCCCGCCATTTGGGTAGCATGGTCCGAGCGACCCGGCCAGGTAGCTCAGTTGGTACGAGCGTCCGACTGAAAATCGGAAGGTCGGCGGTTCGACCCCGCCCCTGGCCACATAGCCTTTCGCCGGGCTACAAAGATCCCCACCAGCGGAAACGCAGGTGGGGATCTTGCTTTGCGTGGCCGGTCACCGTTTCCGACCCGCGCCGCGCGGAACGCCTCGGGCGGCTTGCGGTTCGACGCCGGAGGGAATCTGCTAGAACTTTCCCTTGCGCCAGCTCTGGGTCGTTTCTTCGGGGCTGCCGGTGGGCCGGACGGCACCGCCGGCTTCACCGGTCTGGCGGGTGTCTCCTGTCGTCCCGGCTCCGCTGGGTCCGGTGCGCCTGGTGCCTTTGAGGCGCCGTACCGCCTCGGCCCCGACAGCTCCCGCCGCACCGCCCGCCGCAAGCAGCGCGGCCATCAGCGGCCATTGAGGTTGACGGCGACGCACGGCTGATGGCCTCTTCGCAGTACGACGACGAGCCGCGGGTTGTTGCCTCATCTGCAGGTACCTCTGCGCTCTCATTTCCTCATTGTCGGCACCCGCGCCGGCCCAGGTGGCGAAATCGATGCCCCGCAATGGTCCGGCTGACCCCCCGAACTCGTCGCGCGCGGTCGGTGCGGTGCTCATCGGTCCTGCGGGGTGTCGGTGGTCTCGACCCGCGCGATGAGCAGCTTCAGGCGCCCGATCTCTTCGGCGAGCGCCGCGCTGCCCGCGGCGGTGAGCGTGATCCAGGTACGGCCGCGCCGCCCCGCGTACCCCTTTTCGACCTCCACCAGGCCGGCCGTCTCCAGCACGCCCAGGTGCTGGGAGAGGTTGCCGGCGGTCAGCTCCAGCTGGGTGCGCAGGTAGCCGAACTCCACCCGGCGGGCCTCGTGGGCGATGGTGAGGATGCCCAGCCGGACCCGCTGGTGCACCACGTCGTCCAGGCCGGTGACCGGATGTGGTGATTCGGCCTCGTCCGGTGCCGGGGTGTCGGCGGGGCCGGTCACCGGGGCCGCCGCAGCCGTTGCGCCAGCGCGAAGCCGGCGCTGCCCAGCAGCAGCAGGCCGCCGTTGATGACCAGCTGTGGCGCGAAGGCCCACTGGGGGCCCCAGCCGACCCCCCACCCGAAGTTGATCGGCACCAGCACCACCGCAAGGTACCCGAGGGCGAACAGCAGCAGCGCGACGCGTCGCTCCAGCCAGGCCAGCACCAGCAGGGCCAACCCGATCGCGCCGGTCGGATCGAGCAGCCGGAACAGGAACTGGACGAAGGCGGGCGGCTCGTCGGGATAGTACGGATGGTCGAGGATGCTCCACACCCCCGAGACGGCGGCGGACAGCACGACGAGCGCGACGCCGGTGAGCACGTACGGCAGCACCCGGGTGCCCAGTCCCCGGGCCCGGGCGACCCGCAGGTACCCGCCGGCGATCACCACGTACGCCAGCACCAGCGCCGCCCACCAGTAGAACTGCGCGGCCCGGTACCAGGCCTTGCACACCTGGCCGTCCGCTATCGGCTGGCAGTCGCTGAGGACCGGTTGGCTGAACCGGTACACCAGGATCGCCCCGAACGTCACCAGGGCCAGCACCAGCAGCGGCAACCACGTCACCCGCTGGGCAAGACGAACCCGGCGCGCGAGGTTGCGCGCATCGGCCAGGAGCCGGCGGGGATCGCCACCGGCGGGGATCGACTCACTAGTCATGCCAATAGGTTTCCAGAACAAACCTATTGGCGCTAGTAACCGCTCGACTTTTCCGCGGGCGACGTCAGGCGGTCTCGACCAGGAGCCGGGCGTAGTTGGCCATCGACCGTTGGTAGCGTGGCAGGTGCTTGGCGAGGGCCCCGACCGCGATCGACACTGCCTCCCGCTCCCGACCGACGCTGGTCAGGGCCAGCGCGAGCGTCGCGCAGACCGCATCGTCGAGTTCGTCGGAGCCGCGCTCGCGCTCCTCGGTCAGCAGCCGGACGCTCTCCTCGGCCTGCCCCACGTTCCGCAGCGAGCTGGACATCTGAATCACTGACCGCCGCCGCCGGATGCCGTCGATACCCAGCTCCAGCGCCTTGCGGTAGAGCGGGACCGCCCTGTCCGAGTGACCGGTCGAGTCCCAGGCGCAGGCCCGCTCGAACGCCGCCACCGGATGATCCGGTCCCAGTTCGTCGGCGAGGGCGCCGACCCGCTCGCGGAACTCCTCTTCGTCCCAGTCGTCGGGTGCCGCGTTGAAAGCCGCCCACAGGTCCGCGCTGCGCTGCTCCCAGTCGATGTTCGGGTTCATCCTCGTTCTCCTCATGATCGTCGGTTCGGACCGGAACTCTGCGGGGGTTGGTACCGTGGCCGCCAGAGATTCGGCGCTCGCCGAATCTCCTTCTCTTTTGACGGGGTGGAACGGATGGCGATCATGCTGCGGTTCGGCCCTGCTGATCTGCTGCGCTGCCGGTTCGCCATCTCGCCCATGCTGGAGACGCTGTTCGCGGTGCGCCTGCTCTCCCCCCGCGAAGGCGTCGGCCCGCACCAGCGCTGGCTCGACACCATCGACACGCGGGAACTCGACCTGCGGCCGATCGCCCTGCTCCAGCCGCGTCGCGGCTACACCCCCGACTTCCTCTCGCCGCCGCCGGCCGGCCCCTACACCCGGTTCGAGGACGAACTCGCGGCCCTCGCGGCAACGAACCATGATCGGGTACGCGCAGAGGTGCGACGGTCACTGGCGGACACCCCGGGGGCGGCCGAGTCTGCGACCGGACGACTCCTGCTGGGCGAGCCGGCTCTTGTCCTCCAGACGCTGGCCTCACTCGTGAAGCAGGTGTGGAGGGTCCTGGTCGAACCGGTCTGGCCGCAGGTACGCGGGCTGCTCGACGCCGATGTGGGCTTCCAGAGCCGACGTCTCGCCGAAGGCGGCCTGGACCGGTTGTTCGCCGAGCTGCATCCTCGCCTGCGCTGGAACAACGGCGTGCTGACCCGTGAGTACGGCGGCGACGAGCGTCGCGATCTGCGCGGCGAGGGACTTGTCCTGGTGCCCAGCGCATTCAAGTGGGATCAGGTCGTCGTCATCGTGGACCCGCCGTGGCAGCCCACAGTGATCTATCCGGCGCGCGGGCTCGGCGCGCTCTGGCAGCCCCTTTCCGCCGACCGGCATACGGCCCTGGGCCGCTTGATCGGTAGGACCCGGACGGTGCTGCTGCTCGGCCTCGACGAGCCGGCCAGCACGACGACGCTCGCTCACCGCCACGCGCTGGCGGCCGGGACGGTCTCCGAGCACCTGTCGGTGCTGCGCGACGCCGGGTTCGTCGCCGGGGAGCGACACCGGCACGAGATCCGCTATCGGCGTACGCCCCTCGGCGAAGCCGTGCTCCGTCACTCGTCTTCTCGACCGCGGCCGTGACCGATCCGTAGCGATCGTCCCCGGGCCCGTCACCATCCGCGAGCAGGGGCGGCTAGTCGTGCCGCAGGGCGAACCACCCCACCGCCGTCACGAAGAGCACCAGCGCCACCCCGAACAGGCAGAGTTTGATCGCGAAGGGCAGGGCGACGAGCGATGCGACCTGCTGGACGAGCAGACCAGCAGCCACCAGCGCGACGCCGCCCCCGATGCGGACCGGCTGGGCCCGCTGCTCGGCGGACAGGCGCCCGAAGCCGAACCGCCTTCGGGGCAACCGGCGCAGGATGACCGCGCGGAGACCGAACACGAGCAGCGCCAGGCTGACGACCGCCACCACCAGGCGGACGGCGACCAACACCGGCTCCGTGTCGCTCGGGCTCATGCGGACTCAGTTCCCGGGCGCCAAGATCCCTACGCTGTCGCGCTGCGTGCTGGTCGGCCCGGACTGCCCAGGGCTCGGCGGGTGTGAGCCGCGTCCGCCGGTGGCCGGCGGGACGACGGTCTCAGCGCTGGGGCGGCTGTCCGTGCTGGGCCATGCCGGACCTGATCGCCTCCCACACGCTCCGGCCAGCCTGCCGCAGCGCCTCGCTGGCCTGTTCGGCGAGATCCGTCGGACTCGGCACCATCCGACCCTGCTCGCCGCCCGGCTGGCTGGGCTGACCCGGCCGTCCCCGACCCGGCTGCCATCCGTGTCCCGCCTCGGCCGTACCCGGCCGCCCCTCGCTCGGGCCCGGCTTCGCACCCTCGCTCGGACCTGGCTTCTTACCCTCGGTCGGGCCCGGCTGCTGGCCGGCGGCCGGCGGCCCGCCCGCCTCACCCTGGCCGGGCCGCTGCTGGCCCTTGGCTGCCGGCTGGCCCGCGCCGCCCCCAGGCTGCGGCTGACCCGCACCGCCCGCAGGCTGACCCGCACCGCCCGCAGGCTGGCCCGCACCGCCGGCCGGCTGGGGCTGACCCGCTCCGCCCGCAGGCTGGCCCGGCCCACCCGACGGCTGCTTCGGCTCGCCCTTGGCCAGTGCGCCCGATCCGGTCCACTCGGCCCGTGCGGCGACCGACCCGACCTGCCGCCCGAGCCGGTCCACCACGTTGCCGAGCTGCTCGGTGTTGCCGGTCAGCTGCTGGGCCGCCCGGTCCGCGTCGTCGAGCGCCGTCCGGGCACTGCCCGCCAGCGCTTCGATGATCTGCGGATTCTGGTCGATGGTGTCCAGGGCCCGGTCGAGGATCCGCATCAGCCGCTCCAACCGGACCTTGAGCAGCGCCTCAGCCCGGACATCGGTGATGTCGAGTTCGACGGCGTCCAGGCGCACCCGGACTCCGGCGTCCAACTGGAGCAGGTTGGCCAGTCGTGCCCGGAGGGACAGGTCGGCATCCAGCCCGTCCACGGCGAGCCGGATCGAACCCACCCGCAGCTCCGGCACGTCCAGCAGGACGTCCGGCTCGCCCGACCGCGGCTCCTCCTCGGCGGGCCAACGGCCCTCCCGCAGGTGCCGCTCCGGCGGGACCTGCCGGCGCCCCTGCGCACCCTGACCTGGCTGCGCCAGGCCCGGACCTGTCCGCCCCGGCTCGGCATCCGGCTGGCCCGATCGCGGCTTTCCGCGCTGGCCCGACTCGGTCTCGCTCATCTGCCCCGCTCCCGGCTCGGCCGTCCCGGGACGGCCCGGGCCCAACCGGCCGCGCTTACCCGAAATGCCGCGTCCCATCCCCGTTCCGGCCGTCTGGTGCGGACCACCGGCCGCACCGCCCGATCCGGCGTGGTGTCCGGAACCAGGCAACCGCGCGCCGGTGCACACTCGGGTATCAGCCGGTATTGTCCGGGCCTATGGGACAGGAGATGGCTGATCCGGCCGCCATCCGGCAGGACGTCGACCAGTTCTCGTTACGCTGCGGCCTGTCCGTCCCCGTCCCCGCGGAGCGGGCGTTCGCCGTCTTCACCGAGGCGCTGACCGACTGGTGGGTCAGCGAATACACCTGGTCGGGGCCACAGGCGCTGGCCGAGCTGGGGATGGAGCCGCGCGCCGGCGGCATGCTCTACGAGATCGGCCCCTACGGCTTCCGGGCGGACTGGGGCCGGGTGCTCACCTGGGATCCACCCCGACGGCTGGTCTTCACCTGGCAGATCGGCCCGGACCGGTCGCCGGTGCCGGACCCGGCCCACGCGAGCGAGGTCGAGGTGCTCTTCCTCGCCGACGAGCCGGAGCAGACCCGGCTCGAGTTGGAACACCGCCACTTCGACCGGCACGGCGAGGCGGCCGAGGGCTACCGGAAGGCGCTCACCGTCGGCTGGCACGAGCTGCTCTCCCGTTACGTCGCCACGGTCGACGGCCACCGCCCGCCGCTCACCTGAAACCCGGGCCCGCGGGCGTCGGGTCAGTGTCCGATCCCGCGCTCCGCGCCCGGGCCGGCGTCCACCTCCGGACCGCCGAGGTCGGCCCGACGGCCCGCCTCCGCCCCCGGGCCGAATCCACCGCCGGCGAGCCGCCGCCGCGGGGCGGTACGCAGTCGCGGATAGACCTCGGCGAGGCGCTGCCGCACCCGGTCGGAGCGGTCCGCCAGGACCAGTGCCACCCCGGGGGCCGCCGATCCGCTCGCCGCCTCGGTCTCGGCCTCGCGCAGCCGCGCCCCGATCACCTGGGCGAATCCGGCCAGCCAGGAGCGGCGGAAGGCGGCCGGCTGCTCGCCGGCGGGCACGAGCGTGCCGGCCAGCCCGTGGGCGGCCTGTACCAGCAGTGAGGTGAAGAGCAGGTCGACCCGTTCCAGGTCGCTGGCGAAACCGAAGAGATGCATCGCGAAGCCGTTGCCCTGCGGTCGCCGTACGCAGCGGCAGCGCAGTGGGTCGGCGACCGCGGCGAGCAGGCCGACCTTGTCCCGGGCGTACGGGGCGACGACCTCGACCACCCGATCGCCGACCGGGTCGGTCGCCGGGTCCCGGGCGGCGAGCAGCGCCCGGTCCACCCCGTAGCGGGCGATCAACTCCGTCGCCTTGGCGGTGAACGCCGCCGACTCGGCGGGGGTGCAGGCCGGGTCTTCGGCCTGGGCCAGCAGTTTGCGGACCTTGCTGAGCATGGCCTCGGACATGCCACCAGAGCTATCACACCGGCTGGTGTCGAGGCCCGGCCCGCCGGCCCGGTCAGTCCGCGCGGCTGCGCAGCGTGGCCACCGTCGAGCCGGCGAGGGTGAGCAGGCAGTCGGGCAACTGCCCGTCGGCCGCCGCCGCGCCGAAGAGCGCCTCCCCCGTGTCCACGTCCCGGTTGGCGTACGCGCTGACGAAGCGGGCCACCCAGCGGGTGTCGTAGCCGGCCTCGTCGATGCCGGGAAAGTCCAGGGCGCACAAGCCGGGCGGCCCGGGGTCGCCGACCATGGTGGCGGCGAGGCACCAGGCCACCCCGTACGCCCCGGCCAGCCCGGATCGGTCGACGACCGCGTCGAACGTGCCCACCACCGCGTCGCCGTCTCCGGCCAGCGCCGAGCGGAGCACGGCGGTCGCGTCGTCGAGCAGCTGCTGTGGTAGCTCCGTCACGCACCGCACAGTAGGCGGACGGGTCAAGGGACCATCGCCACCGGGCCGGCTGCTACTCTCCGTGCTCACCGCGGACGACCTGCGGAGTAAGCCGGCTCCACGGTCCCGCGCCCAGCGTCGGCACGCTAATGTGCGCAGCGGACCTTCGCCGGAGGAAGGACGATCATGCTCGTATCGCGCGGCTCGCGTGTGGCCACACTGGCTGCCTGCGCCACGTTCCTGCTCGCCACAAGCGCTTGCGGGACTGACAGCCCCGAGGAGGCGACGACCCAACAGGCGCGCCTCTACGGGACCGACGGCAACATGCTCAACTCCTTCCCCGCTGAGTTGAAGGAACGGGCAGACCTCGTCGATGGCATGAAGGGCACCACGCCGCTGACGCCGTTGCCGGAGGACTTCAAGAGTCGGCTACGGTCCGTTGACCCCAAGCTGACCGACTACCTCTACGCCGCGGAGACGTACGACGCGGTCATGATCAGCGCGCTCGCCGCGCAGCTGGCCGGCAGCACGGAGCCCGCGGCGATCGCCAAGCAGATCGTCGCCGTGACCAACGAGGGCGAGCGCTGCGAGGAGATCGCGGCCTGCCTGACGCTGGCCCGCAACGGCCAGGACATCGAGTACCGCAGCGTCTCGCTGACCCGCGCCGGCTTCACCGACGCCGGTGAGCCGGCCACCGCCAGCTACGCGACGCTGCACTTCGACGGTCAGCAGCTCAACGACAGCAAGACCGAGTTCGTTGGCGCCGGCAGCGAGTCGGCGGCGAGCACCAAGGCGCCGCCGAAGCCGAAGAAGCAGAAGACCGGCGCCGCGGACGCCGCCGACGGCTCACCGCTGGTGATCGGGGGCCTGCTGCCGAAGACCGGTGACCTGGCGATCGCGTACCCGCCGATGGCCGCTGGCGCGACTCTCGCCATCCAGCAGATCAACGCCGCCGGCGGTGTGCTCGGCGACCCGGTGACCTGGCTCGACGGCGACGACGGCACCAGCCCGGCGGTGGCGAAGGCCACCGTGGCCCGGTTCGTTCAGAGCGGCGTGGACGTCATCATCGGCGCCGGCGGTTCGGGCATCTCCCGCGAGGTGCTGCCGGACGTGGTGCAGGCGGGTCGGATCCTCTTCTCCCCGTCCAACACCGACAGCAGCCTGACCGAGGTGGAGGACAACGGCCTCTACTTCCGTACCGCGCCGCCGGACAGCCTCCAGGGTCGGGCGCTGGCCGACGTGATCCTGCGCGACGGCTCGCAGCGGATCGCGATCGTCGCCCGCAAGGACTCCTACGGCGAGGGCCTGCAGGCCGTGGTCAAGACGGAGCTGGAGCAGGCGGGCATCAGCGCGGACCGGCTGAAGCTGCTGACCTACCAGCCGCCGGACGCCCCGGACGCTCCGCCGGTGGACTTCGGCGCCGGCGCGAAGGAGATCAAGGACTTCGGCGCGGACGCCGTGCTGGTGATCGGCTTCGGCGAGTCGGCGCAGGTGATCCGGGCGCTGGCCGACGGCGGCGTGCAGATCCGGCACTGAGCGGGCCACAGCCCGACGAACGACGACGGCCGCACCGGGAAACCGGTGCGGCCGTTTTTCGTGCCCGTGCGGGTCAGCGGTCGCGTCGCCGGTCCAGGAACTCGGTCATCCGGCGGTGCTTCTCCTCGTCCTCGAAGAGCACCGCCTGGCTGATCAGGTCGACCTGGGGATGGGCGGCCGGCGGTGCGTCCACGGCGAGCTTGGTCAGCCGCAACGCCAGCGCCGAGCCTTTGGCCATCTCGTCGAGCAGACCGTGCGCGGCCGGCAGCAGCTCGGCCGGCTCGGCCACCACCCGGTTGACCAGCCCGATCCGCAGCGCCTCCGCGGCGTCCACCCGACGGCCGGTGAAGAGCAGCTCCTTGGCCCGGGCCTCGCCGATCAGCGCCGGCAGCCGGTGGGTCGCGCCTGCGCCGGCCAGGATGCCCAGCCGCACCTCCGGCTGGCCGAAGACCGCCCGCTGGGTGCACACCCGCAGATCACAGGCGTACGCCAGTTCGGCGCCGCCGCCCAGCGCCGGGCCGTCCACGGCCGCCACGGTCGGCATGGGCAGTGCCCGGATCCGGGCGAACGCGGCTGAGTTGATCGCGGCGAGGGCGTCCAGCCGGCCCCGCTCGCGTAGCTGGCCGATGTCGGCGCCGCCGGCGAAGATGCCGTCGGTGCCGCCGGTGAGCAGCAGCAGCCGGGGATTGGCCTCCAACTCGGCGCAGACAGCGTGCAGCTCGGCGATCAGGTCAGCGTCGATCGCGTTGCGCTTCTCCGGCCGGTCCAGGGTGACCACCAGCCGGTCCGGCCGTTCCTCGATCCGCAGCCCGCTCATTCGGCTCGCCCTTCGTTCGCGACTGCGGGGCTCGCAAGCTCACTCCTCGCGCTCACCGCTTCACGCCGCCTTCCCAGCGGTAGAAGCCCTGCCCGGACTTCTTGCCCAGCCGGCCGGCGGCCACCATCTCCTCCAGCAGCGGCGGCGGCGCGAAGCGGTCCCCGTACGCGGCCTGGAGGGTGCGGGCGATGTCGAGCCGGACGTCCAGCCCGACCAGGTCGGTCAGCTCCAGCGGCCCGATCGGGTGCCGGTAGCCGAGCACCATTGCCTTGTCGATGTCGGCGGGGCTGGCCACCTGGTCGGCGACCATCCGGATCGCCTCGAGGCCGAGCGTGACGCCGAGCCGCGAGGTGGCGAAGCCGGGCAGGTCGCGTACCACGACGGGGTCCTTGCCCAGCCGGCCGGCGAGCGCGACGCCCGCCGCGGTGGTCTGCTCGGCGGTGGCCGGGCCGACCACGATCTCCAGCAGCGCCATCGCCCAGACCGGGTTGAAGAAGTGCAGCCCGAGGAAGCGCTCCGGCCGGGCCAGTCCGGCGGCCAGGTCTCCGATGGAGATGCTGGACGTGTTGCTGCCGAGCAACGCGGGGCGCAGCGCCTCCGCGTCGCGCAGGACCGCCCGCTTGAGGTCGAGCCGCTCCGGCACCGCCTCCACCACCACGTCCGGCTCCTCGGCGACCTCGCTCAGGGCGGCGCGCAGCGTCACCCGGCCCCGGTTCGCGCCGGCCTGGTCGGCGGTCAGCTTGCCGCGTTCCACCGCCCGGTCCCAGAGCTCACCGAGCCGGGCCACAGCCGTGGCGCCCCGGGCGGGGTCGACCTCCACCAGCTCGACGGCGTGCCCGGCGCCCGCCGCCACGTACGCGATGCCGAGCCCCATCGTGCCGGCGCCGACCACCACGAACCGATCACTCATGCCGGCACTCCGCTGCGCTCCGTGCCGCCACGAGGCTCAGCCTCGCTGCACCTGATGATTCGCTCGCTCATTACGCCTCCCCGCCGCGTCCGCAGGCGGCGCGGGGGTCACCCACGCCCGACGGTGCGCTCCACTCGCTCATGCTGCGACCCTATGAGTCCGGATCGCGGCGGCATGCGTGGGGGCGCGGCGGATCGGGTACAGACGGCGGTCAACCGAGGGAAGGACCAGTCGACATGAGCCAGGCACCGGAGGGCGTCGCGGACGCGGAGACCACCGAGACCGTGGAGACCCGCGGGGAGGAGCGGGTCGACCTGCTGCGCGCGGACACCAACAACGACGGCCGCACCGACGTCTGGGTGGTGGACACCGACGGCGACGGCAAGGCGGACCTGTTCCAGTTCGACACGGACGGTGACGGCAAGGTCGACGTCACCATGGTCGACCTCGACGAGGACGGCACCCCGGACGAGGTGGTCGACGGCGACGGGGGCCTGCCGCCCGAGCCGCTGCCGCCGACCGTCCAGGTCTGAGCGCCCGGGCCCCCTGCCGCCGCCAGGTCGGCGCGGGGGCCCGCTGCCGCTCCCTGGTGGCCCGCGTTCGTCAGCCGGCCAGCCGCAGGGTGGCCAGGTAGTACGGCGCGTCGCGGTCGTCCACATCGGTCAACCGCCACGCGCTGCCCTGGACCAGCTCGGCGAACTCCGTCGGCGAGCAGACCAGGTAGTCGAACCAGTCGGTGGCCAGTTCGCGGTAGCGCAGCCGGAGCCGCAGCTGACCGCCGAGCCGGCCCCGGCGCCGGTTCAACTCGTGGTAGCCGGTGTGCACCGGATCCCGGGTGCCGTACGGGTCGGTGCCGTGCGCGATGATCTGCGCTCCCGGCCGGGCCAGCGCGGCGAGCGCGGCCAACAGCTCCGGCGCCCGCTCCCGCCCCTCGAAGAGACCCAGGTTGTTGCCGAGCAGCAGGAACGTGTCGTACCGGTGGCCGTCGGCGACGTGGTCGTCCACCGTCCCGTGTACCAGCCGGTGCACGCCCCGGTGGCGGCACACCTTCAGCGCGCCGAGCGAGGTGTCCAGCCCGGTGACCGGTACGCCGAGTTCCTGGAGTCGCAGCGCGATCCGGCCGGCCCCGACCCCGATGTCGAGCGTCTCGCCCCGGGCCCGCTCCACCGCCCGGTGGTCGTACGGCTGCCAGTCCGCCGGCCCGTCGAGGTAGTGCGCGGCCGGCGCGCCGTTGATCAGCCCGTCGTCACGCTCAATGATCTCGATGACCGGCCGGGGCAGCCGCCCGCCGACCATCGGTCGGGGACCGACCCCGGTGGCCACGGCGAGGGTGTCCCGCAGCAGCTCACCCACCACATCGCCGATCTGCGGTCCACTCGTCACGGTCTTCACGCTATCCGGCCGGTCAGTCAGCCGCGCGGCCGTATCCTGGCCACGTGACCACCTTGGACCGCCTGTCGGCGGAGAAGTACATCCTGCTGACGACCTTCCGCAAGGACGGTCAGCCGGTGCCGACTCCGGTCTGGGCGGTGCGGGACGGCAACGGTCTGGCGGTCTGGACGGCGGCCGACTCCGGCAAGGTGAAGCGGATCCGCAACAACGGCACGGTCACGGTGGGCCCGTGCGACGTGCGGGGGCACCCGCACGGCGTGCCGGTGCCGGCGCACGCGAGCCTCTACGACTCGGCCGGCAGCCGGCGGATCCGTGGTCTGCTCAAGCACAAGTACCGGGTCCTCGGTCGACTCACCCTGCTCGGCAGCCGGCTGCGCCGGGGCGAGGGCGGCACGGTCGGCATCCGGATCGAGCTGACCGAGGAGCGGGCATGAAAAAGGGGCGGCGGACCGAAGTCCTCCACCCCTGATCCACGAACGTGGTGCCGGTTCAGTCCCCCTGGCGCTGCTGGGGAATCTGCCCCTGCAGCAGGGCCCTGACCTCCGACTCGCGGTAGCGGCGGTGGCCGCCGAGGGTGCGGATGGCGGAGAGCTTGCCCGCCTTGGCCCACCGGGTCACCGTCTTCGGGTCGACACGGAACATCGACGCCACCTCGGCCGGCGTGAGTAGCGGCTCTGGTTCATGCGTTCGCGATGCCATCGGTCACTCCTCCACATGTATAGACATCGGCCGGGGTCCCGCCGGCCGACGCGTCTCCCATGGTCCGGCTAGTCCCCGATGTCCGACATGGGCCGAACGGCCGAACGTCCCTAGACGGACGGATGAACCATGCCCGATTTATGCGACTTTTACACGGCAGAAAGTACCTTATTCGGACTCATGATCACGGTTCGTGAAGCGTCAACTACGAGCACCCCTCGCCTTGGGAGCGCTTCTCGGGCGATATGCCCCTAGTTGCACCGCTCGAGCAGCTGCACCGCTCGCCAACGCGCGACCAGCTTGTCGTACGCGGCCGAGGCGTCCTCCGCCTCGCCACGGGAGAGTCCCGCCAGTCCCGCCGCGACCAGCTCTGGCGAGTCGTCCGCGGTGAGCGTCTCGTCGGGCAGCAGCTCGACCAGGCCGCCGTAGTCGAGTTCCACCACCGAGCGCGGGTGGAACTCCTCCAACCAGCGGGCGGCCTCCTCGACCGCCTCGGTGATCGGCGCCTCGCCGACCGACTTGCGCAGCACCGAGAGCGCCCGCGACGACCGGCGGCGGGCCTTCGAGATCTCGGTGCGGTAGCGCAGCGACCGCCGACCGGGCTCGGTGACCAGGTCGCGCTCCGCCGGGTCGAAGAGCACGAACCACCGCAGCGGCACGCCCCAGGTGGCGATCTGCTCGTGCACCCGCGGTACGCCGTGCTCCAGCACCCGGGCGCCGCTGCGCCAGTCGTCCACCACGGCTTTGGCCTGACCGGCGAGGACCGGGGGCACGAAGGCGTCGGCGAGCACCGAGGGCACGCCGTCGCGGGCGCTCAGCGCCGCCTCGGCCACCCGGATCCGCAGGTTCCACGGGCAGACCAGCAGCGTGTCGTCCGTCTCCAGGACGTACGCCTCCTCGGGCAGGTCGGGTAGGCGGGTCCAGCCGGCGCCGAGCGCCTCGATCACCGCCGTCCGCTGCCGGCCGGGCCCCTCCACCGGGGCGACCGCCCGCCCCTCCGACACGTAGCGACGCCAGTACGACTGGCGGTCCCGGTCGAAGGCGGTCAGCGGCTCGTACACGCGCAGGTAAGAAGCGAAGAGCGACGGCACGGCGCGATCCTCCCACGAACCTCGCCCCGTCGCCGTCAGCGCCCGCCCACCACGCGTGCCGCGCTCGACGGGCAGCCGGCGGCCGATATTAGGCTCAACCTCACCGGCAGCATCCCCGCCGGCGTCCGCCAGGCACGCGTCCCACAAGGACGCACCGACACCAGGAGCCAGTCATGGGCGTATTCGCCAGCACCGACGACCCCGGATCTACCGGCCACGAACAGGTCGTGTTCTGCCAGGACAAGCAGAGCGGCCTCAAGGCGATCATCGGGATCTACTCCACCGCGCTGGGGCCCGCGCTCGGCGGCACCCGCTTCTACCCGTACGACAGCGAGGAGTCCGCCCTCGCCGACGTGCTGGACCTCTCCCGCGGCATGGCGTACAAGAACGCTCTCGCCGGGCTGGATCTCGGCGGCGGCAAGGCGGTCATCTGGGGTGACCCGGAGCAGATCAAGAGCGAGGCCCTGCTGCGCGCGTACGGCCGGTTCGTGGAATCGCTGGCCGGGCGCTACTACACCGCCTGCGACGTCGGCACCTACGTCGCCGACATGGACGTGATCGCCCGGGAGACCAGCTACGTCACCGGCCGCAGCGTCGAGCACGGCGGCGCCGGCGACTCCTCCATCCTCACCGCCTGGGGCGTCTTCCAGGGGATGCGCGCGGCCGCCGAGCACGTCTGGGGCACCCCGTCGCTCTCCGGTCGACGGGTCGGCGTGGCCGGGCTGGGCAAGGTCGGCAAGTACCTCGTCCGCCACCTGCTCGACGACGGGGCCGAGGTGGTGGCGACCGACGTCAACCCGCGGGCCCTGGAGTGGGCGCGCACCAACCACCCGCAGGTCACCCTGGTCGACGACGCCAGCATGATGGTCGCCGGCGACATCGACGTGTACGCGCCGTGCGCCCTCGGCGGCGCGCTGAACGACGACACGGTGCCGGCGCTGCGCGCCAAGGTGGTCGCCGGCGCGGCGAACAACCAGCTCGCCCACCCCGGCATCGAGAAGCTGCTGGCCGACCGGGGCATCCTCTACACCCCCGACTACGTGGTCAACGCGGGCGGCGTCATCCAGGTCGCCGACGAGATCGAGGGCTTCAACTTCGAGCGGGCCAAGCTGCGGGCCACCCGGATCTACGACACCACCCGGGAGATCCTCCAGCTCGCCGACGCCGAGGGCGTCCCGCCTGCGGTCGCGGCGGACCGGCTGGCCGAGCGGCGGATGGCCGACGTCGGCCGGTTGCGCACCATCCACCTCCGGTGACCCCCGTCCCCGGGAGCGGACCGTCCGGATCCGCTCCCGGGGCCATGCCGACCCCGGCCGGGCTCTAAGCTTGGGGATGGGACAGGTTCGTGCCGTTTCGTCCGGTGTCACGGGTGCTCATGGCTCCACCCCTTACCGGGTACACTGGGTGACGGCCGGATCACTGCGACGCGCAGGGCCGGCTGACGGTAACCCGAGGTGCCGAACGGTGGCATCCCCATGTACCGTAAGAGCCACGAGAGATGCCTGACGTCATCGGGGCCCGCCTTCGGGCTGCCCCGCATTCTGTGCGAGGGGGTCGAGCCATGGGGCGCGGCCGTGCTAAGGCCAAGCAGACGAAGGTGGCGCGGGAGTTGAAGTACCACTCCCCGAACACCGACCTCACCGCCTTGCAGCGTGAACTGGCGGGTGCTGGTAAGTCTGAGCACAACTTCGACGACGACTACAAAGAGTATGTCGACGACGATGATGAGGATCACGCGGACGAGGACCCAGACACCTGGGTCCGTCCGACCCGCTGACCTCCCGACGCAGCTGAGCACGCGGTAGCCCCCGCGTGCTCACGCATGTGCCCGCCGCAGCGGCGTAGCGACCGACGATCAGGGGCCTGCCCTGCAGAATCGCCAGACAGGTCCCTGATCCCGGTACCGCACCCTCAGCGCGGCCGGTTGTTCCAGTTGTAGAACGTCGGGATGTTCTCGAAATGGTTCCAGGCGCAGACCGCGCCCTCGCCGTTTCCGCCCGCCACCTCCGACCGGAGCCGTCGTGCGGCCTCCGCCTCACGCAGCAGTGCGATGAGCCCCGGGGCGGCGTCCAGCACCCGCTCGGCGACTCCGACCGGGGCGGCGCCCGCCACCCGCTCAGGCTGCCGGTGACTGGTGGTCTCGGGCATGCTCCAACACTCCCTCCAATAGGCGGATCTTGCTGTTGCGGCAGTGCTCGGTCTCCGTACCGTCAAAACGCCCCAGCTCGAAGTAACGGTTGGCGGCGTGACCGCCGCCACAGAAGCCGAAGTAGGGGCAGCCGGAGCGGCACGCCTCGACACCGGCGAGGAACTCGCCCACCCACGGCGTGCGCTCCGCGCCGGCCAGGATCTCGGCCAACGGGGTCTCCAGCACGTTGCCGCTGCTGAAGTCGCCGTACCTCGGGTCGGTGAAGCCGGCCAGCTCCGGGGAGAGCACGGTGACGGAGCCGTCGTGCCCGATCGTGGGGATCGGGTCCAGCCGGCGGGGCAGCACGTCGTCCGCCATGCCGTCCAGGACCGCCGCGGCGTACCGCAGCGACCACTCGACCTCGCGCAGGTGGATCCGGGGATCCCGCCGCCACGCCGCGACCAGCTCGGCCCAGAAGGCGATCACGTCCGCCGGCTCGTGCGAGTTGTCGCGGGTGTTGACCCCCTCGGTCTCCTCGATGTTGATCCCCAGCACGTCGCAGCCGAGATCGAGGAAGTAGTCGTACAGCTCGGTGGCGAGCCCCGGCTCGGGCCGGGAGACCACCGCGAGCGCGGAGAAGGGCAGCCCGTGCGCGCGCAGCGCGCCGACACCGCGCAGGATCCGGTCGTACGCCGGTGAGCCGGCCCGGCTCACCCGGTCGCCGTTGCGCTCCCGGGGCCCGTCCACGCTCACGCTCACCCGGACCCGGTGCTCGGTGAAGAAGCGGCACCAGGCGTCGTCGATGAGCGTGGCGTTGGTCTGCACGTGGTGCTCGACCTCGGGGCCGAACGGCGCGAGCAGGGCCGCCAGGTGTTCCCGGCCGGCCGCCAGGGGCTCGCCGCCGTGCCACACCACGGAGAACCGGCCGGCGGTCGCCCACGGGTTGACCGCCGCCGCCACCGCCTCGGCCACCGGCACCGGCATCCGCCGATCGGCGGCCCGGAACGGCAGATAGCAGTACGCGCAGTCCAGGTTGCAGAGGGTGGTCGGCTGCATCACGACGTACGACGGAACGGCGGCGACCCCGCGCATCCCGCTGAACGACTGTCCCCGAGCAGCCATTGCCCTCCCTTGCCTAGCCTGAGGGTGCCCTTCAGGCTAGGCGGCATTGGCCACTCGGGTGAACCCCTGATCAGGTGCTCGTATGATCAGCAGAGCGTGATCAGCCGCGGGTGTGCTGCCCGATCATCTGAACGTTGCCGGAGCCCTCGATGATCTCGCCGGCCTGCCACGCCTCGACGCCCCGCCCGGTGAGGGTGGCCAGCGCGCGGTCCGCGTCCTCGGCGGAGACGATCGCGAACATGCCGACGCCCATGTTGAACGTCGCCTCCATCTCCGGGTCCTCGATCCGTCCCTTGGACTGGATCAGGTCGAAGACCGGCTGCGGCCGCCAGGTGGAGCGGTTGACCACCGCGTCGACGTGCTCGGGCAGGACCCGCACCAGGTTCCCCGGGATGCCACCGCCGGTGACGTGGGCGAACGCCCGCACCTCGGCCTCGGCGATCAGCTTGAGGCAGTCCTGGGCGTAGATCTTGGTCGGGGTGAGCAGCTCCTCGCCGAGGGTCCGCTGCCGGCCGAAGTCGTCGATCACCACGTCGAGCCGCATCCGGCCCGCGCCGAGCAGCACGTGCCGGACCAGGGAGTAGCCGTTGGAGTGCAGGCCCGAGGAGCGCATCGCGATCACCACGTCGCCCACCTCGACCCGCTCCGGGCTGAGGATGTCGCTCTCCTCCACCACGCCCACACCGGTGGCCGAGATGTCGTACTCGTCGGGGCGCAGCACGCCCGGGTGCTCGGCCGTCTCGCCGCCGAGCAGCGCGCAGCCGGCGTAGCGGCAGCCGTCGGCGATACCCGCGCCGATCTCGGCGACCTTGTCCGGCACCACCTCGCCGGTCGCGATGTAGTCCAGCAGGAAGAGCGGCTCCGCGCCGCAGGCGACCAGGTCGTCGACGACCATCGCGACCAGGTCGATGCCGACGGTGTCGTGGATGTCCATCTGCTGGGCGATCACCAGCTTGGTCCCCACACCGTCGGTGGAGGAGGCCAGGATCGGGTTCTTGTACTTCTGGGTGTCGAGCCGGAAGAGACCGGCGAACCCGCCCAGGTCGCCGAGCACCTCCGGGCGCCGGGTCTGCCGCACCTTGGACTTCAGCAGCTCGACCGCGCGGTCGCCCGCCTCGATGGACACGCCGGCGTCCGCGTACGAGACCGCCCGTTTGCGCGCCTGGCGGCTGTTGCCGGCCGTCCAGGGCTGACGGTCGCCGCCGGCGCCCGTCGGGCTGGTTCCTGCGCCGCTGCGCTCGGAAACGTGCGTCACGGTTCTCCCCTTTGTGGTTCTCGGTGCGGTGCCGGAGGTGGCCGGCCCGCGCCGGGCGGTGCTACGGGCGGTGGACGGTTGAGCCGCCCGAAGTGGCGACGAGCGGAGGAGTGCTGCGCTCCGGGGCGTCCGGGCCGCCGTTGGCGACCCGCCGGCCCACCCCTTCGAGCACGTGCTTGCCGATCAGGTTTCCCGCCGGCAGCTCGATGGGGTACTCCCCATCGAAACACGCCCGGCAGAGCCGGGTCTTCGGCTGCTCGGTCGCGGCGATGAGGCCGGTCAGCGATACGTAGCCCAGCGTGTCGGCGCCGATCGAGCGCCGGATGCCCTCGTTGTCCAGCCCGTTGGCCAGCAGTTCGGCCCGGGTGGCGAAGTCGATGCCGTAGAAGCACGGCCACTGCACCGGCGGCGACGAGATCCGCACGTGCACCTCGAGCGCACCCGCCTCGCGCAGCATCCGCACGATGGCCCGCTGGGTGTTGCCGCGCACGATCGAGTCGTCGACCACCACCAGCCGCTTGCCCCGCACGTTCTCCCGCAGCGGGTTGAGCTTGAGCCGGATGCCGAGCTGGCGCAGCGTCTGCGACGGCTGGATGAAGGTGCGCCCGACGTACGGGTTCTTCATCAGGCCGGCACCATAGGTGATCCCGGACTCCTCGGCGTAGCCGATCGCGGCCGGGGTGCCGGACTCCGGCACCGGGATGACCAGGTCGGCCTCGACCGGGTGCTCCTTGGCCAGCTGGCGGCCGATCTGCACGCGGGCGGAGTGCACGTTACGCCCGGCGATGGTGGCGTCCGGGCGCGCGATGTAGACGTACTCGAAGAGGCAGCCCTTCGGCTCCGGCGCGGCGAACCGGGTGGAGCGCAGGCCGTTCTCGTCGATCGCGATCAGCTCACCCGGCTCGACCTCGCGGACCACACTCGCGCCGACGATGTCGAGCGCCGCGGTCTCACTGGCCACCACCCAGCCGCGCTCCAGCCGGCCGAGCACCAGCGGGCGTACGCCGTGCGCGTCGCGGGCCGCGTAGAGCGTCGACTCGTCCATGAAGACGAAGCTGAACGCGCCGCGCAGCTGCGGCAGCACCTCCAGCGCGGCCGCCTCGACCGAGAGATCCGGTCGGCTGGCCAGCAGCATGGTCACCAGAGAGGTGTCGTTGGTCGAGCCGTCGTCGACCAGGCCCCGCTCGGCGACCTCACGCTGGAGGTCGGCGGTGTTGACCAGGTTGCCGTTGTGCGCCAGGGCGATCGTGGTGCCGGCGGTGGTCGAGCGGATGGTCGGCTGGGCATTCTCCCAGGTCGAGCCGCCGGTGGTGGAGTAGCGGGCGTGCCCGATGGCGAGGTGCCCGCGCAGGCTGGCCAGCGTCGGCTCGTCGAAGACCTGGGCGACCAGGCCGAGGTCCTTGTAGACCACCACGCCCGAGCCGTCGCTCACCGCGATGCCCGCCGCCTCCTGGCCCCGGTGTTGCAGCGCGTAGAGACCGAAGTAGGTCAGATTGGCGACCTCTTCCCCGGGAGCCCAGACGCCGAAGACGCCGCACTCGTCCTGGGGGCCGGGTCGTTGGGGATCAAGGTCGTGGCTCAGCCGGCCGTCGCCTCGAGGCACCTGCCGCTCCCTCATGCTGGGTCTGGATGGCCGGGCGGGATCACGGGTCAAGATCCGCACCCTCGGCCGGGACCGCTGTCGTCGCCTGACAGTGTACGCGAATCGCCGTCGATACAGAAAGTGATGATCCGCCTCCGACCAGTTACATCTCCTGGCCCGTCCACGCAGCTAGAGCGGCAGATGGGCGGAGAGATCGCCCCGAGGGCCACTCACCCGTACGCGACCCTCGGTAACCGCCTCCGCCCAGTCGAGGCGGCCGGTGGCCACCGCCAGCCAGGTCACCGGGTCCATTTCCACCACGTTCGGTGGGGTGCCACGGGTGTGTCGAGGCCCCGGAACACACTGCACAGCGCCGTATGGTGGGACCCGCACCTCCACCGATCGGCCGGGGGCGCGCTCCGCGAGGACGGCCAACAGCGTCCGGACCGCCTCCCGGAGGACCGGCCGTTCGGGCGTACGCCCCTCATCGAGCGCCGACAACGCCGCCGCTACCGCGGCGGACTTAATGTGCGGAGAGGACACGACGGGACGATACGACCCGAGCCGGCGCGACTCGACGCTGGCCCTGGGTCGCGCCGAGACAGCCGGACAAGGCATAGTTGCCGACGGCGTATTCGTACCGTGATGATCCCCGGCCCGGCGCCCGCCGGTGAGGGAAGTCAGCCCGGAAGGCGGTGGACGTGTCAACACACCGACGTGCCTGGAAGCAGCGGGCCGGTGTGGTCGTAGCGCTGGTTGCCGGCGCCCTGGTCATCCTCCCCGCCGCACCAGCAATGGCTGCCGACGTCGACGTTTCACCACAGTCTGCCACCGTGCAGGCGGGAAACGAGACCTCGGTAACCGTCACGATCAGGCCAACAAGCCCGACTGAGGACTCCGTCAACATCAACCTGGCGGGCCTGCCGCAGGGTGTCAGTTGCGCCGCCGGCTGCGGGGAGGTCGATCTCGACTTCCCCCAGGCGGCGACCCAGGAAATCCGGCTGCGAGCTGCGAACAATGCTCCCGGCGTCAACGGTCAACGGATCACCGTCAATGTGACGGGTTCTCAGGGCGAGTCGTTCAACCTGACCGTCCGGGCGACGGAGGCACCGCCGCCGCCGCCGCAGGTGCAGACCGTGAAGTCGGTCTCCGGCAAGGTCGTGGCCCAGGCCGACGGCAGCGCGGTGCCGAACGCGATCGTGATCCTGCAGGACAGCAAGAACAAGCGGTTCGAGACCACCAGCGACGGCAGCGGCAACTTCCGGTTCAGCGGGAGCACCGACAACCCGATCACCCCGGGTCGACTGGATCTCGGTGCGAGCAAGGACGACATCCGGGCGATCAAGAGCCTGAACGCCTCGGCCGGTCAGTCGATCACCGGCCAGCGGATCAACCTGGCGATCAAGGTTGAGGTGACGCCGAGCGCGACCCCGTCGGCCACCGAGGAGCCGCTGCCGACCGACGAGGCGACCGAGGAGACCACCGACGAGACGCCGGAGGCGACCGAGGGCGCGGCGGCCAACGCCAGCAACGAGGACTCCGGCAGCAGCATGGGATCCTACGTGATC
The DNA here is from genome assembly GCF_044753725.1 of Micromonospora sp. NPDC093243. NCBI lineage: Bacteria > Bacillati > Actinomycetota > Actinomycetes > Micromonosporales > Micromonosporaceae > Micromonospora > Micromonospora sp. NPDC093243. The sequence continues at coordinate 264,230 of NZ_JBIVNT010000002.1, read as the reverse complement.
ATCCTGCTTGGCGGCCTGCTCGTCGCCGCCGGCGTGGGCACGATCGTGCTGCTCTGGATGAAGCGCCGGGAGAACCCGGACGACGCCGGCGACGACGCGCCGGCCGGTGGCCCCGCGGGCGGCCCCGTGCCGGCAGCCCGGGGTGCCTTCCGCGGGGCGGACGACCAGACCCGGGTGGTCAACCGGGCCGGCGCCGGCCCGGACCCGACGATGGTCGGCGGCGCCGCGCTGAGCGAGGCCCCGACGATGATGCACCGCCCGGTCGTCGACGACGTCCCGCCGGACCCGTACGGCGCCCCGCCGCAGTCCTACGGCGCGAGCCCCCAGCAGGGCTGGGCCGGCAACGGCTACGGCGACGAGCCGGCCGGCTACGGCGCCGGCGGTTACGGCAACGCACCCTCCTCGGGTGGCGGCTACGGCAACGCACCCGCCTCCGGTGGCGGCTACGGCAACGCGCCCGCCTCTGGTGGCGGCTACGGCAACGCGCCGGGCTCGGGCGGCGGCTACGGCGCCGGCGCGGGAGCCGACGGCGGCTACGGAAGCGCCGCCGGTGACGGTTACGGCACTCCGCCCGCCTCCGACGGCGGCTACGGCGGCGCGCCCTCCTCCGGCGGCGGCTACGGCAGCCGGGACTACGGCGCGCCGGCCGGGGCGGCGGGCTATCCGCCGGCGACCGCGGGCGCTGCCGGCTATGACGAGCCGACCGGGCGTTACACCGGCGACAGCACCCAGTACCCGGCTCCGGCCGACCCGTACGCCACCGGGCTCTACCAGCAGGACCAGGCCCAGGGGTACGGCCAGGCCGACCCCGCGCCGTACGGCCGGGGCGCCGAGCCGGCCGGTGGGTACGGCCAGGGTGGTGGCGGCTACGACCAGGGTGGCTACGGTCAGCAGAGCGGCTACGACCAGCCGGGCGGCTACGGCCAGGAGCCGCCGGCGCAGCGCGGCGGCTACGACGACCGGGGCTACGACCAGGGCGGCTACGGCCAGGGCGGCGGCTACGGCCAGTCCGGTGGCTACGGCCAGGAGCCCCCGGCGTCGTCCGGTGGCTACGGCCAGGAGCCCCCGGCCCAGCCCGGCGGTTACGGCCAGGAGCCCCCGACGCAGCGCGGCGGCTACGACGACCGGGGCTACGGTCAGCAGGGCGGCTACGACCAGGGCGGCGGCTACGGCGACCAGAACCAGGGTGGCCGGGGCCGGGACGCCACGGCGCCGCAGCAGGACCGCAGCGGTCGCCGGCTGGACTGGCTGGACGACTGACCGGCGGGCCACCGCCTGACCGCACGACGATCGAAGAAGGGGCCGCCCGGGTCAACCCGGGCGGCCCCTTCTTCGGATCCTGTCTCGGTAGCTCAGGCGGCTGTCTCGGTAGCTCAGGCGGCGGAGAAGACGCCCTGGCGCAGCAGCGGGACGACGTCCGACACGTCGAGCTGGACCGCGATCTCGACGTCCTCGGCGAAGCCGCGCTCGACGAGTTCCCGGCCGGAGACGCAGCCACGGATCGCGGCCGGCACGTCCGGCGTACTGGCCAGCGCGGCGAGGGCCATCGCCGCCTCGACGGAGAGCCCACCGGGCACCCCGGAGAGGGCGTCCAGCACACTGGCCGCGCCGAGCTGGTCCTCGACCGAGGGGCGCAGCGAGCCGTCCGGCCAACGCTCCCCCGCGGCGACAACACCGACCGGGGCGTTCGTCGTGCCGTACCCCTGGCGGCGCAGCCACCGCCCGACGGCGCGGGCGTTGCGCAGGCAGGCCGCGACCACCGGCAGCCCGGTGGCGCTGGCCGCGGCGCTGATCGCCGAACCGTTAGGCGAGGGGAGCACCAGGTCCGGAACGACCGGGGCCACCCGCAGCGCCGCGGGCGAAAGGGACCACGGCTGCTCCGGGCTGGCCTGTCGGCGACCCACCGCGGCGACCGCGCCGACCCGGCGGGCGTAGTCGGCCGCCTGCTCCCCCCAGGGGAACGGGTGCACCCGGATGCCCCGGGCGACCGCCACCTCGACGGCGGTGGTGAACGAGAGCACGTCCACCACCACCAGCGCCGCGCAGACCCGCCCGAGTTCCGCCGCGCCGGTCAGCCCCCAGTCGAACCGCGCGCCGGAACCGGGTTGGGCGTGGACCGCCGCGTCCACCGCCTCAGCGCTCGTCAGGCGCCGACGGCTGCTCGGTGTCACCGGCGTCGCGGTCGGCCACCTCGTCGCTCCCGGTCGTCGCGACCGGCTCCGCCGGACCGACCGGCGCCACCGGGCCGGACGAGGCGATCGGCTCGGACTCGACGGACTCCGGGTCCACCGGCGCGACCTCGGCGGTCGGCTCGGTGACCGGCAGCGGGACCGCCTCGACGGCCCCGGCGACACCGGCCGCCGGCGCCGGCACCTCGACCAGCTCCGCGCCCCCGAAGAGCCGCGGCAGGGTGGCGGTGTGCGCGGCGCGCAGCTCGTCCAGACCGATCCGGAACTGGCCGTGCACCTCGAGCGCACCGGCGCCCGGATCGGTGACCCCGATCAGCTCGAACGGCACACCGCGCTCCGCGCAGAGCGCGGTGAACGCCTTCTCGTGCCCGCGCGGCACCGAGACCAGCGCCCGCCCGGCGGACTCGCTGAACAGGTAGACGAACGGCATCGAGCCACCGGCGAACTGCTCCGGCACCGCGACCCGGGCACCGACCCCGCGACGCAGGCAGGACTCGACCAGGCTCTGGGCCAGGCCACCGTCGGAGAGGTCGTGCGCCGAGCTGAGGTGACCCACCCGGGCCGCCTCGGCCAGCAGGTCGCCGAGCGCCTTCTCGCGGGCGAGGTCGACCTGCGGCGGGATGCCGCCGAGGTGCTCGTGGGTGACCCAGGCCCACTCCGAGCCGGAGAGCTCCACGTGCGTCTCGCCGAGCAGGAAGAGCTGGTCATGGTCGCCGTTCGGCCGCGGCACGAAGCCCATCGGCACCCGCTCGGCCACGTTGTCCAGCACGCCGAGCACGCCGACCACCGGGGTCGGGTGGATCGCCGCCGCGCCGGTCTGGTTGTAGAAGCTGACGTTGCCGCCGGTCACCGGGATGCCCAGCTCGGCGCAGCCGTCCGCCAGGCCGCGTACGGCCTCGGCGAACTGCCACATCACGCCCGGGTCCTCCGGCGAGCCGAAGTTGAGGCAGTTGGTGACCGCGATCGGCTTGGCACCGGTGACGGCCACGTTCCGGTACGCCTCGGCCAGCGCCAGCTTGGTGCCGTGGTACGGGTCGAGTCGCGCGTAGCGGCCGTTGCCGTCGACGGAGAGGGCGACACCGAGGCCGGTCCGCTCGTCGATCCGGATCACGCCGGAGTCCTCCGGCTGGGCGAGCACGGTGTTGCCCAGCACGTACCGGTCGTACTGCTCGGTGACCCAGGTCTTGTCGGCCAGGTTCGGCGACGCGATCATGCGCAGCACGGTCTCCCGCAGCGCCTCCGGGTCGGCCGGGCGGGGCAGCGTCTCGGCCCGGTCGGCCTGGAGCAGGATCAGGTCGGCCGGCTCACGCATCGGGCGCGCGTAGACCGGGCCGTCGTCGACCAGCGAGCCCGGCGGCACGTCGACCACGAGGTGGTCCCGCCAGGTGATGGTCAGTCGGCCCGGACGGCCGTCCGGCTCCGGCGGGGTGACCTCGCCGATCGCGGTGGCCAGCACGCCCCACTTGTCGGCGGTCTTGAGCACCGCGTCGAGCTTGTCCGGCGCGACGACGAGGAGCATCCGCTCCTGCGACTCGCTGGCCAGGATCTCGTGCGGCTCCATCGAGGGCTCGCGCAGCGGCACCCGCTCCAGCCACACCCGCATGCCGGTGCCGGCCGCGGCGGCGGTCTCGGTGAGCGCGCAGGTCAGGCCCGCGCCGCCGAGGTCCTGGATGCCGACGACCAGCTCACCGTCGTAGAGCTCCAGGCAGGCCTCGATCAGCAGCTTCTCGATGAACGGGTCACCCACCTGCACGGCCGGGCGGCGCTGCTCGCTGCCCTCGTCGAAGGTGGCGCTGGCCAGCACCGACACGCCGCCGATGCCGTCCCGGCCGGTCTTGGCGCCCATCAGCACCACGATGTTGCCGGGGCCGGCGGCGGCCTTGTTCTGCAGCCGGTTGACCGGAAGCACGCCGAGGCAGAGCGCGTTGAGCAGCGGGTTGCCCTGGTAGCTGGGGTCGAAGACCAGCTCGCCGCCGATGTTCGGCAGGCCGAGGCAGTTGCCGTAGCCGCCGACACCGGCGACCACGCCGGTGAGCACCCGGGCGGTGTCCGGGTGGTCGGCCGCGCCGAAGCGCAGCGGGTCCATCACCGCGACCGGGCGGGCGCCCATGGCGAGGATGTCGCGGACGATGCCGCCGACGCCGGTGGCCGCGCCCTGGTAGGGCTCGACGAAGCTCGGGTGGTTGTGGGACTCGACCTTGAAGGTCACCGCCAGCTCGTCGGAGACCTGCACCACGCCGGCGTTCTCGCCGATGCCGGCGAGCAGCCGGTCGCTCGGCGGGGCCTTCTCACCGAACTGGCGCAGGTGCACCTTGCTGGACTTGTAGGAGCAGTGCTCGCTCCACATGATCGAGTACATGGCCAGCTCGGCCTGGGTGGGCCGGCGGCCGAGGATCTGCCGGATCCGGTCGTACTCGTCGTCGCGGAGACCGAGCTCGGCGTACGGCTGGAGCTCGCCGGGGGTGCCACCGGCGCGTGGCACGGTGTCCACGCCGTCGACCCACTCGGCGGCGACCGGCTCGACCACGCGGGCCGGAGCGGCCGGCGGCACGACGTCGGCCGGGCGCGACTCCGCCGGCTGCGCCGGGGCAGCCGAGAAGGCGTCCGGTGTCTCCCGTACCGGGTCCGGATGGGTGGTCATGACCTCTCCTCGCTGCGCTCGTGGCCGCCCGCCGGACGGTTGAGCTGACCGATGATCCTGCCGCCGCCGGTCACGCCGGCGCTCCCACCAGGTGCTTGAGGACCGAGGTGAAGAAGCCGAGGCCGTCCAGGGAGGGCCCGGTGAGCGCCTCCACGGCGTGCTCGGGGTGCGGCATGATGCCGACCACGTTTCCGGCCTGGTTGGTGATGGCGGCGATGTCGCGCTGCGACCCGTTCGGGTTGCCGCCGAGGTAGCGGGCGACCACCCGACCCTCGGCTTCGAGCTGGTCGAGCGTCGCCTCGTCGGCGACGTAGCAGCCCTCGCCGTTCTTGACCGGGACGAGCACCTCCTGGCCGGGCTGGAACGCGTTGGTCCACGCGGTGCCGGCCGTCTCGATGCGCAGGAACTGGTCCCGGTTGCGGAAGTGCAGGTGCTGGTTGCGGGTGAGCGCGCCGGGCAGCAGGTGGGCCTCGCAGAGGATCTGGAAACCGTTGCAGATGCCGAGCACCGGCAGGCCGCCGCGAGCCGCGTCGACGATGGTCTCCATCACCGGGGCGAACCGGGCGATCGCGCCACAGCGCAGGTAGTCGCCGTAGGAGAACCCGCCGGGCAGGACGACCGCGTCGACCCCGTGCAGCTCCGGGTCACCGTGCCAGAGCCGGACCGCCTCGGCGCCGGCGATGCGGACGGCCCGGGCGGCGTCCCCGTCGTCGAGCGAGCCGGGGAAGGTGACCACTCCGACCCGCGCGGTCACGGTCGCGCGCCCGCGGTCTCGTCGGTCTCGACCAGGCGGACGGTGAAGTCCTCGATGACCGGGTTGGCGAGCAGCTTGTCCGCGATCTCCCGGGCCTGGTCCAGGTCCGGTTCACCGGTGAACTCGATCTCGATCCGCCTACCGATCCGGACCGAGGCGACGTCGCTGACGCCGAGCCGGGGCAGCGCGTTTGCGACGGCCTGGCCCTGCGGATCGAGGATCTCGGGCTTGAGCATGACGTCGACGACGACGCGAGGCACTGGGCACTCCTGACTGTGTACGCAGTTGGGTGCCTACCCACAAGGGGCGAGCGCAGCCAGCCTACCTGGCAGATACCGCCCCGGCCGCACCGGCCGGGCTCCGTCCAGACAGTGATCAACATAACCACCCGCCGAGCGGCTGGCGGATCGCCCCGACGAGCGCGGCACCCGGCCCGACCAGGCCATTCATGGCGTCCGGGGAGGCCAAATCGTTACATAGATCGATCTCAATCACAATATTGAAAACGCCGCCGCCGAGCCCTATCGTACATCGACAGAGTTCGATGACGCGGCCGGTGGGTGACCCCCGCCGCCGGCCGTCCCCGCCCGGCGACCCCGGGCCCCGCCCACCGTCAAGGAGTCCAGCGACATGCGCATCCGTTCCCTGCTCGTAGCGATCAGCACCGCGCTGGTCGGCGTCCTCGGCGCCGCCTCGGGCGCCACCGCTGCCCCGGTCGGCCCGCTGATCATCGGCGGCGGCACCGTCTCGTCCGCCCCGTGGGCCGCCGCGGTCTTCAGCAACGGCTCGTTCACCTGCTCCGGCAGCGTGATCGCCTCGCAGTGGGTGCTCACCGCTCGGCACTGCATCAGCGGCACGATGTCGGTCCGCGTCGGCAGCGTCTACCGCGCCTCGGGCGGCGTGACCCGCACGGTCAGCGCCACCTACACCCGCTACGACCTGGCCCTGATGCGCCTCTCCAGCTCGGTGAGCACCTCCGCGGTCACGCTGGCCAGCAGCAACCCGCCGATCGGCTCGACCAACTCGATCTACGGCTGGGGCATGACCTGCTACAGCGGCTGCTCCGCGTCGAGCCAGCTCAAGACCGCCAACGTCCAGGTGACCAGCAACAGCGCCACCGACGCGTACGGCGGGCAGGCGATCCGCAGCACGCGGATCAACGGCAACGCCTGGCGGGGCGACTCGGGCGGGCCGCAGTTCTACAGCGGTCGGCAGGTCGGGGTGGCCTCGACCGCCGACGGCTCCAGCATCCAGAACTACGGCAGTGTCGCGTACAACCGGGCCTGGATCACCTCGGTGGCCGGTGTCTGACGGTTAGCGCCCCTGCGGCGCGGATGGTCGGCCCCGCGCCGGCCGTCCGCGCCGCGCCGTTTTGCAGCATCCGATCAGGTGAACAACCCTCGCGAACACCCCGCTGACCGGCTGACAGCATCAGAACCGTGCTGGTCGTGACGACGGAGCAACTGCCCGGCTACGAGATCCGCCAGATCCTCGGTGAGGTGGTGTCATCGATGGCCAGGACGCGCAACCCCTATCGCGAGGGCGTCAAGAACCTGCGCGGCGGCGCGTACGACCCGATGGCCCCGGACAACCTCACCCGCTGGCGTACCGACTCGGTGGCCCGACTCGGCGAGGAGGCCATGCGGCTCGGTGCGAACGCGGTGATCGGCATGCGGTTCGACAGCCGCGACTGCGGCGAGATGTGGATGGAGATCTGCGCGTACGGCACGGCGGTGATCGTGGTTCCCAAGGTCCCCGACGTGATGCCGCCCGACCAGCCCCTGGTCGCCGCGGAAACCGCCCACGAGTCGGAGATCGCGGAGGCCCCCGGCGGCATCGCCGAACCGGCCAGCGCCCCCAACCTCCGCACCGCCGCCGAAACCCCCACCCGCGACTAACCCCGCCCCGGCGCACGCCCCGTTGATCATGAAGTTATTGCCAATCGCCTCGGCGTGTCGTGGCAATAACTTCATGATCAACCCGGGGTGGGGGTGGGGTGGGGGTTAGAGGATGGGGGGTGGGGAGTAGGTGGCGGCGTTCGGGTGGGTTTCGACGACCCTGGTGATGCGGCGGGTTACGGCTTGGACCTGGGCGGGGGCAGCGCCGACGAAGGCGGCCCGGTCGGCCACCAGCTCGTCGATCTCGGCCCGGGTGAGACCCAGCCGTCCGTCGGCGGCGAGCCGGTCGAAGAGGTCGTTCTCGAGCGCGCCCTTCTCCCGCATGCCGAGCGCCACGGCGACCGCGTGCTCCTTGATCACCTCGTGTGCGACCTCCCGGCCGACGCCCCGGCGGACCGCCGCCACCAGGATCTTCGTGGTGGCCAGGAACGGCAGGAAGCGCTCCAACTCCCGGTTGATCACCGCCGGGTACGCGCCGAACTCGTCGAGCACGGTGAGGAAGGTCTGGAACAGTCCGTCGGCGGCGAAGAACGCGTCCGGCAGCGCCACCCGGCGGACCACCGAGCAGGAGACGTCCCCCTCGTTCCACTGGTCACCGGCCAGCTCGCCGACCATCGACAGGTAGCCCCGAATGATCACGGCGAAGCCGTTCACCCGCTCGCTGGACCGGGTGTTCATCTTGTGCGGCATCGCGCTGGAGCCCACCTGACCGGGCTTGAAGCCCTCGGTGACCAGCTCCTGACCGACCATCAGCCGGATCGTGGTGGCCAGCGACGACGGCCCGGCGGCGACCTGGGCCAGCGCGGCGAGCACGTCGAAGTCCAGCGAGCGGGGATAGACCTGGCCGACGCTGTCCAGCACCCGGGCGAAGCCGAGGTGCTCGGCCACCCGGCGCTCCAGCTCGGCCACCTTGTCGGCGTCGCCGTCGAAGAGGTCGAGCTGGTCGGCGGCGGTGCCGACCGGCCCCTTGATCCCACGCAGCGGGTACCGGGCGATCAGCTCCTCCAGCCGCTCGTACGCGATGAGCAGCTCCTCCGCGGCCGACGCGAAGCGCTTGCCGAGCGTGGTCGCCTGCGCCGCCACGTTGTGCGAACGGCCGGTCATCACCACGCCGGAGTACTCGTTGGCGTGCCAGGCCAGCCGGGCCAGGGTGGCCACCACCCGATCCCGGACCAGCTCCAGGGAGGCACGGATCTGGAGCTGCTCGACGTTCTCGGTGAGGTCCCGGGAGGTCATCCCCTTGTGCACGTGCTCATGCCCGGCGAGCGCGCTGAACTCCTCGATCCGGGCCTTCACGTCGTGCCGGGTGACCCGCTCGCGCTCGGCGATCGAGGCGAGGTCGACGTCGTCGACCACCCGCTCGTACGCCTCGACCACCCCGTCCGGCACCGGCACGCCGAGGTCGCGCTGCGCGCGGAGCACGGCCAACCAGAGCCGCCGTTCCATCCGGACCTTCTCCTCCGGAGACCAGAGGCCGACCAACTCGGGCGAGGCGTAACGGTGGGCGAGCACGTTCGGGATCGTCGTCACGTACCTCATTCTCCCGCACCTGGTCGCCGGGGGCGTCGCCGGGCGGCTCAGCCCACCGAGGTGGTCGAGCCGCCCGGCAGCCGCGACGGCTCAGGAGCGCCCCAGCTCGTAGACGGTGACCGGGCCGGAGCGGTGGCGGACGACCGCCAGCGTGGCCAGCTCCGGCGAGACCGTCCCGGCACGGGCGTCGGCGACGAGCCAGCGCACTCCGTACTCGCGGCGCAGCCGTTCCAGCTCGGCAGGGGTGGGGGCGGCGAAGATCCGCTCGTTCAACGCGAACTGCTCGCCGTCGGGCGGGGCCTGCCGGGCGTAGCCCAGACCGTCCCGACCGTGCGCGGCCAGCGCCGCATCGGTGTAACCCCAGCTCTCCACCACCGCGCGACGCCCGCCCAGGCCGGTCACCCAGAACGCGCGCGCGTCGCAGTGATCGGTCGTCCGCACCGGCCGGCAGTGCACGTTGGTCGCCACCACATCGTCGGCACCGGCGTGGCCGTCCAGCCAGAGGGCGGCGCGCATCTCGTCGGCGGTCACCACCAGCGCCCGGGTCTTCGCATCCGGGGGTGGGGATTCCGTCCGGACGGACCGCACCACCCCGTCGACGCCCTGGGCGACGCTGGCGCCGAGGAACGCGGCGGTCACCCCGACCAGCGCCACCGACACCCACCTGCGGCGACCGGACCGGACCCGTGCCGACCGGCCCCGCCCGGCGCGCACTCCCTCGGGCCCCGCTACGTCGGCGGAAGCCGGATCACCGGAACCCGCGTCGTCGGCCGCAGCCGGACCACCGGAATCGGTCTCGCCGCTCCGAGCCAGGTCACCGGGATCGACGGCGACAGGGTTGGCGGTGTCCAGCGTGGTCGCGGTCCGCGAGGCGCGCTCCTGCCGACGGCGCAACAGCTGGGCGGTGCCGAGCGCGAGCAGCGCGGCCAGGGCGACGAAGGCGGCGAACCGGCCCGTGCTGACCGCGAGCACCCCCAGCCAGCCCTGCGGGGTCGGCGCCGGCCGGGCGAGTGCCGGCAGAACCAGCTGGGCGACCGCGCCGGCCACGCCGGCGGCCACCGCCACCGGCCAGGCCGGGCGGGCGGCCGCGAGCAGCCAGCCGCTCAACACCGCGCCGAACGGGATCACCGCGAGCCAGAAGTAGATCTGACTCGCCGACGGGTGGTGGAAGACCCAGGTGGCACCCCCGCCCGCCAGCACCGCCCCGGCGAGCAACCAGCCGGCCGGATCCGATCGGTTTTCCCGAGACGCCGGCAGGAGCAGGCCGGCCAGGCGGGGCGCCTGGGTCAGCAACCACCAGCCGAACAGGGCGAGCGCCAGCAGCCAGCCGGTCGCGTCGGTGCCGGCGAGGCCCGGCGGGAGCAGACCGCCGGCCTGGGCGCCGTCGTCGGCGCCGACCGTCTCGCCGTACGGCAGCATGAAGCGCAGCAGCCCGAACGCCTGCACCCGCAGCGTGCCGGCGCCACCACCGGCGAAGAGCTGGTAGCCCAGCCCCATCGCCGCCACCAGGCAGAGCAGCGCGACCAACGCCCGCCACGGCACCCGGCGACGGGTCCACCAGGCGACCACCGCAGCCAGGCCGAGGCCGGCGATCAGCGGGGGCATTGCGCTGGACTTGGACCCGGCGCAGGCCAGCCCGAGCGCCGGCACCAGCACCCAGCCAGCGCCCAGGCCCTCGCCCCGAGCCACCGTGACGCAGACGCCGGCGAGGAGCACCACCAGCGACAGCACGTACGTCTGCGACGGGCTGGCGTACGACAGCGCGGCCGAGCCGTCCGCGACGGCGGACCCGAGGACCACCGGCACCCCGAGGTAGGCGACGGCGGCAGCCACCGGGCCGGCCCACCACGATCCGGCGAGGTCCCGGGCGAGGCCCGCGGTGACCAGCGCCGCGGTGGCGGCGACCGGCACCAGCCAGAGGCGCAGCAGGAGCACCGCCGGAGACACTCCGGTGACCATGCTGCTGGCGGCGAGGTGGGCGTCGGAGAGGTAGTGGTAGCGCAGTTGCTCACCGGCCACGTGCGGCAGCTCGAACGGCATCGACCGGGTCAGCTCGTTTACCAGCCCGAGGTGGTAGAGCAGGTCCGGGTAGTAGGCGTGGCTGACCGGGGGCAACGGCACCAGGCGCCACTGCGTGACGCCCCAGAGCACCAGCAGCAGAAGCACCGCGCAGACCGACCAGTGCCACGCCACCGGCAGCGGTCGCCGCGGCCCGACCCGCCAGTGCCGGCGCAGCCGGGGCACCGCCACGAACGCCACCAGCAGCGGCACCGGCCACCAGCGCAGCAGGTGCTGACCGCCGGTCGCGGCGGCGAGCGCCCAGGCCGCCAGTTCGAGCAGCAGGCCGGTGGCGGCACCGTGACCCAGGTCCTCCGGCAGGTTGCCCCGGCTGCCGCGCAGTGCGCGGTGCACCAGAGTGCCCGGCAGCACCAGCGCCAACGCCCAGTAGGCGGCGAAGCGGGCGACGTCGGTCGCCGGCACGCCGGTCAGCCACCAGGCCGACGGGAGGGCGGCGAGGACGACCAACCAGGGCAGAACCGTCAAGGTCCATCGGCCGGTCGGCCGCGTTCGGGTTCCGGACCCGAAGTGGCCGAGGCGCTGGACGCGGAGGGCAGGGCCGTGCAGCGGCGCGACGCGCTCGGCCAGCAGCGACTCAGCCACCGGCGAGCACGGAGCGGCGGGCTGCCGGAAGGTCCACCTCGGCCGCCCGCTCCCCGTCCGGGTCCGCGACGGCCGCGGCCGGCTCCGGGTCCACGGAGTCCGCGCCGACGTGGAACGTCGGCCGGTTCTGCACGGTGGCGTAGATCCGCCCGACGTACTCGCCGAGCAGGCCAAGGCAGACCAACTGCATGCCGCCGAGCAGCAGCACCGCGACGAACGTCGAGGTCCAGCCGGGGATGGTCATCCCGCGCAGGTGGGCGGTGATCCCGAAGCCGATCAGCGCGAGGCAGCCCAGGAAGCTCACCGCGCCGAGCCAGGTGGCCAGCCGCAGCGGCGCGGCGGAGAAGTCGGCCACGCTGTTCCAGGCGAGGGCGAGCATCTTCGGCAGCGGGTACTTCGTCTCGCCCGCCGTGCGGGCGGCCCGTACGTAGGGCACCTCGGCGCTCGGGAAGCCGAGCGCCGGCACCAGGAGCCGGTAGACCGGCGTCCGTTCCGGCAGCCGGCGCAACGTCTCCACCACCTCCCGGCTGACCAGCCGGAAGTCGCCGGCCTGGGCGGTCACCTCGGCGCCGACGATCCGACGCATCAGCCGGTAGTAGGCCCGTGCCGTGTGCCGCTTGAAGAAGGTGTCGGTGCGGCGGTCGACCCGGACCCCGTACACCACGTCGGCGCCCTCGCGGGCGAGCCGGAGCATCTCGGCGATGGCCTCCGGCGGATCCTGCAGGTCCGCGTCGAGGCTGACCACCCAGGCGCCCCGGGTCCGGTGCAGACCGGCGGTGAGCGCCGCCTGGTGCCCGCTGTTGCGGCGCAGCCGGACGACCCGAAGCTGCGGCCAGTCGCGGGCGTGGGCGCTCAGCAGGGCCACGGTGTCGTCCCGGCTGCCGTCGTCGACGGCGACCACCTCGTAGCTGACCTCGAGCCCGTCGAGCGCCGGCCGGAGCCGGGCGACGAGGGCGGGAATCACCGCTTCCTCGTTGAACATGGGTACGACCACGGAGAGCGTGACCGTCCCAGGTGTGTTGGTTCCCATCGATGCCGGCCCCGTTCCGGACGCAGAAAGGCTTTCACCTGGTCACGTGCGCGGGCACGTGGCCAGTCACCCTCGCGTGCCGAGGTGACCGCGGCCTGGCTCCGGTGTGAACGATCGGCGAACGCGGATCAGCGCTCCGGAGCCCTCGCTCAGCGCTCCAGGATCGCCGTCACGCCCTGGCCGCCGGCCGCGCAGATGGAGATGAGCCCACGCCCGCCGCCCCGCTCGGCCAGCAGCTTCGCCAGCGTCGCCACGATCCGGCCGCCGGTCGCGGCGAACGGGTGCCCGGCGGCCAACGACGAGCCGTTGACGTTGAGCTTCTCCCGGTCGATCGGGCCGAGCGGGGCGTCCAGGCCGAGCCGGTCCTTGCAGAACTCCGGCGACTCCCAGGCGGCCAGGGTGGCCAGGACCTGCGAGGCGAACGCCTCGTGGATCTCGTAGTAGTCGAAGTCCTGCAGGGTCAGCCCGGCCCGGGCGAGCATGCGGGGCACCGCGTACGCCGGGGCCATCAGCAGCCCCTCGTCGCCGTGCACGAAGTCGACGGCGGCCGTCTCCGACCAGGAGAACCAGGCCAGCACCGGCAGGCTGTGCGCGCGGGCCCACTCCTCCGAGGCGAGCAGCACGGTGGACGCCCCGTCGGTCAGCGGCGACGAGTTGCCGGCGGTCATCGTCGCCTGCTCGGCGTCCGGCCCCTTGGCCCCGAAGACCGGCCGCAGCGAGCCCAGCTTCTCCAGGGTGGTGTCCGGGCGGAGGTTCGCATCCCGGGTCAGCCCGAGGTACGGCGTCATCAGGTCGTCGAAGAACCCCCGGTCGTACGCTGCTGCCAGCCGTTGGTGTGAGCGGAGCGCCAGCTCGTCCTGGGAGCGTCGGTCGACGTTCCAGCGCAGCGCGGTGCGGGCGGCGTGCTCCCCCATCGAGAGCCCGGTACGCGGCTCGGCGTTGCGCGGGATCTCCGGCTTGAACGGTTGGAGCGGGCGGAGCTTCGCGGCCACCTTGAGGCGCTCGCCGAGGGTGCGCGCGCTGTTGAGCTTGAGCAGCGTGCGGCGCAGGTCCTCGTTGACGGCCAGCGGCGCGTCGGAGGTGGTGTCGACCCCGCCGGCGATGCCGACGTCGAGTTGGCCGAGGGCGATCTTGTTGGCGACCAGGATCGCCGCCTCCAGGCCGGTGCCACAGGCCTGCTGGATGTCGTACGCGGGGGTGTGCGGGTCGAGCCGCGAGCCGAGCACCACCTCACGGGTGAGGTTGAAGTCCCGGGAGTGCTTCAGCACCGCCCCGGCGACCACCTCACCGACCCGCTGCCCCGCCAGGCCGTAGCGGGCGATCAGGCCGTCCAGCGCCGCGCCGAGCATGTCCGCGTTGGACGCGCTGGCGTAGCGCGAGTTGGAGCGGGCGAAGGGGATGCGGTTGCCGCCGATGACCGCCACCCGCCGGATGCTCTGCACGATCGGCCTCCTCGACAGTGTTTGCCCATACCCTACTCGCCAGTAGGCTACGCCTATGACCGACAGGTACGCGAGCTTCGTCCAATCGGGGGCCGGCCGCACGCTGGTCAAGCGCCTCGGGCTGCCCGACCCGCCCCGACTGCGCCGGCACCGTCCCGGCGACCCGATCCTGCCCGGGCCCGCGCTGCTCGGCGCGGCCACCGGCGGCCGGCTCGTCGAGCCGGTCGGCAAGCTGCTGACCGCCGCCGGGGTCGAGCTGCGCGACCCGGCGGGGATCGAACCCGACGCGCGCTTCGGCGCCCTCGTCTACGACGCCACCGGCATCACCGACTCCACCGGCCTGCGGCAGCTGTACGACTTCTTCCACCCGCCGGCCCGCTCCGTCGCGCCGAGCGGACGGGTGATCGTGCTCGGCACCCCGCCGGCCGAGTGCCCCACTCCACGCGAGGCCACCGCCCAGCGGGCCCTGGAGGGGCTCACCCGCAGCATCGGCAAGGAGTTCGGCCGCGGCGTCACCGCCCAACTGGTGTACGTCACCCGCGACGGCGACCCCGGCACGCTCACCGGCCTCGACGCGGCCCTCCGGTTCCTGCTCTCCGGCCGCTCGGCGTACGTCTCCGGGCAGGTGATCCGGGTCGGCGCCGGCCAGGCGAGCGCGCCGGCCGACTGGGACCGACCGCTCGACGGCCAGGTCGTGCTGGTCACCGGGGCAGCCCGTGGCATCGGCGCGGCGCTGGCCCGGGTGCTCGCCCGGGACGGCGCGCAGGTGGTGGCCCTGGACGTGCCGGCCGCCGGCGACGAGCTGGCCCGGGTGGCGAACGAGATCGGCGGCAGCGCGGTGCAGCTCGACCTGACCGCGCCGGACGCCCCGACCCGGCTGGCCGAGCACCTCGCCGCCCGGCACGGCCGGGTCGACGTGGTGGTACACAACGCCGGCATCACCCGGGACCGCACGCTCGGCCGGATGGATGCCGACCGGTGGGACCAGGTGATCGACGTCAACCTCTCCAGCCAGGAGCGGATCAACGACGTGCTGCTGGAGCGGGAGCTGATCCCGGCCGGCGGACGGATCGTCTCGGTCTCCTCGATCGCCGGGATCGCCGGCAACCGGGGCCAGACCAACTACGCCACCAGCAAGGCCGGCGTGATCGGGCTGGTCGACTCGCTCGCCCCGGCGCTGCGCGAGCGCGGCGTCAGCGTCAACGCGGTCGCGCCGGGCTTCATCGAGACCCGGCTGACCGCCCGGATCCCGGTGATGCTGCGCGAGGCCGGCCGCCGGATGAACAGCATGTCCCAGGGCGGCCTCCCGGTCGATGTCGCCGAGACGATCGGCTGGCTGGCGTGGCCGGCCAGCGGGGCGGTCAGCGGCAACGTGGTCCGGGTCTGCGGCCAGAGTCTGCTGGGGGCGTGATGACCGAGCCCACCACCGGCACGCCCGAGCCGGCGACCGCCCGCACGACCGTCGAGCTGCCCCGGATGCCCGCCGCCGGGGCGCTCTACCGCCGGGCGCTGGTCGGCGCCCTGCCCGGCACCGGTGGCCGGCGGGCCGCCCAACCGCCGGCGGTTCGGCTCACCGTCACCGACGTGCCGGTCGACCTCGACCACCTGGCCGACTACGACCGGGTCTGCGGGTTCCGGCTCGCCGACCGGCTGCCGGCCACCTACCCGCACGTGATGGGCTTCCCGCTGGCGCTGCGGCTGATGACCGCGCCCGAGTTCCCGGTGCCGCTGACCGGCGTCGTGCACGTGGCGAACCGGATCACCGTGCACCGGCCGATCCGCACCGACGAGGTGCTGGACTTCGCCGCGTACGCGGAGAACCTGCGGCCGCACGACCGGGGCCGGCAGCTCGACGTCGTGCTCGTCGGGTCGGTCGGCGGCGTGGAGGTCTGGCGCGGCGTCTCGACGTACCTCAGCCGGGAGCGGCGCGGCGGCGGTGACCGGCGCGACCGCGGTGAGCGGCCAGCGGCGCCGGCCGCCTCGGCAAGCTGGCGGGTCACCCCGCGGGTCGGCACCGACTACGCCCGGGTCTCCGGCGACCACAACCCGATCCACACCTCGCGACTGGGCGCGCGGCTCTTCGGCTTTCCGCGCCCCATCGCGCACGGCATGTGGAGCAAGGCCCGCTGCCTCGCCGCGCTGGCGAACCGGCTGCCCGACGCGTTCACCGTCGAGGTCGCGTTCAAGCTGCCGGTGCCGCTGCCCGGAACCGTCGCGTTCAGCGCCACCCCCGCGGACTCCGGCTGGGAGTTCGCGCTGCACGACGCCCGCTCGGCCCGGCCGCACCTCGCCGGCTCGGTCGGCTGATCGGAGTTTCGCCGAAGAAGCCCCGGAGGAGGGCGGGGCACCGAGCATGAGGGCATGGAAGCCGTGCTCGACCTGCTCCGGGAGACGGTCCTCTCGCCCTGGGTCTACCTGGTGCTCGTCGCGATCACCGCGGTCGACGCGTTCTTCCCGGCCGTGCCGAGCGAGGCGGCGGTGATCACCGCCGCCGTCCTCTCGTCCGCAGGTGGTCACCCCAACCTGATCGGGGTGATCGCGTCGGCCGCGATCGGCGCGTTGATCGGCGACCACATCTCGTACGCGATCGGCCGCGGCGGCGGATCACGGCGGCTCGCCCGCTTCCCCGAGCAGAGCAGGCGGCGGGCCGGAACGGAGTGGGCCCGGCGGGCGATCGACCGGCGCGGTGGGGTCATCCTGACCACCTCCCGGTACATCCCCGGCGGGCGGACCGCGGTCACCCTCACCATGGGCGCGGTCCGCTATCCGCGGCGGCGCTTCCTCGTCTTCGACGCGATCGCCGCGGTCACCTGGGGCTGCTACTGCGGGCTGCTCGGCTACTTCGGCGGGCTGGCCTTCCAGCGCGACCCGATCAAGGGTGTGGTGGCCGGGCTGGGCCTGGCGGTCGCGATCACGCTGGCCCTGGAAGTGGTCCGTCGGCTACGCCGCCGGGCCCACGGCCGCGCCGCCCGTCGCTGACCGGAACCGCCGTCACGTCAGGTCGGCGTCGTGCACCAGGATCGCCGCCTGCACCCGGTTGGCCACCTGGAGCTTGGCCAGCGCCCGACTGACGTGCGCCTTGACGGTCGCCTCGCTCATCGCCTGCCGGCGGGCTATCTCGGCGTTGGCGTGTCCGTGCGCCACCTCCCGGATGATCTCCAGCTCGCGCCCGGTGAGCAGGTCGAGCCGTTGCCGGGCAGCCTCCCGCCGAGCCGGGCCGCGCTCGGCGAAGGAGCTGATCAGCCGCCGGGTCACCGTCGGGGCGAGCATCGCGTTCCCGGCCGCCACCGTGCGGACCGCCGCCGCCAGCTCCCGGGGTGGGGTGTCCTTGAGCAGGAAGCCCACGGCACCGGCGCGCAGCGCCTGGTGCACGTACTCGTCGAGGTCGAAGGTGGTCAACATGATCACCTTTGGTCCGGCGGCGACCACCTCGGGCGCGGCGGTCAGCCCGTCGGTGCCCGGCATCCGGACGTCGAGCAGGACCACGTCGGGGCGGAGCCGGCGCGCCTCGACCAGGGCGGCGGAGCCGTCCGCCGCCTCGCCGACCACGGTGATGTCCGGCGCCGCCTCCAGGATCACCCGCAGCCCCGCGCGGATCAGGTGCTCGTCGTCCACCACCACGACCCGGATCACGGCACCGCCACCGGGATCAGCGCCCGGACCAGGAAGCCGCCGTCGACCCGACCGGTCTCCAGCCGGCCGCCGAGCAACTCGACCCGCTCGCGCAGGCCGAGCAGCCCCAGCCCCGCACCGGGCAGCGCCGGGCCCCCCGTGAACTGCCGTTGCGCACCACGACCTCCACCCCGTCCGGCAGGTAGCGCAGACAGACGGTCGTCTCGGCGTCCGGGGCGTGCTTGCGGACGTTGGTCAGCGCCTCCCGGACCACCCGGTGGACGGTACGGCCGACGGTCGGCGGCAGCGGCCGGGCAGCGCCCTCGTCCCAGCGCCGCACGCGGAGACCGGCGGCCTGCGACTCGCGGACCAGCTCGTCGACCGCTTGGAGCGGGTCGCCCGCGGCGTCCGAGGCCGCCGACCGGGGCGGACCCGGCTGGCGCAGCACGCCCAGCACCTCACGCAGGTCGGTGAGGGCCTGCCGGCCGGTGGACCGGATGAGGGCTGCCGCCTCGACGGTCGACGCGTCGCTGGCGGTCACCTCGAGCGCCCCGGCGTGCACCACCATCAGCGACACCTGGTGCGCCACCACGTCGTGCATCTCCCGGGCGATCCGGGCCCGCTCTTCGGCCCGGACCCGTTCCGTGTGGGCCAACTGCTCGCGCTCCAGCCGTTCGGCCCGGTCCCGCAGCGCGGCCAGCACGTCCCACCGGGATCGGACCAGCAGGCCGGCGAGCAGCGGGAAGACCACCAGCCAGGCAACCAGCAACGCCGCGTTGGCCGGGGTGGCGGTGGTGAGCCGGCGCAGGCCGCCGACGGACATCCCGACCAGCACCCCGCCCGCCATCACCAGTGCCGCCCCGATCAGATAGCCGGCCAGCCGGCGCCGCTCCCGCAACCGCCGGCCCGCCTGGTACGAGGCGACCGCCACGACCGGCCCCGCGGCCAGCACCAGCCACCCGACGGCGGCGGCCAGGAACAGCGGCCACCGGCGGGACCGGACGACACCGGCCGCGCTGCCGCAGGCCACGGCGATCAGCAGCACCAGCCCGGCCGGCAGCGGCGAACGCACCCCGATCGCGCCGGTGGCGGAGCTCCAGACGGCGGTGGCCACGACCAGGGCGAGCAGCGGTGGCACGTACCGCTCGACGAGCCGCCGGAGCATGACGGCGCTGATGGCCACGGGCCGAGCCTAGGTGCTGCCCGGCGGCGCGGCCGGCCGCGACCGGACGGACCCGGGTCGGGTGGGGGGAGACCCGGATCCCCGGTCCGGGGCGCACGCTACTTAAGTAGTGGTCCCCGGGTGACCAGCGGCCGATGGCGGGCAGCGCCGCCACGACCAGCATCGGAACCATGGATCTGCTCGGCCTGCTGCACCAGACCATGTCCTCGCCCTGGGTCTACCTGGCGCTCTTCTCCATCGCGGTGCTCGACGGCTTCTTCCCGGTGGTGCCGAGCGAGACCGCGGTGATCACGGCCGGGGTGTTCGCCGCGTCCGGTGAGCCCTACCTGCCGGCCGTGATCGTGGTGGCCGCGGCCGGTGCGCTGGTCGGCGACCACGTGTCGTACGCCATCGGCCGGACCGGCGGCACCCGGCTGCTGGGCCGTCTCCCGGCCGGCGGACGGCGACGGGCCGGCGTGGAGTGGGCCCGACGCGGGATCGCGCAACGGGGCGGGTTGATCCTCACCGTCGCCCGCTACGTCCCCGGCGGACGGACCGCCGTCACGCTCACCATGGGCGCCGTCCACTATCCGCGGCGGCGCTTCCTCGCCTTCGACGCGCTCGCCGCCGGCTCCTGGGGGCTCTACTCGGCCCTCGTCGGCTACCTGGGCGGGCTGGCCTTCGAACAGGACCCGGTGCGCGGTCTGCTGCTCGGCCTCGGGCTGGCGCTCACGGTGACCCTCGTGGTCGAGGGGGTACGCCGGCTCGCCCGGCGCCGACCGAGCGGGAGCGGGACGGGCGGTGCGGTCAGAACGCGGGCGGGCGCCAGGTGACGCCGTGCAGCAACTGGCCGGCGCCGAGCCAGGCGACGTTCATCATCCGGGTCGCGGTCTTCTCCGGGTCGGCCTCGGGATGGTCGGCGAGCCAGTCCGCCAGCGACTCGGTCGCGCCCACCAGGGCGTACGCGACCACCTCCAGGTCGGTGGCGGCGACCTCGCGCCCCTCGCCGCGCAGCGCGTGGTCGAGCATGCCGGCGACCACCTCGACGAGCCGTGCGCGCATGGTCGCCAACTCGCCGGCGAACGGCTGCTCGCCCCGGGCCTGCCGGTAGAGCACCGCCCAGCCGTCCCGGTGTGCCCCGACGAAGCCGAAGAACGCCCGCAGCCCGCGCCAAAGCCGTTCGTCGGCCGGCAGGTCCGGGGCGGCGGCGCCGGCGATCGCCTGCATCATCCGGGTGCCCTCCCGGTGCAGGCAGGCGACGAAGAGCTCCTCCTTCGTGCCCAGGTACGCGTAGACCATCGGCTTGGAGATGCCGGCGTCCTCGGCGATCTCGTCCATGCTGGCCGCGTGGAAGCCACGCCGGGAGAAGACCCGGACGGCCGCGTCGAGCATCTGCTGCTCGCGTACGGCCCGGGGCAGGCGCTTGAAGGTGGGACCGGTGGACACCTTGCGAGCATACCTACTCGTGCGTAAGGTTACGCCGGAGTAACCAAGTCGGCCCGCCCGAGAGGTGTTCCCCCATGACTGACTTCGATCCGGCCAACTTCGCGAACGTCGGCCCGAAGGAGTTCGCCAAGCTGGTCAAGTCGACCCCCGACGACAAGATCGCCGAGGTGATGTCCGGCGACGCGCGGGGCAAGATCCTGGGCGAGGTCTTCGGCCGGATGCCGTCGCTGTTCCGGGCCGACCGGGCCGGCGCCACCAACGCGGTCATCCACTGGACCATCACCGGCCGGCCGGACGGCGGCAGCGACACCTACGAGGTGGTCATCGAGAACGGCACCTGCACCGTCCCGGAGACCCCGCAGCGCGACCCGAAGCTGACCCTGACCATGGGCCCGGTCGAGTTCCTCAAGATCGTCTCCGGCGGGGCGAACCCGGTGATGATGTTCATGACCGGCAAGCTCAAGGCCAAGGGCGACCTGGGTCTGGCCGCCAACATCGCCAACCTGTTCGACATCCCCAAGGCCTGACATGCCCGAGTTCTCGCTCGACCTGAACGAGGAGCAGCGGGATCTCCGCGACTGGGTGCACGGCTTCGCCGCCGAGGTCGTGCGCCCGGCCGCGGCCGAGTGGGACGCCCGCGAGGAGACCCCCTGGCCGGTCATCCAGGAAGCGGCGAAGGTCGGCCTCTACGGCTTCGAGTTCCTCGCCACCTGCTGGGCCGACCCCACCGGGCTCTCCCTCCCGATCGCCAGCGAGGAGCTCTTCTGGGGCGACGCGGGCATCGGCCTGAGCATCTTCGGCACCTCGCTCGCGGTGGCCGCGATCTACGGCGCCGGCACCCCCGACCAGATGGTCGAATGGGTACCGCAGTGCTTCGGTTCGGTCGACGAGCCGGCGGTGGCCGCGTTCTGCACCAGCGAGCCGGAGGCCGGCTCCGACGTCGGCGCTATGCGCACCCGGGCGGTCTACGACGAGGCCGCCGACGAGTGGGTGCTGACCGGGCAGAAGGCGTACGCCACCAACGGGGGCATCGCCGGCGTGCACGTGGTCACCGCCTCCGTCGAGCCGTCGCTCGGGTCCCGGGGGCAGGCGGCGTTCGTCGTACCGCCGGGCACCGCCGGGCTCAACGCGACCCGCAAGCTGCGCAAGCTCGGGCTGCGCGCCTCGCACACCGCCGACGTCTTCCTCGACGACGTACGGGTGCCCGGCAGCTGCCTGCTCGGTGGGCGGGAGGCGCTGCTCGAACGCCTGGACCGGGCCCGCTCCGGGCAGCGCGCCTCGGGGCAGGCGGCGATGCGCACCTTCGAGCTGTCCCGGCCCACCGTCGGCGCGCAGGCGCTCGGCGTGGCCCGGGCCGCCTACGAGTACGCCCTGGACTACGCCAAGGAGCGGGTCCAGTTCGGACGGCCGATCATCGAGAACCAGGCGGTCGCGTTCGCGCTGGCCGACATGAAGATGGAGATCGACGCCGCCCGACTGCTGGTCTGGCGGGCCTCCTGGATGGGGCGCAACAACCGGCCGTTCACCGCCGGCGAGGGCTCGATGTCCAAGCTGAAGGCCGGCGAGGTGGCCGTCTCGGTCACCGACAAGGCGGTGCAGCTGCTCGGTGGGGCCGGGTTCCTCCGCGACCACCCGGTGGAGCGCTGGTACCGGGACGCGAAGATCTACACCATCTTCGAGGGCACCTCGGAGATCCAGCGGCTGGTCATCTCGCGGGCGATCTCCGGGATGCAGATCCGCTGACGACCGCGCCGCCGGCGCCGGTGTCACGCACACCGGCGCCGGCGGTCGCCGTCGTCCCGCCCACCCGCGCATCGCACGATCCGTGCGTGCTTCGTCACGCCGTGCCGCCGCCGACTGGGCCGGATGCCGCGCCCGGTGCATGATCAAGTGAGACGCCCCGACGGGCGGGGCATCCGTCGCCCCGTCCGCGCACCACCGCCAAGGAGGTCTGCGGCATGGACCTGCCGTTCATCGTCACCACGCTGACCCGGCGCGGACTGCTCACCCCCGGCCGCCCGATCCGGGTCGCCTCGCAGCTCAGCGCGCTGCGCAAATGGGGCTGGAGCCTGGCCGGTGAGCTGCGCCAGGCGGCCGCCCGAGACCCCGGTCGGACGGCGGTCATCGACGAGGACGGCGTCGAGCTGACCTATCAGGACCTGCTCGACCGGGCCGAGCGGCTGGCCCGGTCGCTGCGGGCGGGGCTCGGCCTCCAGGCCGGCGACCGGATCGGGGTGCTCTGCCGCAACCACCACGGGCTGATCGAGACGATCGTCGCGGCCACCCTGCTCGGCGTCGACGCCGTGCTGGTCAACACCGGGCTCTCCGCGGCGCAGCTGGCCACCGTCGCCGAGGAGCAGCGGCTGCGGATCCTCGTGCACGACGACGAGTTCGCCGACCGGGTCCTCGGCCTCCCCGCCGAACTGTCCCGCCTCGACGAACGCGCCCGGGAGGAGTTGGTCGTCGGGGCGCTGCCGGGCGAGCTGCACCCGCCGGAGCGGGACGGGCGGATCATCGTGCTCACGTCGGGCACCACCGGCACGCCCAAGGGCGCCCGCCGGCCCACCCCCGGCGGCTTCGGCCCGCTGGTGTCCATCATCGACCGCATCCCGCTGCACACCCGGGACCGGGTGATGATCGCCGCGCCGATCTTCCACACCTGGGGGTTCGCCGCCCTCCAGGTCTGCTTCGCGCTGCGGGCCACCATCGTGCTGCACCGCCGCTTCGACCCGGCCGCCACCCTCGCCGCCCTGGTGGCGCACCGGTGCGACGCGCTCTTCGCCGTACCGGTGATGGTGCAACGGCTGCTGGAGGTGCCGCCGCCGGACCCGCGCCCACCGCTCAAGGTCGTCGCGGTCAGCGGCTCGGCCCTGCCCGGCGGGCTCGCACCCAGGTTCATGGACGTCTACGGCGACGTCATGTACAACCTCTACGGCTCCACCGAGGTCTCCTGGGCCTCCATCGCCGGCCCCGACGACCTGCGCGCCGCCCCCACCACGGCCGGCCGACCGCCGCACGGCACCCGGCTGGAACTCCTCGACGCCGCCGGTGAGCCGGTGCCGAACGGGCGGGTCGGTCGGATCTTCGTCGGCAACGAGATGCTCTTCGAGGGCTACACCTCGGGCGGCGGCCGGGAGACCCACGACGGCCTGCTCGACACCGGCGACCTCGGCCGGATCAACGCCGACGGGCTGCTCTTCGTCGACGGCCGCGCCGACGACATGATCGTCTCCGGCGGCGAGAACGTCTTCCCGTCCGAGGTGGAGGACCTGCTGGCCCAGCTGCCGCAGGTCCGCGAGGCGGCGGTGATCGGCGTACCCGACCCCGAGTACGGCCAGCGGCTGGCCGCCTTCCTCGCCCTGCACCCGAACGAAACCCTCGACCCGGACGCGGTCCGCGAGTACGTCCGGCACTACCTGGCCCGCTTCTCCGTCCCCCGCGACGTGGTGTTCGTGAAGTACCTGCCCCGCAACGCCACCGGCAAGGTGCTCAGCCGCGAGCTACGCCGCTACTACGGCTGAACACCCGGGCGGTTCACGGATAGAGCGTCAGGCCCGGGGTACGGGCGACGGCGACCAGCTGGTCCACCGTGACCATCAGCGGGGCACCCCCGGAGGGGCTGTCCCGGCCGGCGACCGGGTAGTTGTTCACCGCCACGACCACCGACGTCCCGTCCGATCGCTGCAACAACACCCGGCGGTGCTCATGACGCCGATCGCTCGCCTGGTCGACGCTGGTGACGAGGACGCTTCCGTCGTCCAGCAGCTCGCTCGTGCACCCGCGTGGATCAGACGCGACCGAGCAATCCGTCGGATCGTGGATCGCGGTGGGCAGCAACGAGACCCAGAAGTTGTTGATCCGTCCATCCCGGGCCAACCGGGCGTGCGCCGAATACTCGCGGTAGCTCGGGTGGTAGGTGAACTGGACCAGGTCGCAATCCGGCACCAGCCCGTCGAAGCCGTCCACCGTGAGCCCCGGCGGAAGGTTCGCGGCCAACGCGGGCCGCAGCGCGGCGGTCAGCCGGGCGACCCCGGCGTCGGGGGATTCGGTCGGGCGGGCGCGCACCGTGTCGTAGGTCTGCAGGGGCGGCTGAGGGCCGCTCGGCTTCGGGGTGAGCACCGGGCAGAGTGACGGTTCGTCGGCCGGCGAGCCGGTGCCGACCGGCGGCAGCGGGAGGCCACCTGGCTGCGCTCCCGGGCCGGCAAACAGCGCCGGTGCCACCGCGACCACCGCCACGGCGGCCGCGATGCCGGTGCCGGCCATCGTCCAGGTGCGGTGCCGGCGGCGTTGCCGGTCGGCGGCGATCAGCTCGTCCACGTCGATCCGGGTCGGCGGCGCCCCCGCGACGCTCGCCCGCAACTGCTGCACCAGCTCATCCATCGGTGCCTACCTCCTCGGCTCCCCGCGACGCGCCGACGAGGCGGCCCCGCAGCGCCTCGATCGCCCGCGCCGACTGGCTCTTCACGGTGCCCGGCGTGCAGCCCAGCTCACGCGCGGTCTCCTCGACCGACAGGTCGCAGAAGAAGCGCAGCACCAGGACCGCGCGTCGGCGCGGCGGAAGCTCCGCCAGCAGGGCGAGGATGGTCAGCCGGTCCGCCGTACCCTCGGTGCCGCCGGCCGACGCCGGACGCTCCGGCACCTGTGCCCAGGCGGCCTCCCGACGCCACGGCCGGCGCCGCTCGTCCAGCCAGACCCGCAGCAGGGTCCGCCGCAGGTACGCGTCGGGATTCTCCATGACGGACACCCGCCGCCAGTGCCGCAGCAGCTTGACCAGCGCCGTCGACGCCAGGTCGTCGGCCGTGTGCCAGTCACCGCAGAGCAGGTACGCCGTGTGGCGCAGCGGCTCCAGCCGTGCGCCGACGTACTCGCGGTAGCCCTCTGTGTCGGCCGCCAACCGGCCACCTCCTCGCCTCACCGATCAAACGGAGACGAAAGGGGTGGCGGTTGCCCGACTCAGCCGGGAATTCTGATCCGGCCCTCGACCGCCGCCGCGGCGATGTCGGTCCGGTGCTGGGCGCCGGCCAGCTCCACCCCGCCCACCAGGGCGTACGCGGCGTCCCGCGCGGCGGCCAGGTCGGGCCCGGTGGCCGTACCGCAAAGCACCCGGCCGCCGGCGGAGAGCAACGCGCCGTCGTCGGCCCGGCGGGCGGTGCCGGCGTGGATGATGCCCGGGCGGTCCCCACCGGTGATCACGTCGCCGGTACGCGGCGTGCCCGGGTAGCCCGCGGAGGCCAGCACCACGGTCACCGCGGCGCCGTCCCGCCAGCGCAGCGGCGGGTGCGCGGCCAGCGTGCCGGTGGCCGCCGCGTGCAGCAGCCCGGCGAGCGGGGTCTCCAGCAGCGCGAGCACCACCTGGGTCTCCGGGTCGCCGAACCGGGCATTGAACTCGATCACCCGGGGGCCGTCCGCGGTCATCGCCAGGCCGACGTAGAGCAGCCCGGCGAACGGGGCGCCCCGGCGACGCAGCTCGGTCAGGGTCGGGTGGACCACGTCCCGCATGACCTCGTCGACCAGGCCGGGCGGAGCCCACGGCAGCGGCGCGTACGCACCCATGCCGCCGGTGTTCGGGCCGGTGTCGCCGTCGCCGATCCGCTTGAAGTCCTGCGCCGGCAGCAGCGGCACCGCGGCCTCGCCGTCGGTGACCACGAAGAGCGAGACCTCCGGGCCGGCCAGGTACTCCTCGACCACGACCCGGCCACACTCCTGCGCGTGTCGCAGCGCGGCGGCCCGGTCGTCGGTCACCACCACGCCCTTACCGGCGGCCAGACCGTCGTTCTTCACCACGTACGGCGCCCCGAACTCGTCCAGCGCGCGGGCGGTGCTCTCCGGGTCGGTGCAGGTGTGGGCGCGCGCGGTGGGTACCCCGGCTGCGGTCATCACGTCCTTGGCGAACGTCTTCGAGCCCTCCAACCGGGCAGCCTCGGCGGACGGGCCGAACACCGCGATGCCCTTGGCCCGGACCGCGTCAGCGACCCCGGCGACCAGCGGCGCCTCCGGCCCGATCACCACGAGGTCGACCCCGGTCTCGACCGCGAGCGCGGCCACAGCCGCCGGATCGTTCGCGTCGACCGCCCGCAGCTCGGCGACCGCCGCGATCCCGGGATTCCCCGGTGCCGCGATCAGCTGCGAAACGGCCGGATCGGCCGCCAACCCGAGCGCGAGCGCATGCTCCCGCCCGCCACCACCCACCAGAAGAACCCGCACGCCCCCAGATCCTACGCACCCCCTCCCCCCGGCCCGGAAAGCACCGGTGATCATGAAGTTATTGCCGCGACACGCCGAGGGGCCGGGCAACAACTTCATGATCGACGACCGGAGCGGGCCGCGTTCATCGCCTGGCGGACGGTCCAAGGGATGTAGTCGGGATGCAGGGTGTCGGCCCAGGTGAAGCGGAGGATGGTCCAGCCGGCGTTGACCAGGCGGTTCTGGCGGCGGCGGTCAGCGAAGACCGCCGCCGCGGTATCGTGCGCGGCTCGGCCGTCGGCCTCGGCGATCACCCTCGGGCCGCGCCAACCCAGGTCGCCGATGCCGAGCAGATAGCCGTCGTCGTCGCGTACCTCCAGTTGGAGCGCGTCCGGTGGCACCCGGCCGTCGACGCACCGCAACCGGGTACGCGTCTCCAGCGGCGACTGCGCCCGCCCGTCCGCCTCCGCCAGATGGCGCCGAGCCGCGACCGCACCTCGGCGCCCACTAATCAGGCTTGGAATCGCCAGAAGGTCGTCCGGGGTGACGAGGCCCTTGTTGAGCGCCGAATCGAGCACGGAGATGGCCGGATAGCGATGCTCGCGCAGAATGAGATCCGCCAGCGTGCGCAGCGGCTTGGTGGCGGCGATGCCGTTCACGGCGACGATGTGCGCCGGGGCGATCACCAACTGGTGCACGACCACTTCAGGATGGGCAAGCCGAGCCGGCCTCGCGATCGGACCCGGCACCGTCAGATGGATCTGCTCGGTGGTCCGAAGCCCGGCGATCCCGTGCAACTCGGCGGCGGTGCCGAGGACAGCAGCGGCAGCTGGCCCGAAGGATGCGATTGCCGCCCTGATCCGCGCTCTCCTCGGGACGCCGTCGTGGAGATCGGCATCGACGAGGTAACTGCCTCTAGCGACCGGGCGCCAGAGGCCAGCCCGACACAGTCGCTGCACCTCGTGCACGGTCAGACCAGCCAGGCGTGCCTGTGCGAGCGTGACGATGCCGTCCCGCGCGGCAGCGATCCGCCGCGCCACGGTCAGAGCCTCCATGCCGACCCACTGTCCCGGCCCGGCTCGCTCCGCCACACCCCCTGTGGATAACCACCCCACCCCTGTGGACAACCCCGACCACCCAGCCCGCAGGGTTGATCATGAAGTTATTGCTGCGACACGCCGACCGGCGTGGCAATAACTTCATGATCAACGCGGTGAAAGCGGGGCGGGCCCGGGCCCGCGGCCTGGGGGGTTAGGGGAGGAGGGGGTGGAGGAGGACGTTTTCTTCGCGGCCGGGGCCTACGCCGACGACGCTGACGCGGGTGTTGCAGAGCTCCTCGATGCGGGCGATGTAGCGGCGGGCGTTCTCGGGGAGCTCGTCGGCGCTACGGGCCTCGGTGATGTCCTCCCACCAGCCGTCCATCTCCTCGTAGACCGGGGTGGCGTGGTGGAAGTCGGTCTGGGTCATCGGCATGTCGTCGACCCGCTTGCCGTTGATCTCGTAGCCGACGCAGATCGGCACCTTCGGCAGGCCGGTGAGCACGTCCAGCTTGGTGATGACCAGGTCGGTGACGCCGTTGAGGCGGCAGGAGTAGCGGGCCACGACCGCGTCGAACCAGCCGCACCGGCGCTCCCGGCCGGTGGTGGTGCCGTACTCCCGGCCGATCTTGCGCAGGTGCTCGCCGGCCGCGTCGAAGAGCTCCGTCGGGAACGGCCCGGAGCCGACCCGGGTGGTGTACGCCTTGCTCACCGCGATGACCCGGCTGATCGCGGTCGGCGGGATGCCCGCGCCCACGCACGCGCCGCCGGCGGTCGGGTTGGAGGAGGTCACGAAGGGGTACGTGCCGTGGTCCATGTCCAGCATGGTGGCCTGCGCGCCCTCGAGCAGGACGATGTCGCCCCGGTCGAGCGCGTCCCAGAGCAGCCCCCGGGTCTCCGCGATGTACGGCGTCAGCCGCTCCGCGTACTCCAGGTACTCCTCGATCGTCGCCTCGACGTCGATGGCCTTTCGGTTGTAGACCTTGAACAGGATCTGGTTCTTCTCGCGCAGCGCGAGTTCCAGCTTCTTGCGCAGGATGCCCGGGTCCAGCAGGTCCTGCACCCGGATGCCCATGCGAGCGACCTTGTCGCCGTACGCGGGGCCGATGCCGCGACCGGTGGTGCCGATCCGGGACGAGCCCAGGTAGCGCTCGACCACCCGGTCCAGCGCCCGGTGGTGCGGCATGATCAGGTGCGCGTCGCCGGAGATGCGCAGCCGGGAGACGTCCACACCCCGCTCGGCGAGACCGTCGATCTCGGCGAGCAGCACCTTCGGGTCGACCACCACGCCGTTGCCGATCACGATCTTCGCGCTCGGCGAGAGGGCGCCGGAGGGCATCAGGTGCAGGGCGTACCGCTGGCCGTCCGGCGTGATCACCGTGTGCCCCGCGTTGTTGCCGCCTGAGTAACGCACCACGTAGTCGACCCGCTCACCCAGCAGGTCGGTAACCTTGCCCTTGCCCTCGTCGCCCCACTGAGCGCCGATGAGCACGATCGCTGGCATCTTTTCGCCTCCAGAAGGCTCGGGTGCCAGGTGGCGACCGGTTGGCGAGCCCGGGGTGTCAGGTTAACAAGTAGTGACGGCGTGGCCGGCAGGGGTCGCGTCGAGAGGCAGGAGGCTCCATCCGTGTACGACGTGGTGCTGCTCACCCTCGGCTCGGAGCGGGACGCTCCCGGGGGCTGTGGCAGCGGCGGAGCCTGCTGCGGCGGTGCGACTGACGCCGCGCAGAAGGCCGACGCGCCGGCGCAGACCGACGCGACGACGCCCGACGGGAAGCCGGCGACCACCGCCGAGCGGTGCGAGACGCCGCGGGTGCCGGTGCTGGCCTGCGCGGACGCGCTGACCGCCCGGGGCGCCCGGGTGGAGACGGTCACCGCCCGCACCGACGCGCAGATCGACGAGGTGCTGGCCCGGCTCGACGGCCCGCCCCGCCCGGACGGCCTCGTCTGGCCGGATCCGGACTCGAAGACCCGGCTCGTGGTCGCTACCGCTAGTGACGCACAGTTACGGGCCGTGCTGCGCCGGCTGGTCCGGCGGTACGCCCCGCCCCCGAGCCGCCGCCCCGACGACCTGCCCATGGGCCGGACCGTGCCGGACCTGCCGCCGGTCGGCGTACTGCCGCTCGATCCGGCCCGTGGCACGGCGCACCGCGACCTGGCCGCGCAGCTCGGGTTGCCCCGCGACCCGGCGGCGGTGGCCACCGCGGTGCTCGACGGCACTCCCCGCCGGCTCGACCTGCTGCGCAACGACGGTGGTTCGGTGACGCTGGACGGCGCGCTGCTGGGTGCGGCCGACGAGGCCGGTCGGCCGCTGCACTGGCGGGGCCGGGTGGAGGTCGACGACACCGTCCTCTCACACGGCGACGACCCGCTGCTGGCGTGCGCGATCGGGAACGCCGGCGGCTACGCGACGCTCGACGACGTGGCCCTGCTGGGCCGGGTGGACCCGACCGACGGTCTGGTCGAGGTGGCCGTGGCGGTACCGGTGGTGACCCGCTCCACGTTCGGTCGCAAGCGGGTACGCCTCGAGGTGCGCCGGGCCCGGGGCCGGGCCGTCGCCGTGCTGCCCCGCGACGAGAAGGTGCCGTACCTCGACGACGGTGTCGAGGGCCAGCTGAGCCGCAAACGGTCCTGGTGGACGGAGCCGGGAGCCTGGGCGGTCTGGGCGGCCTGACCCTCGCGGCCCCGGTTTCGCGGTCCGACCATCGTCGGCCGGTGGGCCTATCCTCGGCAGGAGGAATGGGGAGGAACCGTGGTGGACGAGAACGCCGACCGGGTGCGCGTACCCGGCCAGCAGCCGGTGCCGGAGCGGGACATCGAACCACTCTGGCCGCCGGATCCAGCCGACTCCGGGGCGGCTGGGGCGACACCGCCCTGGGCTGCGGTGGCCGTGCCGTCCCCGGCCGACCCGAACAGCGCGCGTCCGCCCGCCGGGCCCTACGCCGCGCCGTCGGGCGGGGCACCGGTTCCCGGCCAGCCGCCGTCCGGTCCGCCGGTTCCCGCCCCGCCCTACGCGGCTGACTACCCCTCGCTGACCAGCGCGATGCCGACGTCGGGCGGCTGGACGACGCCGCCGCCTACCTCCGGCGCAGCCGCGGCCCCGCAGGCCAACTGGCAACCACCGACAGCGGACACTCCCGCTGGGCAGACCGGCTGGCAACCACCGACGGCCGGCACGCCCGCAACGCACACCGGCTGGCAACCGCCCGCGCCCGCCGCGCCGCCCAGCACAGCCGGGCCGGCCAGCACAGCCGGGCCGGCCAGCACCGCCGAGCCGGCGACCAGTGGCTCGCCGGCCACCGGCCGGGTCGATCTCGACATGCCGTTCACCCTCGACCAGCCACCGCCGCCGACCACCGGCCGCACCAGCCGCGACCAGCCGGCCACACCGGCCACGGCCAGCGCCGGCCCCGACCAGCCGGCCGCCCCAGCCAGCGGGCCTCCCGTCGAGCAGGCGGCCACCGGTCGCACGATTCCTGATCAACGGCCCGCACCACTGGCGGCCGACCGGGAGGTCACCGAAGGTCGGCCCGAGCCGTCCACCCCGGGTGGGGAGGCAGCACCCAGGCCGGCCACGCCCGGTGGGGAGGCAGCGCCCCGGGCGGCCGCCCCAGGTGGCCAGGCAGCACCCGGGCCGGCCACCCCGGGTGGCGAGGCAGCACCCGGGCTGGCCACGCCCGGCGGGGAGGCGGCACCCCGGCCAGTCGGGTCCGCAGCGGTGGGCGACGTCGCGGCCGGCGGGGAGCGTCCGGGAGACGGCGATCGGTCTGGTGGCGCGGGCCGGCCCGGCGAGTCGCCCTGGGCCTATCCGCCCCAGCGACCGACCACCATCGACGCGACCCGGGAGGAGACTGCGCCGGCCACCGGCACGGCAGCGCCCGACGCGACCAGCCGCCCGGTCGGCACCCCGCCACCGCCCGAGGTCGGCAATCCGCACGCGGTCGGTACCGCGACGGCGCCCGGCGTCGGCAATCCGCATGCGGTCGGCACCGCCACGACTCCCGGCGCCGGCAGTCCGCACGCGGTGGGCGGCGCGACGACGCCCGACGCCGGCAGCCCCGGAGTGACGGCCGTGCCGCCGCCGCCCGGTGATCGCCCCGCGGTCGGTGCCCCGCCCTGGCCCGGCGTCGCCGGGCAGCAGCCTCCGCCACCGCCGTCGACCGCGCAGCCCGGCGATCCGGTACCGGCGGCGCCCCAGGTCGGGGCGCCCCCGCCGCCCGGCCCGTTCCCGCCGTCGCCCGGCTGGTACCCGCCGCCCTGGCAGCAGGGTGCGGCCGGGACGCCGCAGGCACCGCAGGCGCAGCCGGAGCAGCCGGCCCCGGCGCCGTCGGGCTATCCGGACGCCAACTGGACCCCGGAGACCACCGCCGCGCCGACCGCCGAGGACTTCGCCCGTCGCCGGCAGGTACGTCCCGCCGACCCGGTGGCCACGATGGGCGTACGGGCGGTGGCCAACAAGATCGGCCTGCGTCTCGCGCCCGGGCGGCACGAGCAGGAGCTGAAGCGGGACATCGAGATGGTGCGCCGCAACTTCGGCGGGCTGCGCCAGGTGACAGTGGTCAACCCGAAGGGCGGCGCCGGCAAGACCGTCGCCATCCTGCTGCTCGCGATGACGTTCGGCCAGAAGCGCGGCGGCTACGTGCTGGCCTGGGACAACAACGAGACCCAGGGGACGCTGGGCATGCGGGCCCAGCAGGACTTCCACTCCCGCACGGTGCGGGACATGCTGCGCGACCTCGGCCAGTTCCAGGGCGCGCACGGGCGGGTCGGCGACCTGTCGCAGTACGTCCGCTCGCAGGGCGAGGGCATGTTCGACGTGCTCGCCTCGGACGAGTCGGCCACCGGCGGCGAGATGCTCACCGCGGCCGCGTTCGCGGAGATCCGCGAGGTGGTCAGCCGCTTCTACAAGCTGATCTTCGTGGACACCGGGAACAACGTCCGGGCGCAGAACTGGCAGGCCGCGATGGACGCCACCGACCAGCTCGTGGTCACCATGTCGGCCCGGAACGACTCGGCCGAGACGGCCGCCCGGATGCTCGACCACCTGGAGCAGAGCGGCCGGCAGCGGCTGGTCCGGCAGGCGGTCACCGTGGTGTCGATGCCGCCGTCCCGCAAGGAGATCGACCTGCCGGCGATCCAGGAGCACTTCGCGGCGCGTACCCGGGCGGTGCTGCTGGCGCCGTACGAGCGGCTCATCGACAGCGGCGAGCCGATCCGCTACGGCGCGCTCTCGTCGGCCACCCGGGACGCCTGGTTGAAGATCGCCGCCGCGGTGGCCGAGGGGCTGTAGGAACACCCCCTGCGACGGCCGGCCCGGTGCTGCCGGGCCGGCCGTCGGCGTGGGTCAGTTGCTGGCCAGGGCGTCCGCCGCGGCCGGGTCGCAGTCACGGAGGAACTGGGCGCAGCGGGCCGCCTCGTCCGCCTCGCCGATCTCGTCGGCGGCGCGGGACAGCACGTAGAGGCAGCGGAGGAAGCCCCGGTTGGGCTTGTGCGACCAGGGCACCGGGCCGTGGCCCTTCCAGCCGCTGCGGCGCAGCTGGTCGAGGCCGCGGTGGTAGCCGGTGCGCGCGTACGCGTACGCCGGAATCACCTGGCCCGCCGCGAACGCCCGCGCCGCCAGCGCCGCCCAGGCCGCGCTGTTGGTGGGATACCGCGCCGCCACCTCGGCGAACGCCGCCTCGTCGCCGGCCTGTTCGGCGGCGGCCAGGGCGGCGGCGGCCTCGTCGTGCGCGGGGAGGAGGGTGGCCGGTGGCTCCGGCATGAGGTTCTGCATCGCCCCATTCAACCCGCTTCGCCGGCCGACACGCGAGAGGGTCGGCCGACCCGGATGGCTGAACGGCTGAGGAGTTGGTCACGCCTGCGGCCTATGCCGCTCGGAGGTGTTTTCCACTACAACTATTGGTCCGGAGCCTCCCCAGGACCCGGTTACGCAGGAGCCCGGTGGCCACGGCCACCGGGCTCCTGTCGGTTCCGGCCCCGGCCGGCGTTTGGCCGGGCCGGTCGGCGGGGCAGGATGGCCAGGTGCCGACCCCACCGCCCGCGGACGTCATCGAGCCGCACCCCACCGACGAGATCGAGACCCGCGCCGAGTTCGACCGGCGGCTCGCCACCGGCAGCCTCGCCGGGCTGACCGTCCAGGGGCTCCGCCTCGACCTGGCGCCGGTCCCGGACCTCACCGCCGTCACCGTGACCGGGACGCTCTTCGTCGGATGCCGGTTCGCCTCCCGGGAGGTCGGTGCCGACCTGGTCCGGCGCGGCGCCAACGTGGTGCCGCCGTTCTCCGGTCTGCCGTACCCGACCCAGCCGTCGCACCTCTACACCCCCGAGGAGCTGGCCGCCGGCTTCGCCGAGGGCGGGTTCGCCGGGATGTACGACACCCGGGTGTACGCGCACTTCCGGGCGCACGGCGGCGCGCTGCCCGACGTCCGGGAGGCGCTCGGCCAGCGGCTGCACGACCACGGCGTGGACAACGCGCTGGCCGACGCCACCCGGGCCTGGCTGGCGGCGTACGGGCCGCAGTCGGTGGTGGGGATCATGGGCGGGCACGCGGTGCCGCGCGGCAGCGTGTCGTACCGGATGGCCGCCGTGCTGGGCTGGGAGCTGGCCCGGGCCGACCGGCTGGTGGTCACCGGCGGCGGGCCCGGGGTGATGGAGGCCGCGAACCTCGGCGCCTACCTGGCCGGCCGGCCGGCGGAGGAGCTGACCGCGGCGATCGACCTGCTGGCCGCGGCGCCCGACTTCACCGACCACGACCGGTACACGGCAGCCGCGCTGGGGGTGCGGGAGCGCTACGCCCCGCCGCCGGTGCCGCAGCAGCGTGCCGCCGACCTGGGTTGGGCGCGCACCGGCGGGTTGGCGATCCCGACCTGGCTGTACGGGCACGAGCCGGCGAACCTCTTCGCCGGCCGGATCGCCAAGTACTTCTCGAACGCGATCCGGGAGGACACCATCCTGCGGCTGGCCCGGGGCGGGATCGTGTTCGCGCCGGGTCGGGCGGGCACCGTGCAGGAGGTGTTCCAGGCGGCCACCAAGACCTACTACGGCACCGACGGCGCCAGCGGCGCGTACGTCTTCCTGGACCGCGCCTACTGGACCCGGGAGCTGCCGGTCGAGTCGCTGCTGCGTCCGCTGCTGGGCGCGTCCCCGTTCGGTGACCTGTCGCCGACGATCCACCTCACCGACGACGTCCGGGAGGCCGTCCGGGTGCTCACCGCCGCCGCCTGAGCAGACGGCGACGGCCGGCTCCCCGGGCGGGGGGCCGGCCGTCGCGGTGAGCGGGTGGTTACTTGTTCATCGTGGTGCCGGTGGAGCGCAGGTGCTCGCAGGCCTCGACGACCCGGGCGGCGAGCCCGGCCTCGGCGGCCTTGCCCCAGGTGCGCGGGTCGTACTGCTTCTTGTTGCCGACCTCGCCGTCGATCTTCAGCACGCCGTCGTAGTTGCGGAACATGTGGTCGGCGACGGGCCGGGTGAAGGCGTACTGGGTGTCGGTGTCGATGTTCATCTTCACCACGCCGTAGTCCAGCGCCTCGCGGATCTCCGACAGCAGCGAGCCGGAACCGCCGTGGAAGACCAGGCTGAGCGGCTTCTCCTTGCCGTACTTGGCGCCGACCGCCATCTGGATGTGGTCGAGGACCTCGGGCCGCAGCTTGACGTTGCCCGGCTTGTAGACGCCGTGCACGTTGCCGAAGGTCAGCGCCGCCATGTAGCGGCCCTTCTCGCCGAGGCCGAGCGCCTCGACCATGGCCAGGCCGTCCTCGACCGTGGTGTAGAGCTTCTCGTTGATGGCGTTCTCGACGCCGTCCTCCTCGCCACCGACGACACCGACCTCGATCTCGAGGACGATCTTGCCCTTGGCGGCCTCGTCGAGGAGCTGCGCGGCGATTTCCAGGTTCTCCGCCACCGGCACGGCCGAGCCGTCCCACATGTGCGACTGGAACAGCGGCTCCTCGCCGCGCTTCACCCGCTCCTGCGAGATGCCCATCAGCGGCCGGACGAACTTGTCCAGCTTGTCCTTCGGGCAGTGGTCGGTGTGCAGGGCGACGTTGACCGGGTACTTCTTGGCCACCTCGTGCGCGTACGCGGCGAACGCCACCGCGCCGGTGACCATGTCCTTGACCGACGGGCCGGAGAGGTACTCGGCGCCACCGGTGGAGACCTGGATGATGCCGTCGCTCTCGGCGTCGGCGAAGCCCTTGAGCGCCGCGTTGAGCGTCTGGGAGGAGGTCACGTTGATCGCGGGGTACGCGTACCGGCCCGCCTTGGCGCGGTCCAGCATCTCCGCGTAGGCCTCGGGGGAAGCGATGGGCATGTCAAACGCTCCTTACTTACCGCTCTCGGCCGTGCAGGCCGCTGTTGTCCATGGGTGCGCCGGACCGCGCTGTCCTCCGCCCGGCAGTATCCCGCAGCCGGTGCGCGCGGACGCAACCGACCCGGTGCACGTCCACCCGTCGGTGGCCCCGGCGCGGCCGGTCACCGGTCGTCCAGGCTGTCCGGCAGCACCACGCTGATCAGCCAGGTGACCACGGTCATCACGATGGCGCCCCAGAACGCGGCCCAGAAGCCGTCCACCCGGAACGGCAGGTCGAGCGCATGGGCGATCCGGTCGGTCAGCAGGAACAGCAGCGCGTTGACGACCAGCGCGAACAGGCCCAGGGTCAGCAGGTAGAACAGGCAGCCGATCACCTTGATCACCGGCTTGAGGACCGCGTTGACGACGCCGAAGATCACTGCGACCACGACCAGCGTGAGCACCGTGTTGGCACCGGACCGGCCGCTCACCTCGACGCCGGGCACGATCAGCGTGGTGATCCACAGCGCCACCGCGGTGATCGCCAGCCGGATCAGGAAGCCCACGGCCCCATCCTGGCACCGGCCGTACGCGCCGGAGGGGCGATTCGGCCGACTCGGTCCCGCCGCGCTCCGCGAGCGCCCCGCAGACGCAGCCCGTACGGTGTGTGGGGTAACCGCCCGCCGAGATCCAGGGAGGGACGATGAGTCAGCCCGACGAGGACTTCGCCCCCAGCGCCCACCTCAGTCCGGAGGAACGCGACCTGGAAGCGGAGCCGGCCGACGCGGTCGAGCAGGCCACCACCGTCGACCCGGTTGACGGCGATCCGGAGCCGCACCGCGGCCTGGAGGTCGACGACTGGGACGCGATGGAGCAGGCGCGGGTGGTCGTCGGCGACGAGGACGACTACCGCTGACCCGACCAGCCGTGACCAGCGCCGGCCGCGAGCGACGCGGCGCGGGAGCTGCCCCGGCTCGGAGAGCGGTGTGCGCCGCCCGGCGTACCTGCCGGACGGCGCGGCCCGCTCAGCGCAGCCGGGTGACCCGGTCCGGGTTGGCGGCGGCCCACTGGGCCAGCCGGTCCTCCCGCAGCGCGCCGAGGAAGGCCGGCGCGGCCTTCGGATCGGCATGCAGCCGCCAGGCGGGGCCCTCCGGCGGCGCGACCGGAAGGCTGAGCCCGACCGGCTCGGTCGACGCCAACTGCGGTACCACCCGCAGCAGGTCGGGCAGCGAGCCGCCGGCCACGGTCAGCTCCGGGCCGACCTCGGCGACGAGGCGGGATAGCTGCACGGGATTGGTCAGGACATCACGCGCCGCGGCCTGGCGGACCAGCCCGGCCGCGAAGCGCTGCGCGTTGCGGTCGCGGTCCAGACCACCGTCGGGCAGCCCTTGCCGCTGGCGCAGCAGGTCGACGGAGGCCGCGCCGCCGAGCCGCTGGCAGCCGGCGCGGAAGACCCGGTCGGTGTGGACCGAGCGGACCTGCTGCGGCAGGCAGACCTCCACCCCGCCCAACGTGTCGGTCACCTTCCGCAGCACCGGATAGGTCAGCACGACGCCGGCGTCGACGGGTACGCCGGTCACGTCGGCAACGGCCCGCCGGGTCAGGTCGTATCCCCGGCTCAGGTCGCGGCGGTCGGTCCAGGCGCCGTACGCGAAGGCCGCGTTGAGCTTGTCCCGGTGGAACCCGGGGATGTCGACCTCCAGGTCGCGCGGGAGCGAGATCAGGTACGGCCGGCTGCGGTCGGCCGGGATGTGCACGATCAGCACCGAGTCGGCCAGCGGTGGCGCCTGGCCCGACCTCAGGTCCAGGCCGACCAGCAGCACGTTCAGCGCCCCGGCCGGGGCCGGGGACGCGGACCGCTCGGCCAGGGTGCCGTCCGTGACCGCCGGGGCGGGCGTGAGCTGCGGAATCCCGACCCCCAGGCCGCCGACCAGGGCGAGTGCGACGCCGGCCGCCCGGAACCGCTGCCGGCGACGGCGACGTACGGCGGCCACCCGGTCGATCGCCGCGCGCACCGGGCCGGCGGCCGGGGTCAGCGCCTCGTGCCGGGCGAACGCGGCCCGCAGGTTCTCCTCGATCATGAACTGACCTCCACGTACTCGGTCCGGAGCGTGGCCAGGGCGCGGGAGATGGAGGAGCGGACGGTGCCGACGGCGCAGCCCAGGATCTCGGCGATCTCGGCGTCCGGCAGGTCCTCGTAGTAGCGCAGCACCAGAGTGGCCCGCTGCCGGCGCGGCAGCCGGGCCAGCCAGGACCAGACCTGGTCCCGGTCCACTGCGGACTGGGCGTGGTCGGTCGGCTCCGGCACCACCTCGTCGGGCTCCGCGCGCAGCAGCACCCGGCGCACCCAGGAGCCCCGCCGCCAGTCGATGTACTGGTTGGTGAGCATCCGGCGCACGTACCGCTCGGGCAGATCCGCCCGCGCCACCCGCCGCCAGTTGAGCTGTACCCGGACCATCGTCTCCTGCACCAGGTCCTCGGCCTGATGCGGATCACCGGTCAGCATCACCGCGTACCGCAGCAGCGCGGCGAGCCGCGAATCCGCGAACTCCTCGTAGGTCACTGCACCTCCCGGTCTCCTGCCCCTGATGACGGATCCGGGCGGGCGGAACGTTGCGGCCCGGTTCTAGCCGACCGGCAGCCCAGCCGGCCGGGCGCGGCGGCTCCCCGGACAGTGACATCCGTGAGAGCCTGACCACACTCCGCCACCGACGGGAGGACATCATGTTCCGGCACTCCGTCCGACGCTGGCTCGCCGGGATCAGCGCAGCCGGCGCGCTGATCGCCGTGGGCGCCACGCCCGCGGTCGCCGCGCCCGGGCAGCTGCGGATCGCGTCCCGGGACGTGCTGGTGGCGCCCGGCCACAGCGCGCTGGGTTACATCGACGTCCGGATCGAGGGCCAGGACCTCCAGGTGCGCCTCGACATCGACGCGTCCGAATTGGCGGCGCTGGGCGGCTTCGAGCTGACCGACAACGGGTGGGACTGCACCCGCAGCGCGAACCTGCTGCGCTGCACCACCACCGCCGACCGGTGGGGACGGACGCCCCGGCTCTACTACCGGGTGTCCGCGCGGGCGGACGCGACGCTGGGCGATGAGGCCCAGCTGAGCATCACCGGAACGTCGGCCGTCGGGACGGCCTCCCGGACCACCACGGCCACCGTCGTCGAGGGAATCGACCTGCAGACCGAGCCGCGGGCGCCGCTCGCCGCCGCCCCCGGCGCCCGGCTGGAGCTGCCGAGCACGGTACGCAACGCCGGTCCCGTTCCGGTGGACGGCGCGGTGCTGGTGTTCACCGCGGACTGGCTCCTCGGATACACCGGCAACTTCCGCAACTGCCGCCACCAGGAGGGCCTGCCCACCATCTGCCGGTTCGACACCGAACTACGACCCGGCGTGTCCTACCGGCTCTCCGTACCGCTGCCGCTCGCCCTCAGGCAGAGTGCGCGCAGCGGGCTGGTGCTGGTCAACCGCCTGCAGTGGTGGACGACGGACGACTGGGCGCTGGTCGAGCGGGCTCCGGACGAGTCGCTTCCGCCGGACACCCCGGGCACCGGCGAGGAGCTGCGCCTGGTCGAGCAGCCGGCGACCCGGC
Organism: Micromonospora sp. NPDC093243; assembly: GCF_044753725.1. Taxonomy (NCBI): domain Bacteria; kingdom Bacillati; phylum Actinomycetota; class Actinomycetes; order Micromonosporales; family Micromonosporaceae; genus Micromonospora; species Micromonospora sp. NPDC093243. The sequence goes on along the minus strand of NZ_JBIVNT010000002.1, from coordinate 224,763 downwards.
AGACCGAGACGTCACCCTGGGACAGCTTCACCGCCGTCGATCTCAGGGTCACCGGTGACCAGACTGCCGACGCGGCCGCCGTCGGCCGCAGCACCAGCGCCCGGCCCGGCGACCGGGTGCGGGTGTCGCCCGGCTTCGACAATCTCGGGCCGGCGGCCGTGGAGACCTGGCGGATGTCGCCGCTGGTGCGGGTGGGGATCCCCGAGGGCAGCACGGCGGTCACGGTGCCGGAGACCTGCGCGCCGATCGGCGAGGGGGAATGGAAGCCGGGAGACACCTGGGGTCAGCTGGGAGCCCGGGCGTACGGTTGCCGCCCCCAGACCGACTTCGCCTTCCCCGGGCGACCGGTGACCTTCACCTTCACCCTGCGGGTGGACCGGCTGACCACGCCGACCTCCGCTCCGGTGACCATCGACATGCCGGGAGACACCAACGCCGCCAACGACACGGCGCAGATCACCCTCACCCCGCGCAGCGCGGCCCGAAGCGGCGTCGGTGGCGGGAACGACGACTCCCTGCCGATCACCGGCGGCTCCACCGGGGCGCTCGCCGCCCTGGGTGTGCTGCTCTTCGCCGCCGGCCTCACCGGCCACCTCGTGACACGGCGTCGCCGCACCCGCTTCGTCGCCTGATCCACTGCTGGCGGGTGCTGGGGCCCCGGCCACGCACAAAACCGGGCGACGCAAGATCGATGCGGCTGCCACCATGGTCGGCGTGCTGCTCACCCTGACCACCACCCACCAGCCGGCGACCGACCTCGGTCACCTGCTGGTCAAGCATCCCGACCGGGCACAGGCCTTCGACGTGCCGGTCGGCACCGCGCACGTCTTCTACCCGGAGGCCGACGAGCAGCGCTGCACCGCCGCCCTGTTGCTGGACGTGGACCCGCTGCGGCTGGCCGGTGCCCGTCGCCGCGGTCGCGGCGGCTCGACGGCCACCCCGGAGACCTTCACCCTCGGCCAGTACGTCAACGACCGGCCGTACGCGGCGTCGAGCCTGCTCGCCTCGGCGCTGGCTAAGGTGTTCCGCTCGGCGCTGCGCGGCGAGTCCCGGGACCGGCCGGAGCTGGCCGCGACCCCGATCCCGCTGGAAGTGCGGGTGCCGGTGCTGCGCTGTCGGGGCGGCGCGGAGGTGGCGACCCGGGTCTTCGCCCCGCTCGGCTGGGCGGTCGAGGCCACCGCCCTCGCGCTGGACGAGCAGCACCCGGAGTGGGGCGACAGCCGCTACGTCGACCTGCGGCTGACCGGCACCCTCCGGCTCTCCGACGCGCTCAATCACCTCTACGTCCTGCTCCCGGTCCTCGACGACGCCAAGCACTACTGGGTGGCGCCGGACGAGGTGGAGAAGCTGCTCCGGGCCGGCGCCGGCTGGCTGGCCGACCACCCGGAGCGGGGAATGATCAGCCGGCGCTACCTCGCCCACCGGCGGGCGCTGGCCGGGCAGGCCCTGGCCCGCCTCGCCGAGCAGCGGCTCGCCGACGAGCCGGCTGTCGTCGACACGGTGGACGAGGAGACCGACGGAGCCACCGAGCGCCGGCCGTCGCTGGCGGCCCGCCGCCGGGAGGCGGTGCTCGCCGCCCTCGCCGAGAGCGGCGCCGGCCGGGTGCTCGACCTGGGATGCGGCGGTGGCGCGCTGCTCGCCGCCCTGGTCGGCGATCGCCGCTACACCGAGGTCGTCGGCACCGACGTCTCCCCGCACGCGCTGGCCATGGCCGCTCGCCGGGTACGGCTGGACCGGCTGCCGGAGCGGCAGCGGGACCGGATCACGCTGCGGCAGTCCGCGCTGACCTACCGGGACGACCGGCTGCGCGGCTACGACGCGGCGGTGCTGATGGAGGTGATCGAGCACGTCGACCCGCCCCGGCTGGCGGCGCTGGAGGACGCCGTGTTCGGTCACGCTCGGCCGGGCACGGTCGTGCTGACCACCCCGAATGCCGAGTACAACGTCCGCTACGAGGGGCTGCCGGCGGGCCGGTTCCGGCACGCCGACCACCGCTTCGAGTGGACCCGGGCCGAGTTCGCGGCCTGGGTCGACCGGGTGGCGACTGACTACGGCTACACCGCCCGGATCAGCGGGGTGGGTGACGAGGACCCGGAGGTCGGCGCCCCCACCCAACTGGCCGTGCTGACGCTCGCCGCGCAGGCCCCGACCCGGCAGGAGGACCGGCCGTGACCACCCTCGACATTCCCGAACTCGCGCTGGTGGCGCTGGTCGGCATCTCCGGCTCCGGCAAGTCGACCTTCGCCCGCCGGCACTTCGCCCCGACCCAGGTGCTCTCCTCGGACGCGTTCCGAGCGATGGTGGCCGACGACGAGAACGACCAGTCCGCCTCCGCCGACGCCTTCGACGTGCTGCACTACGTCGCCGGCAAGCGACTGCGCGCCGGCCGGCTCACCGTGGTCGACGCGACCAACCTCCAGCCGCACGCCCGGGCCGGGCTGGTCCGGGTGGCCCGGGAGCATGACGTGCTGCCGGTGGCCGTGGTGCTGGACGTGCCCGAGGCGCTGGCCTGGGAGCGCACCGAGGGGCGCGCCGACCGGACCTTCGGCCGCCAGGTGCTCGCCCGGATGCAGCGCGACCTGCGGCGTACGTACGGGCAGCTGGCCCGGGAGGGCTTCCGCAAGGTGCACGTGCTGCGCGGGATGGCCGAGATCGAGGCGGCCGAGGTCCGCTACGAGCGGCTCTACAACGACCGGCGCGAGCTGACCGGGCCGTTCGACATCATCGGCGACGTGCACGGGTGCCGGTCCGAGCTGGTGACGCTGCTGGGCCGGCTCGGCTGGCAGCTGCACCACGACGACCGGGGCCGCCCGGTCGACGCGACGCATCCGTCGGGGCGTACCGCGGTGTTCGTCGGCGACCTGGTGGACCGCGGCCCGGACTCCCCCGGGGTGCTCCGCCTGGTGATGGGCATGGTCGCCGCCGGGCACGCGATCTGCGTGCCGGGCAACCACGAGCAGAAGCTGCTGCGCAAGCTGCGCGGGCGCGATGTGCGGCTCACCCACGGCCTGGCCGAGACGATGGCCCAGCTGGCGACGGAGGAGCCGGAGTTCGCCACCACCGTGGCGGGCTTCATCGACGGCCTGGTCAGCCACTTCGTGCTCGACGGCGGCCGGCTGGTGGTCGCGCACGCCGGGCTGAAGGAGGAGTACCAGGGGCGCGCGTCCGGTCGGGTCCGCTCGTTCGCGCTCTACGGGGAGACCACCGGCGAGACCGACGAGTACGGGCTGCCGGTCCGCTACCCGTGGGCCCGCGACTACCGGGGTTCGGCGATGGTGGTCTACGGGCACACGCCCACTCCCGAGCCGGAGTGGGTCAATAACACCATTTGCATCGACACCGGCTGTGTCTTCGGCGGCCGGCTCACCGCGCTGCGCTACCCGGAGAAGGAGCAGGTCTCCGTCCCGGCCGAGCGGGAGTGGTACGCCCCGGCCCGGCCGCTGACCGCCGCGCCGACCCGCCCGGACCTGGTGCTGGAGCTGGCCGACGTGACCGGCCGGCGGCACATCGAGCACGGGTACGGCTCGCTGACCGTGCCCGCCGAGAACGCCGCCGCGGCGCTGGAGGTGATGAGCCGGTTCGCCGTCGACCCGCGCTGGTTGGCCTGGCTGCCGCCGACCATGGCGCCCTGCTCCACCGCGACCGAGGACGGCTACCTGGAGCACCCGGCGCAGGCGTTCGCCGACTACCGGGCGGCCGGGGTCGACCGGGTGGTCTGCGAGGAGAAGCACATGGGCTCGCGGGCCGTGGTGCTGGTCTGCCGCGACCCCGCGGGTGGACCGTTCGGACCGGGCGGTGGGGTGGTGCACACCCGCACCGGCCGGCCGTTCTTCGGCGAACCGCTGGACGCCGCGCTGCTCGACCGGGTCCGCCGGGCGGTAACCGAGGCGGGGCTCTGGGACGAGCTGGGCACCGACTGGCTGCTGCTCGACACCGAGCTGCTGCCCTGGTCGGCGAAGGCCGGTGGGCTGATCCGCGAGCAGTACGCCGGGGTGGGGGCCGCCGGGCGGGCCGCTCTCCCCGCGGTGCTGGGAGTGCTCGACGCGGCGACCGCCCGTGGGCTGCCGCTGACCGGGCTGCGGGAGAAGATGGCCCGCCGCGACGAGGAGGTGCGCGCCTACACCGACGCCTACCGGGCGTACGTGCGGCCGACGGATGGCCTGCGCGGGGTGACCCTGGCGCCGTTCGCGGTGCTCGCGGGGGCCGGTAAGAGCTACGCCGACCGGGACCACGGCTGGCACCTCGACGTGGCCGACCGGCTCTGCGCCGCCGACCCGGAGTTCTTCACGCCGACCCGGCGGCAGGTGGTCGACCTCGCCGACGACGAGGCGGTCGCCTCGGCCACGCGGTGGTGGCTCTCCCTGACCGCGGCCGGCGGCGAGGGAATGGTGGTCAAGCCGTACGCCGGGCTGGCCGCCCGGACCGAGCGTGGCTCGCTGCTCCAGCCGGGGATCAAGTGCCGGGGGCGGGAGTACCTGCGGATCATCTACGGACCGGGCTACACCGAGCCGGAGCAGTTGGCCGCGCTGCGCCGGCGTTCGCTGGGCCGCAAGCGCGGGCTGGCGCTGCGGGAGCACGGGCTGGGGCTGGCGGCGCTCGACGCGTTGGCCGCCGGGGCGCCGTTGTGGCGCCGGCACGAGCTGGTCTTCGCGATCCTGGCCTGCGAGTCCGAGCCGGTCGACCCGCGGCTCTAGCCGTCGTCCGGGCCGGCGCGCACCCGCGTCGGCCCGGGCTGCGGCCGGCAGGTGTGACGTCGAGCACCGGGCGTGTCGGACGGGCACCTAGACTACGGACGTGGCGTCGCCGGTGGCGGCTGAACGCCACCCCCACTGGTAGCCATCGGAGGTCCGCTCGTGCCGACGCCCACCACCACCCTGGCCCTGGGGCCCGATTGGCTCGATCCGGAGTGGTTGATCTCGACGTTCGGGCTGCTCGGCATCCTGGCCATCGTCTTCGCCGAGTCCGGCCTGCTCATCGGGTTCTTCCTGCCGGGCGACTCGCTGCTGTTCACCGCGGGGCTGCTCACCGCGGACGGGCAGTACATCACCTACCCGCTCTGGCTGGTCTGCCTGCTCATCACGCTCGCGGCGATCGCCGGCGACCAGGTGGGGTACGCGTTCGGCCGCAAGGTCGGGCCGTCACTCTTCCGCCGCCCGAACTCCCGGCTGTTCAAGCAGGAGAACGTGGTCAAGGCGCACGAGTTCTTCGAGAAGTACGGTGCCCGCTCGATCGTGCTGGCCCGCTTCGTGCCGATCGTGCGGACGTTCACGCCGATCGTTGCCGGCGTCAGCCGGATGAACTACCGGACGTTCGTGATCTACAACGTGATCGGCGGGGTGCTCTGGGGCACCGGGGTGACGGTGCTCGGCTACTTCCTCGGCCAGATCCCGTTCGTGAAGGAGCACATCGAACTCATCCTGATCGCGATCGTCGCGATCTCGGTGGTGCCGATCGCGATCGAGCTGCTCCGGGCGCGCATCGCGGCGAAGCGGGGTACGACGGCCGCCGAGCGGGCCGCCGCCGAGCAGGCGATCCGGGAGACCCGGGAGCACTACGGCAAGCACTGACCGGCCGGCCGTCCGGCGCCTTCCCTGCGGGGAGGGCACCGGACGATCGGTTCAGTTCAGCGGGCCTTCTTGGTGGCCCGCTTGCGCGGCGGAGTCAGCAGATCGGCGATCGTCGCGATCGCGCTCGGGACCAGCCGGTAGTAGGCCCACACACCGCGCTTCTCCCGCTCCAGCAAGCCGGCCTCGGTGAGGATGCGGAGGTGGTGGCTGACCGTCGGCTGAGAGAGGCCGAGCGGTGCGGTCAGGTCACAGACGCACGCCTCGCCCTCGGGGGCCGACTGGATCAGGCTGAGCAGCCGCAGCCGGGCAGGGTCGGCGAGGGCCTTGAGGACCCCCGCGAGACGCTCGGCATCGGCACGTTCGATCGGCTCGCCGGCAAGCGGCGAGATCTGAGGCATAGTCATTTCAGCCAACGCAGTTCCCACGATTTCCATCCTTCCACCAGCAGCATCGATCCGCCTGCATATCAGCAGATCCGAATCGGCAGACTTTTACGCCACAAGGCCGAGGTCAGCCAACGTATAGGCCGCCCGATACGGCAGTCCGGCGGCTCGCACCGCGTCGCCGGCGCCTCGATCAACAATAACCGCAACCCCTACGACCTCGGCCCCGGCCTCACGAAGCGCCTCGACCGCGGTCAACACACTTCCACCCGTCGTGGATGTGTCCTCCACCGCCAGCACCCGGCGACCGGCCACCTCCGGCCCCTCGATCCGGCGCTGCAACCCGTGCGCCTTACCGGTTTTCCGGACCACGAAGGCGTCCAGGGCCCGGCCGCTCGGCGCGGCGGCGTGCAGCATCGAGAGCGCGACCGGATCGGCGCCCAGGGTCAGGCCACCGACCGCGTCGTACGCCCAGTCGGCGGTGAGGTCGAGCAGCACCCGGCCGACCAACGGTGCGGCCTGGTGATGGAGCGTGACGCGCCGCAGATCCACGTACCAGTCCGCTTCGCGCCCGGACGAGAGCACCACCCGGCCGTGCACCACAGCCAGGTCAGTGATGAATTTACGCAGGTCGTCGTGGTCCCCCATGGCGATAGAGGGTACTGCGCAAGTCTGGGAGCCGGGTGTGGGGTCCACCCGGATCCATCCGCCGGGCGACCGATGAGTGGCGATGTACCACTACTCTGCGCGATCAAGCCGGATCAGTTGCCGGCAAAGGCCTGTGACGCCGTCGGAACGCCGCGTGGTGGCCGATCAGCGCTCGTCGCGGCCGATCCGGCCCCGGGTGTCCCGGGCGACCGCGTGCAGCAGCCGCTGAGGCGCGTGCCGCAGGCCGGCGACGGCGAACTTGTACTTCCACGCCGGAACGCTTACCAACTTGCCTTTCCGCAGGTCACGAAGCGCGCCGTCGACAACGTCGTCGGCCCGTAGCCACATCCACTCCGGAGTCTTGGACATGTTGATGCCGGCCCGCTGGTGGAATTCGGTGCGGGTGTAGCCGGGGCAGAGCGCCATCACCCGTACGCCGAACGGACGCGCCGACTGGCCGACCGATTCGCTGAAGTTGGTCACCCACGCCTTGCTGGCCGAATAGGTGGAGCCCGGCATGACCGCCGCGAACCCGGCGACGGAAGAGACATTTATCACTGCCCCGTCCCGCCGTTCGGTCATCGGGCCCAGCGCGGCAAGGGTCAACCGCATCACCGCGTGCACGTTGAGCCGGAGCAGTCGGGCCTCGTCCTCGACGGAGGATCGCAGGAACGGCTTGTTGAGGCTGATCCCGGCATTGTTGACCAGCAGGTCGATCGGGCTCCCGTCGGTGAGCCGACGCTCGACGACGGCACAACCGTCGTCGGTGGACAGATCGGCCGCGATGGTCTCGACCTCCCGACCGTGCCGGCCGGTCAGCTCGGCGGCCAGCTCACCGAGGCGGGCGGCGTCGCGGGCCACCAGCACCAGGTGCGAGCCGTCGGCGGCCAGCCGGCGGGCGAACGCCGCGCCGATGCCGGCCGTCGCGCCGGTCACCAGGGCCCGTCGCTCGGTGGAGGTGGAGTCGGGGGTCACGGGCGATCCTCAGCTGGGCGGGTACGGGGGCGTGGTGGGCGCCGGCGGGGCCGGGTGCGGGGCAGATGGAAACCCGGACGACGCGGCCGGGCGTCGGCGGAACCAGGCGTTCGCCGCCGGCAGCGCCAGCAACGCGGCTACCACAAGGTAACCGAGCGTCTGGCCGACGGAAAGCCCCGCGTTGAGCGGAATCCACCAGGGCGGGTAGGCGTCGCCGACCAGGTTGAGAAGTTCGGCGGTGGAGCGTTCGTCGGCGCCGAGCCGCAGCGGGGCGGCCCGCTGGCCGACCAGCACCGCGAGCCCGCAGCAGCCGCCGAGCAGGCCGAGCCCGCTGACCACCCAGGTGGCCACCCGGGCGCCCGCGCGGCCGCTGCCCAGGCCGACGGCCAGGCCGGCGAGGAGCACCCCGGCCAGCAGGCTGAGCACCGCGGCGACCACCCCGGACGTGCGAAGCAGCGTGACGATTTCGTCGATGTCACCGGCGGTGGCGGACGTGCCGGTGGCAGCGGACCGGAACCGGTCGACGGTGCCGCCGAGCACGAGCAGCCCGGCGACCGCATACGCGAGCGCGACGAGCGCCATCAGCAGCAGCATCGCCGTCGCCAGCGCGACCACGGGGGGACGGCGGGCCGGTGCCTGGTGCGGGTACGACACGACGGATCCCTCCGGTAGGCGTCGGGTTGCAACCTACTCGGAGGGACCGTCAGCGTCGCCGTTATCCGACGGTCAACTCACCGGCGGCGGGGTCGAGCCGGGTCGATCCGACGGGGGTGGCTGGTCGCCGGACTGACCCGGCGCCGGCGGCTGCCCCGACGGGCCGGGCTGGCTGGGCGGCGGGTAGCCCGGAGCCGGCGGGTAGCCCGGCTCGCCTGAGGGCTGACCGGGCTGGCCCGGGCCCTGCGGGTAGCCGGGGGCCGGCGGGTAGCCCGGGTAGGCGGCGCCGGGCACCGGCGGCTCCCAGCCGGCCTTCGGCTTGCGGAAGAACTCGTTCGACTTCGGCAGGGCCAGCAGGATCAGCGCGGCGAGCAGCGCGAGCACGCCGAGTACCCCGAGCACGGTGCTCAGCGGCGTGAACCAGCCCGGCAGCGCGTCGTCGAGGCGCCGCTGGATCTCCTCGCCGCTGGGCATGTCACCGCTGGTGCTGCCGCCGCCGGCACCGCCGAGGCCGCCCGCCGCACCGCTGATCAGGCTGCCGCCCGTGCAGCAGATCAGGATGCCGCCGAGGATCCAGGTGGTGATCCGGGATCCGTTCTTGCCGCGGTTGTTCAGCATGGCCAGCACGACCAGACCGATCGCCAGCAGCAGCACGAAGATCGCGGTGCCGATGCCGAAGGCGAAGGTGAAGTCGGCGATCGTCTCCGCGCCGTTCGCCTCGGTGCCGCGGTAGGCGTCCCGCAGCACGTCACGGATGGTGCCGATGGTCGTCAGCGTGATGATCAGATTGATCACCTGGAGGACGGCGAACAGGATCAGCAGGTAGCTGGAAATGGTCACCACGCTCGGCCGTGTGCGGGCCGGCGGGCGTTGGGGGTCGACCACGGTGCTCCTTCCCTAGATCGGGCCCACACCGTATCGGCAACCGGCCAACCCGGCATGCCGCGACGCCCCGGGGCCGGTCGGCAAAGGGCGAGGCGGAGCCCGCACCACGCCGGTCGGTCAGTAGCCCCGCCACTCCGCCCGGGCGTACTCGAGCACCCGCGGCTGCAGCAAGGTCGAGGCGGGGACCGTTATCCGGCCCCGGTCGGCGGGGAAGGTGGCCGCCGCGCGCAGCGTCGGCTCGTCCAGAAAACGCAACCGGGGCGCGTCGGCCGGCAGCGCCAGCGCGGGCGGGACGGCGCCGGGCCCGGCGAGCACGAACCCCCAGTCCCCGAAGGACGGCACGTCCACGTGGTACGGCAGGGTGGCGAAGCCGGCCGCGCGCAGCGACGCCTCGATCGACCAGTACGACCGGGGCGCGAAGTACGGCGAGCCGGACTGCACCACCAGCCGTCCGCCGTCGGCGAGCGCGGCGCGGACCAGCGTGTAGAACTCGACGGTGTAGAGCTTGGCGGTGGCCGTCTCGTCCGGGTCGGGCAGGTCCGCGACGATCGCGTCGAAGCGGGCCGTGTTGCTGCGCAGCCACCCGAAGGCGTCGGCGTGCACCACCCGGACCCTGGGGTCGGCGAAGGCGTCCCCGTTGAGCCGGCGCAGCTGCGGCTCGGTACGCGCCAGCACCACCACCGCCGGGTCCAGGTCGACCACCGTGATCCGTCGGATGTCGGGATAGCGCAGCAGCTCCCGGACCGCGAGGCCGTCGCCGGCCCCGAGCACCAGCACCTCGCCGCGAGCCCCGTTCAGCACCGGATGCACCAGCGCCTCGTGGTAGCGGTACTCGTCGACCGAGCTGAACTGGAGATCGCCGTTGAGGTACAGCCGCAGGTCGGTGTCGGCGTGCCCGACCTCGCGCACCGACCGGGTCAGCACGATCTCCTGGTAGCGGCTCCGTTCGGCGTGCACCACCGGGTCGCGGTAGAGCTGCTGTCGGGCGGTCACCTCGAAGTCGTGCGCGGTCAGCCAGGCGTACCCGAGGCAGAGGGCGACCACCACGGCGCCGGCCCCGAGCGCGACGCGGGACCGCCGACCCAGCTCCCGGCGGAAGACCGTGTAGACGAGGGCGAGCCCGGCCACGGCGTTGACCGCGCCGACCACGATCGCCCCCTTGAGCTGCCCGAAGACCGGCAACAGCAGGAACGGGAAGGCTAGCCCGCCGAGCAGCGCGCCGACGTAGTCGGCGGCGAACAGGTCGGCCACCGCGCTGCCCGCCGCCTGCTCCCGGATCCGTTGCAGCAGCACCATCAGCAGCGGAATCTCCGCCCCGATCAACAGGCCGAGCAGGAACGCCGTGCCGACCAGCGCCGGACCGTAGAGATCCAGCCAGGCGAACGCCGCGTAGAGGCCGAGCACCGAGAGCCCACCGAGCAGCGCCAGGGCCAGCTCGATCGCGGCGAACGCGGCGGCGGCCCGGGGCTGCAACGGCTTGGCGGCGAGCGCGCCGACGCCCATCGCGAAGACCATCACGCCGAGCACGATCGACGCCTGACCGACGGTGTCCCCGATGAGGTAGCTGCCGAGCGCGACCAGCGCGAGCTCGTAGACGAGACCACAGGCCGCACACACGAAGACCGCGGCCAGCACCGCCGCGCGGGCCGGCCGCCGGGTCGGGGGCGCGGGCGCCTCGGTTGTCACCCTCGCTCCGGCGTACGGCCGGCGGCCGCGTCCGCCGGACGCGGAGTTGCCGGCGTCGCCGTCGCGGTGGGGGGACGACGCTGCCGGCGGCGCTGGACCAGACCGACGGTGACCAGCAGCGCGGTGAGCAGCAGCAACCCGACGGCGGTGAGGAGGTAGCCCCAGCGGTCGCGCCACAGGTCGTTGCCGGCGTCGGGCAGCGGCGTCGGCGTCGACGCCGGGGTGGCCGCGGCGGCCGGCGCGGGACTCGCCGCACCGACCTCGGCGACCAGCAGCGGCAGGCTGACCGCGGCCCGGGTGACCGCCCAACCGGGGTCGTCGAGGAAGGCGTCCTCGGTGAGCCCGAACCGCGCCAGCCCGGTCCGGACGGTGCTGAGGTCGGACCGGTCCAGGTCGGCGGAGCCCTCGACATCGACGAGCGCGCTGTCCTCGGACTCGCTGCTCTCTGCGGTGTAAGTGATCTCCGCGGCAACCTGCACCCAACGCGGGCAGCGCGGATCGCCCTCGGCGGGCACGCCGTCGCCGAGGCTGGAGCCGACGTTCACCACCGCGCTGCCGTCCGTCAGCCGCCAGCCGTAGCAGATGCCCTGGGCGTCGGTCGCCCTCTTCAGGATCGGCACGGTGTCGGCCCGCTCGGTGGCAATGGGCGGGAGGACCGTGGTGCCACCGTCGTCGTCGGCGAGCGCGCCAGCGAGGCAGACCCCGCCCAGCACCAGAACGACGGCGCCGATCGCGACCGCCTTGGCCGCGCCGGAGGACTTCGTCGCCCCCCGCTTCCCGGTGGCCATCAGCTGATCGCGGCGGCGATGATCGCGCCGGTGGCCAGGTGGACGACGGCGGAGACCCAGACCGCCGGGTGCGGCTCCGGGTCGACCAGGAGCTGCCCGAGCCGGCCCGGGGTCACCGCGTCGAGCAGCAGGAACGCCGCCGCCATGATGACCAGCCCGAGGACGCCGTACGCGGCCGCGCCGACGATGCCGAGGACGAAGTCGTCCTCGCTGGCGGCGATCGCGGCGACCACGATGACGCCGACCCCGGCCAGGTTCGAGGCGAGCAGCAGGGCGGCGTTGCGGTTGCGGTCGGTCCAGATCAGTTCCTTGAGCCGGCCGGGGGTGGCCACGTCCACCAGGACGTAGCCGATGCCCATCAGCAGCACGCCGACCACCCCGTAGGCGAGGGTGACCAGCAGATCGGTGACGAGGGTCTGCACGGGTGCTCCAGGGGTGAGGGGTCGATCGGTGGGGCTACTTTCCGCTGCCGGGGCCGCCGCCTCGGACGGTGCTGCCACGTCCCCAGCCCCAGCCGGAGCCGACCGTGGAGTGGTAGCGCGGGTAGGCGGTGTTGAGTCGCTCCAGCAGGATCAGCGAACCGGCGGCGACCGGCAGGATGACCACCGAGTCGTCGTCGTAGCGCAGGTAGACGCCGCTGCCGTCGACGTACTGGTCGGCCGGTCGCCAGGCGTTGGTGACGTCCTCCGCCACCTCGCTGGGGGTGCGGGTCGAGGTGTAGGCGACGGCGTCCCGGCCGATGTCCTGGCCGGCTGCGCGGGTGTACCGGTCCTCGACGTAGCCGCGCGGGGAGAAGTTGCCGTAGAAGATCGCGAAGGCGGCCAGCAACGCGCCGATGACCGCGAACGCCACCCCCACCACGAACCAGCGTCGGTACGTCATCGCAGTGCCACCACCGTCTCGGTCAGGACCAGCTCGTTGGTCTGCGGATAGGCGTGCCAGGTCCGCCAGCCGAGGGCGCCGACGGGCGGCTCGGGCCGGACGGCGAGCGCGGTGACCGCGTCCGGATCGCCGGGGAAGACACCCACCAGGGCGTACGGGTCGTCGGCCAGCTCCGCGCGGAGCGCGGCGACCCGGTCACGCAGGCCGGTGCCGGCCGGCCGGAGCACGGTCGCGGCGAACCGGTAGCCGGTGGCCTCGTCGAGCAGCGCCGCGGGCAGCTCGGGCGGCCGACCGGGCAGGCAGGCCACCGTCTCGGTCAGCGAGACCTCGCCCGCTCGGAGCAGCACCTGGTGCGAGGCGCCGAGCAGCCGCAACCGCAACCGGACCGCCCCGGGCAGGTCGAGGTCGAGCACGTGCAGCGCGGGGCGTTCCACGTCGTCGCGGGCGAGGCTGAGGTCGGCGGCGCGGGTGTCGACGTACGGGGCGTCGAGGGTGACCAGCACTCAGTCCTCCCCGGCCTGCGGGTAGATCATCACCTCTGCACGGTGCAGCAGCTCGCCCCGGGCCACTTCCCAGCCCGCTTCCCCGTACGCCTCGAAGGAGAGCCGGGCGCCGCCGGGCGCCTGGTAGTCGTGGTACCGCATGGTGCCGGCCGGGTCGAGACCGGTGGCGCCGATGGCCGTGTAGCGGGCCTGGCCGGACTCGTCCCAGCTGTAGCGGCGGCCGGCGAAGTCGATGGTCGGGGCGCCGGGGGTGACGGTGGCACCGGGCTCGGCGGCCCAGAGCACCAGCTCCAGGTCCGGGCCGTCCTCGACGGAGAGCCAGCGCCGGACGCCGCCCGCGTCGTCGAGCAGGTGCTCCGCCCAGCTCCAGCCCCCCTCGACCAGGCGGATGGTGCCACGTACCACGTAGGACACCTGGCGGATCTCCACGACGTCGCCGGCGCGGAGCCGGCGCGGGTCACCGCGCAGCACGTCGGCGTCGGCGTCCCGCAGCGGGTCAGCCGCCTGCGTCCGGCCGGACGGCCGGGTGCGGGACCGGCGCACGGCCAGCACGGCGACCACCACCCCGGCCACCCCGACCAGGCAGCCCACGGCCGTCACCAGGTACGCCACCGAGCCGTTCACCGACCACCTCCCCTGTCACGTCGGCGCAGACGGTAACAACCCCGTGCACCGGTGAGCGCCCGCTGACGCTCGACTGAGCACTCAGTCACCGGCAGGCGACCGATCCGAGACCGGGCCCTCCGGCCCGGCGGGCGGCGCGGCGGGGGCCAGGTGCACCGCCGGATCCGGGCAGATCAGGTAACCCGGCGGCGCCGGATAGCCCGGGGGAATCGGGTAGCCGGGCGGCACGGGGTAGGAGATCGCTGGCAACGGGTAGCCGACGGGCGGCACCGGCAGGGCCGGCGACGCGGCCCGGGGGACGAACCAGCGGTGCGCCGGCGGCAGCGCCACCAGCAGCACCACCGCCACGGTCAGCACCAGCACCATGAGGATCCCGACCCCGGCCAGCGGGAAGAGCACCGCGTCGAAGGGGTTCGAGCTGTCGTAGAGGGCCTGCATGAACGGCGACTCCTGCCAGGAGTCGCCGTCCGGCCCGGTCGGTGTCTCCTCCGGAAACGTCTCGTCCTCGATGCCGCCGGCAAAGATCAGCGGAACGAAGAACGCCCCGGAGCAGCCCTGGGCCAGGCAGATCAGCAACTGGGCGCCACCAGCCACGAAGACCAGGATCCTGGCGGTGTTGCCGCCGCGGCGCAGGGGCAGCGCGGTGGCGGCCAGCCAGAACGCCAGCACCAGGGCGGGTATGCCGAGGATCAGCGCCATGGTGATGTTGATCCACCGCTCGCCGCGTACCTCGTCCGGGTCGGCGTCGGGCACCAGCCGCACGGCCCGGTCGATTTCGCCGTCCCACTGCACCGCCTGCGCGATGACCAGCGCGACCAGCGCGAGCAGGACCAGTACGGTGGCGAGCTGCGCCCAGAAGGCGATGGTGACCGTGACGGGTCGGGGTGGGCGTGCCGGAGCGCCGGCGGGCGGGGTCATGGCTCGGAAAGCTACGGCTCACCGGCCCGGTGGCGGCAGACCCGATCGGGCAGCCTCCACCGGAGAAAGGATCACGCTTCGGTGAGCCGCTGCGTGGCGTACTCGCGGAGCGTGGCGCGGTCCATCACGCAGCCGGTGAAGGTGGTGAACTCGGCCGGATCGTCGCGCAAGGCCGTCCAGGCGGCGCGCGCCGCCGCCGGGTCGATCCGTTCCAGCAGGGTCGCCGCGTACGCCCGCCCGGCCGGCGTACCCCGGTCGAGCAGCCGGTCGATCTGCTCGCGTACCTCCTCGGGGCGCTCGGCCAGCGCGGCCTCGACCCGCTGGTACGCCTCGGTGACCGGCAGCAGCGTGCCGGCGAACCCCACCCCGCCGAAGGCCACCGTGTCGGCCCGCGCCAGCTCCTCGACGGCGGCTGCCAGTTCCCGGTCCCGCTTCCCACCGATCCCGAACATGCCCCCATCCTTTCCCCGCCCCGACCCGCCCCACCCTGTTGATCAAGAGGTTTGCGTCAGCGGAAGCCGTCTCCGTGACGCAAACCTCTTGATCACCGGCCTGGTCGCTCGGGGTGGGTGGGAGGGTGGGGGGTGGGGGTGGGTTAGGCGGGGGTTACGGACAGGGCGTCCTTGGTGTCGGCCAGGTCGACCTTGACGGTTTGGCCGTCCCGGATCTGGCCGGCGAGCAGGGCCTTGGCGAGCTGGTCGCCGATGGCCGACTGCACCAGCCGGCGCAGCGGGCGGGCGCCGTAGATCGGGTCGTAGCCGTGCTCGGCCAGCCAACCGCGGGCCGCCTCGGTGATCTCCATGCCCAGCCGGCGATCGGCGAGCCGACGGCTCAACCGGGTCAACTGGATGTCCACGATCGACCGCAGGTCGTCACCGCGCAGGGCGGCGAAGACCACGATGTCGTCCAGCCGGTTCAGGAACTCCGGCTTGAAGTGCGTGCGGACGACGGCCAGCACGCCCTCGCGACGCTGCTCATCGGTCAGCGTCAGGTCGCTGATCACCGACGACCCGAGGTTGGACGTGAGGATCAGGATCGCGTTGCGGAAGTCCACCGTCCGGCCCTGCCCGTCGGTGAGCCGACCGTCGTCGAGCACCTGGAGCAGGATGTCGAAGACGTCCGGGTGGGCCTTCTCCACCTCGTCCAGCAGGATCACCGAGTACGGCCGTCGACGCACCGCCTCGGTGAGTTGGCCGCCCTCCTCGTAGCCGATGTAACCGGGCGGGGCACCGACCAGGCGGGCGACGGAGTGCTTCTCGCCGTACTCGCTCATGTCGATGCGGACCATGGCCCGCTCGTCGTCGAAGAGGAACTCGGCGAGCGCCTTGGCCAGCTCGGTCTTGCCGACGCCGGTCGGGCCGAGGAAGAGGAAGCTGCCGGTCGGTCGGTCCGGGTCGGCCACGCCGGCCCGGGCGCGGCGGACCGCGTCGGAGACCGCGCCGACCGCCTCGGCCTGGCCGACCACCCGGCCGCCCAGCGACTCCTCCATCCGCAGCAGCTTGGCGGTCTCGCCCTCCAGCAGCCGGCCGGCGGGGATGCCCGTCCAGGAGGCGACCACGGCGGCGATGTCGTCGGCGCCGACCTCCTCCTTGAGCATGGCGCCGTCGGCCTGGAGCCGGGCCAGCTCCTCCTCGGCCTGCTTCAGCTCGACCTTGAGCGCGGGAATTCGGCCGTAGCGCAGCTCGGCGGCGCGCTCCAGCTCACCGTCACGCTCGGCCCGCTCGGCCTCGCCCCCGAGCCGCTCCAGCTCCTCCTTGGCCGTGGAGAGCTTGGTGATGTGGCTCTTCTCGGTCTGCCAACGCTCGGAGAGCGCGGTGAGCTGTTCGCGCTTGTCGGCCAGCTCCTTGCGCAACCGCTCCAGCCGCTCGGCGGAGGCGGCGTCCGGCTCCTTGGCCAGCGCCATCTCCTCGATCTCGAGCCGGCGCACCGCCCGCTCGATCTCGTCCACCTCGACCGGCCGGGAGTCGATCTCCATCCGGAGCCGGGACGCGGACTCGTCGACCAGGTCGATCGCCTTGTCCGGCAGGAACCGGTCGGTGATGTAGCGGTCGGAGAGCGACGCGGCGGCGACCAGGGCGGCGTCGGTGATCCGGACGCCGTGGTGCACCTCGTAGCGCTCCTTGAGCCCGCGCAGGATCCCGATGGTGTCCTCGATGGTCGGCTCGCCGACCAGCACCGGCTGGAAGCGGCGCTCCAGCGCCGGGTCCTTCTCGATGTGCTCGCGGTACTCGTCCAGCGTGGTGGCGCCGACCATGCGCAGCTCACCACGGGCGAGCATCGGCTTGAGCATGTTGCCGGCGTCCATCGAGCCCTCGCCCTTGCCGGCGCCGACGACCGTGTGCAGCTCGTCGAGGAAGGTGATGACCTGTCCGTCGGAGTTCTTGATCTCCTCCAGCACGGACTTCAGCCGCTCCTCGAACTGGCCGCGGTACTGCGCGCCGGCGACCATCGCCCCGAGGTCGAGCGAGACCAGCTTCTTGTCCCGCAGCGACTCGGGCACGTCGCCGGCGACGATGCGCTGCGCCAAGCCCTCGACGATCGCGGTCTTGCCGACGCCGGGCTCCCCGATCAGCACCGGGTTGTTCTTGGTACGCCGGGACAGCACCTGGATCACCCGGCGGATCTCGGAGTCCCGGCCGATCACCGGGTCGATCTTGCCGTCGCGCGCGCTGGCGGTCAGGTCGACGCCGTACTTGGTCAAGGCCTGGTAGGTCTGCTCGGGATCGGCCGTGGTCACCCGCCGGTCCCCGCCGCGTACGGACGGGAAGGCGGCGACCAGGTTCTCCTCGGTGGCGCCGGCGTCCTTCAACGCGTTCGCCACCGCACCGCCCACCCGGGCCAGGCCGGCCAGCAGGTGCTCGGTGGAGGTGTACTCGTCGCCGAGCGGCCGGGCGATCTGCTCGGCGGCGCCGATGGCGTTGACGAACTCGCGGGCCAGCGTGGGCTCGGCGATGCTGGATCCGCGCGCGGCGGGCAGGGCGTCGACCGCGCGCTGGGTGACCCGGCGCAGCTCGGCGGGGTCGGCCCCGACGGCGCGCAGCAGACCGGCGGCGGTCGAGCCCTCGGTGTCGAGCAGTGACAGCAGCAGGTGCCAGGGTTCCACGGTCGCGTGGCCGCGCTGGTTCGCCAGCGCGACGGCACCGGTGATGGTTTCGCGGCTCTTGGTGGTGAGACGTTCCGTGTTCATGGGCTCCCCCGGATAGGCGTGTCCACTGGGAAACGACACAACCAGAGTTGAGCCTATTCCGCTCAACTCCGATGCTGTGACGCCCATCACTTCCGCGGTCGCCACCGCCAGTCGAACTCGCCGGCCGCGGGCGGCGGGCCGGGCAACGGCTCGGCGTCGTCGCGCGCGGTGAGGCCGTCCAGCAGCACCGCGAGCTGTCGCCGGCGCAACTGCCGAGTCCGATCCGGATCAGGTACGCGGATCGCGGCGCAGGACTCCAGCACCAGCCCGAGGTCCTGGACCACGACGTCGGACCGGAGCCGACCACTCGCTCGCGCCCGGTCGAAGATGGCGGTCGCCAGCCCGTTGGCGCGCATCGCGTCCCGGCCCATCTCCTCGGTCGGGGTGAACGTGCCGGCCAGGTGGACGGTGAGCGAGTGCACGTCGGCGTCGACCACCCGGGCCAGGAATCCGCTGAACGCGGCCCAGTCGTCCGGCTCGGCGAGGGCCGCCTCGGCCTCGGCGACATACCGGCGTAGCCCGTCGTGGCAGAGCTGGCGCAGCAGGTCCTCCTTGCCCGCGTACCGCCGGTAGAGCGCGCTGATGCCGACGCCGGCGCGTTCGGCGACGGCGGCGATCGGCGCCTTGGGGTCGTCGAGGAAGACCGCGCGGGCGGCTTCGAGGATCACCTCGTTGTTGCGGGCGGCCTGGGCGCGGCGACCGGCCAGCGGCGCGTCCGTCTTTCCGGGGGGAGTCGGCATGACTTCAGACTAACAGTGGAACGGATCGTTCCGGTCTGCTACTGTCATTGCAGAACGAAACATTCCGTTCCGAAGGAGTATCGAGATGACCGGCACCGCGATCCGCCCGTTCCGCGTCGAGATCCCGCAGACCGCCCTCGACGACCTGGCCGCGCGGCTGAGCCGCACGATCTGGCCCGCCGAGCTGCCCGGCGTCGGCGACGCGTACGGGATGAGCACCGACCGGGTGCGCGCCCTCGTGGACCGGTGGCGGGACGGGTTCGACTGGCGGGCCGTCGAGGCCCGACTGAACGCCCACCCGCAGTTCGTCACCGAGATCGACGGCGAGCAGATCCACTTCCTGCACGTCCGGTCCTCCCGGCCGGACGCCACCCCGCTGGTGCTCACCCACGGTTGGCCCGGCTCGGTGCTGGAATACCTGGACGTGATCGCCCCGCTCACCGAGCCGACCGCACCGGACGCGCCGGCCTTCCACCTGGTCATCCCGTCGCTGCCCGGCTTCGGGCCGTCCGGCCCGACCCGCAGCACCGGCTGGAATCGGTTCCGCACCGCCCGCGCCTGGGCCGAGCTGATGAACCGACTGGGGTACGACCGGTACGGCGCGGTCGGCAACGACGCCGGCTCGATGGTCGCGCCGGAGCTGGGCCGCATCGACCCGGAGCACGTGCTCGGGGTGCACGTCACCCAGCTCTTCTCGTTCCCCTCCGGAGACCCGGCCGAGTTCGCCGGGCTCTCTGCGGCCGACCAGGCGGCGCTTCAGCACCTCCAGTGGTTCTACGAGAACAAGTTCTCCTTCAACCAGGTGCACAGCCAGCAGCCGCAGACGCTGGCGTTCGGGCTGGCGGACTCGCCGGTCGGGCTGCTGGCCTGGAACGCGCAGCTCTTCGACGAGAGCCTGGACGCGGACTTCATCCTGGCCAACGTCGCGCTCTACTGGTTCACCGGCACGGCCGCCTCGGCGATCCGGTTCTACTGGGAGGACGCGCACGCCGGCCAGCCGCCGACCGACCCGACCACCGTGCCGACCGCCCTGGCCATGTTCCCCGGCGACTTCCAGTCGATCCGCCGCTTCGCCGACCGGGACCACGCCAACATCGTGCGGTGGACGTCGTACGACACGGACGTCGACGGGCGCGGCGACGTCGGCGGCCACTACGCCGCCCACCAGGCCACCGACGTGCTGACCGCCGACATCCGCGAGTTCTTCGCCAGCCTGCGCTGACCATGGCGCACCCGGTGCCCGCCCCGCTCGCCGCCGGGGCGGGCGCCGCCGCGTCCCGGGTTGATCCACTCGACTTCCGGGAAGTCGGGGTGTCCGAGCAGTTCGGATGCCCCGACTTCCCGGAAGCCGAGTCGATCATTCAGGTAGCAGCTCCCGTGACCGTCAGCCCCTGGTCCGCCGGGGCAGGCGGGCGGTGCAGGGGGTCTCGTGGTCGGCCCGCAGCACACAACGGCGGCCACCGTCGAGCCGCCGATCGCAGAAGACCCAGTGCCGTACCCCCTGGTTGTCCTCGGTGGAGACGGTGATCCCGCCGAGGTCGATCCGGGCGAGGAAGGCCAGCGACCGGCCGGCGGTCCGGCCCAGCATCTTGGCGCGGGCCAGGTCCGGCGCGGCGACCGGTAGATGGATGACGTAGCGCCCGCTCATCGCCGCCGCCCCAGGTCAGGCATGAGTCGTGGTCCTCTCCTCGCGGTGCGGTGGAAGAAGCAGGGCCGGGACGAACCACGGGGGAAGTTCGCCCCGGCCTGTTGAGCGCCCCAGTGCCATCCGGAAGCGTTCGTCCCGAACCTACAATTGGTGGCGGTTGTAGGTCAACGACCAAGCTCCGATTGCTTGAGGTCGGAGGTGGTCGCGTGATCGAATGGGCGTGCCATCCGGGGAGTGTGCATGCCCAAGCAGCAGTACCAGGTTCTCGCAGACGAGTTGCGGGCCAAGATCGAATCAGGCGAGTGGCCGCCCGGCACGAAATTGCCGAGCCGGTCACAGCTCTGCAAGGAGTACGGCGTCTCGGACACGGTGGTCGGCAAGGCCATGATGATTCTCCGAGCAACCGGGCTGACCGAGACGCTGGAAGGCGTCGGCGTGTTCGTTGCGGAGAAGGCCTAGATTCCGGTGCCGAGAGGCCCCTGGAGGGGCCGAGTTCGACCAAGATCTACCCCTGGTTCAGCAAGCGGTAGCCTTGGCTGGTGCGAGTACGTGTCGAGCAGGTTGCCTTACCGGGGATCGGGGTACGCCACGATCTGGTGACGGAGTCCGGACGCCGCCTGGGCGTGGTCTCCCACCGCAACGGCCGCCGGGATCTTGTCCTCTACGATCCCGACGATCCCGACTCCTGCCAGGCTGACATCCCGCTGACTGACGACGAGGCGGAGGCGCTGGCCGACATCCTCGGCGCGTCGCTGATGCTCGGTCAGCTCTCCGGGCTGCGCGAGCAGGCCGCCGGTCTGCTCACCGAGCAGATCGCCATCCCGGCGGGATCGCGGTACGTCAACCGGAAGCTGGGTGACACCAAGGCGCGTACCCGCACCAGCGCCTCCATCGTGGCGGTGCTGCGCGACGGCGAGGTCATCGTCTCGCCGCTTCCCACCTTCCGCTTCGCGGCCGGCGACGTGGTGGTCGTGGTCGGGACCCGCAGGGGTCTCGACGGCGTGTCCGCCATCCTCGCCGACAGTGACCCGGACGGCTGAGGCGGATGCACGAATCCACCACGCTGCTCGTCGAAGTCGGCGCGCTGCTGCTGCTGCTCGGTGTCCTCGGCCGGCTCAGCCGCCGGGTCGGTCTCTCACCCATCCCGCTCTATCTGCTCGCCGGGCTCGCGTTCGGGCACGGCGGGCTGCTCCCGCTGGCCGCCAGCGAGGAGTTCTTCGCCGTCGGCGCCGAGATCGGCGTGATCCTGCTACTGGTCATGCTCGGCTTGGAGTACTCGGCCAACGAACTGGTCGGCAACCTCCGCTCGGCGGCCCCGGCCGGCCTGATCGACGGTCTGTTCAACGCGTTGCCTGGCGCGGCGTTCGCCCTGCTGATGGGCTGGGACTGGGTGGCCGCCCTGGTGCTCGGCGGCATCACCTGGGTCTCCTCCTCCGGAGTGATCGCCAAGGTCCTCGCCGACCTGGGCCGGCTCGGTAACCGGGAGACTCCGGTGATCCTCTCGGTCCTGGTGATCGAGGACCTGGCCATGGCCTTCTACCTGCCACTGGTCACCGCGGTGCTGGCCGGCAGCGGGCTGCTCGGCGGTGGCATCGCGCTCGCCGTCGCGGTGGGCACGGTGCTGCTGGTGCTGCTGGTCGCCATTCGCTACGGCCACCTGATCTCCGCCGCCCTGTCCGCGAAGGATCCGGAGGCGCTGCTGCTCGGCGTACTCGGTCTGACCCTGCTGATCGCCGGCGTCGCGGCGAAGCTCCAGGTGTCGGCGGCGGTCGGCGCGTTCCTGGTCGGCATCGCGCTCTCCGGCCCGGTGGCGCACCACGCCACCGAGCTGCTGAGCCCGCTGCGCGACCTCTTCGCCGCGGTGTTCTTCGTCTTCTTCGGGCTGGTCACCGACCCACGCGACATCCCGCCGGTGCTGCTGCCGGCGCTCGCGCTGGCGGTGGTCACCATGGCGACGAAGACGCTGACCGGCTATCTGGCCGCCCGGCGGGTCGGCATCGCCGAACCCGGTCGGTGGCGGGCCGGGCTCGCGCTGGTCCCCCGAGGCGAGTTCTCCATCGTCATCGCGGGGCTCGCGGTGGCGGCCGGCAGCGTCGAGCCGCGGTTGGCCGCGCTCGCCACGGCGTACGTCCTGATCACGGTCGTGACCGGGCCGATGCTGGCCAGGCTGCCCGACTTCCCGTGGTTCAAGCGCTGGCTGCGCCGCCGTGCCGCCGTGCAACGGCGGGAGCCGGTGCCGGTGGGGGACTGACGCCCGTCGCTACCATCACGAGCCGGGTCGGCCGTACGGTCGACCCGGCTAGGCCAACGGTTGCTGAATTGCTCCCCTGAGGGGCTACCGCCGCTGTCCGGTTGCGATTAGCGTGTCGCCCCAGCAGCCCAAGGTCCGCAGGCGGCTGGTACCACTGCGGGCAGAGTGGAAGGTTGGCCGGTGAGCGTGCAGGAGTCGACGTTCCACGGCTTTGCCAACCCCGTCGATCCATCGCCGGCGGAGTTGCGCGCGTGGGCCTACCAACCCGATTCGGTGCCGTTGGCGTCGATGCCACCCGACTGGGACCTGCTGGTCTCCGGCGACCGGCTGGTGCTGACCCTCTTCGACCTGGCCATGGACCCGAGCTGCCCGGCCCGCCGATTCGCCCTGCACTGCCTCTACATCTACGCGGCCGACGGCATCCGGACGAACTTCCGTGCCCACCCCAAGCGCCGCTTCCGCAAGCTCGTCGAGCAGGCCGAGAAGACCGGCGACGAGATGATGCGGACCTGGGCGCACAACAGCCGGGTGCTGCTGGCCCGGCAGGATCTCTTCGTCTACCGGGACTGGTGCGAGGGCGGCCTGGTCCGGGAGAACCGCCGGATCGGCTGACCCACCCCGCCTCGGCGTCACCGCGTCCCGGCCCGTGTGCATGCGTGCATGCAAGGAGGCGAACGGGCCGGGACCTCCGCCCGGGCGTCACTGCGTCCCGGCCCGCATGCAAGAAGGCGAACGGGCCGGGACCCCCCGTGGGTCCCGGCCCGCACGTCGGCGTCCGGTTCTCGGCCCGGCCCGCCCTACCCTCCCGGTCGGCTCTCCGCCGGCTCCCGGTCGGCCCCGTGGTCCGGCCGGTCGGCGAAGCGCCCCTCCTTCACCACGTCGGTGAAGCGTCCTCTGGTGATTTCTTCGAACCGCTCCCGGATCGTCTCGGCAATCTTGTCGAGCCGATCGTCGGCCTGCTGGGCCACCTGCTTCGCCGCATCCGTCATCGCTCCCCCATGCCAGTGGGACTGCTTTGCGCGGAAAGGACCTCATTTGCACACTAACGGGAACGGCCCGGCCCGCGCCGGAAAACCAGCGAGCGGACCGGGCCGTTCAGGTCCCGGAGGTGAGTGTCGGGTCAGCGTTCGGGGCCGCGGCGGGGCCGCCAGACCACCAACGCGGTGGAGGTGCGGTTGGTCGGCACCAGGTCGCGGCCCGGGAAGCGGGCCAGCGACTCCAGTTCGGCGATCCGGTGGTACGCGGCGTCCAGCTCCGCCTCCAGCCGGGCCACCCGCTGCTGCGCCTGCTCGACCAGGCGTTCCAGCCCGATGATCCGCTTGACCCCGGCCAGGTTGATCCCGTCGTCCTGGCTGAG
Organism: Micromonospora sp. NPDC093243; assembly: GCF_044753725.1. Taxonomy (NCBI): domain Bacteria; kingdom Bacillati; phylum Actinomycetota; class Actinomycetes; order Micromonosporales; family Micromonosporaceae; genus Micromonospora; species Micromonospora sp. NPDC093243. The sequence goes on along the minus strand of NZ_JBIVNT010000002.1, from coordinate 201,067 downwards.
CCGCTGCACCTCGCGCAGCAGCACCACGTCCCGGACGCTGTAGCGGCGACCGCCGCCGGCCGCCCGGCCGGCCTGCACCAGGCCGAGTCGGTCGTACTGGCGCAGGGTCTGCGGGTGCATTCCCGCCATCCGCGCCGCGACCGAGATCATCAGCACCTTGGCCTCGTAGGCCGGGTCACCCGCCGAACCAGCGAACCCATCCGACATCCCGCTCACCTCCGCGTCACTGACCGCGTCAACCGACTCGACGCACCCGCGCGTCGAGATGTTCCCGCGCCGCCGGCGCCGTCTGCTCGGCGAACTCCTCCAGCGCCGCGCGCGCCTCGTCCGACACCCGTGCCGGCACAACCACGTCCAGTGTCACCAGCAGGTCGCCGGCCTGCCCGTCCCGGCGGGCCACACCCTTGCCCCGCGCCCGCAGGACCCGGCCGCTCGGGGTACCCGGCGGGACCCGCAGGGTCACCGCGCCGTCGAGCGTGGGCACCCGCAGGTCGGTACCGAGCACGGCCTCCGCGAAGGTGATCGGCACGGTCAACGTCAGGTCGTCGCCGCTGCGCCCGAAGAGCTCGTCCGGCCGGACCTTGACGTGTACGAACAGGTCGCCGGCCGGCCCACCGCGCTCGCCCGGCTCGCCTCGCCCGGCCAACCGGATCCGCTGGCCGTCAGCCACCCCGGCAGGGAAGCGGACGTTCAGCGTGCGGGTCTTCGTCACCCCGCCGGTGCCGTGGCACTCGGGGCACTTCTCCTCGACCACGGTGCCCACGCCCTGGCAGTTGCGGCACGGCTCGGAAAAGCTGAACGAACCCTGGTTGCGGGTCGTCACACCGGCGCCGTGGCAGACCGGGCAGGTGCGCGGCTGGGTACCGGGCTTGGCGCCGTTGCCGTGGCAGGTGTCGCAGACGCCGGGGGCGCGCAGGGTCAACGGCAGGGTCACGCCGCGCACGGCGTCGCCGAAGTCCAGCGCCACCTCGGTCTCCACGTCCCGCCCGCGGGCCGGGCCGCGCGGGGCGGTCGAGCCGGCCTGCCCGCCCGAGAAGATCGAGCTGAACAGGTCGGAGAAGCCGGCGCCGCCGAAGCGGCGGTCGCCTCCGCCGCCGGCCGTCGCGCCGCCGAACAGGTCGGAGACGTCGAACGGCATGCCCCCGGGCTCGCCCGCACCCCGGGCGTTACGCCGGAACGCTCCGGAACCGAAGAGGGAGCGCATCTCGTCGTACTCCCGGCGTCGGCCGGGGTCGGAGAGCACGTTGTTCGCCTCGGACGCGGCCTTGAACCGCTCCTCGGCCTTCGGGTCGCCCGGATTGTGGTCCGGATGCGATTCCCGGGCCACCTTGCGGTACGCCTTCTTGATCTCGTCCGCGGAGGCGGCCTTGTCCACGCCGAGCACGGCGTAGAAGTCCTTCTCGATCCAGTCCTTGGAACTCACCGGTCCACCCCCTTCCGACCGTGGTGGCCCGGTCGCCCCGCCCGCCGTCGTACGGCGGACGGGGCGACCCGGTCACTGCTTCGCACTATTCCGGTTCCGCGACCGCGACCAGAGCCGGCCGCAGCAGACGCTCACCCAGCTGGTAGCCCCGCCGCATCACCTGCACGCAGGTCGGCTCGGTCACGTCGGCGGAGGTCTGGTGCGCCACCGCCTCGTGCAGCGTCGGGTCGAACGGGTCGCCCTGCTCCCCGAACGGGGTCAACCCGAACTTGCCGAGCGCCGTGGTGAGCTGCTCCGCCACCGTTCCGAACGGCCCGACCAGGTCACCGTGTTCCCGGGCCCGGTCCAGGTCGTCCAGGATCGGCAGCAGCGCGGCGAGCACCGCCCCGGTCGCCTGCTCGGTGACCACGCCCCGGTCCCGGTCCACCCGCTTGCGGTAGTTGGCGTACTCCGCCGACACCCGCTGCAGGTCCCGAGTCCGCTCGTCGAGGTCGGCGCGGAGCGCCTCCAGCTCGGCGCCGAGACTGGTGCTGGTCGCGGCGTCGACCGGCTCGGCCGGCGCGTCCACCACCGGCGGGCCGCCGGCGGTCGCGCCGTCGATCGTGCCGGTCTCGACCTCGATCTCGTCGACCACGACCTCGGCGTCCTCGACCAACCCTTCAGCCGAGACGTCGGTGGCGGCGTCGGCGGCCGTACCCTCCGGCTCGGCGGGCTGGCTGATCTTGCGGTTGTTGCGGATGACGACCCGCGGCGCGTCACCGGTGGCCGGCTCGGCGGGCGCGGAGCCACCCGGCGTCGACCCGGTCTTGCCCCGGTCGGCGGCTCGTGGCTTCTCCGTCATGCGGCTACCTCATCCCTTTACCGTGGACACGTGTCGGAGGCCGACGGTCACTTCTTGCCGTCCTCGTCCACGATCTCCGCGTCGACCACGTCGTCGGCGCCACCGGCCGCCTGCGGACCGGTCGCCCCGGCGGCACCCGGGCCGGCCTCGCCGCCCGGCTGCTGGCCCTGCTCACCCTGCTGGGAGTAGAGCAGCGAACCGGCCTGCTGGGACACCTGCGCCAGCCGCTCGTGCGCCGACTTGATCTTCTCGATGTCCTGGCCGCCGAGGGCGCTACGCAGCTCGCCGAGCGCCTCGTTGAGCTGGTCGCGGTTCTCCGCGGGCAGCTTGTCGCCGCTCTCCGCGAGGAACTTCTCGGTCTGCCACTGCAGCGCCTCGGCCACGTTGCGGGTCTCGGCCTCGTCGCGACGGCGCTTGTCCTCGTCCGCGTGCTCCTCGGCGTCCCGGCGCATCCGCTCGATGTCGTCCTTCGGCAGCGAGGAGCCGCCGGTGATCGTCATCTTCTGCTCCTTGCCGGTGCCAAGGTCCTTGGCGTGCACGTTGACGATGCCGTTGGCGTCGATGTCGAAGGTGACCTCGATCTGCGGCACGCCGCGCGGCGCCGGCGGGAGGCCGGTCAGCTCGAAGGTGCCGAGCTTCTTGTTGTAGGACGCGATCTCCCGCTCACCCTGGAAGACCTGGATCAGCACCGACGGCTGGTTGTCGTCCGCCGTGGTGAAGACCTCGGAGCGCTTGGTCGGGATGGTGGTGTTGCGCTCGATCAGCTTGGTGAAGATGCCGCCCTTGGTCTCGATGCCCAGGCTCAGCGGGGTCACGTCGAGCAGCAGGACGTCCTTGACCTCGCCCTTGAGCACACCGGCCTGGAGCGCGGCGCCGACGGCGACTACCTCGTCCGGGTTGACGCCCTTGTTCGGGTCACGGCCGGTCAGCTGCTTGACCAGGTCGGTGACGGCCGGCATCCGGGTCGAGCCGCCGACCAGGATCACGTGGTCGACGTCGGAGACCTTGATCCCGGCGTCCTTCACGGCCTGCTCGAACGGGCCCTTGCAGCGGTCCAGCAGGTCCTGCGTCATCCGCTGGAACTCGGCGCGGCTCAGCGTCACGTCGAGGTGCAGCGGGCCGGCGGAGCCCGCCGTGATGTACGGCAGGTTGATGTTGGTGGTGGTGGCCGCGGACAGCTCGATCTTGGCCTTCTCGGCGGCCTCGCGCAGCCGCTGCAGGGCCATCTTGTCCTGGCCCAGATCGATGCCGTGCTCGCCACGGAAGGTCTTCACCAGGTGGTCGATGATCCGCTGGTCCCAGTCGTCACCACCGAGGTGGTTGTCACCGCTGGTCGACTTGACCTCGATGACGCCCTCGGCCAGCTCCAGCAGGGAGACGTCGAAGGTGCCACCGCCGAGGTCGAAGACCAGGACGGTCTGCTCCTTGGAGCCCTTGTCCAGCCCGTACGCCAGCGCGGCCGCGGTCGGCTCGTTGACGATCCGCAGCACGTTGAAGCCGGCGATCTCACCGGCCTCCTTGGTGGCCTGGCGCTGGCCGTCGTTGAAGTAGGCCGGAACCGTGATCACCGCGTCGGTGATCTGCTCACCCAGGTACGCCTCGGCGTCCCGCTTGAGCTTCATCAGCGTGCGGGCCGAGATCTCCTGGGGGGTGTACTTCTTGCCGTCGATGTCCACCGACCAGTTGGTGCCGATTTCCCGCTTGACCGACCGGATCGTCCGGTCCGGGTTGGTCACCGCCTGGCGCTTCGCGACCTCACCGACGAGCACCTCACCGTTGCGGGCGAACGCGACGATCGACGGGGTCGTCCGCGAGCCCTCAGCGTTGGCGATGACGGTGGGCTCACCGCCCTCGAGAACGCTGACGCAGGAGTTCGTCGTGCCGAGGTCGATACCGACCGCACGTGCCATCTTCGCTTCCTCGCTTCGTAAAGGTTGAGCAGGTGACGGGCACCGCCCGCTGAGCTGCTCGGTGGGCGCCGCCGCAGCGGGCCCCACCGCAAGTTGAGTGAACCGGACTCAATAGTGCCACGCGTCCGCAGATCGTCAAGTCGGGGTTGAGTGAACCCGACGCAACCTTCGTTTGCTACCGATCGGTTGTCTTCCCTTGCATCGGTCGGGCACGCTTTAGCGGTGACGACGCACGGCGATCCCGCCACCCACTCCGGCGCGCCCGCCGTCGCAGCCCGCACCGGCCCGCCGGAAGACGCGGAGGACCCGCCCGCCACCACCGGGGACGACACCCTCCCCGCCGCCCTGGAGGGCCTGCGGGCCGCGATCGGGGCGACCAGTTTCCCGCTGAGCCTGCCCTCGGCCGAGCCGGCCCGGCGCACCGCCGCCGGGCTCACCGACCAGCTCGACGACTACCTGCTGCCCCGGCTCACCCGGCTCGACGCCCCCCTGCTGGTGGTGGTCGGCGGCTCCACCGGCGCCGGCAAGTCGACCCTGGTCAACAGCCTGGTCCAGGCCCGGGTGAGCGCGGCCGGCGTGCTCCGCCCGACCACCCGCTCGCCGGTGCTGGTGTGCAGCCCGGCCGACTCGTCCTGGTTCCGTCAGGGCGAGCTGCTGCCCGGCCTCACCCGCACCAACGAGCCGAGCGAGGATCCCGGCACCCTCCAGCTCGTCACCGCCCCCGCGCTCCCGCCCGGCCTCGCCTTCCTCGACGCGCCGGACATCGACTCGGTCGTCGACGCCAACCGGGCACTCGCCGGTCAACTGCTCGCCGCCGCGGACCTCTGGCTCTTCGTCACCACCGCCGCCCGCTACGCCGACGCCGTCCCCTGGGAGCTGCTGCGCAGCGCCCGGTCGCGAGGCGCCGTGATCGCCATGGTGCTCGACCGGGTGCCGGCAGAGGCGAGCGACGAGATCGCCGCCCACCTCTCCGAGATGCTCGCCGAGCAGGGTCTCGGTCAGGCGCCGCTCTTCGTGCTCCCGGAGACCTGGGTCGACGGCCAGGGGCTGCTGCCGGGGCGGGTCACCGCCCCGCTCGCCGACTGGTTCGCCCGGCTGGCCGCCGACGCGGACGCCCGGGCCGCCGTGGTGCGCCAGACCCTGGACGGGGCGCTGGCCGCGGTGCACCCCGCCATCGAAGGGCTCGCGGACGCCGCCGACGAGCAGGTCGCCACGGCCGACGCGCTCGACGAGCGGGTCCAGGCCGCCTACCGGGGCGCGCACCGCACGGTGGAGCAGGGGCTGACCGACGGCCGCCTGCTCCGCGGGGAGGTGCTCGCCCGTTGGCAGGAGTTCGTCGGCACCGGCGAGTTCTTCCGCACTCTCGAAGCCCGGATCGGGCGGCTGCGCGACCGGTTGATCGCCGCGGTGACCGGGCGACCGGCGCCCGCCGCCGAGCTGCGTACCGCGATCGAGTCCCAGCTGGTGACGCTGCTGCGCGGGGTCGCCGCCGAGGCCGCCGAGAACGCGTACACCGGGTGGAAGGCGCACCCGGCCGGCGCGGCGCTGCTCGAACCCGGGCTCGCCCATCCGAGCGACGACCTGCCCGAGCGGGCCGAGCGGCTGGTCCGGGAGTGGCAGCGCGCGGTGCTGGACCTGGTCCGCGCGGAGGGCGGCGACAAGCGGTTCGTGGCCCGCACCGCCGCGTACGCGGTGAACGCCACCGGGCTGGCGGTGATGATCGCGGTGTTCGCCTCGACCGCGTTCATCCCGACCGGGCTCGAGGTGGCCACCGGAGCCGGCACCACGGTGGCCGCGCAGGCCGTGCTTCAGGCGATCTTCGGCGACCAGGCGGTTCGTACGCTCGCCAGCAAGGCCCGCATCGACCTGCTCGACCGGGTGCGGACGCTGCTGGACGAGGAGGCCGCCCGCTACCTCGCCCGGACGGAGGCGGCCCGGCCCGGCCCGGAGACCGCCGACGCCCTGCGACGCGCCGCGACCCGGGTGGAGATCGCCCGGCACCGCAGCGGCCTCACCACCGGGGAGGGTGACCGGTGAGCGCGAGGAGTGAGCTTGCGAGCCCCGCAGTCGCGAACGAAAGGCCCGCCCGGTGAGCGCGAGGAGTGAGCTTGCGAGCCCCGCAGTCGCGAACGAAAGGCCCGCCCGGTGAGCAACGTCGTCGGTCGGATGCGTGAGGCCTTCCGGGGTGACCAGCGGGTCGACCCGGACGCGCTGCTCGCCCGCCTGGACGCGGTCCGTCGCTTCCTCGGCGCGGCGGACGGGCACCTGCCCGATTCTCAACTCGTCCCGGCGCACACCCTGGTCGAGCGGGCCGGCACCCGGCTGGCGCTCTCCCGGGACCACACCGTGGTCGCGCTGGCCGGCGCCACCGGCAGCGGCAAGTCCAGCCTGTTCAACGCGCTGGCCCGGCTGGAGCTCTCCCCGGTCGGGGTGCGCCGGCCGACCACCGGGGTGACGCACGCCTGCGTCTGGGGCCAGCAGGAGGGCGCGGTCCGGCTGCTCGACTGGGTCGGCGTGCTGCCCCGGCACCGGTTCGTGCGGGAGAGCGCCCTGGACGGCGACGACGAGTCGGCGCTGCACGGCCTGGTCCTGCTCGACCTGCCCGACTTCGACTCGGTGCAGCGGTCCCACCGGACGGAGGTGGACCGGTTGCTCGGCCTGGTCGACCAGGTGATCTGGGTGGTCGACCCGCAGAAGTACGCCGACCGGGTGATCCACAGCAGCTACCTGCGCGAGTTTCACCGGCACCGGGACGTCACCCTGGTCGTACTCAACCAGGCCGACCGGCTGCCCCCGGCCGAGCTGCCCCGGGTCCTGGCGGACCTGCGCCGGCTGCTCGACGCGGACGGGCTGGACGGCGTCCCGCTGCTGGCGACCACCGCGATCGACCCGGCCGGGATCGGCGACCTGCGCGCGGCGCTGGAGCGGACGGTGGCCGAGCGGCAGGCGGCGCTGCGCCGGCTCGCCGGTGACGTCGACACGGTGGTGAGCGAGCTGGACGAGCTGGTGGGCTCCGCCCGACCGGCGGGCGGCCCGGACGACGCCACGGTCGACGGGCTCACCCGGGCGCTGGCCGGGGCGGCCGGCGTGCCGGCGGTGACCGACGCGGTGCAGCGGGCGTACCGGCACCGGGCGGTCGCCAGCACCGGCTGGCCGCTGGTCCGCGGCTGGCGGAGGCTGCGCCCCGACCCGCTGCGCCGGCTGCACCTGCCCGGGCCGGGCGGCGAGACCGCCGACCCGGCGGAGAGCCTGGTCGCCGCGACCTCGGTACCGGACCCCACCGCCGCCCAGCGCTCCGCGCTCGGGCTGGCCATCCGGGCGGTGGCCGACCGGGCCGCGGCCGAGCTGCCGGCGGACTGGCCGGCGGCGGTGACCACGGCGGCGCGGTCGCGCCTCGGCGACCTGCCGGACGAGCTGGACCGCGCGGTCGCCGGCACCGATCTCGGGATGGGACACCGGCCGGTCTGGTGGCGGGTGGTCGGCGCGCTGCAGTGGCTGGTCACCCTGGCCGCGCTGGTCGGGTTGGGCTGGCTGGTGCTCGGCTACGCGCTGCGCGCGCTCGGCCTGCCGAAGCTGGACAACCCGGCCGTGGGTGAGGTCCCGCTGCCCACCGTGCTGCTGCTCGGCGGCCTGCTCGCCGGGCTGCTGATCTCCGCGCTGACCCGGCCGGTCGTCCGCTGGGCGGCGCGGCGGGCGCGGCGCCGGGCCGAGCGGCGGCTGACCGCCGCGGTGGCGACCGTGGGCGACGAGTACGTCCTCACCCCCGTCCGGGTCGTGCTCGCCTCCTACGCCGAGGCCCGGGACGCGCTGAAGGACGCCGCCCGCCGCTGATCCGGCCGATCGCTACCGCTCGCCGGAGCGCCCGCCGGGCGTAGGGTCGGAGCATGGCCACGCCTCAGACCCCCTACGACGCGGTGCTGCACGCCGCACGCGACGTGACCAAGCTCGACTGCGCCCTGGACGCCGAGATGCTCGGCGCCGCGCTGCTCGGCAGCGTCTACGCGATCGCCGAGACCGACCGCAGCGCTGCCGTCCGGGAGTTCGTCGCCGGTTTCCTCGTCGCCACCGCGCGCCGGCGTACGGCCGCGGCCACCACCATCCGCTCGGTCTTCGCCACCCTGGTGCCGGACGCCGAGGGCGCCGGCCGGGTCCGCCCGGGCAGCCAGGCACCGGCGTGGTCCGGTCAGCTCGGCCGGGTACACCTCACCGGCAGCTGGGCGTACGGCGACGTCTACGGCGACCAGACCTCCTACCTGGCCACCTTCGCCTACGACGACGCGGTCGGCGGCCCGGAGCACGCGCTGGTGGCCCTGGTCGACCACAACATCGGCATCACCAAGGACGTCTTCGTCGGCGGCCCCGCCGAGCGGATCCTGGAGCAGGTCCGGCAGATGTGCGCCAGCGACGACCTGACCTGGTTCCGGGAGGAGGACCCGGCCCGGATGCGCAGCGAGGTGGCCCGGCACCTGCTGATCACGGACGACCTCGGCGAGCTGCCCGGCGAGGGGTCGCTCGCCACCGACCGGGCGCTGGTCGGCGCCCGGCTGGCGCTGCTGCCCGCCGCGTCGTTGCCGGCGCCCCGGGAGCCCGAACAGCTCTCCGCCGACGACCGGACCGAGCTGGTCCGGCGCTTCCTCGCCTCGCCGGAGGCGGCCCGCGCCGGGCTGGACACCGTCGACGGCCCCGAGCTGGCCTCGCTGCACTTCTGCCTCAGCCTGCTGCTCGACCACGCGGCGACCTTCCCGGATGCCGACCCGCTGCGCTGGAGCCCGGCGGTCGCCGGGCTGTTCCTGCTCGACTGGGTGCACCGGCGGGCGGTGCTGGACATGGACGACGCCGCGATGCTGCCCCGGGTGCTGCGGGCCTGGGCCGGCTACGCGGCCCACCGGCGCGGCCTGCCCGAGTCGGCGGCGGAGCAGACCGACACGGCGATCGAGGAGATGGTGCCGGAGTTCGCCCGGCTCTACAGCACCGGCGAACGGCGCAGCCCGGCGACGGCGGCGGTGGCGCAGCTGATGGCCGACGGGGTGGACCCGGACGACCCGGCCGCGCTGGACGCCTGGATCGAGGCCAACCGGCACCGACTGGCCGACGACTGACCCCCACCCCTACCCATTCGATCGGACTGATCATGAGGTCTGCGGCGAGGAAGGGGATCGACATCGCCGCGGACCTCATGATCGGCGGGAAGGGGCGGAGGGCCGGTCAGCGGAGCGCGGCGAAGACCACGCCGGCGACCAGCCCGCCGACCAGGCCACCGGCGACCACCTGGGTGGTGGTGTGGTCGCCCAGCCGGACCCGGGACCAGCCGACGACGGCCAACAGTGGGGCGGTGACCAGCAGCCGGGCCCCGAAGGTGAGCACCAGGACGACCACGGTGCCGGCGGCGACCGCCGAGTGGATGGACATCTTCCACCAGTGGCTCACGGTCACCGCGACCACCAGGCCGACCACGCCGGCCGCGGCGAGCGCCAGCACCGGACGCGGGGCACCGAGCGCCGCGAGCAGGGCCAGCCCGGCGGCGACCGAGCAGAGCCCGAAGAGCAACGGCACCCTGCGCTGCTCGCGCAGCCCCACATGGTGATCGGTGAACCGGCCCCGCCGCACCCCGCCGAGGATGTACGCGAACGGGATGCCGCTGACGAAGACGGTGGCCAGCAGCCCCCAGGCGAGCCCGTGGGCACCGCCCCGGGCGCTGTGCCAGCCGATGGTGAGCATCAGCACCGAGACCAGCACCGCGGGCGCGGTCAGCTCGGTGACCAGCCGCGCCAGGCGCAACGTCGGACCGGGCCGGGCGACGGTGCCCGGACGGGGTTCCGCACCGCCGCCCACGCCGTCTCCTCCGCTCCCGCACCGCCGGCCGGCACGGGCCGGGACGGCTCAGCCGCTTCTGATCGTCACCGTACCGGCGGTGAGGTGGCCGGGTGCGGGTCCACCGGTTCCCGGGGCGCCGGAACGGTGCTGGCGGCCGGCGGGGTCGGGCTCCCGGCGCTGCTGGGGGTCGGGCCGGCGGTCAGGGTCGCGGGCGGATCGGTCGGCTCGGGCGGGCTGTCCGGTGGTGCCGAGTGGGTGGGGCTGGGCGTCCCGGTGGGAGTGGGCCGGGGCGGCACCGAGATGGTGCTGGTCGCGGACGCCGTCGGTGACGGCCCGCCGGTCGGCGACCCGGTCGGCGTCGGCGACGGGCTCGGCGAGGCGGAGGGCGGGTTGGGCCGGGGCGGGCGCGGGGCCGGCGGCACCGGCCGGCCGAGGCCCGGTGGACGCGGCCCGGCCTGGTCCGGGCGGTCCGGGCGGTCCGGCGTCTCCAGCGCGACCCCGGGCGACCAGCCGTTGGCGGCCGACGGGGTGATCACCGGGCGGGCCGGCGGGAGTGCGGGCTGACTGGTCACCGGCAGCGGGATGACCACCGGCCCGACCGACGGGGTCGGGATGAACGGGGTGCTGTTGTCCGGCAGGGCGGTGCTGCCCACCGTGGCCGAGCCGGCGCTGATCGCCGCCAGGATCGGCATCGACGCGGTGCCGGCGAGCAGCGCGACGGTGAAGAGGTAGCCCTTGGCCGGCGCGGCCGAGCCGCGGGCACGGTGCGCGCCGACCACCCGGCGGTAGCCGCCGTTGGTGGAGCGGTGCCGACCGAGCAGCGGCGTACCGGGACCGTCGGCTGGCTCGGACACCACGCCTCCCTCATTGTCGACCGTGGACGGACCGGGACGCGGACGTGACCCGGAGATGCGGCAAACCACCCGATCGTGGCGATCCCACGGCAATCAGCCTGGCTTAGTGACGCTGCGTTGACCAGCCCTCCACAGCGTGTCGACACACCCAACTGGCCGAACGGTGACGAATCAGCACCGGATCGTCGAGCGGCATCCGACGGGCCTGATGTTGACAAATGCCGCGAAGCAATTTGGTGCCAGCCGGAAGGGCGGGCGTACTTGTGGGCCCACTCACCTGCTCTGCGAATATGGACCACGACGGCAACGCAGCCGCGGCCTCCGCGCACCCTCGCGGCAGGTACGGCTGGGCGCCGGCGCTCCCGAACCGGGTTCGGCACCGAATCCGGCTCGCGCCGCGCGGCAACCCCCACCCGGGCTAGGCGCGGCCGCCAGGAACCCGTCCGGCACCGGCCGGACAGGTGCAGGATTTGCGCGGCCGGGTCACCCCCCGGTGCCGACGCAGAGACGACAGGGAGAGACGGATGGCAAAGGGCGACCCCGGGGTCACCACCCGCGGCAGGCGGGCCGCACCCCGCTCCAGGAAGTCCGCGGTCGGCGACCCGGACCTGGTACAGCTGCTCACCCCGGAGGGTGAGCGGATCGAGAGCTTCACCGGGCGGGACGGCACCGTGTACCGCGTCGACTTCACCGACGAGGAGTACCGCGGCCTCTACCGCGACCTGGTGCTGGTACGGAAGCTGGACGCCGAGGCCACCGCCCTGCAGCGTCAGGGTGAGCTGGGCATCTGGGCCAGCCTGCTCGGGCAGGAGGCGGCGCAGGTCGGCTCCGGCCGGGCGCTGCGTACCCAGGACATGGCCTTCCCGACCTACCGGGAGCACGGCGTCCTCTACTGCCGGGGCATCGACCCGATCATGCCGCTCGGCCTGTTCCGCGGCGTCGACCAGGGCGGCTGGGACCCGAACGAGTTCAAGTTCAACATGTACACGATCGTGATCGGGGCGCAGACCCTGCACGCGACCGGCTACGCCATGGGCATCACGATGGACGGCAAGACCGGCACCGAGGACGGCGAGGCGGTGATCGCCTACTTCGGCGACGGCGCCACCAGCCAGGGTGACGTCAACGAGGCCTTCGTCTGGGCCGGCGTGTTCAACGCCCCGATGGTCTTCTTCTGCCAGAACAACCAGTACGCGATCTCCGAGCCGCTGGAGCGGCAGACCCGGATCCCGCTCTACCAGCGGGCCGCCGGCTTCGGTTTCCCCGGTGTCCGGGTGGACGGCAACGACGTGCTGGCCTCCTACGCGGTGACCCGCACCGCGCTGGACAACGCCCGGCACGGGCAGGGCCCGAGCCTGATCGAGGCGTACACGTACCGGATGGGCGCGCACACCACCTCCGACGACCCGACCCGCTACCGGATCGCCAGCGAGGTCGAGGCGTGGCAGGCCAAGGACCCGATCGCCCGGGTCAAGGTGTTCCTGGAGAAGCAGCAGATCGCCGACGCGGACTTCTTCGCCGAGGTCGACGAGCAGGCCCGCCGCGAGTCGGTGCACCTGCGCGAGCGCGTGCTCGCCATGCCCAACCCGGAGCCGGTGACGATGTTCGACCACGTCTACCCCACCGGGTCCCCGCTGCTCGACGAGCAGCGCGCGCAGTTCAGCCGCTACATGGAGTCGTTCGAGGGGAGCGCCCACTGATGGCCACGGAGACGCTCACCCTCGGCAAGGCCCTGAACACCGGCCTGCGCCGCGCTCTCGAGAACGACCCCAAGGTCGTCATCATGGGCGAGGACGTCGGCAAGCTCGGCGGCGTCTTCCGGATCACCGACGGGCTCCAGAAGGACTTCGGCGACCAGCGGGTGATCGATACCCCGCTCGCCGAGTCCGGCATCATCGGCACCGCGATCGGCCTGGCCATCCGGGGCTACCGGCCGGTCTGCGAGATCCAGTTCGACGGCTTCGTCTACCCCGCGTACGACCAGATCGTGTCGCAGGTGGCGAAGATGCACTACCGCTCGCGGGGCAAGCTCAGCATCCCGATGGTGATCCGGATCCCGTTCGGCGGCGGCATCGGCGCGGTGGAGCACCACTCCGAGTCGCCGGAGGCGTACTTCGCGCACACCGCCGGCCTGAAGGTGGTCTCCTGCGCCAACCCGCAGGACGCCTACGTGATGATCCAGCAGGCCATCGCCTCCGACGACCCGATCGTCTTCCTGGAGCCCAAGCGGCGCTACTGGGAGAAGGGCCCGGTCGACCTGGACGCGCCGTTGTCCGACGCGTACCCGCTGCACTCGGCCCGGGTGGTCCGGCCCGGCACCGACGTCACCCTGCTGGCGTACGGGCCGATGGTCCGGACCTGCCTGGACGCGGCGACCGCCGCAGCCGAGGACGGTCGGGAGCTGGAGGTCATCGACCTGCGCACGATCTCCCCGCTCGACCTGGGCGTGGTCTACGAGTCGGTGAAGCGCACCGGCCGGGCCGTGGTGGTGCACGAGGCCCCGTCCAACCTGGGTCTCGGCTCCGAGCTGGCCGCCCGGATCACCGAGCAGTGCTTCTACTCGCTGGAGTCGCCGGTGCTGCGGGTGACCGGCTTCGACATCCCCTACCCGGCCGCCCGGGTGGAGGAGGAGTACCTGCCCGACCTCGACCGGGTGCTCGACGCCGTCGACCGCACCTTCGGCTGGTGAGCGACATGTCCCGGATCAAGGAATTCAACCTGCCCGACCTGGGCGAGGGGTTGACCGAGGGCGAGATCCTCAGCTGGCTGGTCAAGGTCGGCGACGTCATCGAGTTGAACCAGCCGATCGTCGAGGTGGAGACCGCCAAGGCGGCCGTGGAGATCCCGGCGAAGTGGGCCGGGCGGGTGCAGCGGCTCTTCCACCCGGAGGGCACCACGGTCGAGGTCGGCACGCCGATCATCGCGATCGACACCGACCCGGACGCCGGCCCGCTGGACACCCCGGACACACCGTCGACCACCGGTCAGCCCAGCGGCGACCTGCCCACCCCGTCGGCCGCGTCCTTGGCGGCGGTCGAGGTGGCGCCGGCCGAGGGCATGGTCGAGCCGGGTCTGATCGGCGGCCCCGCCCCGGGCGGGCGGACCGCGGTGCTGGTGGGCTACGGCCCGCGTACCACCGCGGCGAAGCGCCGCCCGCGCAAGGGCGCCGTCCCGGCGCAGGCCGCGACGCCCCCCGCGCCGGTCGCGCCGGCCGCGCCGGCCCCGCAGCCGGCGGCCGTGCCGGCGCCGGGCCGCAACGGGCAGGGCGGCACGGCGGTCGGCGGGCTGGTGCTGGCCAAGCCGCCGGTACGCAAGCTCGCCAAGGACCTCGGCGTCGACCTGAGCACGCTGACCGGGTCGGGCCCGCTGGGCTCGATCACCCGGGAGGACGTGCAGCAGGCGGCGAGCGGGGCCGTGGCGGCGGCCGAGCCGATCGCGGCGACGGTGGTCGGCACGACGGCACCGAGCTTCGGCGTGGACCGCGAGCAGCGCATCCCGGTCAAGGGGGTACGCAAGCTCACCGCCGAGAACATGTCCCGGTCGGCCTTCACCGCCCCGCACGTGACGGAGTTCCTGACCGTCGACATGACCCGGGCGATGAAGGCGCTGGACCGGCTGCGCGGCCGGCGGGAGTGGCGCGACGTCCGGGTCTCGCCGCTGCTGCTGGTGGCGAAGGCGGTGCTGTTGGCGGTCAAGCGGCACCCGATGGTCAACTCGACCTGGGCCGGCGACGAGATCGTGGTCAAGGAGTACGTCAACCTCGGCATCGCGGCGGCCACCGAGCGCGGCCTGATCGTGCCGAACATCAAGGACGCCGGGCGGCTCACGCTGCGCGAGCTGGCCGACGCGATGACCGGGCTGGTGCAGACGGCCAAGGCCGGCCGCACCTCGCCGGCGGACATGTCCGGCGGCACCCTGACCATCACCAACGTCGGCGTGTTCGGCGTGGACACCGGTACGCCGATCCTGCCTCCGGGCGAGTCGGCGATCCTGGCCTTCGGTGCCGTCCGGGAGATGCCCTGGGTGCACAAGGGCAAGGTCCGCCCGCGGCAGGTGACCACGCTGGGCCTCTCCTTCGACCACCGGATCATCGACGGTGAGCTCGGGTCGAAGTTCCTCCGCGACATCGGCGACTTCCTCGCCGACCCGGAGGCGGCGCTGCTCGCCTGGACCTGACCGGTCCTTTCTGCACCAGCCACGGCCGGTGTGCCTCGGGTTAACGCCCGGCACACCGGCCGTGTCCATTGGCAGACGGAAACCTAAGCAGCCGACCGGTTTCACCTTCGATTGTTCGGCTGGTGTCTCAGCTCACCTAATAATCGATGGAAGTTGGCTCCCTGGTGCGGTTAAATAGAGACACCAGGGGCTGACAACCGAATAGCCAGGAGGAGAGACACCATGAGCATGATCGAGCGGATCCGGACCCGTCGCGACGCCACCCGCCGCGCGCGTGCCATCGAGCACGCGCTGCGCTCGGCGAACTCGCCGGCGGTCCGCGAGGAGCTTCTCGCCATCGCCCAGCGTCACATGAGCTGACGCACCACGACGTTCCTCTTCTCCTCCAGATCGATGACCCGCCCGGACGCCCCGGGCGGGTCATCGGCGTTTCACACCCGTCGGCACCGGGATTCCACCTAGCCGCAGCGCCCGGTACGGTGGGCTTCGGTCGTCGCCCGCCGGCCCGGAGAGGTCGAGCCGATAGAAGCAGTTCGACATCGTCCGGCCACAGGGAGTGACGACCGGTGCTCCCCGGAGGCCGTGGGCGGCCACCGGATACGGTGCGGGGAGCCCGGCACGGCCGGCATGCCGGCGACACCGGCAGCCCTGCCGAGGAGACCGATCGGCACGGGCGGCCGAATGTGATGGAGGAGGCGCACCGATGACGTCCGAGGGCCCGCACCACCCCGGCCAGGAGCCGGACGAGGTGCCACCGGGCGCCGGCGGACCGGCGCCGTACGGCGACCGGCCGGCGCAGCCGGGGAACGGCTACGGCGCCGCCGGCCCGGACCTGGGCTGGGCGCCCCCGCCGCCGGCAGGTTCCAACCCGCCCGCCCCCGCCTGGGCGGGGCAGCAGGACCAGCCCCCGGTTCCGCAGTGGGGCACCGCGCAGGTGCCGCCGCCCGCCGAGGCGGGGCAACCCGGCCCGTGGGCGAGCACCGAAGCTGCCCAGCCCGAGCAACCCGGCCCGGCCTGGGCCGCGACCGGTACCGCCCAGCCCGGCTGGGGTGCGCAGCCTGAGCAGCAGCCCGGCCCGGCCTGGGCCGGCGCCGAGCAGCCCGCCTGGGCGCAGTCCCAGCCGGCCGCCCGGGGTGCGGCACAGGTGCCGGCCCCCGCGCCGGCTACGCAGGCCTGGCCCCAGGACGACTCGGCCCGCTCCGGCGGCTGGGCCCAGCAGGAGGCCGCCGGCACCGCAGCGCAGGACGACCCGGGCCGCGCCGACGGCTGGGCCGGGACCGGGCAGCCCGGCCCGGCGAACGGCGGCTGGTCCGACGGGCCCGCGCAGCAGGACGCCCCGGCGAACGCCGGCGGCTGGGCCGACGGTGGCCAGCAGAACGGTCAGCAGGCCTGGGGCCAGGCCGAGCAGTCCGGCCAGACCTGGGGACAGGCCGAGCAGTCGGCCCCGGCCTGGGGCCAGCCCGAGCCCGCCGTACGCGGCGCCGCGCAGGTGCCGACGGCGGACGACCCGGCCCGCTCCGGCGGTTGGGCCGCGCAGCAGGACCCGGCAGCCTCCGGCGGCTGGGCCAGCCAGCAGGACCCGGCCGGCTCCGGCGGCTGGCCGGCAGCGGCCGGGGCACAGCCGGACGAGGCCGCGCAGCCGGCCGGCTGGGGTACCGCCGCCGCGCCGGAGGACCGGCCGGGACAGCCCGACTGGATGATCGCGCAGAACGACGAGCGGCCGCAGGGCAACGCCGCCCCGGCCGGCTGGGGCGAGAGCCCTGCCGGCTCGGCTCAGGACGACGCCGCCCGCCCCGGCGGCTGGGCTGCCGCGGAGCCGAACGGCGCGCCGGCCCGGGCCAGCGCGAGCGTGCCCGGCGCCGACTCCGCGCCGGCCTGGGGCGCGGAGAGCCCCGCGCAGTGGACCGGCGCCGAGCGGCCCGCCGCGTCGGAGGTCGAGCCGTGGTCGGCCAGCGAGGCGTGGGGTCGGGCCGACGCCGACCCGGCGGCTGGCCGCGCCCCGGAACAGGCCGAGGAGCAGCCGGTCTACCAGCCCGGCCCCGCGCCGGGCATCTCACCGGCCAACGCGGTGCCGCTGCCCCCGCAGGAGCAGCGGGTACCCGGTGCCAGCCTGGCCGCCGCCCCGCCCGCCGACTACGCCCCGCCGGCCGAGTTCGGCTCGCCGGCCCCGTACGGCGCCCCGGCGGGCGAGCGCGCCGACTGGCCCGACCGGGCCGGTGGCGACGGTGCCGGGCAGTCGTACGAGCAGGAGCAGTCCGGCTGGGGTCAGGCCGAGGCCCGCAACGAGGAGCCGTCGTCGGCCGGGCCGGTGGTGCCCGCGCCGCGTACCTCGCCGGAGTCGGGTGCGGCCGCGCGCGCGTCCGTACCGCAGGCCGACGCCGGCGCGGTGGGCCGGGCCGCAGCGAGCGCCTCGGTGCCGCTGGCCAGCCGGGTGATGCCCCCGACCGACCAGGCCATGCGGCCGACGGGTTCACCCGCCCCGCAGCCCCGGGTCTACGGCCGTCCGGCCCGTCAGGAGACCGCGGACGAGCCGGCGCAGGCCGAGCCCGACCCGTACGGCGTGGAGCACCGGCCCGAGTCCGGGCCGGAGCCTCGCTTCGACGACCGGGTGTCGCCGCCGAGCGGCTTCGCCGAGAACCCGCCGCTGAACTCCGGCCCGTCCGCCCCACCGGCGTTCCCACCGGGCGTGCCGTCCTTCGTCGACGCGCCGAGCAGCAACCGGCCGATGAACGGCGTGCGCCCGCACCCCGGGACGGAGCGGCCGGCTGACCCGTTCGGCTCGCCGGCTTCGCCGCACGGCGACCCCGGCATGGGTGGGATGCCCGGTTACGGTCCGCCCGGCGCGGCCGACCCGGCGCCCGGCGGGTTCCCCCCGCCGTTCCCGCCGCCTCCGCAGCAGCAGCCCCTGCCGTCCTGGGGGCCGACCACGCCGAACGCCTCCGAGTCCGACCAGGGACGCTTCGACGCGTTCAAGCCGGACGAGGAGCCGAAGGTCGAGGCGCCGACGCCGAAGGTGCGCAACGGCCGGGTGCTGGCGGCCGTGCTGGTCGCCGCGGTGCTCATCCTGGCGGTACCGCTGGGTCTGCTCATGCTGCTCGGCAAGGTCGGCGGCGGGAACGAGGCGCCGGCGTTCGACCCGGCCGTCGGCACCTGCGTGAAGCAGGACGGCGAGGGTGCCGTGGCCGCCGACTGCGGCGAGGCCAACGCGTTCACGGTGACCTCCAAGGTGGACAACAAGGACAAGTGCGCCGACCCGGCCCAGCCGCGGGTGGAGCTGTCGGGTGGCGGGTCCAACCGGGTGCTCTGCCTGAAGCCGGCCGGACAGTAGGACCATCCCGACGGCGGGGCCACGGACCTCCGTGGCCCCGCCGTTCGCGTCCGCGTCCGGTCGCCAAAGAGGTGTGATCGAGCCCGCTCGGGGTACCGGCCGACCCGGCCACCGGTCTCCGGCAGACTGGACGCATGAGCGCACGAGTACGGGCCCCCGAGCTGCGCGGTCGGGGCTGGCTGAACACCGGTGGGCGTGAGCTGAAGCTCGCCGACCTCCGGGGCAAGATCGTGTTGGCCGATTTCTGGACCTTCTGCTGCATCAACTGCCTGCACGTGCTCGACGAACTGCGCCCGCTGGAAGAGAAGTACGGAGACGTGCTCGTCGTGATCGGCGTCCACTCGCCGAAGTTCGAGCACGAGAAGGACCCGGACGCGTTGGCGGCGGCGGTCGAGCGGTACGGGGTGCACCACCCGGTCCTCGACGACCCCGAGCTGATCACGTGGCAGCAGTACGCGGCTCGCGCCTGGCCGACCCTGTCGGTGATCGACCCCGAGGGTTACGTGGTGGCCACCATGGCCGGCGAGGGTCACGCCGAGGGCCTGGCCCGGCTGATCGACGAGCTGATCGCCACCCACGAGGCGAAGGGCACGTTGCACCGGGGCGACGGCCCCTACGTCCCGCCCGCCGAGCCGGAGACCACGCTGCGCTTCCCCGGCAAGGCCGTGCTGCTCGACTCCGGCAACCTGCTGGTCTCCGACTCGGCCCGGCACTCGCTGGCCGAGCTGGCCCCGGACGGCGAGCGGCTGGTCCGCCGGATCGGCTCAGGCAGCCGGGGCCGGGCCGACGGGCCCGCCGGGGCGGCGACCTTCTCCGAGCCGCAGGGGCTCTGCCTGCTCCCGAAGCACGTGGCCGAGGTGGCCGGCTACGACCTGGTCGTCGCGGACACCGTCAACCACCTGCTGCGCGGCGTACGGCTCACGACCGGTGAGGTGGTCACGGTCGCCGGCACCGGGCGGCAGTGGCGCTCGACGGTCGACGACCACGCGCACGACGCGCTCTCGGTCGACCTCTCCTCCCCCTGGGACCTGGCCTGGCACGACGACAAGCTGATCATCGCGATGGCCGGCATCCACCAGCTCTGGTGGTTCGATCCGATCAAGCGGACCGCCGGCATGTACGCCGGCACCACCGTCGAGGCGCTCCGCGACGGCCTGCTGGCCGAGGCGTGGATGGCGCAGCCCTCCGGGCTCTCCGTCTCCGCCGACGGCACCCGGCTCTGGATCGCCGACAGCGAGACCAGTGCGATCCGGTACATCGAGAACGGGGTGATGGGCACCGCGGTCGGGCAGGGGCTCTTCGACTTCGGCCACGTCGACGGGCCGGCCGAGACGGCGCTGCTCCAGCATCCGCTGGGGGTGTGCGCGCTGCCCGACGGGTCGGTGCTGGTCGCCGACACCTACAACGGTGCTGTCCGGCGCTTCGACCCGGAGACCGCCCAGGTCTCCACTGTCGCCGACGGCCTGGCCGAGCCGAGCGACCTGGTGCTCACCCCGGACGGCGAGGTGCTGGTGGTCGAGTCCGCCGCGCACCGGCTCACCCGGCTCGCCCCCGGCGCGCTCTCCGCTGCCGGCGCGAGCACGGTGGACGGCCCCCGGCACCGCACCGAACGGAAGCCGACCGACGTCACCGCCGGCGAGCTGACCCTGGACATCATCTTCACCCCGGCGCCCGGCCAGAAGCTGGACGAGACGTACGGGCCGTCCACCCGGCTGGTGATCTCCGCCTCGCCGCCCGAGCTGCTCGTCGAGGGGGCCGGCAGCGGTACCGAGCTGTCCCGCCGACTGGTGGTCAACGGCGAGGTGACCGGCGGCGTGCTGCAGGTGACCGCGCAGGCGGCGACCTGCGACGCGGACGTCGAGCACGCGGCCTGCCACCTGACCCGGCAGGACTGGGGCGTGCCGGTCCGGGTGGTCGACACCGGCGTCGCCCGCCTGCCGCTGGTCCTGCGCGGTCTGGACGCCTGAGACCCGACTCCGGGCCCCGGCGCTGAGCGCCGGGGCCCGCGCTCAGCCGGCGAAGGGGCTGAGCTGGACGCCGGCGTCGATCAGCGAGGCGCGGACCATCTCCGCGGCGGCGACCGCCCCGTGGCTGTCGCCGTGCAGGCAGATCGACTCGACCGGGCACGGAACGACGCTGCCGTCCACCGCCACCACGGTCCGCTCGGTGGCCATCCGGAGCGCGCGCTCGGCGACCTGCTCCGGGTCGGTCACCAGGGCACCCGGCGCGCCGCGGGGCACCAGGGTGCCGTTGGGCAGGTAGCCACGGTCGGCGAAGCCCTCGGCGACCACCCGCAGCCCGGCACCGACCGCCAGTTGGGCGAGCACCGACCCGGACGAGCAGAGCAACGGCAGCTGATCGTCGTACTCGCCGACCGCCGCCACCAGCGCCGCCGCCTGGGACTCGTCACGCGCCGCCGCGTGGTAGAGCGCGCCGTGCGGCTTCAGGTAGCGGACCCGGGTGCGGAACAGCCGGCAGAAGGCGTCCAGCGCGCCGAGCTGGTACACGACCTCGTCGCGCAGCTCCGCGAAGTCGTACGCGATGTGTCGCCGGCCGAACCCGGCCAGGTCCCGGTAGCCGACCTGGGCGCCCACCGCGACACCGCGGCGCGCCGCGGCCTCGCTGACCCGGCGCATCGTGGACGCGTCGCCGGCGTGGAAGCCGCAGGCGACGTTCGCGGAGGTGACCAGGCCCAGTAGCGCCTCGTCGTCGCCGAGCCGCCAGATGCCGAATCCCTCGCCCAGGTCAGCGTTGAGGTCCATGGAACCTGACGGTAGTACCTGGCCGGGCCTGCGCGAGCGGGGTCACGTCGGCCACCACCCCGATGACCGGATAGCCGCCGGTGGTGGGGTGGTCAGCCAGGAAGATCAACGGTTGGCCGTCCGCCGGCACCTGCACCGCGCCGAGCACGATCCCCTCGCTGGGCAGCTCGCCCGGCACCGCGCGGGGCAGGTCCGCGCCGACCAGTCGCGCGCCGACCCGGTTGCTCACCGGGCTGATCGTGTACGCGGTGTCGAAGAGCCGGTCGAACGCGGCCGGGGTGAACCAGTCGTCGCGCGGGCCGAGCCGGACGGCGAGCCGCAGCTCGTCGCGGGGCGACGGGCCGACGGTGAGGTCGACCGGTGCGGGCGGCCCGACCGGCACGCCGAGGGGCAGCCGGTCACCGTCGCGCAGCGCGGGCGGGCCCAGCCCGGAGAGGGTGTCGGTGGAGCGGCTGCCCAGGACCGGCGGTACGTCGATCCCGCCGCAGACCGCCAGCCAGCTGCGTACGCCGCGCCGGGCGGGGCCGATCCGCAGCACCGCCCCGGCCGGTACGGAGAGCGGCCGGCCCGCGTCGCCCGGACGCTGGTCCACCCGGACCTCCACCTCGGCGCCGATGAGGGCGACGGTGGCCGCCCGGGTCAGCCGCAGCGCGCAACCGGTCAGCGTGACCTCCAGCCCGGCGGCCGACTCCGGGTTGCCGACCAGCCGGTTCGCCAGCCGCATCGCGGTCGGGTCCAGTGCGCCGGAACGGGGCACGCCGAGGTGGGCGAAGCCGGGCCGGCCCAGGTCCTGCACCGTGGTGAGCGCCCCGGCCCGAAGCACCTCGAGGGCACCGGTCATGCTGAGCGCCCGTCGTTCGCGAGGCGGACTCGGGTGCCCGGGGTCAGCCGGGCCGGCGGGTCGGCGGCGACGTCGAAGAGCACCATTTCGGTCCGTCCGACCAGCAGCCAGCCACCCGGCGACGCGCTCGGGTAGATGCCGGCGTACGGGCCGGCCAGGGCGACCGAGCCGGCCGGCACGCGGGGGCGGGGGGTGGGCAGCCGGGGCAGCGCCAGCTCGGCCGGCAGCCCGGTCAGGTAGGGAAAGCCGGGCGCGAAACCGCAGAAGGCCACCCGGAACTCGGTGCCGGCCAGCCGCTCGACCACCGCCGGCACGGTGGTCGCCCAGTGCTCCGCGACGACCGGCAGGTCAGCGCCGTCGTACGTCACCGGCACCTCGACCGTCCCGGCGGCGCCCGCCACGGCGGCCGGACGCGGAACCAAGCTCGCAATCAACCGGGCGGTCGTCGCCGGGTCCGGGACCCCGTCGAGCAGGACGGTGGCGGCCGCCGGGACGATCTCGACGGCGGTCAACTCACCGAGATCGCGGCGGCGGGACAGCTCGGCCCGCCACGCCTCCACCCGAGCGGCGAGGTCGACCCCGGCCGGCGCGCCGGGTTCCGCGCAGTCGAGCAGCAGGGCGTGCGCCCCGACCGGCCGGATCCGCATCCCGCCATCTTCGCCGACCGCGGCCTGGCGTGGTACACACCGTCGCGGATGGATCCGCGTGACGAGACGCACTACTTCCAAGTAACCTACGGTGTCGTAGCCTGTTGTGGTGACCACCTCCGCACCGCTTCGGCTCAAGCCGGTCGACATCGGTAAACCCCGGATGCGCGGCTGGCTGCACGCGTACGCGTTCTTCGTCGCCCTGGTCTGCGGGATCGTGCTCTGCTCGATCGCCGCCACCCGGCCGGGCTGGGCGCCCCTGGTCAGCTGCGTCGTCTACAGCCTGACCGTCTGCGGGCTCTTCGGCACCAGCGCGCTCTACCACCGTCGCGTGTGGTCGGAGCGGGGCTACCAGATCATGCGCCGGATGGACCACTCGATGATCTTCGTGTTCATCGCCGGGACGTACACGCCGTTCTGCGTGCTGCTGCTGGAGCAGCGCCTGGCGACCATCATGCTCGCCACGGTCTGGGGCGGCGCACTCGCCGGCGTGGCGCTGAAAATGATCTGGCCGCACGCCCCCCGCTGGCTCTCCGCCCCGCTCTACCTGGCGCTGGGCTGGGTGGCGGTGGCGATGCTGCCGCAGATCCTGCACCAGGGCGGGGTGACGGCGCTGGTGCTGCTGCTGACCGGAGGCGCGATCTACAGCGTCGGCGCGGTCTTCTACGCGCTGCGCCGGCCGAACCCCTGGCCGACGGTCTTCGGCCACCACGAGTTCTTCCACGCCTGCACCCTGGTGGCCGCGATCTGCCACCACATCGCGATCTACTTCGCGCTCTTCGCCTGAGCCCGGGCACACCGAGGGCCCCGCGACGCTGCGGGGCCCTCGGGAGCAGTGGTTGGCTCAGACCGTGCGGCCGGGCCGACGCACCTCGCGGTACTCCTGCACGACCCGGTCGTCCTGCGCCGGCACCACCCGGTCGGTCACCACGCGGTCCTCGCGGACGGGGGCGCTGGTGACCACCGTGCGCCGGCGGCTGTTCCAGAAGTAGAGGGTGACGAGCAGGCCCGCGACACCGGCGAGCATGAGCACCCATCCGACGACGGCCAGGTTGAGCCAGCCCAGGTCGGCTTCCACGGCGAACGCGAAGATCGCACCCAGTGCGATCAGGAAAATGCTGCCACCAATGCCCATCGTCGCCTCCTCGGCTGTCAGCTGGCGTTACTTCCCGCCGCGGCCATCGGTGAGGTTGCGGCACCCATCGACTTACCCCGGCACCGTGATCGCCAATCGGGCAAGCTGGGGGCATGACGGACGGGTACGCCGGGGAACGGACACTGGTGCTGTTGCGGCACTCGAAGGCCGTGCAGTCCGAGGAGACTCCGGACGCGGATCGGCCACTGACCAGTCGAGGGCGGGCCGACGCGGAGGCCGCCGGCGCCTGGCTGGCCAAGCACGGTCTGCTGCCCGACGTGGTGCTCTGCTCCAACGCCCGGCGGACCCGGGAGACCTGGCACGGGGTGGCGATGGGCATGACCGGTGCGCCACCGGAGGGCGGTTCCGCCGGTCCCCGCCCGGACGTACGGTATGAGCCGGACGCTTACGAGGCGCACCCGGAGGACCTGTTGGCCCTGATCCGCCGGGTGGATCCGATGGCCCGCACGGTGCTGCTGATCGCGCACAACCCGGGGATCTCGCTGCTGTCGGCGCTGCTCGACCCGCAGCGGGCCGACCCGGAGGGGCTGCGCACCACCGACCTGGCCGTGCACCGCGGATCGCAGCCCTGGGCCGAGCTGGACCGGGGCGGCTCGGAGATCATCGACCGGCACACCGCACGCGGCTGAGCCACCCGCCGGTCGGCGGGTGGCTCGGCGTCACATGGCTCAGGAGGGTGGCGCGGTCGGCGGCGGTGGGTCCGGCGGCGGCGGCATCATCGCCGTCGGATGAGACAGCCGGTTCTCCTCCACGATGAGGGTGCGGGCCCGCTTGCGCCGGTCCTGCCAGAACCAGAGCGTGGTGAGCAGGACGCCCAACCCGGCCAGGATGAACACCCAGCCGACCGCGCGCAGGTCGACCCACCAGACGTTGGCTCTGATGGCGAAGGTCAGGATCGCGCCGATCGCGATCAGGAAGATCCCACTACCAATGCCCATGTGCGCTGCACTCCCCCGTGCGGTGGCTCCGGGCGCGTTCTGACGTGGTCCGGCGACGGTTACCCGCCACGGCCACGGGCTACCCGGCTCGGCTCACCGAATGCGCCACCGCATCCTGGCAACCGGACACTCGGCACAGAACGGGCGCGGCGGCGATAACCCCCTACGCACACCCTTTGCTCTGCTTCAGCGGCGGCAACACTTTCGGGCTCGGAGTGTCGCCTCGGCTGAAGCAGAGCAAAGGCGGCGAGAGGGCAGGCCGCCGCCCGCCCGCACCATCCTGTTGCCTCCGCTGAAGCAGAGCAGGGCGGCCAAGGCGTGCCACCGCCCCGCGTACAACGGGGCCGCCGCCACGGGCCGCAGCGCGGCCCGGGCCGGCACGGCGACGGCCGGCGGGCTGCTGCCCGCCGGCCGTCGTGCCGGTTCGTGGCCGGAGCAGGTCCGGCCGTGCGCCCGCGCCGGAGCGCGGGCCACGCCTCAGAAGGCTTCCTCCGGGAGGTCCATGATCTCCAGGTCGGCACCCTCGATGATCCGCCGGTCGGCGCCGATGCGGGGCAGCACCTCGCGGGCGAAGAACCGGGCGGCGGCCACCTTGCCGGTGTAGAACGCCTGGTCGGCGGTGGAGACCTCGCCGCTCAGCGCGCGCAGGGCCACGTCGGCCTGCTTCTGCAGCAGCCAGCCGACCACCAGGTCGCCGATCGCCAGCAGGAACCGCCGGCTGCTCAGCCCGACCTTGTAGAGCGCCCGGGCGTCGCCGCCCTGCGCCTCGCCCAGCCAGCCGGTCATCACGCCCAGCATGGTCTGGATCTCGGCGAGCGCCTTGCCGAGCGCCTGACGCTCCTCCTTGAGCTGGCCGTTGCCGGCCTCGGAGGTGATGAACTCCTGGATCTCGCCGGCGACCGCCATCAGCGCCTTGCCGTTGTCCCGGACGATCTTCCGGAAGACCAGGTCGAGGCTCTGGATCGCGGTGGTGCCCTCGTACAGGGTGTCGATCTTGGCGTCCCGGACGTACTGCTCCAGCGGGTAGTCCTGCAGGAAGCCCGAGCCGCCGAAGGTCTGCAGCGCCTCGTGCCCGAGCAGCTCGTACGCCCGCTCCGAGCCGACGCCCTTGACCAGCGGGAGCAGCAGGTCGTTGACCCGCTTCGCGAGCGCCGTGGCCTTCTCGTCGCCGGCCGCCTCGGCGATGGCGACCTTGTCCTGCCAGGAGGCGGTGTACAGGACCAGCGCGCGCAGGCCCTCGGCGTACGACTTCTGCATCAGCAGCGAACGCCGCACGTCCGGGTGGTGGGTGATGGTGACCCGAGGCGCTGCCTTGTCGGCCTGCTGGATCAGGTCGGCGCCCTGGACCCGGTTCTTCGCGTACTCGAGGGCGTTCAGGTAGCCGGTGGAGAGGGTGGCGATCGCCTTGGTGCCGACCATCATCCGGGCGTACTCGATGATCATGAACATCTGCCGGATGCCGTCGTGCCGGTCACCGAGCAGCCAGCCCTTGGCCGGTACGCCGTGCTCACCGAAGGTCATCTCGCAGGTGTTCGAGACCTTCAGGCCCATCTTGTGCTCGACGTTGGTGGCGAAGACGCCGTTGCGCTCGCCCAGCTCGCCGGTCTCCTCGTCGAAGTGGAACTTCGGCACGACGAAGAGGGAGAGACCCTTCGTGCCCGGGCCGCCGACGCCCTCGACGCCCACCGGGCGGGCCAGCACGTAGTGCACGATGTTGTCGGTCAGGTCGTGCTCACCTGAGGTGATGAAGCGCTTGACGCCCTCGATGTGCCACGAGCCGTCCGGCTGCTGGATGGCGCGGGCGCGGCCGGCGCCCACGTCCGAACCGGCGTCCGGCTCGGTCAGCACCATCGTGGAGCCCCACTGCTTGTCGATGAAGAGCTTGGCCCACTTCTTCTGCCGCTCGGTGCCCTCGACGTGCAGCACGTGGGCGAAGGACGGGCCGGAGGCGTACATCCAGACCGGGGCGTTCGAGCCGAGGACCAGCTCGGCGAGCGCCCACCAGAGGGCCCGCGGGGCGTTGGTGCCGTCCAGCTCCGGGGGAAGGTCCAGCCGCCAGAACTCGGACTCCATGAACGCGCGGTACGACTTCTTGAACGACTCCGGCAGCGGCGCGGTGTGCGTGGCCGGGTCGAAGACCGGCGGGTTCCGGTCGCTGTCCGTGTAGCTGGCGGCCAGATCCTCGCGGGCGAGGCGGTCGACCTCGGCGAGGAAGCTACGCGCGGTGTCGACGTCAAGGTCGGAGTACGGCTCCTGGCCGAACGCCCGGTCCGCCCCGAAGACCTCGAAGAGGTTGAACTCGAGGTCCCGAAGGTTGCTCTTGTAGTGGGTCATGCTCGCTGGCCCCCGCTTCCGGACAGGTGTTACCGATCAGTAACCCCGACTGTATTACCGGTGGGTAGGCAGCGACAAGATGATCGCCGAAGTGACAGCCATTACACACTTCCGGTTCGGGTGTGCCCCCGGCACGTCAGGCGAGCGTATGTCAGCTCTCCGCCGCGCCGACCTCCCAGCTCGGCACAGCCGCCGTCGCCCCGGTGCGGGGACCGGCGTACTCCATCAGGACCAGCGCGATGTCGTCGTCGAGCCGGCCGTGCACCCACTCCACCAGCGCGGTCTCCAGCGAGGCCAGCCCGTCGGCGACCGTGCCGTGGCCGAGCAGCCGCCAGGCCCGGTCGGCGGTCGGGAAGAACTCCCCGTCCCGGCGCGCCTCGCCCAGCCCGTCGGTGAAGAGCAGCAGCCGGTCACCCGGCTCCAGCCGCTCGACCCGGGGCCGTACCACCGGCATGAAGCCGAGCGGGGGCGCCGGCGCGGGCGGTTCGAGCGGGATCACCGCGCCGCGCCGCAGCAGCAACGGCGGCGGGTGCCCGCAGTTGACGATCGTGAGGGTGCCACCCCGCTCCTCGACCAGCGCGGCGGTCACGAAGTCCTCGTCGCCCACGCTGCGGGCCACCGCCCGGTCCAGGTCGGTGACGACCGCGCGCAGGTCGGCCCGCTCGTACGCCACGTGCCGGTAGGAGCCGAGCACGATGCTGGCCAACCGGACCGCGTCCAGGCCCTTGCCGCGTACGTCACCGATGATCATGCGGACGCCGTACGGGGTGTCGATCGCCTCGTACAGGTCACCGCCGATCTCCGCGGTGGCCGTGGAGGAGATGTAGCGCCCGGCGACCGAGAGCGTGCCGACCTGCGGGCCGAGCGGGCGCAGCACCGCCTGCTGGGCGACCGCGGCGAGCTTGGTCAGCTCGGCGATCCGCTCCGCCTGCCGCTGGCGCACCGAGGCCACCGAGGCCGCGATCGCGGTGGCCAGCGTGATGCCCGCCACGTTCACGCCGTTGACCAGGGAGATCGACCAGTCGCAGAGCGCGAAGGCGGTCCCGATCGCGGTGGCCGCGATGCCCACGCCGAGCACCACCCGCCAGGACGCCAGCGCCGCCGCGAGGAACGGAGCCCCCACCATCAGCGCGATGTAGTGCGCCGGCCGGCCGTCCGCCAGCTCGATCGCCGAGACGATCACGAGCAGGGCGAGGGCCGCGCCGAGGCCGGCGCGGGATCCGGGGCTCAGCGGGCTACGGCCCGACTGGAAGGGATGCGTGCGTACGAGGGACAGCATGCCTGATTGACGTGAACGGGTGAATGAACCTGGCCCGTCGTCTGAGGAGGTTCTGCCCGGCTGGATCGCGACACCGGTCCGATCGCCGTCGAGCACCGGGTCAGCCGAGCACCTCGTACCGGACCGTCGTCGCGCCGACGTCCAGGGAGGCGATGGTGGCGAAGGCGGCCCGGGACAGGTCGAGGCAGCGGCCGTCGATGAACGGCCCGCGGTCGTTGATGCGTACCGTGACGGACTTGCCGTTGGCCGGGTTGGTCACCCGGACCTTGGTGTTGAACGGCAGGGTCTTGTGCGCCGCGGTCAGCTCGTCCGGGTTGAAGTTCTCGCCGTTCGCGGTCAACTGCCCGTCGGAGTAGAACGACGCGCCGCAGCTGCCGCTCTCCAGCACCTTCGGAGCCGGCGCCGTCGTCTTCCGCTTGGTCGGGGAGGGCTTCGGTGCGGCGGTGCGCGCCTTGCCGCGCGAGGCCGCCTGCGCCGAGCGGCTGGCGGTCGGGCTCGGCGTGCTGCTCACGCTCGGCGACGCGGCCGGCGAGCTGGGTGCCGGCGTGCTCGCCGCGGTGGTGGGTGTGAGGTCGACGGCGACCGGGCGGGACTCGGCCGAACCCGAGGTCAGCTGCACGGTGCCGACGGTGCCGCCGATGGCGAGCGCCACCCCGACCGCCGCCGTGGCCGCAATGCCGGCCGGCGAGGAGATCCTGCGGGTACGGAGGTGCCTACCAGCCACCAGCCCGGTCCTTTCGTCGTGCCAACAAGCCGGGTCGGACCGTAACGAGAGAAGTACTTCCGAAGTCAACGTGATCATGGTGGTATGCCCGTATATGCAGGGATACGTGTAGCCGATCATCCGACCCACCGTCGGCCAGCCGGCCCCACTGCCCGCCCGCGCCGAGCCGGTGGCCGAAGATGGGCAGATGCCCGCCGAGCTGACCGAACGTCTGGCCCACCTGATCCGCTGGATCGACCCCGGCCCCGGCGCCAGCCACCTGGTCAGCGACGTGTCCGGTTGGTGGCGGGACCCGACGGTGCTGGCCGCGCTGGGGCCCGCCCTGGTGGCCCCGTTCCGCGCCGCCCGGCCGACCGTGGTGGTCTCTCCCGCGGTCACCGGTCTGCTGGTCGGCCCGCTGGCCGCGACCGCGCTCGGGGTGGGATTCGTGGCCGCGCACAAACCGGGCGACGGTCGACTGCCGGCCGGTCCACTGACCTGGGCGCAGAGCCCACCGGACTTCCGGGGTCGTCGGGTCGACCTGGCCGTCCGGGACCGGCACCTCGCGCCGGGCGACCGGGTGCTGGTCGTGGACGACTGGGTGGCCACCGGCGCCCAGGTCCGTGCCCTCTATGAGATCTGCGCGGCCCGCGGGGCCGAGCCGGTCGGCACCGCCGCCGTCGCCGTCGACTGCCCGCCGGAGGTCGCCGCGGAGTTGCGGGTCCGCGCCCTGGTCACCGCCACCGACCTGCCCGACTGAGGTTCCGCGGAGGGGCGCCCGCTAGACCGAGGTGATCCGGACGAACTCCTCGACCGCCATGCAGACCCGGCCGAGCGCGTCCGCCGAGGCGACCATCGGACCGGGCACCAGCAGCGAGTGGTCGGCGTCCAGGATCTCCAGCACGTGCCGGGTGAGCCGGCTGGCCAGCGGGCCGTCCCACAACGGGTCCGCGCCACCACCGATGAGCAGGAACGGTTCGGTGGCCCGCTCCAACGCCGCCACCACCTCCGGCATGTGCAGCAGCGGGGTGAGCCAGACAGCCGGCACCTGCCGCTCGGCGGCGAGCGGCGCGGCGAGACTGCCGAGCGACTTGCCGACCACCAGGTCGGTCGGTTCGGTCAGGCTCGCGGCGACCTGCTCGGCCACCCAGGCGCCGAGCTGGTCCTGGCCGAGCCCGCCGGGCACCTGCCACGAGATTTCGTGCAGGTCGAAGTCGGAGCGCCGGAGCGCCTCGCCGATGTAGGCGAAGAGCGGAGCCCGGGTGTCGTAGCCCTGCCCAGGGATGAGCACCGCCCGCCGATCCGCCATGATCGCCTCCTCATCCTCCGACAGCCGCTCCGTCACCGTAACGCCAGCGGCGGCGGCGCGGGGGTGGACGAAAACCGGCGGCGGGGGCGAGGGCTCTCGCCTAGCCTCGGCAGGATGTGGCCTCGGATCGGCGGACTGCGCACCCTCGCTCTCGGCACCCCCGGTGAGCTGCGGACGAACCTGAACGCCCTGGTGCTCGCCGGAGTGAAGACCGCGACCGCCGGGTTGCTCACCGAGTACGCCGCGGAGGGCGAGGAGCTGGAGCAGGTCGGCGAGCGGCTGGTCCTGGTCGACGACGCCGACCAGTTGGTGGGGGTCGTGCAGATCACCGGCGTCGAGGTGGTCCGCTTCGCCGACGTCAGCTGGGACTTCGCCCGGTCGGAGGGCGAGGGGGACCGCTCGATCGAGGACTGGCGCTCCGGCCACGCCGCCTACTGGGCACGTCTCGGCACGACGGTCACCGACGACACGGAGATCGCCTGCCTGCGCTTCCGGCTCACCTCCGCCGACGAGGGCGGCATCGGCACCGGCGACCTCGGCACCTGAGCAACCCGCGCGGGAGGTAGGTCGCGCGGGCCGCCCGCGCGTCTCAGCCGCGCAGCTCCGGCAGGAGGCGGGTGGCCACGTCCACCAGGATCTCCTCGTCCCCGGCGTACCAACTGCTGGCCCGGGGCCAGTGGGTGACCACGTCGGTGAAGCCCAGGCCGGCCGCCCGCTCGACCTGGCTGGCGAAGAAGTCGGCGCTGCTCAGCGAGAAGACCGGGGCCGCGTCCAGGGAGAGGTACCGGTCCAGGCTGGCCGGGTCGCGGCCGGCCTCGTCCAGCGTCCGGTCGAGTCGCGCCGAGAGCTCGGCGACCCCGTCCCACCAGGCCGCCAGGTCGTCGGCGTCGGTGCCGGTGGTGACCCAGCCCTGACCGAAGCGGGCCACCAGCCGCATCGAACGCGGACCGTTCGCGGCCAGCACGAACGGCACCCGCGGGGTCTGTACGCAGCCCGGGTTGCTGCGGGCGTCCACGGCGGCGAACCACTCGCCGCGCCAGGTGGTGCCGTCCTGCCGGAGCACCAGGTCGAGCAGCTCGGTGAACTCGGCGAACCGGTCCACCCGCTGGCGTGGGGGCAGGGTCTCGCCGCCGAGCACGGTGGCGTCGAAGCCGATGCCGCCGGCGCCGATGCCCAGTAGCAGCCGACCGTCGGAGACGTCGTCGAGCGCGGTGATCTGCCGGGCGAAGGCGGCCGGGTGCCGGAAGTTGGGCGAGGCGACGAGGGTGCCGAGGCGGATCCGGGAGGTGACCGTCGCCGCCGCGGTCAGGGTGGTGATCGAGTCGAACCAGGGCCCGTCGACGAGGTCCCGCCAGCCCAGGTGGTCGTACGTCCAGGCGTGGTCGAAGCCCCACTCGTCCGCCTGCCGCCAGCGCCGCTGCGACTCGGACCAACGCTGGTCGGGAAGGATCACGATGCCAATCCGCATGATCGCCAGCCTAGCCGGGCGGGCCGGGAACGGGCCTTGACCATGTATCGATCATCTATCTATCGTCAGCCCGTGGCCTCCATGCGCGAGCCGACCTTCCTCATCCTCACCGCGCTCGCCGGCGGGTCCCGGCACGGTTACGGCATCATTCAGGACGTCGCCGCGATCTCCGAGGCCCGCGTCCACCTGCTGCCCGGGACGCTCTACACCGCGCTGGACCGGCTCGTCGCGCAGGGGCTCGTCGCGCACGATCGGGATGAGCAGGTCGAGGGCCGGCTACGTCGCTACTACCGGCTCACCCACCAGGGACTCCAGGCCCTCGACGTCGAGACCGCCCGGCTCCGGCAGCTCACCAACGCCGCCGAGGCCCGGCTGCGCACCCTCCGGCCCCATACCGCCTGACCCCGCGCCACCCGAGACGAAGGGACGGCCATGCCGCCGACCGGCGACCCCCTCGCCAACCGCTACCGGAGGCTGCTGCTCTGCTATCCCCGCGAGTGGCGGCGGCTGCGCGGCGAGGAGATGGTGGCGGTGCTGCTGGAGTCCGCCACGCCGGGGCGGACGCGGCCGACGCCGCGTGAGACGGTCGACCTGCTCCGGCACGGCCTGCGCAGCCGACTCGGCCGGCCGGCCAGCTACACCGTCGTCGCCTGGGCCGTGCTCACCGCCGTGATCTGCGGGCTCTTCAGCGCCGCGCTGACCAGCTGGGTCGCCTGGCAGACCGCCCGGCCTCTGCCCGACCGGGCCGAGACCACCGCGCTCGTCGCCGAGGTGCTGCCGGGGTACGCCGCCAAGGAGATGGATTCCCCGACCGCGCTCTTCACCTTCTACAGCCAGCCGTTGCGGCTGGAGAACCTCGATTCCGTGCTGCTCGGCGACGGCGGCGAATACCAGCAGGGGGCCGTCGTGGCGGTCGTGACCGGCGTACCCCCCGCCTCGCAGCAGGAGACCCTCGCGCTCGCGCAGCGCCGGCTCCGGGAGACCGGCTGGCGGGTGTACCCGCCACACGTCGTGCCCGGCACGACGTGCACGGGCATCAGCTGCGACCCGGCGGCCCGCGACACCATGATCTTCGCCCGTCGGGGGGACACCGGCCTCGACCTGTCGTTGCCCGCCCGGCCCTCCGTCGACAGCACCCCCGTCACGGTGGCCCTGCGCCGGGCGACCCCGCCCGCCGTCCTGCCCGCCGGTGTCCTCGGTGGACTGATCGGCGCCGTCGCCGGCTGGCTGGTGTTCGGCTGGGCCAGCCGCCGCACCGAACGACCCCACCGCGCCGCCGACGCCGTCACCGTCCTGCACACGATCACCATGCTGCTCTGGTGGTCGCCGGCGGTGCTGGCCGCGCCGCAGCTGCTACAGCACCATCGCGACGAACCGCACCCGGTGTGGCACCCGCTCTGGGAGTGGCTCGGCCAGCCCGCGCTCTCGCTCTTCTTCGTGGTCGGCGCCGGCTGCGCCCTCTGCGGGCTGGCGCTCGCCACCCTGCCGCGACGCGATCCCGGCCCGCTGACCACCACCGCCACCGGCTGAGCGGGTCACCGACCCGGTCACGTGGGGCCGAGCAGCTCGTCGACCACGTCCAGCAGGGCGTCCGTCACCGTGACGGGACTGCTCTTACCCCTGACCAGCGCCGTGCAGGGCGCCCGACGTAGCCAGAACTCCGCGGTGGCGCCGGTCGCGTCCGCCACCAGCAGGGAATCCATGGCGGTCGGCGGCGGATAGCCCGGATAACTACCGCAGTTCGTGACCTTGCCCTTGGCGCTCGCGGTGTTGAGCACCGGGCGGATGGCCTCGGCCCCGTCCCGATCGCTCTCCTGCCGAGTCAGCCGGGCCGTGGTCTGACCGATCTCGTACCGGCAGGCTGTCACGGCCACCAGTCGGGTCGGCAGCTGCGGCCGCTGACTGGGGTTGTCGACCGAGATCCGGTCGTCCAGACCGGAGCGGTTCGGGGTCAGCCGGAGCCGGCTGACCGGCAGCGTCGATGGGCAGGCTGGGGTCACAATGCTGGCCGGTGCCGTCCGCGCCAACACCTGCGCGCGGTACCGGTCGAGGAAGCCGGCGAACAGCTCCGGGTCGAGCCCCCGACCCTGGGCGCCGCTCACCACCACCTGGCAGTTGTTGCTGGTGTAGACGGTGACCGGGGCACGGTCGCGGTAGCGCAGCACGTAGGCGATGTCGGAGTAGCGGGCCTGCATGGTGCAGCGGAGGCCCTCGCCGTCGTCCGGCTGCCCGGCCGCCGGTGACCTGCCGCCGGGCCTGGTCTGCTGCGGCGGCAGGGAGTTGAGCATCCGCACGAGGTCACCGACCCCGGTGGTCAGCACCCGGGGGGCACTCGGCGGGGTCCCGCCCATGCCGGCCGGATGCGGCACCTCGCATGCCGTGATCTCCACGGCGCCCTCGGGCACCAGCGGCTCGGACCCGCCGTACCGGGCCGACTGAAGATCCGGGAACTCGCTGAGGTCGGCCGGACAACGCAGCTCGGTCACGGTCGGGTCGGCCACCGTGTGCCGGGCCGGGGCACGGTCGCCGCCGGTCATCAGCGCGGTGCCGCCGGCGCCCAGCCCGATGGTGAGGACCACCGCGAGCAGGAGGCTCCCGGTCTGGCGGCGCCGACGCCGGCGCACCCGCCGGGCCACCGCGCCGAGCCGGTCCGGCGGCGCCGGCAGCGGGGGGACCGCCCCGGTCAGCAGGAGTTTGATGTCCTCGTCCTCGTACGTCACGTCATGACCTCCACGCGGCGAAGAGCTCAAGATTCGGGTCGGTGCGCAGGGTCCGGAGCGCGCGGAAGGCCTGCACCTTGACCGTGCCGTGCGAGCACCCCAGCAGTTCGGCGGTCCGCTCCACGCTGAGGTCCTCGACATAGCGCAGCACCACGATGGCCCGCTGTTGGCGGGTCAGCCGGGCCAGGGCGCGACGTAACGCGTCCCGGTCGGCGGATTCGGTGGCCACGTCGCCGTACCCGGGCTCGTCCGTCGCCCGGCCCGGGATCTCACCGCGCCAACGACGTCGCCACCAGGAGACGTACGTGGTGAACAGCGCCTTCCGCACGTACGCCTCGGGATACCCGGCGGTGGTGATCCTGGCCCAGCGCCGCCAGGCGTCCGCGAGGACCGTCTGCAACAGGTCCTCGGCCCGACCCGCGTCACCGGTGAGCAGCCACGCCGAACGCAGCAGCACCCCGGACCGCGCCGCGACGAACTCGGCGAAGCCCTCCGGTGGCGTCAGTTCCCCGGATCGCTGCATGTGTATGTGTACCTCCCGGCTGGTAAACGCGCTGGGAGGGCGGTCGGGTTAACGCCGTACCCACGTTTATCGGACGGCGCGCGGGCGCCACCGGTTGCTACGGTTCCGCGATGCCCGAACTCCAGCGGCTCGACGCACGGCACGCCCCCGCACTGCTCCGCTTCGAGCGGGAGAACCGGGCCTTCTTCGCACGATCGGTGCCGGACCGCGGCGACGACTACTTCACCGGCTTCGCCGCCCGGCACGCGGCGCTGCTCGCGGAGCAGTCGGCCGGCCTGATCCACTTCCACGTCCTGGTCGACGACGACGGGGCCGTGCTGGGCCGGTTCAACCTGGTCGACGTCGCCGACGGCGGCGCCGAGTTGGGCTTCCGGGTGGCCGAGCGGGCCACCGGGCGTGGGGTCGCCACCGGCGGCGTCCGCCGCGTCTGCGACCTGGCCCGCGACGAGTACGGGCTGCGCCGGCTGGTCGCGTCGGCCGCGTTGGAGAACGCCGGCTCGCTCGGAGTGCTCCGGCGGACCGGGTTCACCCCGATCGGCGACGTCGTGCTCGACGGTCGTCCCGGGCTGCGCCACCTCCGCGAGTTGACGAACTAGTCGGGGTGGTTGCGGCCTGCCCCGAGGTGGGTACGGACGGTGGCATGGCAGATCGACCTCGGCTGAGCCTGACCACCACCGTGCTGGATGCGCCCGACGCCCGGGAACTCGCCGCGTTCTACGAACGCCTGCTCGGGTGGTCGCGGAATGAGGACGAGCCGGACTGGGTGACGCTGCGCGCGCCGGACGGCGGCGCCGGCCTGGCGTTCCAGAGCGAGCCGGCCTACGTACGACCGGTCTGGCCGGCCGGTCCGCACGATCCGCAGATGATGGCCCACCTCGACATCAAGGTCGACGACCTGGCGGCGGCCTCGGCCCACGCGGTGGCCGCGGGCGCCACCCTGGCCGACTTCCAGCCCCAGGACGACGTACGGGTTCACCTCGACCCGGCCGGCCACCCGTTCTGCCTCTACCTCTGAACGGCACGCGGATGGCCTGCGGCGATGCTGCCGCAGGCCATCCACTCACGGTGTCTCGGTTGCTAGGACCGCTTCACCAGTTGAGCTGTCGACACCTCCGGCGCGGCGGCTTCGGGGGCCGCGGTCCGGGCGCCTGACGACGGGGCGACCGACCTGAGCCCGGTACCCCAGCCCGCGGGCGGCGACGGCGGATAGAGGTAGAACGTGCCGACGACGTCGACCACCACGTTGGTGTATCCGGAGAGGTTGTGGACGTTGAACTTGTTGTCCGCGCCGATCATCGTCTGCACCGCGTTGGACACCAGCGAGCCCGCCCGGGGGTTCATGTTCGACGTGCCCGGTCGGGTCGCGCCCGACGGCCACACCGTGAGGACGGTCGTCGAGGTGGGCTTGACCGCCGTCACGTTCGTCGCCAGAGCCCACGTGTCGGTGCCCGCGATCGTCGCCGGCGTCGGGATCGTCGCGACGCCGCCCGGGCCGAGCCGCGACGGCCAGCCCTGACCACTACGCGTGTCCGCGATCCGGGTCGGCGCGGTCGACTGGAACCGCAGGCCGTCGGGGAGCGACCCGTCGTCGTAGAACCCGACGATGTCGACCACGATGTGCGCCGGCGAGTGCGTGTACACCCCGATGGAGGGCCAACCGGTCGCGCTGCCGCACCGGTCACACGGGCTCGTCGGCACGATCGCGAAGTTCGGCACGGTGGCGCCGGCGGTGTAGTTCAGCGTCGACGTGTCGGGCTGGCCGCCCGCGTAACCGTTCCAGGCGGTCAGGAAGCCCGCCGACGACGGCTGGGTCGCCGTGATGTTCACCGCGAACGCCCGGATCTTCGAGTTGTTCGTTCCCCAGTTCGCCGCCGAGTTGATGTAGTACCCGCCGGGGATGCGGCCGTCGCCCCAGGTGCGGGTGTCGGTCAGGCGGACCGGCTTGGCCAGCGGGTGGTACTGGCCGCCCATGTACCCCGAGCAGCACTCGTGGCCCTTGGAGTAGTAGCCGACGACGTCGATGATGACGTGCGACGAGCCGGTGTTGTTGTAGACGTTCACCTTGCCGCCGGTGCCGACCTTCACCGTGACCGAGTTCGCGCCGGTCCACCCCTTGGTGAAGTTCACCGAGGACGCGGTCGGGCGCGACAGACCGGCCGGGTAGACGGTGACGAATCCGTCGGTGGTCGGGCCGGTGACGGTCACGTTCAGCACCACCGTGCCGGCCTCGGTCGTCACGCCGCCCGAGCCGGTCACCTGGAGGCCGACCACCGAGCCGGGCCCGATCGGGCGCTTCGGAGCGCCCTTGCCGTACCGGGTGTCCATGATTCGGTACGGCGAAATCGGGTAGTAGGTGCCGCGGTCGTCGGAGTAGCCAGAGACGCCCAGCGAAACCTCGGTCTTACCGGTGAAGCTGTTGTCCGGAAGCGTCAGCATCGCCCCGACCTGCTCCGTCGACGGGCGCGCCACCGCGCTCATCGAGCAGGTCTGCCCCTTGTTCAGGGTCTTCTGCGAGCAACCGTCGCTGGTGATCTTGAACATGCCGGCGTTTTCGCCCTGGACGCTCGCCTTGCCGAAGGTGATCGGCAGGTCGGTGGCCCCGGTGAGCGTCACGGTCTGCGGCGCCGACGTGTCGTACGCGGGCACGTAACCGAAGCTCACGTACGGCGGAGAGGCGGTGGTGTCACGGGGGTCGTAGCCGGTGAGCGAGAGCAGCCGCCTGACCTTGCCGGCGACCGAGTTCTCGACCAGCGTCAACAGGGCGGTCTGCTCACCGAGGACCGAGGCCTTCGGTGTGACGGTCAGCTGGCAGGTCTGCCCGTACGTCAGGGTGTTGCCGGAGCAGGTGTTGGCCGAGATCTCGAAGGCGCCCGGGTCCGCGCCGGAGAGGGAGGCGGCGCCGAACGTGGTCGGCTCACTTCCGTTGACCTCGACCGTGACGGCCTTCGGCGTGCCGGGCATACCGGCCGGCTGCTGCCCCGCCTGGAGCCGGTACTCCCAGCTGTCCGTCGCCCGGTAGCCGATGCTGGACTGGAAGCGGATCTCACCCTTCGCCCGGCCGCTCGCGCCGCAGGGGACGGAGTAGGTGGCGGCGAAGGCGGTGAACTTCCCGTCGTCGCCGTACTCCGCCTCAGTGACGTCGAGGGTTCCCGGGGTGCTGCTCCAGTCGCAGCTCTGGCCGTCCCCGCTGACGTTCAGGACGGTGGTCGACTGCTGGGGAGAGAAGTTCCGCGTCGTCTGATAGGTCTGTCCCGCCACGAAGCGGGTGCCGATGGGCGGTGTCACGTCGAGGTAGTGCCATTGGTTCGTCGTGAAGCCGCGCATCACGAGCGCGTAGCCGTTGGCATTCTGCTGGTAGAGCTCCAGCGTGTTCCGGGACGCCTCGTACGAGAAGCTCCCGTCGATGTAGCCCAGGCCCTCGAAGTTCATGGTCAGGGCGGTGTGGGGAGCCGACGGCGGCGTGACGTCCGCCGCCTGTGCCGGCCCGGCGGATGCTGTGGTGATGACGAGAAGTGCGATGGCGCCCACCAGGGCGCCGCGAAGGGTACGCACGAATCCCCCATGACGGTCAGGGTTTTGAGGCCCGGACAGATGCCGGGCTCCGGGAGCGTAGGGAGCCGGAACGATCTCCGGCAATGGCCGACCGGACGAACCTGGGCAGCGATCGAGCCCGATTACGGCGAGCTGCGACGGTTTCCAAGGTGGCGCCGAATCGAACCGGGGCCCGCTCCGAAAGGAGGGGCCCCGGCGTCGACGACTGACGAATTCAGTTGCGGGCCGCCGCCCCGCTGCATTTACCTGCGGTCATGCCTTCGGAATCCATCGACTCGTACTTCGTCTGCGCCACTCCGCGCACCGGGAGTTCGCTGCTGCTGGGGCTGCTGGAGTCCAGCGGGGTCGCCGGTCAACCGCAGGCCTACTTCCGCGCACCCGACGAGCCGATGTGGGCCGACCGGTGGCAGCTCGCCCGCACGGCCGAAGGCGGGTTCGACTATGCGGACTACATCCGGGCCGCACTGGCCACCGGGCGGACCGACAACGGCGTGTTCGGCGCGAAGCTGATGTGGGGCACCCTGGACGAACTCGTCGGCAAGCTCGCGACGGTCTACCCGCACCTGAGGGGCAACGACCTCGCGCTACTGGAAAAGGCTTTCGGCCGTACCCGTTTCGTCTTCCTGCGCCGTGAGGACCTGGTGGCCCAAGCGGTGTCCTGGCTACGCGCGGAGCAGACCGCCAAGTGGTTCGTCGGTGGCAACGGTGAGATCAGCGGCAGCGCCGGCAACGGGCAGGCGCCCCGCTTCGACGCGGACGGCATCCGCCACTTCATCGAAGTGATCACCGAACACAACGCGGCGTGCGAGGCCTGGTTCGCCTCGTGGGGGATTCAGCCGCACGTCGTGCGATACGAGGAGCTGGACGCGGACATGCTCACCACGACGCGCCGCATCCTCGACTTCCTCGGGCTCGACCTGCCCGTCGGGAGCACGATCGCCGCCCGACACCAACGCCAAGCCGATGAGGTCAACGAGCAATGGATCGACCGCTACCGACACCAGGAGCCATGACGCCGCGGGAAGCGGGCGCCCGCCCTGAGCTCTGGTTGCTACGGTCACCCCCGTGGTCGAGGAGCGGACGCAGGGTTATCTCCGGACGGTCGATGAGGCACTGCCGGGCTACGTGCGTGGCCTCTACCTCGTCGGGTCCGCCGCGCTCGGCGCCTGGCAGCCCGGGGTCAGCGACGTCGACATGGTGGTCATGACCTCACGACCGGCGACAGTCGACGACCTCGCCCAGCTCGCGCGGATCCATGCCGAGCTGCCTCGCCCGCCCCATCTCGACGGTGTCTACCTGGAGCCCGCGCTGGCACGGTCCTGGCCGGATGACCGGCGAAGCGTCCCGTTCGTGGTCGGCGGCGAGTTCAAGACCGACAAGCCCTGCGGTGAACTGACGCCGGTGCTGTGGCTGACCCTGCAGCGATACGGCATCCCGGTCCGTGGCCCGGCCGTTGCCGCGCTGGGCGTACAGGTCGACCCGGAGCAGGTACGCCGCTACAACCTCGACAACCTGCGGGAGTACTGGCAGTCGACAGCGGCAACGATTCCGTCAGCGCTGGCCGGCGTGGCTCCCGACGCGGAAATGGACGCCGGCACGGTGAGCTGGTTCGTGCTCGGGCCCGCGCGGTCGCACTACACGCTGGCCCACGGTGACATCATCTCGAAGGCCACGGCGGGCGACTATCTCGCGCACTTGTTCCCGGAGTACGCGGATCTCGCCCATCGAGCGGTCCGCTGGCGTGCGGGCGAGGCGGAACGGTTCACCGCCGCAGACCTCGCCGCCGCAGCCGACAGCGTCAACGCGGTCGCCGCCGACGCCTGGCACCGCTTCGCGTCGTCCTGACAAGGCTGGAAGGCAGAAATTGGCACCGCAGGTTTCGCCGCGCAGGGCCTCGGCCGCCCTTGTCGTCCTGTCCCTCACCGCGTTCGCGTTCATCACGACCGAGCTGCTGCCGATCGGTCTGCTCACCCTCATCGCGCCCGATCTCGACCGCTCACGCTCGCAGGTGGGCCTGCTGGTCAGCGGGTACGCGGTGGTGGTCGTGCTGGCGTCCGTGCCGCTGGCCCGGTTGACCCAACGGGTTCCCCGCCGCCAACTGCTCGGCGTCACCATGCTTCTGTTCGCCGCCGCGAACGCCGTGGCCGCGTTCGCGTCGACGTACGCCGTGCTGGCCGGCGCCCGCCTCGTCACCGCGCTCACCCAGGCGCTGTTCTGGTCCGTCGTCTCGCCCGCCGTGACCGGCCTCTTTCCGGTCGCGGTGCGCGGTCGGGTGGTGGCGCTGTTCTCGACCGGGGCGGCGCTCGCCCCGGTGCTCGGGGTTCCGGCCGGCACCTGGCTCGGGCAGCAGGCCGGCTGGCGGGCGGCGTTCGCGGTGATGGCCGGGATCGGCGTGGTGGCTGCCGCCGTGGTTGTCGTGCTGATCCCGTCCTACTCGCCGGAGTCCGGCGGCGCCGCTCGTGGCACCTCGCCCGACGCGCGGCGCTTCGCGATGCTCCTGATCGCGACCGCCGTCGGTGTCGGCGGCTTCCTGATCCTGCAGACCTACGTCACGCCGCTCCTGCTCGACGTCAGCGGCTTCACCGACGCCGCGCTGGCACCACTGCTCTTCGTCTCCGGCGCGGCCGGCGTGGTCGGCACGATCATCGTGGCCCGCACCCTCGACACCCACCCGACCGCGTCGCTGCTGGCACCGCTGAGCATCGGCGCCGCTTCCCTGCTCGGCCTGTACGCACTCGGCGCGCTCCGACCCGCCACGGTCGTGCTGCTCGCCGGCGTCGGCATCGCCTACGCGGCGTTCGCCACCGCCGTGCAGAACCGGATGCTGCAACTCGCCCCCGGCAGCACCGATCTCGCCTCGGCCGGCGTCAGCACCGCCTTCAACGCGGGCATCGCCGCCGGATCGCTGCTCGGCGGAATCCTGCTGCCCGGACCGGGACCGCGGCTGCTCGCCTTGATCGGTGGGCTCCTGACCCTGGCCGCACTCGCGGTGCTCGCCGTCGACGCGTGGCGGCACCGTGCCCGGCCCGCAGCCGGCCCCGCGATGCCGGCGGCCCACCCATCGAAAGTAACGGAGAGGCGAGATGGCCAACCGGGCTCGCGCAGCCGCACTGGTGGCGTTGGCGAAGCTGCGGAATCAGGGATGTCCGATCGCCTCACCCGATGACCGCGAGCGCCTCGTCGACATCGGCTTCCGCCGCTGGGACAGCTTCCATCGGCGACACCCTCGCATCCGTCGGCCGTCGCACGAGGCCAGGATCCGCGATCTGGTACGCG
The DNA here is from genome assembly GCF_044753725.1 of Micromonospora sp. NPDC093243. NCBI lineage: Bacteria > Bacillati > Actinomycetota > Actinomycetes > Micromonosporales > Micromonosporaceae > Micromonospora > Micromonospora sp. NPDC093243. The sequence goes on along the minus strand of NZ_JBIVNT010000002.1, from coordinate 159,213 downwards.
GGCTGGTCGAGGCAGTCGAGCCCGAACCGCGCTTGGTCGGCCCCATGGTGAAGGACTACGAGTGCGTCGCGGAGGCTGTCGCCGCCGCAGCTTCCTTGCCGCGGGAGCCTTGATCGGCCCGAACCGCCGGTTTGGCAGGACGCGCTGAACCGACTGTGCTGCCGAAACGCCTGCGGTACCGTCGGCCCCGCTGACCCGCAACACCAGAACGAGATCATCCGCGCGGCGCTCGGGCGCGCTCTTTCCGCCCGTGTTCGCGGATGTTCCGCAGCGTCTTCAGCGCCTTCTTGGCCGCGGTACTGACGTGCGCGCCGGTTCGCACCCTGGCGTGGTCCTCGGCCGCGAGGCGCGTCAAGACTTTCTCAGCTCGATCGTCGCCGGTAGCGCCGAGTGCTCGTGCTGCCCAGAAGCGCACTTCCGGATCGTCGTGTGAGGTCGCCTGGATCAGGCGGTCGAGCGTTTTGGTGGCAGGGCGCGCCAGCGCGGCCGACAGGTAGCCGGCACGCACGGGCCGACGGGGCGACTCCAGCGCAGTCCACAACTGCTCGATGGCCTCGTCGTCGCCGATGTCAGCCAGGGCGTACGCGGCAGCGGCTCTGACGTGCTCGGCTGGGTCATCGAGCACCTGTGCGAGGGGCGTGATCGTGCTGGGGTCGCGGATCTCTCCCAGAGCTTCGCAGGCGCTCTCGCGGACGAGAGCATCCGGGTGACGAAGTAGGTCGATCAGCACCGGGGCGGCCGCCTGAAGGCGCAGGATGCCGCAGCCGGTCGCGGCCCACGCCTGGCATCCGTACTCCTCGTCGCCAAGCGCGGCGAGGAGCGCTTCGGCCAGCGACTCGTCACCGAACAGCACAAGGAGATTCAACGCGCGGGAGTAGATCTCGGGGTCGAAGTTCCGGTACCCGGTCACGATCTCCTTGAGGGCCTGCTTCGAGGCCGCGTCCCCTCTCTCCGCCCCAGCCAAGAGGGCATGCAGTGCGTCCAACCGAACCTCATGGTCACGGTGAGTCAGCTCCCAGGATCGGTCAGGCACAGATGACAACCTAGATCAGCGGGAAGGCGGCGGCTGACCCTCGGCATGGCCTAGAACCACGGAAGCCCTGGCGGGACATCTGTCCTGACCAGGGCTTCCGTATGTGGAGCGGGTGACGGGAATCGAACCCGCACTGTCAGCTTGGGAAGCTGATGTTCTGCCATTGAACTACACCCGCAAGCGGCACCACTGTACCTGAGTCACCAGCCCCGTGCACCCAGGTACCCCTCGGCGCGAGGCGCGCCGGACGCCCGTTCGACGAGGCGGGCGGCGGAGATGCGTCGACGACCCGACCGGGCCGGTCACGGCCCACGCTGGGCAGGAAAAGTTTCCCCACGACAAGGTATGGGCGTTCTCAAATCTGTCGATCGGTTGTAACGTCGGCCACACGTTTCAGCCACGGCGTGACACACCCCCTGTCACGCCGACAGAAAGAGGTGGGCCCATGGGACTCCGTCCCAACCTGCTGACCCGGCGTGCCGCCGGTGTCGCGTCGACGACCCTCGCGCTGCTGCTCAGCACCGCCGCGGTGGGCGTCGTCCCGGCCGCTTCGGCCTTCGCCGCCGCCCCGGCCGAGACCTGCTCGGAGCCGGCCGACGTCCACTCGGACGCCCGCGTCAAGGCGGGCGGCGCGGCCAAGCACGAACCCAACGAGCTGACCGTCAAGCAGGCCCAGGAGCGGGAGGCCGACCTGGCCGCCGCGCTGCGAGAGCGCAGCAACAAGCGAGCCGGCGCCGCCCCGCTGGCCGCCATCACCATCCCGGTCGTCGTGCACGTGATCCAGCGCGACAGCACCCGGGCCGGCGGCAACATCCCGGACTCGATGATCAACTCGCAGATCAGCGTGCTGAACCAGGCCTACGCCGGCGGCACCGGAGGCGCGGCGACCGCCTTCGGCTTCCAGCTGACGAAGATCAACCGGGTGACCAACCCGGCCTGGTACCCGATCGTGTACGGCTCGTCCGCCGAGCGGCAGATGAAGACCGCGCTGCGCGAAGGCGGCAAGAACACCCTCAACGTCTACCTGGGCGAACTGAGCGACGACCTGCTGGGCTGGGCCACCTTCCCGCAGCGGAAGCTGAGCAGCACGGACGGCGTGGTCGTGCTGGGCGAGTCGCTGCCCGGCGGCACCTCCACCAACTACAACCAGGGCGACACCGGCACCCACGAGGTCGGCCACTGGCTGAACCTCTACCACACCTTCCAGGGTGGCTGTGGTGGCCAGGGCGACAGCGTCAGCGACACCCCGGCCGAGGCCTCGCCGGCCTACCAGTGCCCGACCGGGCGGGACACCTGCACCGCGACCGGCCTGGACCCGATCACCAACTTCATGGACTACACCTACGACTCGTGCATGTACCAGTTCACCGCTGGGCAGGCGAGCCGGATGCTGACCGCGTGGAACGCCTACCGCGCCGCGTAGCCGATCCGCGTACCACCGGTGCCGGCCCCGTCGCGACGGGGCCGGCACCGGCTTTCCTCCCCAGGATGTGCTCAGGCGGCCGAGCGGTGGGCGTCGCATCGGGCGGCGCCGGCCAGCACCGGCGTCGGCGCGGCCGGCTGGTCGGCGGCGTGCGGGTCGAGCCAGACCTGGACGGCGGGGCGGCCGAAGCTCTCGGCGGGCCCGCCGGCGCCGCCCGAGTCACGCCGGGCCAGCATCGCCACGTCGACGGTGAACTCGAAGAGCCGCCAGTCGACCTGCGGCGCCGCCCCGGCACTCGCGGCCAGCCGGGCCACCCGGGCCTGATCGGTGACCGGTCGGGCGTGGCCCGCGACGTAGGCCTCGTCGTCGCTCTCCTCCGGCGGGAACGAGTGCAGCGCGTAGCGCCCGTCGCGCTCGAGGTCGCGCCGCTTGGGCGAGTCGATGACGAAGCAGAAGAGCCCCTCGTCGGTGATCACCGGCGACACCGGGTGCACCCGGGGCCCGCCGTCGGCGCGGACCGTGGCCAGGTAGCCGAAGCCCGGACCGTACTGCTGCAGGAGAACGCGGATCCCGTTGGCGAGGCGGGGCTCGTCAGCGGCGAATTCGGACCAGGAAGCCATGCCGACATTCTATCGAACAAATGTACGAGGAGCGACCGCGACGCGCTGGTCACCGGCACCGGATCCGGCCTTCCTGACGGGCCTCGCTATGGTGGTCCGATGCTGCTCTCCGACCGCGACCTGGTCACCGAGATCAAGGCCGGCACGCTCGGGTTGGAGCCGTTCGAGCCCACCCTGGTGCAACCGTCGAGCATCGACGTACGCCTCGACCGGCTCTTCCGGGTCTTCAACAACCACCTCTACACCCACATCGATCCGGCGATGCAGCAGGACGACCTGACCTCGGTGGTCGAGGTGCCCGACGGGGAGCCGTTCGTGCTGCACCCGGGGGAGTTCGTGCTCGCCTCGACCCTCGAGGTGATCTCGCTCGGCGAGCAGCTCGCCGGCCGGCTGGAGGGCAAGTCGAGCCTCGGCCGGCTGGGCCTGCTGACCCACTCCACCGCCGGCTTCATCGACCCGGGCTTCTCCGGCCACGTGACGCTGGAGCTGTCCAACGTGGCCAACCTGCCGATCACCCTCTGGCCGGGCATGAAGATCGGGCAGCTCTGCATCTTCCGGCTCTCCTCGCCGGCCGAGCACCCGTACGGCTCGGCCGTCTACGGTTCGCGCTACCAGGGCCAGCGGGGCCCGACCCCGAGCCGCTCCTGGCAGAACTGGCGCGCCTGGCCCACCCGCTGATCCCCGCACAGCTCGGCTGACCACAGAGCGCGTCGCCGGTGACGAAGGGCCCGCTCCGGCAACGGAGCGGGCCCTTCTCTCAGGTACGCGGGTCAGCCGGGTCGGCCGTAGCTGTGGATCGGGCCGTCGTCGACCTTCTTCATCTTGACCGGTACGCCCGCCTGGGAGGCGTGCACCACCCAGCCGCCGCCGACGTACATGCCGACGTGGTGGATGTCGCTGTAGTAGAAGACGAGGTCACCGGCGCGCAGGTTGGCCCGACTGACGTTCTTGGTCACCCGGCTCTGCTGCGCGGCGTTGTGCGGCAGCGAGACCCCGGCCTTCGCCCAGGCGGCGAGCATCAGCCCTGAGCAGTCGTACGAGTTCGGGCCCTCGGCGCCCCACACGTAGGGCTTGCCGATCTGGGCGCAGGCGAACTTGACCGCGGTGCCGGCGGCCCCGCCCGGATAGCTGGCCGGGCAGGGGGCGGGCCGCAGCGAACCGCCGCCGCCGTTGCCGTACACCTTGATCCGGAGCTTCTGCAGCCGGTCGATCTCGGCGTTGATCTGCTTCTTCTTGGCCGCGAGCTGGGCCTCGGTCCGGGTGAGCTGGGCGACCATCTCGTCGAGCGGCGCCTTCTGCCGGGCCAGCTGATCGCGCAGGTTGGCAACCTGCTGCACGTCCTGCTGCTGGTTGTGGGCGAACCGGTCGAGCAGCTCGAGCTGCCCGACCACCTCGCTCGGGTTCTGGCTGCCGAGCACGGCGTTGATGGTGAGGACGTTCTCGCCCTTGTACGCGCGTACCGCGAGCGCGCTGACCTTGTCCATGGCCTGGTCGACCTGGAGTTGCAGCGGCTTGATCCGGGCACCCAACGCGTCGGCCTGCTTGCGCTTGGCGGCGAGGTCCTGCCGGGTGGCGTTGTGCCGCTCGATGATGGGTTCGAGCTTGTTCCAGTCCTCGTCGATCTGGCGCTCGATCTCGGCGACCGACGGGTCGGCGTGGGCCGCCTTGGCGCCGCCGGTCAGGACGACGGCGACACCGAGCAGTGCGGCGAGAATGAGGGTGAAGCGGGACCAGCGTGGGCGCGGCGCAACCGTCGCCGGGCCGGCTGTCGCCGGCCACCGGGACGGAGGCCGCGGGGCATGGTGGGCCACCGGGCTTCGGGCTCCTTCTTCCTGACCGCCTACCGGGTTAGCTGACGGGTTCGGGCGGGAAGGTAGGCGCCCTACCGCAGTGACTGCGGATTCACCCCGGAAACCTGGGTCCCCGGCTCGCTCGCGAGCGACTCGGCGGTGTCGGACCGTTACCGCCCCGGCTGGACGGAACTGTTGGCGGGCCGACGAATGACCAGAGTAGAGATGGTCGTTATCGATCCGCAACCCATGGGGCCGTGACACTCCGTACCCGGGTCGCGGTGGCGCACCCTCGGTCCGTCATGAAGATTTCCTACCGTGAATGTTGATAGATGGAAAGGTATTGACGCAGTGGTCGCGGCGGGGCCAAGGTGACCCCATCCCTACCCGTCCGACCTGGGGGGTTCGATGCACCGTTCAACCCTGTCGAGGAGCAGACTCGCCCTGCTCACCGCCGCCGTGGTCACGGCCACGACAGCGGTGCCACTCGGTGGCGTCCCGGCCGCGGCCGCGTCGCCCGACGACCGCCAGCAGCAGTACGCCGCCGCGGCGGCGGAGTACGGCGTACCGGAGAACGTCCTGCTCGGCGTCTCGTACCTGGAGTCCCGCTGGGACACCCACGCCGGCACGCCGAGCACCAGCGGCGGCTTCGGTCCGCTGCACCTGACCGACGTCGCGCACGTCACGTCGCAGCCCGCCGGCTTCCATGTCGACGCGCACGAGGACCCACGCGGTGACGAGTCCCGACCGTTCACCGTCACCGCGCCGGCCGGCGCCACCACGAGCAGGAACGCCCCGCTCGCCGCCGCGGTGCAGACCCTGCAGGCCGCCGCCGCGCTCACCGGCGCGAGCGTCGACGCCCTCCGATCCGATCCGGCCACCAACATCCGCGGCGGCGCCGCGCTGCTCGCCGCGTACCAGCGGGAGCTCGGCGGCCCGCTCGGCGCGGCGAGCGACCCGGCCGCGTGGTACGGCGCGGTCGCCCGCTACTCGGGCGCCGACACCGAGGAGACCGCCGCGGCCTTCGCCGACGAGGTGTACGACCAACTCCGCTCCGGTGCGAGCCGCCGCACCGACGACGGCCACCAGGTCACCCTCGCCGCCCGGGCGGTCAGCCCCGACCAGTCCGGGCTGCACCGGCTCGGGCTGCGTCGGGCGGAGCGACCGGACGGGCTGGAGTGCCCGGTCGGCCTCGGCTGCGAGTGGATCCCGGCACCGTACGAGAAGTACGGCCCGGGCGCCGGCGACTACGGCAACCACGACCTGGGCAACCGTCCGGCGCAGCAGAAGCTGGAGTACATCGTCATCCACGACACCGAGGGCTACTACGGCCCCAGCGTCGGGTTGGTACAGCAGGCCGACTACCTGGGCTGGCACTACACGCTGCGTTCGGTCGACGGGCACGTCGCCCAGCACATCAAGGCCAAGGACGTCGGCTGGCAGGCCGGCAACTGGTACGTCAACGCGAAGTCCATCGGCATCGAGCACGAGGGTTTCGCCGGGCACGGCACCTGGTACACCGAGGCGATGTACCGGGCCTCGGCCAAGCTCGTGCGGCACCTGGCGCTGCGGTTCAACATCCCGCTGGACCGGCAGCACATCATCGGGCACGACAACGTCCCGGGCACGGTGGCGTCCACCGTCGCCGGGATGCACTGGGACCCGGGCCCCTACTGGGACTGGTCGCACTACTTCGACCTGCTCCGGGCGCCGTTCCGGACCACCGGCACGGCCCGGACCGGCCTGGTCACCATCGACCCGGACGTCACCACCAACCGGCCGGCCTTCATCGGGTGCAACCAGCAGCCGCCCGGCGTGCCGACCCCGCCGCCGCCGGCCGAGCCCTGCCCGCTGCGCGGCTCGTCCGCGGTGATCCTGCACAGCGCGCCCAGCCACGACGCGCCGCTCGTCAACGACCTCGGTGAGCGGCCGGACGGCACACCGGACACCATGTACATCTCGGACCACGGTGCCCGCGCCTCGGCGGGGCAGACATACGCGGTGGCCGAGGTGCGCGGCGACTGGACCGCGATCTGGTACCTCGGCCAGAAGGCGTGGTTCCACAATCCCGCCACGGCGCGGACCGCGAAGTGGGCCACCGGCTTCGTGGTGACTCCCCGGCCGGGGAAGGCGACCGTGCCGGTCTACGGGCGGGCCTACCCGGAGCAGGCGGCCTATCCGGCCGGGGTGCCCTACCAGACGATCTCGCCGTTGCAGTACACCTTCGCCGCCGGGCAGCGGTACGCCCTCGGCGGGATCGTGCCGAGCGAGTACTACCGGGCGGTCACGTTCGACGGGTCGTCGCCCGGCGACTGGACCGTCATCCGCGGTGACCTGCGGTACGCGCAGATCCAGTTCGGCCACCGGGTCATGTACGTCAACCTGGACGACGTGCTGCTGCTCCCGTCACCGGTCGGCGCGCCCCGCTAGCCGTCGGCGCGGACGCGAGGGCCCCCGGTCGATTCGACCGGGGGCCCTCGTCGTGGCACGGATGGATCAGCTGGGTCTGCGGAACCCGGCGACCGGCATGTTGTTGATGCTCGCCACCTGGACCGGTTTACCGGCCCGCGGCGCGTGCACCATCTTGTCGTTGCCCAGGTACAGGCCGACATGATGCAGGTCGCTGAAGAAGAAGACCAGGTCACCAGGGCGCGCCTCGGAGCGCGGAATGGCCTTGCCCTCGTTCCACTGCGCGCCGGTGAAGTGGGTCAGGCTGATTCCGGCGGCCTTGTAGGCGTACTGGGTCAGGCCGGAGCAGTCGAACGAGTTCGGCCCGGTGGCACCCCAGACGTACGGGTCGCCGACCTGCTGGCAGGCGGTCTTGATCGCGGTCCGGGCGGCCGCGCTGACCACGCCGTTGACGGTCGGGCACGCCGCCGTCTTGACCGTGGTCACCGGCAGCGTCTTCTCGAGCCGCTTGATCTCGGCGTCGATCTTCTTCTTCTTCGCCGCCAGCTCGTCCTGCTGCTTGACCTGGGTGGCGATCAGCGCGTCGAGCTTCTGCTTCTCCGCGTCGAACTTCGCGCGGACCTTGAGCACCCCCTCGACCTCCTTGCGCTCCTGCTTGGCCAGCCGGTCAAGCATGGTGAGCTGCTCGGTGAGGGTGCTCGGCTTGGCGCTGACCAGCAGCGCGCCGATGTCCTGCGACGGACCGTCGATGTAGTAGCGGGAGGCGAGGTCGCCGACCCGGCTCATGGCCAGCTCGCTCTGCAACGCGAGCGGCTCGATCTTCTTCTCCAGGTCAGCCGACTTCTTCCGGTTGACCTTCAGCTGCGCCCGCACCTTGTTGTACTGCTCGATGGTGGGCTCCAACTGCTCCCACTGCTTGTCGATCTGCGCCTCGATCTCGTCGACCGTGGGCTCCGCATGCGCCGGCGCGGCGAGCATGCCGGCACCGACGGCCGCGGCAGCGACCAGAATGAGCAGGCGGTGGGCGACCCGGCGCAGGCCACCCGGACGGACGGATCGTCCCGGTGCGTGACGATGAGGGGGCATGGTTGCCACCGGCACCGACTCCTTTGCAACCGACCGCCGGGCGCCTCGCAGAGGGGAAGCGGCGAGGCAGACGACCCACAGCGGTCGGTGCCCCACGATAGGGAAGCGCCGGAGCGGAATCAAGGCGAGTCCGCGCGTCGTCACGCTGGCGCAACCGCTTGCACACCAAGGGTGTTGGCCGATCACCCGACGATGGCTGTCAATACGTCGTCGAGCGTCACCACGCCGAGAGGGCGGCGGCCGTCGCTGACCAGCACCATGTGCCGCCGCTCGCGGCGCATCGCGAGCAGCAGGTCGGCGAGCGTACGGTCCGGCGGCACCACTGCCAGCGGCCGGTAGACCTCGATCGGCACCGGGGCCCGCCGGCCCGGTCCGGCGTACCCGAGCACGTCCTTGACGTGCACGAAGCCGAGCACCCGGCGGGTGGCCCGTTCCACCACCGGAAAGCGCGACCGGCCGGTGCCGGTGGCCAGCACCTCCAGCGACGCGGGCGAGACGTCCTCGGCCACCGTCACCACGGTCGACCACGGTTGCAGGGCGTCGGCCGCCGTCCGGCTGTGCAGGGCGAGCGCCCCGGTGATCCGGGCGTGCTCCTCGGCGTCGAGCAGCCCCTCGGTACGCGCCTGGGAGACCAGCCCGGCCAACTCCTCGGCGGTGAAGACCGTCTTGACCGCGTCGGTCGCCTCGATCCGCCAGAACCGCAGCACCTGCCGCGAGGCCCACTTCATCGCCAGCAGCAGCGGTTTGGTCGCCACGCAGAAGGCGAGCATCGCCGGCCCCAGCCAGAGCGCCGACGGCTCCGGCCCGGCCAGGGTGATGTTCTTCGGCACCATCTCGCCGACCACCGTGTGCAGGAAGACCACCACGCCGAGCGCGAGCACGAAGGCCACGGGATGCACCGCCCGCTCCGGCAGCCCCGCCGCGTGGAACGGCGATTCCAGCAGGTGGGCGAGCGCCGGTTCGGCGATCGCCCCGAGCCCGAGCGAGCAGACCGTGATGCCGAGCTGAGCCCCGGCGATCATCAGCGGGATCTGGTTCATCGCCGAGAGCGCCCAGCGGGCCCGCTGCGAGCTGGCGGCGAGCGGTTCGAGCACGGTACGCCGGGACGCGATGAGCGCGAACTCGCTGCCCACGAAGAACCCGTTGCCGAGCAGCAGCAGCACGGTCAACAGCAGCTCAGCCATCGCCGTCGGGCTCCTCGGGCAGGACCACCCGGACCTGTTCGATCCGGTGCCGCTCCACCTCGACCACGGTGAACTCCCAGCCGCGCGCCTCGACCGTCTCACCGGCCACCGGGATGTGCCCCAGCCGGGCCATCAGGAAGCCGGCCAGCGTCTCGTACGGCCCCTCGGGCAGCCGGAACCCGGTTCGCTCGGCCAGCTCGTCGGAGCGCAGCACGCCGTCCACGAGCAGGGTGCGCTCGCCGCCCGGCACGGTCAGCTCACCCGGACCGGCGTCGGCCACCGCGGCCGGGTCGAACTCGTCGGCGATCTCGCCGACCAGCTCCTCCACCAGGTCCTCGACGGTGACCACACCGTCCGTGCCGCCGTACTCGTCGACCACGATGGCCAGGTCGGCGCCGGCGGCCCGCAGCGCGGCCAGCACCCCGTCGAGGTCGAGGCTCTCCGGCACGTACACCGGTTCACGGGCCACCGAGCCGACCGTGGTGCCCGCCCGCCGGTGGAGCGGCACGCCGAGCGCGTCCGGCACCCCGGCGACACCGGTGACCAGGTCGAGGGTCTCCTCGTAGACCGGGAACCGGGTCCGCCCGGTCTGCCGGGACAGGGCCAGCAGCTCGGCCACGCTCGCGGACGCCCGCAGCGCGACCACGTCGACGCGTGGGGTCATCGCCTCGGCGGCCCGCTTGTCGCCGAACCGGATGGTCCGGCGCAGCAACATCGCGGTGTCCGGCGGCAGCGCGCCGGCCCGCGCCGAGATCGCCGCGAGCAGGCCCAGCTCCTCCGGTGACCGGGCGCTCGCCAGCTCCTCCTGCGGCTCCACACCGAGCGCCCGGACCAGCCGGTTCGCCGACCCGTTGAGCCCCCGGATCAGCCAGCCGAAGGTCCGGGAGAAGCCGCGCATCGGGCCGGCGGTGGCCAGCGCGGTCGGCATCGGCCGGGCCAGCGCGAGGTTCTTCGGGACCAGCTCGCCGAAGAGCATGGAGATCAGGGTGGCCAGCGCGAGTGCGAGGAAGGGGGTGAACCGCTCGGCGGCGTCCCCGGCGAGTGGACGCAGCACCGGGGTGAAGATTCGGGCCAGGGCGGGCTCGGCCAGGTAGCCGGTGAGCAGCGCGGTGATGGTGATGCCCAACTGCGCGCCGGAGAGCTGGAAGGAGAGTTCGCGCAACGCCCGGCGGACGCCCGCCGCCGGAGCGTCGCCGGCCTCGGCCCGCCGGTCGATCTCGGCCCGGTCGACGGTGACCAGCGCGAACTCGGCCGCGACGAAGAACGCGTTGCCGGCGGTCAGCGCGGCGAAGCCGACCAGGGGCAGCAGCGTGATCAATAGCAGGCCGTCGATGATCGCCTCACCTCGGGCGCGATTGTTCCACGGCGGCTCCAGGGGTACGAGTGCCCACACCGCCGGTTCCGCCCGGCCGGACACCCTTGCCGGCGGCGGTTACCGTCGTGATCATGTCGGACCTCACCCTGGCGGACGAACTGGCCCTGCTCAGCTACGACGACGAGGGCGTCAACCAACTCGGCGCGCTGCACCTCGGCTACGGGCTGGCCGGCGCGCTGCTGCTCGAACTCGCGCTCGCCGGTCGGCTGTCGGTCAGCGACGAGCGGCTCACGGCGGTCGGCGCGGACCCGCTGGGCGTACCGCTGCTGGACGAGGCCCTCGCCCGGATCGCGGCCGACGACGAGCGGCGTCGGCCGAAGGACTGGATCAGCCGGCTCGCCAGGGACCTGCCGGACCGGGTGCTCGACGGGCTGGTCGGCTCCGGTGTGCTGCGCCGCGAGTCCGACCGGGTGCTCTGGGTCTTTCCGCGTACCCGCTATCCCTCGCCGAGCGGCACGGAGCCGGCGGTGGAGACGCTGGCCCGGCAGCGCATGGTCGCCGCGGTCGCGACGGACGGGCCGGTCGAGCCCCGGACCGCCGCACTGGTCAGCCTGGCCCGGGCGGTCGGCCTGGACCGCAAGGTCTTCCACGAGCTGCCGAAGGACCGGGTCAAGCGCCGGGTGGCGGAGATTTCCGAGGGCAGTTGGGCGTCCGACGCGACGACGCGGGCGATCCTGGACACCCAGGCGGTGCTGATCGCCGCCACCACCGCCGTCACCACGGCCGCGATCGTGACCACCGCCGTCTCCTGACCCTGCAAGAAGCGGACGGCGGTGGCACCGGGTGCCACCGCCGTCGTGCGTCGATTCCTGGGGTACGCGGGTCAGCCGGCGACCGGCTCGGCCTTCTTGTCGCCCTGCGCCTGCTCCGGCTTGACCGAGCGGAGCAGCACGCTGGCCACGTCGATCACCTCGACCTGCTCGCCGGCGCCCTTGCCGTTGACCCCGTCGCTGAGCATCGTCGAGCAGAACGGGCAGCCGACCGCGACGGTCTTCGCCCCGGTGGCCATGGCCTCCTCGACCCGCTCCACGTTGATCCGCTTGCCGATCTTCTCTTCCATCCACATCCGGGCGCCGCCGGCGCCGCAGCAGAAGGAACGCTCGCTGTTGCGCGGCATCTCGATCAGGCCGCTCGCGCCCTCCTGGCCGTCGCCGCCGGTGATCGCGCTGCCGAGCACCTCGCGCGGCGGGGTGAACACCCGGTTGTGCCGGCCCAGGTAGCACGGGTCGTGGTAGGTGACGCCGCCGTCGACGGGCTGCACCGGGGTGAGCTTGCCGGTGGCCACCAGGTGCGCCAGCAGCTGGGTGTGGTGCACGACCTCGAACTCGCCGCCGAGCTGGCCGTACTCGTTGCCCAGGGTGTTGAAGCAGTGGGGGCAGGTCGCGACGATCTTGCGCTTGCTCTTCTCCCGGCCCTCGAACGCCTCGTTCAGGGTCTCCACGTTCTGCTGGGCGAGCATCTGGAAGACGAACTCGTTGCCGATCCGGCGGGCCGGGTCGCCCGAGCACGTCTCGCCCTCGCCGAGGATGGCGAAGGAGACGCCCGCCTCGTTGAGCAGCGTGGCCACCGCCCGGGTGGTCTTCTTGGCCCGGTCCTCGAACGCGCCGGCGCAGCCCACCCAGAACAGGTATTCGAAGTCGTCGACCTCGCCGACCCGGGGCACCTCGAAGTCCAGCCCCTTGGTCCAGTCCTCGCGGGTGTTCTGCGGCGCGCCCCACGGGTTGCCCTTGTTCTCCAGGTTGCGCAGCATCACGCCGGCCTCGGAGGGGAAGCTCGACTCGATCAGCACCTGGTAGCGGCGCATGTCGACGATGTGGTCGACGTGCTCGATGTCGACCGGGCACTGCTCGACACACGCACCGCAGGTGGTGCAGGACCAGAGCACGTCCGGGTCGATGACGCCGCCCTCTTCGGCGGTGCCGATCAGCGGCTTCTCGGCCTCGGCGAGGGCGAGCACGTCGACGTGGGCGAGCTGCGCGGCGGTGGCCTTCTCCTCGCCGGTCAGGTCCTTGCCGCCGCCGGCCAGCAGATACGGCGCCTTGGCGTACGCGTGGTCGCGCAGGCTCAGCACCAGCAGCTTCGGCGAGAGCGGCTTGCCGGTGTTCCAGGCCGGGCACTGCGACTGGCAGCGGCCGCACTCGGTGCAGGTGCTGAAGTCGAGCAGACCCTTCCAGCTGAACTGCTCCACCTGGGCGACGCCGAACTGGTCCTTCTCCGGGTCGGCCTCCTCGAAGTCGAGCGGCTTGCCCTCGCTCGTCATCGGCCGCAGCGCGCCGAGGCCCGAGCCGGCGGGCTTGGCCGGTTCGCGCTTGAAGAAGATGTTGGGGAACGCCAGGAAGCGGTGCCAGGCGACACCCATGGTGACGTTCAGCGAGATGACGATCAGCCAGGTCATCGAGATTACGATCTTGATGAGCGCGGCGATGCTGGCGCCGTCCTGCCAGTCGGGCAGCACCGCCCCGACGGCGTGGCTGACCGGGGTGGCCCAGACCGGGTACTCGAAGTGGTCGGTGGCGACCTTGAAGCCCCGGATCACGAACCCGAAGATCAGGACCAGCAGCACGATCCACTCGACGAAGTAGCCCTGCCACATCGTCGAGCCGGTGAACCGGGACCGACCGCCCGGCCGGTTGGGCCGGTTGCGGAGCCGGATCGCCATCAGCACCAGGATGCCGACCAGGCCCAGCACGCCGATGACCTCGGTGGCCAGGCCGAAGACCGTCCAGGGCCCGATGATCGGCAGCCCGCCGGTCGGGGTGACCACCTCGAAGTACGCCTCGAGCACCAGCAGCGACAGCACGATGAAGCCGACCATCACGAACCAGTGCGCCGCACCCACCACGCCCCACTTGAGCATCCGGGTGTGGCCGGCGGTCTCCACCAGCATGGTCCTGGTGCGGGCGCCCTTGTCGGTGAACCGCTCCGGCGCGGGCTGACCGAGCCGGACGACTGCCACCATCCTCAGGACGGCGCGCACCGCAAGCCCCACCGCCACGGCGGTGATGGCGGCCGCGAGGATCGTGGTGACGATCTGGACGCTGCCCATCGAGTTGGCCTCCCCGGTCTGCTGCCTGTCGAGCGGCTCGGCGACCGGGGCCAGTTCAGGGCGCGGTCGGCGAGCCGCAGCTGCCGCACCCTCGACCGGGCCGGTCGATGACCTCGCTCCGCTCGGTCATGCAGTGCAGCCTACGCGCAAGGTTACCCAGCAGTAACGTGAGCCTTCTCGCACCGGGCCGCGCCGCCCTGCGCACACCATAGGTGGCCCCGCCCGGATCTGCCGGGCAGGGGCGGCGTGGAGTGAGGTAGACCGGCCTCCGGCGCGACGGCGACGGAGGCCGGCGGGCGCCCGAGCGCCGGGATCAGCGCCAGCGAGAGAGCAGGATCAGCGAGGAGACCATCGCTCCGAAGCCCACCGCGAGGTTCCAGTAACCCCACGACATGACCGGGTACTCCTGCTCGGAGAGGTAGTAGACCACCAGCCAGCCGATGCCCAGGACGATGAGCGCGACCGCCGTGAGCGGCAACCACACCGGGCTAGGCTTGCGCGTCGACGCCGTCGCCGTCGGGCGCACGTCCGTCGGCGGGGTGTACACCTTCTTCTTGCGGACCTGAGACTTGGGCACGACGCTCTCCAGAGGGGGTTACGACCTCGTCCGGCCTGACAACCGGGCGCGGGGGCGACGGTCCATGGCCAATAATGTTCGAAAGCTAGCGTAGTCCCGAAGGCCCGCCCAAGCCACGAATGGGGTCAGGCCGGTGCACGGAGTGACCGAAAAAGCGGGAGTTATTCCGGTCACCATGCCGGCCGGGCCGGCGTGGGCCGACGCGAGACGACGGGAAGGAACGCTCGGTGGAGTACACATCCGGCGGCGCATCCTGGCAGAAGGTGCTCCGGCGCGCCGTCGCCGGGCTGCTGCCACGGCGCGGGCGGCAGCGACGACCGGGCTGGTCGATCGGGGTGCCGCTGATCGCCGCCGCGGCCGGGCTGCTCTTCACCACCACCGCGACCACCGCCGGCGGCACCGCCCTGCGTGAGGACCGGCGCCCGCAGCTCAACCAGTTGATCGAGGAGCGCCGGCACCAGGTCGCCGACAGCGAGCGGCAGGCCGCGACGCTCCGCGGCGACGTCGAGGAGCGGACCACCGCGCTGGGCGAGCAGGACGGGCCGATCAAGGCCCAGCAGGAGCGGGCGCTCGGCAGCCGGGAGACCGCCGGCTTCACCGCGCTGACCGGCACCGGCGTGACGGTCGAGCTCAACGACGCCGCACCCCGGCGCAGCGACCAGCTACCCGAGGGTGTCAGCAACGACGACCTGGTCGTTCACCAGGGCGACGTGCAGGCGGTGGTGAATGCGCTCTGGGCCGGCGGCGCGGAGGCCATGTCAATCATGAACGTCCGCGTGCTCGCCACCAGCGCGGTACGCTGCGTCGGTAACACCCTGCTGTTGCATGGTCGGGTGTACTCCCCCCCGTTCAAGATCGTAGCGATCGGCGATCCCGCTGCCCTCCAGCAGGCGCTCGCCGAATCCGAGGGAGTTCGCTTGTTCAAGGACGTGGTCGATGACTACCAACTTGGCTACCGGGAGACCGTCTCCGCCGTGACCGTGCCGGCCTTCGAGGACTCGACCGCCCTGCGCTCGGCGAAGGTGCTCCGGTGAGTGCCGGCGACCGGCCCGACGGGCGGCACCGGGATCAGACCGACGATCCGACGGCCCTCCTGCCGAAGATCGACCGTACCGACCCGGCCCCGCAGCGACCCGGCCGGGGCGCCTGGCCCGACCCGGTACTGCCGACGCGCCCGCCGACCGCGCAGCCGCCGGCGGCCCCGCAGCCGCCCGCGCCGCAACCACCGGCCGCGCAGCCGCCGACCGTCGGGCCGTCGGCGGCGGGGGCGACCGCCCGCTCCGGCCCGCACGCGGTGCCTCCCCAGTCGAGCGGGGCCGGGGACGCCGGTCAGTCCGGCAACCAGGGCTGGTTCGCGCCGGAATCCGGTCGACCACCGGCCGCCGCCGAACCGGCCCGCCCGACCACGCCCGCCGGTGGGGCGGGCGGCGCACCACCTCCGTGGCCCGGCGCCGCCGGGACCCGAACGACACCGCCGGCCGGTCCCGCCGCCGGCGACGCTCCGGCCCCGACCGGGCACCCGGGTACTCCCCACTACTTCTCCGCGCCGGCAGCGGCGGCCGACCCGCGCCACCCCGGCGAGGTTCCGGTGCGGCCCGCCGCGCCCGGTGGCCTGCCGAGCCGCCGCCCCGCCAGCTCCTCGACCGACTCCGGCTGGCCAGCTGCCGGCCTGCCGCGGTCCGCGGCACCGGCGGACGAGTCCACCAACCGCGCCGCCCCGGCCACGCCCCCGGCGAACCCGACCGACGGGCCCACCGCGTTCATCGCACCGGTCGGCCCGCGGGCCGAGCGCTCGTCCGGCGGGCCGGGTGGCGGACCCGCCGCTCCGGTCTCCCCGGCCGGCGACCCCGCCGCCACCGCGCTGATCCCGGTCGTGCCCGGCGCTCCCGCGCGGCAGCCGGCACTCGACTCGACCGCGCTGATGGGCGCGGTGCCCCGGACGCCGGAGACCGGCGACGCGGGTGACACCGGCGATACCGAGGCCACCGAGCCGCCTCGGCCCCGCAGAGGTGAGCGGGTGGTCCAGCTGCGTCCGGAGCAGACCGGCGAGGGCTACAAGAGCGTCTACTCCGAGCTGACCCGGCCGTCGCTGGCCTCCCGGGTACGCACCGGCATCCGGGTGTCCGGCGAGGTGCTGATCACCTTCGGCCTAGTGGTGCTGCTCTTCGCCGGCTACGAGGTCTGGGGCAAGTCGGCGATCGTCGACGCCCACCAGAACGATCTCAGTCAGCAGCTGGCCCAGGCGTGGGGCCCGACCGGCGACCCCACCGTCGCCGCACCGGCGACCCCGTCGGCAAAGCCGTCCCCGCCGGTGCACGGCAAGCCGATCGCGGGCCTCTACATCCCGAAGCTCGCCAAGAACTGGGTCGTGGTCGAGGGCGTCACCCAGGCCGACATCCGGTACGCCCCGGGCCACTACCCGAAGAGCGCGATGCCGGGCGAGGTGGGCAACTTCTCCGTCGCCGGGCACCGGAACCGGGCCACCTTCTGGCGGCTGGACGAACTCGACAACGGCGACGCGATCGTGGTCGAGAGCAAGACCGACTGGTACGTCTACAAGGTCTCGCAGACCCGGATCGTCAAGCCGACGCAGGTCGAGGTGGTGGCCGCGGTGCCCGGCAAGCCGGGCGTCAAGGCGACCAAGCGGATGCTCACCCTCACCACCTGCAACCCGAAGTTCGACAACTACCAGCGGCTGATCATCCACGCCGAGCTGGACCGGACCCAGCCGAAGTCGGCGGGCCGCCCGGCGGAGCTGGGAGGCTGACCGGCGATGTACTCGTGGATCTGGCGCAAGCTCCCGTTCGGGCTGGTCGGCAAGCTGGGCGGGTCGGTGCTGCTCGCCGCCGCCACCGTCGCGCTGCTCTGGTACGTGGTCTTCCCGTGGGCCGAGCCTCTGCTCCCCTTCGACGACGTGCAGGTCAGCCAGGACGCCGACCAGGGCGACCCGGCCGGCGAGGTGGTGCCGAGTGACGCGCCGCCCGGCGACGAGCACGACCTGCCGTACGACACCGAGCGGAACAACACCGCGCCCCCGACCCCGGACCGGTGAGCCGATGCGCGTCCTGGTGATCGACAACTACGACTCGTTCGTCTTCAACCTGGTGCAGTACCTGGGCCAGCTCGGCGTCGACTGCGACGTACGCCGTAATGACGAGATCGACGTCGCCGAGGTGGGTCGGGTCGGCGCGGCCGGCATCCTGCTCTCGCCCGGCCCGGGCAGCCCGGATCGCGCCGGCATCTGCCTGGACGTCATCCGGCAGTACGCGGGCGAGCTGCCGATCTTCGGTGTCTGCCTCGGTCACCAGGCCATCGGCGAGGCGTTCGGCGCGACCGTGACCCGCGCCCCCGAGCTGCTGCACGGCAAGACCTCCGAGGTCCGACACACGTCGACCGGGGTGCTCGCCGGCCTGCCGGATCCGTTCACCGCGACCCGCTACCACTCGCTCGCCGTGCTGCCCGAGACGCTGCCGGCGGAGCTGGAGGTCACCGGCTGGACCGGGTCCGGGGTGGTGATGGCGATGCGACACCGCACCCTGCCGATCGAGGGCGTCCAGTTCCATCCCGAGTCGGTGCTCACCGAGGGTGGGCACCTGATGCTCGCCAACTGGCTCGCCGGCTGCGGCCACCCGGAGGCGCTGGAGCGCGCCCCGGCCCTCGCCGCCGAGGTGGACGCCCGCCGCCGGGCCGCCTTCGCCGACGCCTGACCGTCGCCCCACCGCCGGCCGACTTTGCCGACGCCTGGCCGCCGGCCGCCCTTGCCGACGCCTGACCGCCGCGCCGACGCCGGGCCTCTTGCCGACGCTTGATTGTCGCGCTACCGCCGGCGGCCGGTCAGTCGTCGGACCGGATCGGCGGCATGGGGGGAATTGGGAAGCCGCCCCCGGTACCCGGCGTCGTCGGCGTGGTCGTCGGCGTCGGGGTGGGCGTGCCGGTGGTCGGCGGCGTCTCCGGCTCGGGGATGCCGATCTCGATGGTCACCGTCTTGCCCTTGGCGAGATCCTTGCCGGGCTCGGGGTTCTGCCGCTGCACCCGGCCGACCTGGGCCGCGGGCACCTCGTCACCGTCGATGACGCGGACGTCGTAACCGGCCTCCCTCAGCTCCTGCCTGGCGTCCTCCACGGTGGAGTCGATCACCCGGGGCACCTGGTTCACGTTGCCCTTGGAGATGGTCAGGGTGACCGAGGTGCCCTCGGCCACCTCCTTGCCGACCTCGGGGGACGAGGCGAGCACCGTCCCCTCATCCTTCGGGCTGTCCCTCTCCGTCGGCTTGGCGACCTTGAATCCCTGCCCTTCCAGCGTCTGCTTGGCGGTCTCGAAGTCGAGGCCGACCACGGGAGGAATGGCCTTCACGTTGGGACCACCGCAGACCTGGACGGTCACGGTGCGGCTCGGCTCCAACCGGGTGTTCGGGGCCGGGTCCTGGTTGACGACCTTGCCCTTCTCGCAGGTGGTGCTGAGCACCTGGTCGCCGGCCTGTGCGGCGAGGCCCACCTTCTGGATCTCGGCGAACGCCTGCTGCTGGGTCAGGCCCGTCACCGTCGGGACGCTCACCTGCTTGTCGCTCTGCCGGTCCCAGAGCAGGGCGGCGACCAGGGCGATCACCGCCAGCACACCGAGCGCGGCGAACGTGGCGATCAGCCAGGACGACGCCTTGCGGCGACGCGGGTCACCGACCCGGGCCGGGATCTGCCCGGTGGGCGGCGCACCCGCGCCACCGGCCGGGTAGCCCGCGGCGCCGGCGGCCGGCGCCATCGGCATCGTTTCCTGCTCCCGCATCACCGGGGTGGCCAGCACCGGTCGGCCCGCCGCGGCGCGGAGCAGGTCGGCCCGCATCTCGCCGGCGCTCTGGTAGCGGTTGAGCGGGTTCTTGGACAGCGCCTTGAGCACGATCGCGTCGACCGCGGGATTGACGTCCGGGTTGATGTCGCTCGGCGTCGGTGGCGCCTCCCGTACGTGCTGGTAGGCGACACTGACCGGGCTGTCGCCGACGAACGGCGGGTGGCCGCAGACCAGTTCGAAGAGCACGCAGCCGGCCGCGTAGACGTCGGAGCGGGCGTCGACCGCCTCGCCCCGGGCCTGCTCGGGGGAGAGGTACTGCGCCGTGCCGATCACCGCGCTGGTCTGCGTCATGGTGGTGGCGCCGCTGGCCAGGGCCCGGGCGATGCCGAAGTCCATCACCTTGACCTGGCCGGTCTGGGTGAGCATGACGTTACCGGGCTTGATGTCCCGGTGGATGATGCCGTGCCGGTGGCTGAACTCGAGCGCCGCGCACATGTCGGCGCAGATCTCCAGCGCCCGCCGGGGCTGGAGCCGTCCCTCGGCGCCGAGCACCTCCTTGAGGGTCCGCCCGTTGACGAACTCCATCACGATGAACGGCAGTGTCTCGCCGGTCGGCGCGGTCTCCTCGCCGGTGTCGTAGACGGCGACGATCGCCGGGTGGTTCAGCGACGCGGCGTTCTGCGCCTCGCGGCGGAACCGCATCTGGAAGGTGGCGTCCCGGGCGAGGTCGGTCCGGAGCATCTTGATCGCGACGTCCCGTCCGAGCCGCAGGTCGCGACCGCGGTGCACCTCGGCCATGCCGCCGTAGCCGAGGAGCTCGCCGACCTGGTACCTGCCACCGAGCAGGCGGGCCTGCGCTGTCATCGCGTCTGTCGTCCTTCGCTCGTCGTCGTCTCGCCGCTCGCCGGCCGAGGCCGTTCGTGTCGACGGTACGACGTCTGGGGCAGATCGTCGCGTCCGTCCGGCCGCAGCGCGCCGGACGTCACGGTGCGCGGGCCGAGCGCCCCGGGTTCGCCGGACTGCGCCTTCCGCAGCTTGTAGGAAATCACGCCGGAGCAGAGCAGGACCAGTACGGCCAGGAGGATGGCGACGAGCACCATCCCGGGGCGGGACCGGCCCGGCGCCGGCATCCCCGGGCTGGCCTGCGGGGTGTACGCCGGTGAGGGCTCGTGCCGGCTCGGCGCCGACGGCACCGACGCGGCGCCGCGCGGATAGCCGGCCTGGGCCGCCGGCGGCCGCGCCTGGGCCGCGGCCGGGGCGACCACGGTGGGGCGCGGCGGCTGCTGGGCCGGGGCGACGGCGGTCGGGCGGGCGGTGCCGGCCGGGCGCGGCGGTGAACCGGCGGCCTGCGGCCGCTGGGCGGTCGCCGGCGGGCGCGGCTGCTGCGGCACCTGGGCCCGGCCGGGCGCGGCCGGCGAGGACGGCGCACCGGAGACCGGCCGGGCCTGCCCACCGGCGCGGGCCTGCTGGGAGAGGACTGCCTTCAACTGGCGGGCCACCCCGGCGAGCGCTGCGGCGCTCGGCCACCTGGCCGCCGGGTCCTTCGCCAGGGCGCGCTCGACCACGGCGCGGACCTGCGGCGGGATGTCCGCCGGCAGCGGCCGGGGGGTCTCCTGGACGTGCCGCATGGCGATCTCGAGGGGATTGTCCCCCTCGAACGGACGGCGGCCGGCGAGGCACTGGTAGGCGACCACGCCGAGCGCGTAGACGTCGGAGGCGGGCGTCGCGACCCCGCCGGTGGCCTGCTCTGGGGAGATGTAGGAGGCGGTGCCGAGCACCGAGCCGGCGGCGGTGAGCTGCCCCACCAGCTCAGAGCGGGCGATGCCGAAGTCGGTGAGCACCAGCGTGCCGTTCGGCCGGACCAGCAGGTTGCCCGGCTTGACGTCGCGGTGCACGATGCCCTTCTCGTGCGCGGCGTGCAGCGCGTCAGCGGCCTGGGCGACCAGGGCCATCGTCCGGGCCGGGGTGAGCCGGCCGACCCGGCTCAGCGTGGCCGACAGGGCGTCGCCCTCGACGTACTCCATCACCAGGAAGGCGATCTGCTGGTCGTTGCCGAAGTCGTAGACGTCGACGACGCCGGGGTGGTTGATGGTGGCCATGGTGCGGGCCTCGCCGCGGAACCGCTCGGCGAAGCCCGGCTCGTCGAGCAACGCCGGGAGCAGGCTCTTCACTGCGACGGTACGGCCCAGCACCTGGTCGGTGCCGCGCCAGACGTCGCCCATGCCGCCGCTGGCGATCCGCTCGTCGAGGCGGTAGCGGTTGCCGAGCTGGACCCCGGGGCTCAGCATGTCAGCGGCCTCCGGGGTCGGCGATGGCCGCCTGCATGATCTTGCCGGCGATCCGGGCCGCCTCGGCGCTGCCGCCGGACCCCGCCTGCTCCAGCACGACGCAGACGGCGGAGACCGGGTCGCCGTTCTTGTCCAGCGCGAAACCGATGAACCAGCCGTGGTCGGGCCGGTCCGGCGCGGACTGGGCGGTGCCGGTCTTGCCGCCCACCGTGTAGCCATTGATCTTGGCCTGGCCGCCGGTGCCGTTCTCGACCACGCTGACCATCATGTCCCGCAGGTCGGCGGCGACCTGGCCGCTGATCGGCTGGCGCAGCTCCCGCGGGTCTGCGGTGTAGTAGCTGGTGGTGCGGTCCGGGGCGAGCAGCTGCCGGACCAGGTACGGACGCATCTGCTTGCCGTCCTCGCGGGCGACCGACGCGGCGATCAGGGCCCCTTCGAGCGGGGTCATCCGCACGTTGTTCTGCCCGATCGACGACTGGGCCAGCGCCGCCGGGTCGGTGCTGCCGTCCGGGTTCTGCATGTCACCGGTCCGGCTGGCCGCGACGGCCTGCCCGTCCTCGCCGAGCTGACCGACGGTGAGGTCGTCCTGCTCGAAGCCGAACTGGCGGGCCTTCTGCTTGATGACGTCGGCGCCGAGCCGGACGCCGAGCTGCGCGAACCCGGTGTTGCACGACTCGGTCACCGCGCTCATCAGGGTGACCTGCGGCTCGGGGCAGATCGACGAGGCCGCGTTGCGGATCGGGGTGCCCGAGGTCGGCGGGGTCCAGCTCGACCCGGCCGGGATCTGCGTGCCCTTGCCGATCCCGTTCTCCAACGCCGCCGCGGCCACCACGATCTTGAAGGTGGAGCCCGGCGGCAGGGTCTCGGCGAACGCTCGGTTCAGCAGGGGGTTGTTCGGGTCCTGCTCCAGCTGGTTGTACGCCGCCGCGGCCTGGGTGGTGTTGTGGCTGGCCAGGGGGTTGGGGTCGAAGCTGGGCATGGAGACCAGCGCCTGCACCGCTCCGGTGCGCGGGTCGATGGCGATGGCCGCGCCTCGCTTCACGCCCTTCTCGTTGTTGCGCAGCTGCTCGTAGGCCACGTCCTGGGCCCGCTTGGAGAGGGTGAGCAGCACGTTGCCGCCACCGGTCTGGTCACCGGTGAACATGTCCTTGATCCGGTCGCCGAGCAGCTGGTCGCTGGTGCCGGCGAGGAAGTCGTTCTCGGCCCGCTCGATGCCGGTGTCGGCCAGGTTGACCGGCTTGTAGCCGAGCACGTGCGCGTACTTCGCCCCGCCGGGGTAGGTGCGCAGGAACTTCAGCTGGCCGCTGGTCTCCTTGCTGGTGGCCAGGGCGGTGCCGCCGGCCTCGATGTTGCCGCGCTTGCGCTCGTACTCGGCGACCTGGACCCGGCCGTTGTAGTCGCTGGTGCGGTATTCATCGGCCTTGTAGGCCTGGATCCAGTTCAGGTTCGCGAAGAGCAGACCGAACAGGACCATGACGACGACGCCGACGCGGCGCAGGGGTGCGTTCACGGCTTGATCACCTCCGTGGGGGCACCGTGCAGCTGCTCGGGCGGGCCGCCGCGCGACGGCCGCGCCGCCTTGCCACCGCCGGCCCCACCGGTCACCGGCCGGCGGGCGCCGTCGGAGACCCGGAGCAGCACCGCGATCAGCAGCCAGTTGGCCATCAGCGACGAGCCACCGGCGGAGAGGAACGGGGTGGTCTGACCGGTCAGCGGGATGAGCTTGCTGATCCCGCCGACGATCACGAAGACCTGGAGCCCGAGGGTGAAGGCGAGGCCGCCCGCGAGCAGCTTGCCGAACGAGTCCCGCACCGCCAGCGCGGCGCGCAGGCCCCGCTCCACGATCAGCAGGTAGACCACCAGCAGCGCGGAGAGCCCGAAGAGGCCGATCTCCTCACCGATTCCGGCGAAGATGAAGTCGTTCTGCACCTCGGGCAGGATGCCGGGTTGGCCACCGCCCGGCCCGGCGCCGAAGAGCCCGCCGGTGCCCAGGGCGAGCAGACCCTGGACGAGTTGGTAACCCTTGTCGGTCGGGTCGGCGAACGGGTCCAGCCAGATCTGCGCGCGCAGGTAGAAGTTGGCGAACGGCCCGCCGACCATCTCGCCGAGGAAGTAGGCGAGGTAGGCGCCGCCGAAGAAGAGGATCAGACCGATCAGCAGCCAGCTGACCCGTTCGGTGGCGATGTAGAGCGTCACCACGAACATGCCGAAGTAGAGCAGTGAGGTGCCGAGGTCCTTCTCGAAGACCAGCACCAGGAGGCTGATCAGCCAGACCACGACGACCGGGCCGAGGTCGCGTCCGCGCGGGAAGTCGATGCCGAGGAAGCGCCGGCTGGCCAGCGAGAGCACTTCGCGCTTGCGCACCAGGTAGTAGGCGAAGAAGACCAGCAGCGCCAGCTTGGCGAACTCACCCGGCTGGATGGAGAAGCTGCCCACCCGGACCCACAGCTTGGCGCCGTTGATCTCGGAGATGCTGGCCGGCAGCACCGCCGGGATCATCACCAGCACGATGCCGGCCAGGCCCAGGGTGTACGCGTAGCGGGAGACCGACCGGTGGTCGCGCATGATGGCGAGCAGGCCGGCGGCGAGGATCACCGCGGCCAGCGTCCACGCCAGCTGCCGGCCACCGATGCCGGCGAAGATGGCGAGGTCCTCCCGGTCGGCCGGTAGGGCCTCGCCCAGGTCGATCCGGCGCAGGAAGCCCACCCCGAGGCCGTTGAGCAGCGCCACCGCCGGCAGCAGAGCCGGGTCGGCGTACGGGGCCAGGAACCGGATGACCAGGTGCAGGCCGAGGAAGACGGCACCCAGCGCGGCGGCCGGGAACCAGAAGTCCGGGGTGACCGTGTCGAGCATGTTCGCCTCGACGGTCGCCCCGTAGGCGGCCACCAGCACCATGGCCAGCAGCAGCAGTGACAGCTCGGCGTTGCGCCGGGACCGGGCCAGGCGTACGCCGGGCTGCTCGCCCGTGGTGGCGGGCGAGGCTGCCGGTGTGGCCGCTGCGGTCACGGATGGGTCCTCGGAGTAGGGCCGGCGCTCACTCCGGCGACCGGCAGCCGGCCGGGTCGAGCGCCGGCGGAGCCGAGTCGGAGGGCGGGGCGTCGGGCGTGGCGGACGGCTCGGTGCCGGCCACGCTGCTGCTGGCGCTGGGGCTGGGAACACGGCTGCCGGTCGGCGTGGCGGCGGTGGCGCTGCCGCTCGGGCCCGGCGAGGCCACGACGCCGGTCGGCGACGGGCTCTCCGGGCTGACATCGGCGGTCGGGCTCGGCCCGCAGACCGGCTTCAGGTTGGGGTTGCTCGGCGTGTCGCTGGTCAGCTCGGCCAGCCGACGCTCGGCGTCCGGCTCGCTCTTGGCCGGGATGCCCTGCTTGACCTGCTCCTGCGCGGCGAGCGTGAGGTCTTCCAGGTCGGCGGGACTGGTGGAGTGGACGCTGGAGAGGTCCATCCCGGCGATCTGACCCTGTATCCCGCGGAACACGGCCACCTGGCCGTCCTCCGTGGCGCCGACGTAGTACTGCCGCTGGGTGTAGGACCAGCCGGCGAAGAGCCCGCCACCGAGGATGACCAGCAACGCCAGCGCCATCGCGGCGGCCCGGACCGGCCGGTGTCGCCGCCGCTCCGGCTCGTCGTCGTCGGCGGTGGAGCTGGGCTCCTCCGGGGCGGCGGGGCGGGGCGCGGAGAGCGCGGAGGCACGGGCGGCCGGGGTGGAGTCGTCGGCCGAGGTGGCCATTCCCCGGTCCCGGGCCGCCGCACCGCCGACGATCGGCGTCGCCTCGACGATGTCCTGGTCGGTGGCGTCGGCGATGATCACGGTGATGTTGTCCGGGCCGCCGCCGCGCAGCGCGAGCTGCACCAGCCGCTCGACGCACTGCTGCGGGTCGACGTACTCCCGCATCGTCTCCCCGATGGTCTCCGCGCTGACCACGCCGGAGAGCCCGTCGCTGCAGATCAGGTAGCGGTCACCGGGGAGCACCTGGCGGACGGAGTATTCCGGGTCGATGTCCCGGCCGTCGAGCGCCCGGGTCAGCAGCGACCGCTGTGGGTGGCTGCTCGCCTCCTCGGCGCTGATCCGGCCCTCGTCGACCAGCATCTGGACGTACGTGTCGTCCTTGGTGATCTGGGCGAACTCATTGTTGCGGAGCAGGTAGGCCCGCGAGTCGCCGATGTGCACCATGCCGATCTTGCTGCCGGAGAAGAGCGTCGCGGTCAGCGTGGTGCCCATCCCCTCCAGCTGCGGGTTGGCGTCCACCGTGTCGCGGAGTTGTTGGTTGGCGGTGCCGACGGCCGAACGCAGCGCGTCGACGAGAGCGTCCCCCGGGACGTCCTCGTCGAGTGGCGCCATGGCACCGATGACGATGTTGCTGGCGACGTCACCGGCGGCCATGCCGCCCATGCCGTCGGCGACGGCGAGTAGCCGCGGTCCGGCGTAGACGGAGTCTTGATTGCCGTCTCGGATCAGACCGCGGTCGCTGTGGGCCGCATAGCGCAGGGTCAGAGTCATGGCCGTAATTCGAGGGAAGTGCGGCCGATCCGGATCGGCACGCCGAGGGGGACGGGGGTTGGTCCGGTGACCTTAGCGCGATCGAGATAGGTGCCGTTAGTCGAACCGAGGTCCTCGACGAACCATTGCCCGTCGCGCGGCACGAGCCGGGCGTGTCGCGCGGAGGCGTAGTCGTCGGTGATCACGAGGGTGGAGTCCTCCGCCCGACCGATGGTGATCTGCGCTTCACCGAGAGTGATCCGAGTGCCGGCCAGTTGACCGGCGGTCACCACCAGCTGGTGCGCCGCCCTGCCCCGCTTCACCTTCGCCGGCTTGGCCGGCTGGCCCGTCGAGGCGCCGACCGCTCGGGGCGCGGCCACCAGCCGGCCCGAGCGGGCGCCCGCGAAGAGGTCCCGGCGGATGACGCCGACCACCGTGAACACGAAGATCCACAGCAGGATGAGGAACCCGAACCGGGCGACGGTGATGACGAGTTCCGGCAAGGCGGGTCAGCCGTCCACGCGGAAGGTCAGCGTCGTGGTGCCGAGCTGGATCATGTCGCCCGGGTTGAGGGCGACGGCGGAGACCCGCTGGCCGTTGACCATCGTGCCGTTGGTCGAGCCGAGGTCGGTCAGCACGACCTGACCGCCGTCGAAGTCCAGCCGGGCGTGCCGCCGCGAGATGCCGACGTCGGGCAGGCGCAGGTTGGCCTGGTCGCCGCGACCGATGACGGTCGAGCCCATCTGCAGCGGATAGGTGCGCCCGTCGCCGGAGACCAGCCGCACGTTGCGCGTGCCACCGTGTCCGGGCGGTGGGCCGTAGCCGCCGCCCTGGTCATACGCGGGGTAGGCGGGCGGGCCGGCGTCGTAGCCGGGCGCCGAGACCGGGGCGACCTCGCCGCCGGTGTAGACCTCGGCCGTGACCCGGAACATGCCGGTGTCCAGCCCTTCACCGCGCTCGATCTCGACGATCACGTCGCCGTAGACCGTCCAGGCCTGCTCGCCGATGAACTCCGCCTGCGACTGGGCCAGCTCCTGGGCCAGCGCGGCGGCGTACGGCGCCAGACGACTGTGGTCGTAAGGCGAGAGATCGATCACGTAGCGGTTAGGCACCAACGTGCGGCCACCAGCCAGGATGGCCTTGTGCGCCTCGGCCTCCCGCTGCATGGCGTTGAGGATCTCCACGGGGTGGACCACCCCTTTGAAGACCTTGGCGAAGGCCCCTTCGACCAGGCCTTCCAGACGCTTCTCGAAGCGTTGCAGCACGCTCACCGGCTCCTCCTCGGGTCCCGAGGACATGATGGTATCCGGCCGGCGCGCGCGCAGCTCACACGCCGCTCGGCCGGCTGCTCCCGGCCCGTTCGGTTGGGCCGTTCCTGTCGTGCTACTCTTTCGTCCGCCACGAACGGTAACCGGTCGTGGCGATGACCGGGACAGCGTAATATGTTCCGGGCCCCGCCGGAGACGGCGAGGTCAGGGCGGATTACAGTGATCCGGGTCGTGCCACGGGGAAGTGGCGGAATGGCAGACGCGCACGGTTCAGGTCCGTGTGCCCGAAAGGGCGTGGGGGTTCAACTCCCCCCTTCCCCACCACCACACGAGGGCTCCGCAGGTTGCGGAGCCCTCGCGGCATATCGGGACGTATCGGGCGTCACGCTATGCTCCGATGGTTTCTGCCTCCGATTGACCAGGAGTGGCGTGTGAGTGTCGCGTTGGTGACCGGGTCGGGCGGTCTGATCGGCTCCGAGGCGGCTCGGCACTTCGCCAGCCTCGGTCTCGACGTGGTTGGCATCGACAACGACATGCGGCGGTACTTCTTCGGCGAGGATGGCTCGACATCCTGGAGCCTGGAGCGGCTCGGCGCCGACCTGGGCGGGTCGTACACCCATTTCGCGGTGGACATCCGGGACCGGGACGGCCTGGAGCAGATCTTCAAGAAGTACGGCTCGGACATCGCGGTGGTGATCCACAGCGCGGCCCAGCCCAGCCACGACTGGGCGGCCAAGGAGCCGTACACCGACTTCGACGTCAACGCCGGCGGCACGCTCAACATGCTGGAGAACACCCGCCGGCACGCGATCGACGCCCCGTTCATCCACTGCTCGACCAACAAGGTCTACGGCGACCGGCCGAACAGCCTGCCCCTGGTCGAGCTGGAGACCCGGTACGAGCTGCCCGAGGACCACCCGTTCCACCAGGGCATCACCGAGGAGATGTCGATCGACGAGTCGCTGCACTCGGTCTTCGGCGCCTCGAAGGTGGCCGCCGACGTGATGGTCCAGGAGTACGGCCGGTACTTCGACATGAAGACGGCCTGCTTCCGGGGTGGCACGCTGACCGGCCCGGCGCACTCGGCGGCGGAGCTGCACGGCTTCCTGGCCTACCTGATGCGGTGCGTCATGGAGGGCCGGACCTACAACCTCTTCGGCTACAAGGGCAAGATGGTCCGCGACGCGATCCACTCCCGGGACGTGTTGACCGCGTTCGAGGCGTTCTTCCGTGAGCCCCGCTCGGCGCAGGTCTACAACCTGGGCGGTGGCCGGCACTCGAACACCTCGCACATCGAGGCGTTCCGGATCGCCGAGGAGATCGCCGGCCGCGAGGCGCAGATCAACTACGTCGAGCAGGCGCGCACCGGCGACCACCAGTGGTACGTCAGCAGCATGGCCCGGTTCGAGGAGCACTACCCGAACTGGAAGATCACCTACGACGTGCCGATGATCCTGCGGGAGATCTACGAGGCCAACGTCGACAAGTGGGTGTCGCAGCCATGACCACCGGCAGCAAGCGCAACGTGCTCGGCGTCCTGGTCGACGCCACCGACTACGCCGCCGCGACCGAGCAGGTGGTGGCGGCCGCCCAGGACCGCCGTCCGCTGGCGCTGACCGCGCTGGCCGTGCACGGCGTGATGACCGGCGTCCTGGACCGGGCGCACAACGCACGGCTCAACTCCTTCGACGTGGTCACCCCGGACGGGCAGCCGGTGCGCTGGGCGCTCAACCTGCTGCACGGCGCCGGCCTGACCGACCGGGTCTACGGCCCGACGCTGACCCTGCACGTGCTCTCCCGGTTCGCCGACGAGGGCCTGCCGGTCTACCTCTACGGCTCGACCGAGGAGACCCTGGCCCGGCTGATCCCGGCGCTGGAGCGGATGTTCCCGGCCCTCAAGATCGCCGGGGTGGAGCCGTCCAAGTTCCGCGCGGTGCAACCGGGTGAGGACGCCGAGATCGCCGACCGGATCCGGGCCAGTGGCGCCCGGCTCGTCCTGGTCGGGCTCGGCTGCCCGCGCCAGGAGGTCTTCACGTACGCCATGCGGCCGCTGCTCGACATGCCGATGATGGCGGTCGGGGCGGCCTTCGACTACCACGCCGGGCTGCTGCGCCAGCCCCCGCCGTGGATGCAGCGGGTCGGCCTGGAGTGGCTCTGGCGGCTCGGCCTGGAGCCGAAGCGGCTCTGGCGCCGGTACGTGATCCTCAACCCGGCCTACCTCACCCGGATGACGGCCCAGAAGCTCGGCCTGTGGAAGGCCCGGCCGCCGGCGCCGGCCACCGAGCGCCCGGCCACCTTCGCGGTCTGACCCGCCCCGGCACCCGGTCCCGGCCCGCCGCTTCCCGGCGGGCGGCCCGGGCCGGACGGGGCGGGGCCCCTTCCGCGGCGTGTCGGAAGGGGCCCCGGTCGATCCCGGACTCAGAGGTTGAGCGTCCAGGTGTTGATGTAGCCGGTGTCACCCGCGTAGACGTCGCGCACCTGCAGCCGCCAGGTGCCGTTCGCCGCCTCGCTCGAGAGGTTGGCGGTGTACGTGGTGTTCACGTTGTCGGCGCCGTCGAAGTAGCTGCTGTTCTTCAGCCGGTAGGCCGAGCCGTCCGGGGCGACCAGGTCGATCACCAGGTCACCGCGGTAGGTGTGCACGATGTTCACCGCGACCGTGGCGGACGCCGAGGCGTTGCGGTTGCAGCCGGCGATCGTGATCGAGCTGGCCACCGTCGCGCCGGTGTCCGGGATCGCGACGTCGGTGCCGTTGCTGCCGGAGCAGCCACCGCCACCCGAGCCGGTCACGGTCAACGTGTAGCTGGCCGTACGGGTGCCGGCCGCGCCGCTGCCGGTGATCGTCACCGGGTAGCTGCCGGCCGGGGTGCTCGCCGAGGTGGCGATGGTGAGGGTGGACGAGCCGCCCGAGGTCACCGTCGACGGGCTGAACGACGCGGTCGCGCCGGCCGGCAGGCCACTGGCGGAGAGGCTGACCGACTGGGCGGAGCCGGCCGTGGTGGCCGTGCCGACGGTGGCCGTCACCGAACCGCCCGGCGCGGTGGAGCCGGAGGTCGGCGAGACCGAGACCGAGAAGTCGTTGGCCGGCGGGGTGCCGTTGACCACGTAGAGCAGCTGGTTCGGGGTGCCGGTGCCGACGTTGGTCACCACGTTCGGGGTGGAGTTGGTGACCAGGTTGTCCCGCACCTGCTGCGGGCTCCACGACGGGTTGGCCGAGAGCACGAGCGCCGCGGCCCCGGCGACGTGCGGCGACGCCATCGAGGTGCCGCTGATGGTGTTCGTCGCGCCGGTGCCGGTGTACCAGGCCGAGGTGATGTTGACGCCCGGGGCCAGGATGTCGACGCAGGTGCCGAAGTTGGAGAAGCTCGCCGCGGCGTCGTTGTTCTGGGTCGCGCCGACGGTGATCGCCGAGGGCACCCGGGCCGGGGAGTAGTTGCAGGCGTTCTGCCGGACGCCGAGGGCGTTGCCGTTGCCGGCCGCCACCGCGTAGGTGACGCCGGAGTTGATCGAGTTGGTGACCGCCGTGTCGATCGAGCTGTTGGCGGAGCCGCCGAGGCTCATGTTGGCCACCGCCGGCTTGACCGCGTTCGCGGTCACCCAGTCGATGCCGGCGACCACCTGGGCGTTGGTGCCGCTGCCCTGGCAGTTGAGCACCCGGACGCCGACGATCTGGACGCCCTTGGCGACGCCGTACGCGGAGCCGCCGACCGTGCCCGCGACGTGCGTGCCGTGGCCGTTGCAGTCGTCGGCGGAGCCGCCGTCGACCGCGTCGAAGCCGGAGACGGCCCGGCCGCCGAAGTCGTTGTGCCCGTACAGAACGCCGGTGTCGATGACGTAGGCGCGGACGTTGGACGCCGTGTTCGGATAGGTGTACGAGCTGTTCAGCGGCAGGTTCCGCTGGTCGATCCGGTCCAGACCCCAGGACGGCGGGTTGGTCTGGGTGCCGGCGATCGAGACGGTGTGGTTCTGCTCGACGTACGCGACGGCCGGATCGGCGGCGATCCGTGCAGCGGCCTTCGCGCCGACCCGGACCTCGAAGCCGC
This sequence comes from Micromonospora sp. NPDC093243, assembly GCF_044753725.1. Taxonomy (NCBI): domain Bacteria; kingdom Bacillati; phylum Actinomycetota; class Actinomycetes; order Micromonosporales; family Micromonosporaceae; genus Micromonospora; species Micromonospora sp. NPDC093243. Next base: position 127,815 of record NZ_JBIVNT010000002.1, on the reverse strand, counting down.
GCAGCGCCGCCCCGTAGGTGCGGGCCACCGCACCGCCGTGCCGGCCGACCAACCGGTCGGCGTTGTCGCCGACCGCGTTCCGACTGACCGCGGTGTCCTTGAAGACGACGATGTAGCTGTCCGCGACGGCCGTGTCCCCGCCCGCCGCCCGGATCGCTCCGGTCGGTTCGGCGGCCAGGGCGGGCGTGGCGGCGGCCAACATGGTCAGCGTGGCCACCCCGACGAGTACGGATCTGTGGGCAAGACCCATCTTGCTACCTCCCTCCGACCGGCAGCCGCCCGACGCGGGTCCCGCTCAGATCGATGGCGGCCGATCTAGCTGAGCGTAGATCAGGAGAGTGATGAAGATAAACATGTCGAATCTTTCATAACGCGGGACGATGCCCCCTACGGGATGCTGTCCGGGGCGAACGGGGGCTGGGCCCGGATTCGCGCAGCGCCTCGACGGGCAAGAGTGTCCAGCATGGAGAGCTATCTCGTCGCCCTGCTGCCGATCGCCGCCGTGTGGCTGGCCGCCGGCGTGATCGCGGACGGACTGCCCGGGCTGGACCGCGCCTGTGCGCTCCGCCGGCGCGCCGGCTGGCTGCTCATCCTGACCCTCGCCGGCCTGGCGCTGACCGCGACCGTGCTGGCGGCCGGGCTGGTCAGCGCCGGGGACGCCCCGGCCGACCGGGCCGCCGCCGCCCTCGACCTCGCCGGCCTTCCCGCGCTCGTGGTGGCGGTCTGCACCGTACGCCGGGTGCGCCGGCTGTGGGCCGGCGCGGGCGCCTTCGCCACAGCGCCGGAGACCCCCGCGCCACACGGCCTGCGGGCTGCCGCGGCGCATCCGCTGATCGGCCTGCCGTTGCAGGTCACCGGCCTGCTGACGGTGCCGGCGGTGATCGCCGCGAGCGGTGCCGACCGCTTCGCGACGCCGGGTTTCACCGGCCCGGCGATCACCGTCGGCGCGCTCGTCATCCTGGTCTTCGGGGTCCGGCACGCGCTACGGCACAACCGGCTCGCCGAGCGGGCCAGGCCCGCGGAGCCGGCCTCAGCGCGAGCGACCGCCAGTCCCCTGCACGTATAGCAGTTCCAGGATCGCCCGGGTCGCCTCGAACCACCGGTCCAGCCAGCCCGGCGGCGGCACGCTGCCCTTCGGCGGCAACTCCATCAGCAGGCCGCGCAGCAGCGGGTGGTCGACCAGCGAGTCACCGGGCTCCGCCGGCCAGCCGGCCGGCGGGAACGACGGCTCGGTGAGCGGGTTCGGGTCCAGCGACGGCAGCGACAGCGGCGGACCGGCCTGCTCGGGGGCCGGCGCCTCCCGAGCGCCAAGCTCGGAATCGCTCGAGACCACCTCGGTCAGCACCGTGTCCCGACGCGCCCCGCGGTACTTACCACCGAACCGCTCCGGCTTCCCGGGACCGTTGGTGAGGTTGTCTGACCCGATCGTCGTCATCCGTCTCGCCTGCCTCGCTCGGTTGCGGATCCCTGCGGCGGGTTGTCGACCAGCGCCGTACCGACGGGTTCAACGAGGCGGAACGGAAGTGGCGACGGGATTCCCGGCGGATCCTGCTCCACCAGCCGGCCGGCGGGTGGTACGCGGTTCCCCGACCGGCGCGCGGGAAGGGCGGGTCCCGCCCGGCCACCCACCGGACGGGGACCCGCCCGTCATCCACTGCCCGACGGCTCTCAGGCCGGGCTGAACCCGCCGCCCCTGGTACCGGCGACGAAGGCGCGCCACTCACCCGGAGCGAAGATCAGGGCGGGCCCGGTCTTGTCCTTGGAGTCCCGCACCCCGACCGCGCCGGTCGCGTACGCCACCTCCACGCAGTTGTCACAGTTCGGCCCGCTCTTCGAGCTCTTGAACCACGTTGCCTGCGTCAGGTCCACGGGGAACCTCTTGGTCGCCATTTCCACAACGGCTCCTCTGCCAGTTTCGCGATGTGTGCGACGGACTCCTCCGGACGAATGGCCGCTGCTCGAATGTGATCGAAGATGAAGCTGTACTTCTGTAGCTCGTCACTCTTCTCGAGGAAGAGCCCACCCGTGGCGTTCTCCGCGTACACGACATCCGGATCACCGGGCTCGGGGAAGCTGAGGATCGTGAAGGTCCCGTCCATGCCGGCGTGCGCCCCCACCTCGAACGGCAGGATCTGGAGCGTCACGTTCGGAAGTTCGGCCACCTCGACCAGCCGCTTGAGCTGGCCACGCATCACTTCGTCCCCGCCCACCGGACGGCTTACCACCGCCTCATCGAGCACCACCCACAAATCGACCGGATCGTCCTGAGTCAGCAACGACTGTCGACCGAGGCGGACACGGACACGTTGTGCGACCTGGTCCGGGGTGAAGTCCGGCCGGGCCGCGCGGATCATCGCGCTGGCGTACTCCTCGGTCTCCAACAGGCCCGGTACCACCTGCTGCTCGTAGGCCCGGATGGAACTCGCCGCCGCCTCCAGCCCGACGTACGCCCCGACCAGGACCGTGCTGTACGGGTGCCACCAGCCCTTCTGCCGGGCCTCCCGGGCGATCTGGACCAGCTCGTCGCTCTCGACGCCGACCACCCCGTAGATCCGCAGCATGTCCCGGACGTCGCGTGGGGTGGCCGTGGTGTGGCCGGTCTCGATCCGGGAGATCTTGGAGGCCGAGCACTCCAACTGCTCGGCGACGACCTCGATGGTGATGCCCGCCGACTCGCGCTGCCGACGCAGCTCCGCACCGAGCCGGCGCCGCCGGATGGTCGGACTGCGCCGCTCACTCACCTGTCCACCTCGGCCCACGCCTCACTCACAGGTGCCACCTCGGAATGCTGGCTGCTCGCCCTCACCCGGCCTACCTCCGGTCGACGCGCCGAATGCTCGCGCCCGCCGGGGCGCGACCCTGGGACGGCGGGCGTTCGCGGCGGGGTGGTGCCGGTCCTCGGCCGGCCGCGACGGGCGAAACCGTCCCTCAGTGTGCCGTCCGGACGCCGACCGCTTCAAGCGTCGATTTGCGGGGGGCACTCACGTATCGGCAAATCTCGACGTGCAACTTGCATGTGGCACCTCGCTGGTGCACTCTGTCCGTATGACGCGAGTTACTCACCGTCTCCGTTCGATCCCCGCTGGTGATCATTGCAGCTGGTGGGGGTCGGGGGATGTCGGCGAGGCGACAGAGACCGCCAGACCTGCTCCGGAGTGATGACCCCGCCGCTGCATGTCAGTTGGCTGCGGCGGCGGGCGCGAAAACCGGAGCAGCCGGGTGATGGTCGGGTGGCGGCACGCCACCAGCGGGTACGGCCCGACCACCACCGACCGCACCACACCGGTGGACGAGGCACGACCCCGTTGACCGGCCGAGACGTCCCCCGATCAGATTCGCCGGCGCCTCCGCCGGCCGTCCCTCTCCAGGAGCCCATGTGCTTCCCCGCTCTGGTGACGTACTGCACGTGACTCGCGCGGCGAGTGTCCAGTTCTTCCGGCCCATCATGTTTCGAGTGATCCGGGTGCTCGAGTGGCCGACCTACGACGGTTGGCTGTGGCTTGACGGCTACGAGTTGAACGCGGCGGGGGACGCGGTCAACCGGCGGTCGATCTACGTACAGCGGCAGGGGCTGCGGCAGCTGCGGGCCGCGCCGGAGCCGCGCCCGCACACCGTACGACCGCGCCGGCCGGTCGCCCGCACTCCGGTCCGGGTTGGCTGACCAGCCGAAACCACCGATGGTGGGCGTGCCGCCGCCATAGAATCGAGGCACGCCCACCCCGGCACGTTCCACCCCGCGCGTCCAGGACCCCGACCCTGGGATGGTCATGGTCAATCTGCCCGCCGCGCGGCGGCACCACCGCTTCCGTATCGGCTACGCCTTCGGGCTCCTGGCGCTCTTCGGCGCCGCGACCACGATGGTGGTCGTGATCCGCGACCCCGCTCTCTCCGCCACCCACCTACCGGAGCCGGTCCCGGCGCCGGAGATCACCGTGATCGGGGAGGGCGGCCCGCCCGACGTGGCGGACGAACCAGGCTGGGCCGGCGCCGCCGATCCGGCCGCAGACCCGTACGCCGGAACGGATCGGGAAGCCGGCACCGAGGACGGCACCGGGACCGACGGCGACTCCGGATCCGGCGCGGGCGCGCTTGCCGGCCAGACCGGCTCCGTCACCGGCCAGCACTCGGCGGAGGACATCCGCCGCTCGCTGTTCTGGTCCGGCATCATCGGGCTGACCATCTCGCTGGCCGGGCTCGGCCTGGTCAGCACCAGACGACGAATGTGGTGACGGCCGGCCGCGATCAGGGTGTGGCCGTTACCGTCGGGCTCGGCGTGGGCGGTTCCACGGTCTCCGACGATTCGGCCTCGGAGACCAGGAGCACGACCTCGTCGTCCTCGGAGACCAGCTCACCCGCCCCCGGCTCGGTGCCGATCACCCGTCCCGGTGGCAGCTCCGACGGGCGGAATTCCACCCGGTAGCTCAACCCGAGCCCGTCCAGCAGCGCCTCCGCGGTCACCTGGGGCAGCCCGGTCACGGGTGGCACCGGCACCCCGGCCGCCTCGGTGGTCGGCGGCGCGCTGCTCGGTGCCTCGCTGGTCGGTGCGGCCGAGGTCGGGGCCGCGCTGGTCCGCACCGCGGTGGTCAACACGGGGGACGGGGACGGCTCCGGGCCGGTCCGGTCGTCGTCCGCGTTGAGCACCAGCCACAGCGCGGTACCGAGCAGCGCGACCAGCAGCAACGTCAGGACACCCCAGAGGATCGGCAGCCACCAGCGGCGGCCGCCCTGATCTTCGGCGTACCAGTCGCCGGTCTGCTCCCGGTAGTCGGCCGGTCGGGGCGGCGGCACCTCGGCCCGCCCGGACCACGGCGCCGCCCGCTCCGGGGGCAGCGCGGCGGTCGGGTCCACCGGCCGACCCAGCGGAGCCGTCGCCTCCGGTGCGCCAGGCTGGGGCGGCCTCCCGCCGGACTCGTTCGACCCGGCCCGCTCCGCCGGCAACCGCTGGGTGAGGTCGGCCGGCTCCGCGTTGTCTCGCGGCAGTGGCCGGGTCTGGTCGTCGTCGGGCTCCCCGGTGGGCGGCTGCTGGCGGTCGTCGCTCATCGCACGTCCTTTCCCGAACCGGGCGGGCGTCCTGGCCCTCGACCGCCAACCTAACGGTCCGCGCGGCCGTCGGCCGGGATCAGCGTGCCGACCCGCCCGGCACCCGCCCGTCCGGTCAGGGTGCCGGCGAACCGCTCGGCGAGCCGTCCGGCTGCGCCCCGCAGAAGACCTGGACCGTGTCGTTCCAGCGCGCCACGGCGTCCGCCGCCGGTTCCTGCCGCTGGATGGTGCCGCTGCGGCCGGTCGGGTAGCGCGGGAACAAACCTTCCTCGCCCAACTCCTCGGCCGCCTCGGAGCAGTCGTCGCCGACGAGGTCCGGCACGGTGCTGGTCGGCGCCGGTCCGCTGACGTAGAGGGTCACGGTCGTACCCCGCTTCACCGCGGCGCCGACCGCCGGCTCGGTCCGCTCGACGGTACGACCGGCACCGGTGCCGAAGACCAGCCGCCAGCTCAACCGCCGCTCGTGCAGCTCGTCCCGGGCGTCCTCGAAGTCGGTGCCGATCACCGGCGGCACGGTCAGCCCGGAACCGGTGGACGCCGAGGTGCGGGGGGCGGACGGCGTGCTGCGGGTGGCCGTCGGCCGCGGCGCCGTCGGAGAGCTGGAACCGGCGGTCGGGCTGGTCGCCGCCGCCGGCCCCTCGGGGGGTACGTCGTCCTCGCCGGCCAGCAGCCAGCCCCCCGTCGCGCCGAGCGCGGCCAGCAGCACCGCGGCCAGTCCGCCACCCAGCACCACGGCCATCCGACCGGGGCGGCCGTCGCCGTCGCCCGGGGAGAACTGTCCGCCCGTGTTCCCGTCCGTCACACCGCCACCGCCTCCGTCACCGGCGACCGTACCGGTCCCCGCCAAAGCCGACGCCACCACTGTCGAACCGCGCCGTCGCCGACGACTCGCCCCGGCGACGACGGGACGTTACGCTCCCCGGCATGGCCAGACGCGGCTGGGGAGGATCGATCGCGACCGCGGTCGGGGTTGCTGCCGGTACCGGCGCAGCCCAACTGGGCTTCGGCTACGGGTTGGGCATCATCAACTGGGCGCCGGCCGATTCCGGCGCGGCGCCGGCGGCCTGGGTCGCCAGCCTGATCTGGGCCACCTGGATCGCCGCCACCTCGACCGTGCTCGGCGCGGTGTGCGCGCACCGGCTCCACGAGCGCTCCGCCGTCCCGGCGGCGACCGACGGGATCCGATCGGCACCCGACGCGCCCGGCGAGGCGCCGCTCGACCCGTCGGGTCGGGACGTTCTGCCGGTCGACGAGGCCGGGAAGCACCCGAGGCCGGCCGCCGCGCCGGTGGCGGACACCACCCGGGGCGGCGGACTGTGGCACGTCGGCCTCGCGGTCGCCGCCGGCCTCGGCGCCCTGATCACCGTCCTGCTGGTCGCGGTGCCGGCCCGGGTCGCGGCCGCTCCGGACACCGCGACCCCGCAGCGCGTCGCTGCCGGCTACGCGGCGATCGGGGTGCTGCTCGGCGTGCTCGCCGCGCTCTGGGCGCTCCGCTCGCGCGCCGCCGCCACCAACATGATCGCGACCGTGGCCTGGCTCTGGCTGCTCGCCGTGGTCGCCGTGGTCGACGGGGTGCTCTCCGGCCGTGGGCTGGCCAGCGCACAGCTCGGCATCTGGCAGATCAGCTCGGACCGGCCCGGGTTCTGGATCCGGGACTACCTCTACTGGCCCGGCGCGCTGCTCTCGCTCGGCTCCGCGCTGGTGATCGGTGTGCTCGCCGCCCGGCGGGCGGCCCGGTCCGCGCAGCGCCGGGTCGGCGCGACGACCTCCGGCGCGGCCGGGCCGTTGCTGGTCGCGGTCGGCTACCTGCTGGCCGTGCCCCGGCTCTCGGCGATCAGCCCGGAGCAGGTGTCGGCGCACCTCATCGCGCCGTACGCGGTGATCGTGGGGATGGGCGGATCGGTGCTGCTGGCCACCCTCGCCCAGCGCGCCGACCGGCGGTCGGCGACGCGCAGCCAGCCGGTGGCTGAGCCCGCGGCCGCAGTCACCGACCCGACGCCGCCCGCCGGGCCGGACGCCGGCGAGGCGGAGCCGTCGACCGGACAGCTCGGGCCGGGCGCGGCCGAGAAGACCGCGGCGACCCCTGGGCGATCGGGCGACGGGGACCAGCCGGCGGCGGTGCCATCCGTGGCCCCGGCCGGTGTTCCTCGGGTGCCCGCGCCCCGGACCGGGGAGGCGGACCGACTCGACCCGGTCGGTGCGGACGACGCGGCACCGGGTCTGACCCCGCCGAAACCGGCCGGCCGCCGCAGCCGGCCACCGCGCAGGACGAGCTGACGTCGGCTCGGCCGGGGCGCCACCGCCGCAGCGGTCAGTCCACCGGCCAGGTGTGCACCGGCTCGTTGCTGCGCTGAAGCTCGGCGTAGCGCTGGACCATGTGGTGCAGCGCCGCGTTCCGGTCCATGCCTCGGCGCCGTTCGGCGGCCCAGACCGCCTCGGTCTGCCAGACCGCGCCGTTGCGTCCGGTCCGGCAGCGCTGCTCGATGATGCCGAGCAGCCGGTCCCGTTCGGCCGGGGCCACGCCGAAGCCGTCCAGCCCGGTGGCGGCCTTCGGCAGCAGCACGTCCAGCACGAGCTGGGTCACCGGCACGTCGCCGAGCCGGGGCCAGTGCAGGACGGCGTCCATCCCGCGCCGGGCGGCGGCGTGGAAGTTCTCCTCGGCGGAGCTGAAGGTGAGCTGGCTCCAGATCGGGCGGTCCGCCTCGGCCAGCGCGCGGGCCAGTCCGAAGTAGAAGGCCGCGTTCGCCAACATGTCGACCACCGTCGGACCGGCGGGCAGCACCCGGTTCTCCACCCGCAGGTGCGGGCGGCCGTCCATGATGTCGTAGACCGGCCGGTTCCACCGGTAGACCGTGCCGTTGTGCAGCCGCAGCTCACCCAGCTTGGGCACCCCGCCGGCGTGCAGCACCTCGACCGGGTCCTCGTCCTCGCAGATCGGCAGGAGCGGCGGGAAGTACCGCACGTTCTCCTCGAAGAGGTCGAAGATCGAGGTGATCCACCGTTCACCGAACCACACCCGAGGTCGTACGCCCTGCGCCTTCAGCTCATCCGGACGCGTGTCGGTGGCCTGCTCGAACAGCGCGATCCGGGTCTCCGCCCAGAGCTGCCGGCCGTACAGGAAGGGGGAGTTCGCGCCGATCGCCACCTGGACCCCGGCGATGGCCTGGGACGCGTTCCAGTAGTCGGCGAAGCTGTCCGGGGCGACCTGGAGGTGGAACTGGAGGCTCGTGCAGGCGGCCTCGGGCGCGATCGAGTCGGTGTGCGTCTGCAGCCGCTCCACACCGCGGATGTCGAGCTCGATGTCCTCGCCCCGGGCGCCGACGATCTGGTCGTTGAGCACCCGGTAGCGCTCGTTGGTGGAGAGGTTGTCCTCGACCAGGTGACCCTCGGTGAGGGTGGGCAGGATGCCCACCAGGACGATCTTCGCGTCCGACTTGGCGGCCCGTTCGTCCGCCCGGGACAGGCTGCCGCGCAGGTCCTGCTCGTAGTCGGCGAAGCCGGCGGCCTCGATCAGCCGGGGCAGCGCGTTCAGTTCGAGGTTGAACTGCCCCAGCTCGGTCTGGAAGAGCGGGTCGGCGATGTTGGCGAGGATCTCCTCGTTGCGCATCGCGGGTTCGGCGGCCGAGTCGACCAGGTTGAGTTCGATCTCCAGCCCGGTCATCGGGCGGTCGGCGTCGAAGCCGAAGTCGTCCAGCATCAGCGCGAAGACGTCCAGGCACCGCCGGACCTTCTGCCGGTAGCGGACCCGGTCCTCGCGGGTGAAGGCGCCCTGCGAGACGTCCCTGCCCATGTGTCCTCCCGGCACGAGGCGCAGTCGGGGGCGTACCGCCCCGGATGCGCGTTTGTCAGCCATCCACGGTAAGAGCGCCCACCTCGCCAAACCAGAGGCCGACTCCGGTTATCCCGCACCGGAACGGTTCCGTCCAGGCCTGGTCGAGCCCTCACGGCGGCAGCACCGCCCCGGTCACTGTGCCCACCACCGGCCGGACCACAAACAAGTCGTGACAATTGGCACCTGAACGACGCAGGGCCCGCGCCGAGTAGGCGCGGGCCCGAGCGTTGGCGGAGATCCGGGGATCAGGCCTGGCGGATGGCCTCGCCCTCGATCTCGATCTTGATCTTCCGGCTGACCAGCACGCCGCCGGTCTCCAGGGCGACGTTCCAGGTCAGGCCGAACTCCTCACGGTCGATCTCGGTGCTCGCCGAGAAACCGAAGATGTCCTGGCCGAAGGGGCTGCGGCCGACGCCCTCGAACTGCACGTCCAGCTCGACCTGGCGGGTGACGCCCTTGATGGTCAGCTCACCGAGCAGGACGAACTCGTTGCCGTCCTGGGACTTCACACCGGTGCTGCGGTACTCCACCGTGGGGAACTGCTCCGAGTCGAGGAACTCGGGGCTGCACAGGTGCGCGTCCCGGTCGGCCTGGGCCGTGTTGATGCTGCTGGCCTGCATGGTGGCGGTGACCGAGGACTGCAGCGGGTCCTCGGCGATGGTGATGGTGGCGGCGGCCTCGGTGAACTCACCGCGGACCTTGCTGACCATCATGTGGCGCGCGACAAAACCCACCCGCGCGTGCGCGGCGTCCAGCACGTAGGTGCCGGCGGTCGGGATAGTGAGGCCCTGCCAGTCGCGGGTAACCGCATCGGTGCTGCTGGTCATGGTGCTCTCCTCCAGGAATATGTAGTAGCCCAACGACTGCCGCAGCAACTATAGCCGTTGCAATATTCCCCGTGTCAAGTACTGCTACGATGAACGGGTGAAGAACGTGTTGGACGATCCCCGGATCACCGCCATCGGCCTGCTCTACGAGGTGCACGCCGGGCTGACGGCCCGGTTCGCCGCCCAGTTCGACGAGCACGACCTCTCCGCCGTCGAGTTCGAGGTGCTGACCCGGCTGGCCCGGTCACCCAACAACCAGCTGCGGATGACCGACCTCGCCGCGCAGACCTCCCTCTCCACCAGCGGGGTGACCCGGGTGGTCGACCGGATGGAACGCGACGGTCTGCTGACCCGACGCGCCTGCCCCTCCGACCGGCGCAGCTCGTACGCGGTGGTCACCGCCGCCGGGCTGCAACGGCTGGACGAGGTGCTGCCCGGGCATCTGCGCATCATCGAGCAGTGGTTCACCGGCCAACTCGATCCGGCGGCCCTGGACGCGATGCTCGACGGGCTGCGCCGGGTACGGGACGCCGTTCACCCCTGCGCGACCGCCGGAAGCACCGCCGAGAGCGAGCCCGTCGAGGAGCAGTCGACCCTCAGCCGCGGCTGACCGCCTCCGGCCACGACTGGTCGGCCGCACCGGCCCGCGCACCGGCAGAAAGACCGGCAGAACTGCCGGACCAGCCGGATACAGCCCCCGAAATCGGACCAATCACCTGGCCTGTGCTGGCTAGTCTTCGGTCAGCGGGGATTCACCGGGGGGTGACGGCGCGGGCGAACGGCGAGGGGTAGCAACAGGGGGCTCTTCGCTCGCGCCACCCCCGGCCCCGTGCCTCCACGCTGACGCCCGCCACCAGTGACGCCCGCCGCACCGGCGTCGTCAGCGCAACTGGCCGCCGCCGTCAGCGGTGCGACCCGGTCTCCCGCGCCACGACCAGCGCGTAGAGCAGGCCCTCCTCCTGTGGCAGCAACCGGATCCCGTTCTTCCGGCAGACCTGGTCCAGCCGGTCCAGCGCCGACGGATCTCCGGTGCTGGCGGCCAACCCGACCAGCGCCTCCACGACGTCGCGCCGGTCCTGCCCGTCGGCGCCGGCCGCGGTGGCCGCCGCCGCGAACCACTCCGCAGCCAACTCCCGGTCCCCCCGGTGCAGCGCGAGGTTTCCCTCGATCAACGCGCGGATGCCCTCCTCCGGGTGCGACCATCCGCCCGCGGCCACGGTCGGTCCGCTGGTGAACGCGTCGAGGTCGCCCCGACGCGGCGCGCCGTCCGGACGACCCACGGACCCGGCCGCCCGGGGGCGGGGCACCACCGGGGCCGAACGCGCCTGGCTGGGCTCCTCCGGGAAGCTGGCCCGTAGTTCGGCGAGCACCTCGGCCGCCTCGGTTGCGCGACCGTCCTGGGCGAGCGCCAGGCCGACCCGGCCGAGCACCCGGCGTCGTTGTCCCGGATCACCCAGCTCGGCCAGCGCCGTCGCGGCCGAGCGGCCCTGGTCCACCGCGTCGGCGTACCGGCCCGCCAGGCGAGCGACCTCGGCCAGGTTCGCCCGCGCCAGCACCCGCAACCGCTGCTCCCCGCACTGGGCGGCGAGCCGGTCCACCGCGGCGAGCCGACGCCGGGCGGCGGCCAGGTCGGCGACCCGGACCTCGTGCCAGGCGAGGTTGTTCTGCGCCACCGCCATGTCCCGGACGCGCCCGTTGCGGGCCGCCAGCCGGAGCACCGAGTCGGCCTGCTCCCGGGCCTCCTCCTGATGCCCGGTGGTCACCAGCAGGGCGCCCAGCACCGTACGGGCCGCAAGCTCCCCGGTCACGTCACCGGCCCGGCGGAACGCCTCCAGCGCTCCTCGCGCCGCGGGCAACTCCTCCGCACCCGCGCCGTGCTCGGCGGCGAGCTGGGCCACGCCGACCGACGCCCACGCCCGCAGCACCGGGTCGGCGTCGGCGGTACGCGGGTCGGCCAGCAACCGGCGCAGCCACTGCCGCCCGGCCACGTCCCGGCCGCGGAACCGCCACCAGCGGGTCAACCCGGTCGCCAGCCGCAGCGCGGTCAGCGGATCGTCGGTCGCCGCGTGCGCCAGCGCGGAGTTGATGTCGCTGCTCACCTCGTCGAGCCGGTGCACCGCTTCGGGGAGTCCGCTACCGACCAGGTCGGTGGCGGTCCGAGCGACCAACCGGGCGACCACCGCGGCGTGCCGGAGCCGGATGCAGGTCAGCTCGCCCGCGCCGGCGGCCTGTTCGGTGGCGAAGTCGCGGACCGCGTCCAGCAGTCGGAACCGGAGGGGTGCGGCGCCGCGGACGCTCAGCAGACCGAGTTCGGCGAGCCGGTCGAGCACCGGCACCGGGTCGACCGCGACCGTGCCGTCCGAGTCGGCGTCGTCGGCGAGCATCTCCTCGGCCAGGTCGACCGACCAGCGGTTGCCGAACGCGGCCAGCCGGCGCAGCGCGGCTCGTTCGTTCGGGGCGAGCAGCCGGTAGCTGGTCGCCACGGCGTCCCGCAGCGTGACGCCCACCCGTGGCCGGGAGGCGTCCGCCCCGCCCGGTGCGTCCCAGCCGGGGTGCTGCCCGCCGTCGCCGGGCGTCGCGAGGTCGAGAACCCGGTCGCCGTAGCGGTCGAGCAGTTCGGTCACGTCGAGGATCCGGCCACGGGCCGCCATCAGCTCGATGGCAAGCGGTAGCCCGTCCAGCCGGCGCACCAGCCGGGCCAACGCCGGCAGCTCGGCCTCGACGGGCGGCTCACGGCGCACCTGGGCGAGCCGCGCGGTGAAGAGCGCCACCGCCGGCCACTGGGCCAGCACCGTCGCCCCGGCCTGTTCGTCCTCCGGTGGCGGCACCTCGAGCGGTGCGACCGGCCAGACCCACTCCCCGGGCAGGCCGACCGGATGCCGCCCGGAGACCAGCACCCGCAGCGACGGCACCGCCGCGATCAGCCGGTGCAGGGTCTCGGCGACGGGGCCGGGTGCACGCTCGGCGGCGTCCACCACGAGCAGCGCCGGACGGCCGACCAGCCGGACGGCGAGGTCCGGCACCCGGGTCGCGCCGAGTACGGCCACCGAGGCGGCGAGCAGATCCGACCCGTCCGACCCGGCCGCCACCACCACCCCGGCCACCCCGCCGGGATGACCGCCGGCCACCGCGTGCCCCACCGACAGGGCCAGCGCGGTCTTGCCGACGCCGGCCAACCCGACCAGGCTCACCAGCCGGGGACCGAGTTCGTCGGTGAGCATCCCGGTCAACTCGGTCACGTCCCGGTCGCGACCGATCAGCTCGACCGGCGGCGGCAGGCTTACCAGGCCCGCGTCGCCCCGCTCCGCGCCGGCCGTCAGCGGATCGCCCGAAGGGTCGGGCGGATCGGCGGTCGGCCCGCGGGCCGCGGCGAGGAAGGCCGCCCGGGTGGCCCCGGTGAGGTCGAGCGCGCCGGCGAGCAGCTCGACGGTGGTCCGCTGCGGCCGCGAGGACCGGCCACGTTCCAGGTCACGCACCGTGCGTACGCCGACACCGGCGCGGTCGGCCAACTCGGCCTGGGTGAGGCCGACGGAGAGCCGGTGCCCGCGCAACAGGTCCGGCAGACCAGTACGAACGCCCAGGCCGGGCGATCGATCATGAGCCGGAGTCATGGGGTGGAACACTACGGACCGGGTCCGACCTCCGGCAGTCGAGCGTCGGGCTGCCGACGCTCCGCCGCCGATATCCGACAGCGGCAGCGTCGGCGAGCGTTCAGAGCCCGAGGTCGCGAGAGATGATCATCCGCTGCACCTCGCTGGTGCCCTCGCCGATCTCCAGGATCTTCGAGTCCCGCCAGAACCGGGCCACCGGATACTCGTTCATGAAGCCGTAGCCGCCGTGGACCTGGGTGGCCTCGCGGGCGTTGTCCACCGCGACGGTGCTGGCGTGCAGCTTGGCGATCGCGGCCTGGCGCTTGAACGGCTCGCCGGCCAGCATCCGGGCCGCCGCGTCGTAGTAGGCCAGCCGGGCGGTGTGCGCCTTCAGCTCCATGTCGGCGATCTTGAATTGGATCGCCTGGTAGTTGCCGATCGGCTGGCCGAAGGCGTGCCGCTCCTTGGCGTACTTGACGGACTCGTCGACGCAGCCCTGGGCGAGGCCGACGGCGAGCGCGGCGATGGCGATCCGCCCCTCGTCGAGGATGCGCAGGAACTGGGCGAAGCCCCGACCCCGCTCGCCGAGCAGGTTCGCCGCCGGCACCCGGCAGTCCTCGAAGGTCAGCTCGTGGGTGTCCGAGGCGTTCCAGCCGACCTTGGAGTAGGCCGGCGCGACGGTGAAGCCCGGGGTGCCGGAGGGCACGATGATCGTGGACAGCTCCTTCGAGCCGTCCTCGCGTACCCCGGTCACCGCGGTCACCGTGACGAGCGTGGTGATGTCCGTGCCCGAATTGGTGATGAACGCCTTCGAGCCGTTGATCACCCACTCGTTCGTCGTCTCGTCCAGGACCGCCCGGGTCTGGGTGCCGCCCGCGTCGGAGCCGGTGCCCGGCTCGGTCAGCCCGAAGCCCGCCAGGGCCTCGCCGCTGAGCAGCTTCGGCAGCCACTGTGCCTTCTGCTCGTCGTTGCCGAAGCGGTAGATCGGCATGGCGCCCAGGGAGACCGCGGCCTCCAGGGTGATGGCCACGCTGGAGTCGACCCGGGCCAACTCCTCCAGGGCCAGGCAGAGCGCGAAGTAGTCTCCGCCCATGCCGCCGTGCTCCTCGGGGAAGGGGAGCCCGAAGAGGCCCATCTTGCCCATCTGCCGGATCACCTCGTACGGGAAGGTGTGCTTCTCGTAGTGCTCGGCGATGACCGGTGCGACCACCTCGCGGGCGAAGTCCCGCACGCTCTCCCGCAGCGCCTCTTGCTCCTCGGTGAGCCGGAAGTCCATGGGTTCCTCCTGTAGGACGGGCCCGCCGGGCGCTCGTGACGCCGGGCCGGGATCGGATCAGGTCGGTCAGACCGGGGTGACGCCGTGCCGGCGCCGGGAGAAGTGCCGTTCCTTGCCCTGCGCCGCGGTGAACCGGCGGACCAGTTCGGCCCGCAGCTCGTGCGGCTCGACGATCGCGTCGATCACCAGTTCGCTGGCGAGCCGGACGATGTCGATGTCCTGCTCGTACTCCGCGCGCTTCGCGGCGACGAACGCGGCGCGCTCCGCCTCGTCCTCGATCGCGGCGATCTTGTTGGCGTAGACCGCGTTCACCGCCGCCTCGGCACCCATCACGGCGATCTTGGCGGTGGGCAGCGCGATGGTGGCGTCGGGCTCGAAGCCGGGGCCGGCCATCGCGTAGAGGCCCGCGCCGTACGCCTTGCGGACCACCACGCAGATCTTCGGCACGGTGGCCTCGGAGATCGCGGTGATCATCTTGGCGCCGTGCCGGATGATGCCCTGCTTCTCGACCGCGCTGCCGACCATGAAGCCGGGCACGTCGGAGAGGAAGAGCAGCGGCACGTTGAACGCGTCGCAGAGCTGCACGAACCGGGTGGCCTTGTCGGCCGAGTCGACGAAGAGCACGCCGCCCTTGAACATCGAGTTGTTGCCGACCACGCCGACGACCTGGCCGTCGAGCCGGCCGAAGCCGATGGTCAGCTCCTTGGCCCAGAGCGCCTGGATCTCGAAGAAGCTGTCCTCGTCGAGCAGGCCCTTGACGTAGCGGCGCATGTCGAACGCCTGTCGCTCGCTCGCCGGCACCAGCGCGGCCAGGTCGGCCTTCGCCGGCGCGGGCTGCGCCTCGGCCACCGGCGGCGCCTGGGTCCAGTTCGCCGGCAGGTAGGACAGGTAGCGCTTCACCACGTCGAGCGCCTCGGCCTCGGTCTTGCAGAGGAAGTGCCCGACGCCGGACTCGGCACAGTGCACCTTGGCGCCGCCCATCGCCTCCAGGGTGGTCTTCTCGCCGGTGACCATCTCGACCATCCGGTCCGAGCCGAGGTACATGCTCGCGTTGCCGTCGACCATGGCGACCACGTCGCAGAACGCCGGGATGTAGGCCCCGCCGGCCGCGCTCGGCCCGAAGAGCGCGCAGACCTGCGGGATGGAGCCGGAGGCGCGGACCTGGTTCCAGAAGATCTTTCCGGCGCCGCGCCGGCCGGGGAAGAGATCGACCTGGTCGGTGATCCGGGCACCGGCCGAGTCGACCAGGTAGACCATCGGCACGCCGGTGGAGTAGGCCCGCTCGATGATCCGGATGATCTTCTCGACGGTGCGCGCGCCCCAGCTGCCGGCCTTGACCGTCGAGTCGTTCGCCATCAGGCAGACCTGCCGCCCGTCGATGGTGGCGGTGCCGGTGACCACGCCGTCGGCGGGCAGGCCGTCGGCCATCGCGTTGGCGTAGAGGCCGTCCTCGACGAAGCTGCCCTCGTCGACCAGCAGCGCGACCCGTTCCCGGGCGAAGAGCTTGCCTTTGGCGGCGTTGGCGGCGTGGTACTTGTCCGCCCCGCCGGCCCGGGCCCGCTTGCGCAGCTGCTCCAGTGCCTCACCGTCGAGCGTCACGCCGACTCCCTCGCCTGTTACGACCTGAACGATCGTTAGGCTAGCGCATCGCGACGATACCCGGCCACCCAGACGCCGCCCCACCGCACAACGGTGCACCCGAACAAGACATTGAAATTGATGGATATATATGACTAGGCTCCTGACACCCCTTCCGGATTGGAGCCCGCAATGACCTCACGCATCGGCCGGATCGCAGGCGCGTTGGTCGCGACGGCAGTCGCCACCCTCGGCGTCACGGTGGCCAACCCGTCACCCGCGTCCGCGGCCATGACCATCTGCTACAACACCAGCCAGGCGCCGAGCTACGCCAGCATCGCCAACCAGGCGGCCTCCATCTGGAACAACGCCACCTCGAACCTGACGCTCTCGGCGAACTGCGGCTCCAACCTGCGGATCTACCAGATCACCGGCGGCGGCTCGTACGCCGTGCGGACCAGCCTCGGCAACGGCCGGGTCTACATCGACACCCAGCAGGCCGCGCAGTACAGCCCCCTGCGGATCATGACCCACGAGATCGGGCACATCCTCGGCCTGCCGGACAACTACAACGGCAACTGCGCGATCCTGATGTCGGGCGGCAGCGCCGGCACCAGCTGCACCAACCCCTACCCGAGCACCACCGAGGCGAACCGGGTGAGCAACCTCTTCGCCGGCACCCGCAGCGCCGGCGAGCGCGCCGCGGACCGCACCGGGTCGGAGATCTTCCGAGACAGCTGGCCGGCCCCGGCCACGCTCGCCCCGATCGGCTGACCGACCGGGTACGACGGAGGGGCCGGCGCGACCGCCGGCCCCTCCGCTGTCCGCCTGACCGGTCAGGCCGGCATCGGGGTCAACCGGGTACGCGGGCCGGCGCGCAGCACGCCGGAGGGGAGCTTCCCGCCGACCAGCCGCTCGGCCAGCTCGGCGGCCTCGATCAGGGCGTCCAGGTCGATGCCGGTGTCGATGCCCATGTCGTGCAGCATGTGCACCGCCTCCTCGGTGGCCAGGTTGCCGCTCGCCCCCGGCGCGTACGGGCAGCCACCGAGACCGCCGACGCTGGCGTCGAACTCGGTGACCCCCAGCTCCAGCGCGGTGAGCAGGTTGGCCAGCGCGGTGCCCCGGGTGTTGTGGAAGTGCAGCAGCACCGGAACGTGCGCGTTGCGGTCGCGTACCGCGGTCAGCAGGTCGCGGACCCGGCGCGGGGTGCCCATGCCGGTGGTGTCGCCGAACGCCACCCGGTCCGCGCCGTCGGAGACCACCCGGTCGACGATCCCGGCGACCCGCTGCGGGTCGATGTCCCCCTCGTACGGGCAGCCGAAGCTGGTCGCCACGATCACCTCGGCCCGCGCACCCGCGCCGTGCAGCAGGTCGATCAGCTCGGCGATGTCGTCGAGCGACTGGTCGGTCGAGCGGTTGACGTTGCGCCGGTTGTGCGTGTCGCTGGCCGAGACGACCACCTCGATCTCGGTGAACCCGGCGGCCAGGGCGCGCTGCGCGCCGCGGGTGTTCGGCACCAACGCCGAGTAGCCCACCCCGTCGGCCTTGCGGGCCCGCTGCCACACCTCGTCCGCGTCGGCCATCTGCGGGATCGCCTTCGGGTGCACGAACGACACCGCCTCGATCCGCTTGACGCCGGTGCCGGAGAGCGCGTCGAGCAGGCGCACCTTGGCGTCGGTCGGGATCGGCTCCTCGTTCTGGAGCCCGTCGCGCGGCCCGACCTCGCGGATCGACACGGAAGTTGGCAGCTGGCTCATGCGATGGTCACCTCGCTGTGACGTCGTCGTGGGGTGTCGCCTCGGACGCTTTGCTCTGCTTCAGCGGCGGCAACACCGACCGTCCGGAATCCGGACAACCGGTGTTGCCTCCAGGGAAGCAGAGCAAAGGGCCCGGCTGCCAGTGTCCCGCTGTCGCGGCGACGGCGGGACGCCGGCGGGGCAGGTGGGCCGGGTCAGCGCATCCGGGAGACGATGCCGGTGTCGTAGTCGCCGGAGACGAACTCGTCGTTCTCCAACAGCTCGGCGAAGAACGGCAGGTTGCACTTCGGGCCGGCCACCTCGAAGGCGGCCACGGCGGCGCGAGCCCGCTCGATCGCCTCGGCCCGATCCGCGCCGCTGACGATCAGCTTCGCCAGCAGGCTGTCGTAGAACGGGGTGACGGTGTTGCCGGCGACGTAGCCGGAGTCGACCCGGACGCCCTCGCCGGTCGGCTCGGCCCACGTGGTGATCGCGCCCGGGCCGGGCAGGAAGCGCTTCGGGTCCTCGGCGTTGATCCGCAGCTCGATGGCGTGCCCGCGCGGGGCGAGCCGGTCCGGGTCGAACGTCGGGGCGAGCCCGGCGGCCACCCGCAGCTGCTCCTCGACCAGGTCCAGGCCGTAGACCAGCTCGGTGACCGGGTGCTCCACCTGGAGCCGGGTGTTCATCTCCAGGAAGAAGAACTCCTCGGAACCGGCACCATCCCCCTTGGCGTCCCGCTCACGCGGGACCAACAGGCACTCCACCGTGCCGGCGTTGCGGTAGCCGACCGCCTCGCCGGCCCGCACCGCCGCGGCGAGGAACCGCGCGCGCAGCTCGGGCGAGACGGCCGGGGACGGGGACTCCTCGACCAGCTTCTGGTTGCGCCGCTGCACCGAGCACTCCCGCTCACCGAGCGCCACCACCCGACCGTCGGCCAGACCGAGGATCTGCACCTCGACGTGGCGTACCCGGGGGAAATACCGCTCGAGCAGCACCGAGCCGTCGCCGAACATCCGCTCGGCGAACGCGCGCACCTTGTCGTACTCGGTGCGCAGCGCGGCCTCGTCGACGGCCACGCCCATGCCCATGCCGCCGCCACCGGCCGCGGCCTTGACCATCACCGGGTAGCCGATCTCGGCCGCCGCCGCGACCGCGGCGTTCAGGTCGGCCGCCGGTTCGGTGGTGCCGGGGGCGACCGGGACGCCGGCCGCCGCCATCAGGTTACGAGCGTTGATCTTGTCGCCCATCGCGGTGATCGCGTCCGCGCCGGGCCCGACCCAGATCAGGCCGCTGGCCTCGACGGTACGGGCGAAGTCGGCGTTCTCCGAGAGGAAGCCGTAGCCGGGGTGGATCGCCTGCGCGCCGGTGGACTTGGCGGCGGCGAGGATCGCCTCGGTGTTGCGGTAGCTCTGCGCCGGGTTGGCCGGGCCGACGCAGACGGCCTCGTCGGCCTCGGTGACGAAGGGCAGACCGGCGTCCGCCTCCGAGTGCACCGCGATCGCGCGTACGCCGAGCCGCTTGGCGGTACGGATGATCCGGCGGGCGATCTCGCCCCGGTTGGCGACCAGCAGCGACTCGATCATGTTTCCTCCCCAGCGTCCAGATGTCGGGACGGTTGTCAGGGAACCATGCCACCCCGGTCAGTTCCGTGTCGCCATCGGGGTCGGTCAGCGGCGCCGGCCGGCGGTCAGGCCAGGAGGGCGGCGAGTGTGGCGCCGCGCAGCAACTCGGCCCGGCGGCGCCGGTCCACCTCACCGCCGAGGAACGGGGTCGAGTTCATCAGGCCGAAGGCCGCGTGCGCCAGCACCCGGGCTTCGCCGTCCGGCATGCCCGGGTGCAGGGCGGTCAGCACCGTCACCCACTCCTCGACGTAGAGCCGCTGCAGGCGCCGGATCCGGCGGCGCGGCTCGTCGGGGAGGCGGTCCAGCTCGTGCAGGTGCAGGGCGATCACCGCGGGGTTGGCCAGCGCGAAGTCGACGTGATAGTCGATCAGCGACTCCAGCACACCGCGCGGGTCGTCGGGGCGGCCGGCGGCGCGTTCCCGGCCGCCGGCGAGCAGCCCCTCGCTCACCGGGATCAGCGCGGCGACCAGCATCGCCTCCTTGCCGGCGAAGTGGTGGTAGAGGGCCGGACCGGTGACCCCGGCGGCCGCGCCGATGTCGTCCATCGAGACGCCGTGGTAGCCCCGGGCGGCGAAGAGACCGACCGCGATCTCCAGGATCTCGTCCTTGCGGGACCGGCGCCGCCCCGCGCTCGCCGCGCCGCCGCGCGCCTGCTGCTCCACCGTCACCGGGCAAGCCTAGACCGCGCCCAGCGCGAGGTGGAGGCTTGGTTACCGGGCGGTTGGTCACACCTGAGGAGACGGCAACCGGCCGATGCCGGCGGCTTGACCCTCGACCCACTCGACCCCTCATGATCGCCGGCATGACCGCATCCCGACTCGGGCGTGACTACCACCTGCTGTGGTCCGCCGCCGTCTCGTCCCGGTTCGGTGACGCGCTGCGGACTCCGGCGCTGGCCCTGCTGGCCGCGACGCTGACCCGTGACCCCCGGGTCATCGCGGCGGTCACCGTGGCCGGCCAGCTGCCGCCGCTGCTCTTCGGCCTGCTCGGCGGCGTGTACGCGGACCGCTGGGACCGCCGGCGGACGATGGCCCTGGTGGACGGGGTACGCGCCGCCGTGGTCGGCGGGCTGGCCGTGGCGGTCGCGCTCGACCGGGCCGGCGTCGCGGCGTTGCTGCTGGCCGCGTTCCTGCTCGCCACGCTGGGCACCCTCTTCGACGCCGCCTCCTTCGCGCTGCTCCCCGCGCTGGTGCCGCCGGCCGCGCTGCCCCGGGCGAACGGCCGGCTCCAGGCCGGCGCCGCGGTGGCCGGCGGCTTCCTCGGCGCGCCCGCCGCCGGCCTGCTCTTCACCGCCGCCCCGGCGCTGCCCTTCACCATCGACGCCGTCACGTTCGCGGTGGCCGCTCTCCTCGTGCTCGCCCTCGCCCCGCCCCGTCCGCTCGGCGACGGGAAGCGCGCACCGCGGGGCTCGGTGCGGGCCGAGATCGGCGAGGGGATGCGCTGGTTGCACGGGGACCGGACCCTGTGGCGGTTCACCCTGCTCACCGCGGCGAGCAACCTGGCGATCAGCGGGCTGCTGGCCGTGCTGGTGCTCTACGCGCTGGACGTGCTGCGGGTGCCGCCGGCCGGGTACGGGCTCTTCGCCGCGGCGGCCATCGTCGGCGGGGTGGCCGGGGCGCTCGGCTCGGGGCGACTCGCCGCCCGACTCGGCACGGTGCCGGCGCTGCGCGCGGTGCTCGCCGCGCAGACCGTCGCGCTGGCCGGGTTCGCGCTGGCCCGGCACCCGGTGCCCGGCGGGCTCGCGCTGGCCGTCTTCGCCGCCGGCACCGCCTCGTGGAACAGTCTCTGGGCGTCGTACGGGCAGCGGCACGTGCCGGCCGGGCTGCTCGGTCGGGTGGGCGCCGCCCAGCGGATGGTCGCGCTGCTCACCGCACCGGTCGGCGCGGCGCTCGCCGGCCTGGTCGGCGCGGTGTACGGGACGGCGCCGGTGGCGGTGGGGGCGGCCGGCACGTTCGCGCTGGTCACCCTCGCCGCGTGGTGGGCACTGCGGCCGGCCCCGCCGGCGCCGCCGCCGGCCGCGCCCACCAGCGCCGGGACAGCAGCCCGGCCAGCGCCGCGCCCGTCGCGTTGAGCAGCACGTCGTCCATCGAGGAGACCCGGCCGAGATCCAGCGCGTACTGGAGGGTCTCGACCAGCACCGAGCCGACCGCACCGAGCAGGAAGAGCCGACCGGTGCCGGCCAGCGCGGCGAGTCGTACCGGGCCGAAGAAGCCCAGCGCCGCGAAGACCAGCAGGTTGCCGACGACCTGCACCACCGCGGTCACCGGCGCGCCGGTGAGCAGGTCGGCCAGGTCGCGCAGCGGCACCGGGTCGACCTGGCGGGGTGCGTCGCGCGGGGTGAGGATCATCCACACCCACGGCAGGGTGCCGGCGACCGCCCCCACCTCGGCGACACTGCGTCGCCACGCCTGCCCGGCCGGCACGTCCCGGCGCAGCCGGGCGAGCCCGGCGGTGAGCAGGACCAGCAGGGGCAGCCCGGCCAGTGCGGCGAGCAGGACGCCGCCCCAGTCCCGCCAGACCTGCTCCACGGGCGGAGCCTAGCCCGGCGTCCGCTCCCGGTGGGACAGCCCGGAGAGTCGCAGTGCGATCCGCTGCCTGACCTGCGGCACGGCGCCGAGCAGCCGCAGCAGCACGTTCCGCGCCGGCCGGCCGGCGGGCGGCAGGGTGGCCAGCCGGGTCAGCCCGGCGGCAAAGCCCAGCACGTCCTCGGCCATCGGGCGCTGCCGTGCGGTGTACTCGTCGAGCAGCGTCTCCGGGCCGCCGGCGAGCACGTCGGCGAGGGCGGTGCCGAGGGCCACCCCGTCGCAGATGCCGAGGTTCATGCCCTGCCCGCCGGCCGGGCTGTGCACGTGCCCGGCGTCTCCGGCCAGCAGCACCGGCCCGGCCCGGAACGTGTCGGCGAGCCGGTGGTGCACCCGGAACCGGGAGCCCCAGAGCACCTCGGTCACCTCATCGGGTCGCCGCGCCGGTCCACGTTCGTCGAGCAGCGCCTGGAGGTAGGCCCGGTCCGGCTCGGCGGGGGCCACCGGCACGGCGGCGACCAGCCGGACCACCCCGTCCGGGAGGGACGCCCAGACCAGCGGCCCGGAGCGGGCGAGGAAGAGTGACACCTCCTGGCGGGGCAGGGTGCTGCGGACCCGGACGTCGGCGAGCACGTAGGACTCCTCGTCGGTGGGGCCGGTGAAGCCGATGCCGGCCGCCTGCCGGACGGTGCTGTGCATGCCGTCCGCGCCGATGACGTACCGGGCGCGCAGCGGGGCCCCGTCGACCTGCGCCAGCACGCCGTCGTCGGTCCGGGTGAGACCGGTCAACCGGCACGGCCGCCGCACCCGCACCCCGTGCTCGGCCAGCCGCTCGGTGAGCACCGCCTCGGTGACCGACTGGGAGACCAGCAGCGCGTAGGGGAATCGGGACGGCAACTGGTCGAACGGCACCGCGAGCAGCACCCGGTCGCGGTCGCGCACGGTGAACCGCGGCGCCCGCAGGCCCTGGGCGACGAGCGGCGCCGCGGCGTCGATCCGGTCCAGCACCTCCAGGGTGTACGCGTGCACGACGGCCGCCCGGGAGGTCACCGGCGGGTGGGCGAGTTGGTCGAGCACGGTCACCTCGACCCCGCTTCGGGCCAGGGTGAGCGCGGTGGCGAGGCCGGTTGGGCCCCCTCCCACCACCAGAACGTCGGTCTTCGCGGGCAGCATCGCCACCTCCGGGAAGGAATTGCCAACGCGTGTTGGCAAACACTTGTTGGCAGTTTGGCCCTCGGGTGTTGGTGTGTCAACAGTTGTTGGCCTACGGTCGTGGACATGACCGTCGCCCCCACCGACGCGCCCCGTCCCCGCCGCTCGGACGTCACCCGCGCGGCGATCCTGGGCGCCGCCCGGGAACGGTTCGCCTCCGACGGCTACGAGCGCGCCACCATCCGCGCCATCGCCGCCGACGCCCGGATCGACCCGTCGATGGTGATGCGCTACTACGGCAGCAAGGAGGGGCTGTTCGCGGCGGCGGCCGAGTTCGACCTGCGGCTGCCCGACCTGACCGACGTCCCGCCCGGGCAGCTCGGCGAGGTGCTGATCCGGCACTTCCTCGCCCGGTGGGAGGGCGACGAGACGCTGGCCGCCCTGCTCCGGACCGCGAGCACCAACCCGGGCGCGGCCGAGCGGATGCGCGGCATCTTCGCCAGCCAGCTCAGCGCTGCAGTGGCCGGCTTCGGCACCGACCCGGCAACCACCTCCCGGCGGGCCGGCCTGGTGGCCAGTCAGATCCTCGGGCTGGCCTTCACGCGCTACATCGTCCGGCTGCCGCCGATGGTGGAGATGGCACCGGAGGAGCTGGTCGGCTGGGTCGCGCCGACCCTCCAGCGTTACCTGACCGGGCTGCCGGAGAACTGACCCAACCTTTTGCCGCTCCCCGTGCGTCTGT
Organism: Micromonospora sp. NPDC093243; assembly: GCF_044753725.1. Taxonomy (NCBI): domain Bacteria; kingdom Bacillati; phylum Actinomycetota; class Actinomycetes; order Micromonosporales; family Micromonosporaceae; genus Micromonospora; species Micromonospora sp. NPDC093243. Next base: position 103,898 of record NZ_JBIVNT010000002.1, on the reverse strand, counting down.
CGGGTGACACGGAACGCGACGGCCGGGGAGGGGGCGGATGGCACCGACGGCGAACGACGGGCGCGACGGCTACGTCGTCTTCGTGGAGAACCACCAGCACCGGCTGCTGCGTGCGGCCTACCTGATCTGCGGCAACCGGCACCAGGCCGAAGACCTTCTCCAGGATGCCCTGCTGAAGTTGGCGCTGCGCTGGCCCGCGGTCCGCGACGGCGACCCGGCCGCGTACGTGCGGGCCATCCTCTACCGGGACGCCGTCTCCTGGTGGCGTCGCCGCCGGCGGGAATGGCTCGGCGGGTACCCGCCGGAGCAGGCCGCCCACGACCGGGACGGGCTGCTCCGGCTCGCCCTGCACGACGCCCTCGGGCAGCTCCCGCCCCGCCAGCGGGCGGTCGTGGTGCTGCGCTACTTCGAGGACCTGACCGAGACCGCGACCGCCGAGGTGCTCGGCGTCACCGTCGGCACCGTGAAGAGCCAGTGCCACGCGGCGCTGCGCCGGCTCCGCGAGGTGGCCCCCGAGCTGGGCCGCGAGGACGGCCGGCCGAGCGGCATGGAGGTGAACCCGTGAGGGAAGAGGACCTGACCCGACTGCTGACCGTCGCCACCGAGGACATCCGGCCGGCGCACCCCGCGTCCGCCGGCTGGGAGCGGGCCCGCCGCACCCGGCGTAACCGCCGTGCCGCCGGCGCCGCCGCCGTCGCGGTCGTCCTGCTGACCGGCGGTACGGCCGTTGCCCTGCGCCCCGCCGACCGGCCGTCGCCGATCACACCCGCCACACCGACCGCGAGCCCGGTCCCGAGCGCCGCACCGGTGCAGCGACCGCCGGACCACCTGACGTATCCCGGTGACCCGCTCGGACGCCTCGGCGACCCGGTGAGCGCGTCGCTCTCCGCCCGTCCGGTCCGCCAGGCGCTGGCGCTGTACCAGCCGGTCGATCCGGGGACCGGCGTCGAGGGACGCATCCGGGTGCTCGGCGACGACGGTCTCGTCCGGGACCTCGACGTGGTCACCCCGGCCCGGACCCGCGACGCCGACGGCAACACCGCGGTCCCGCTGAAGAGCAGCAGCCTGTCGCCGGACGGACGGACGGCCGCCTTCGCCCAGACCGACGAGGTGATCGTGGTCGACCTGACCACCGCGACGGTCCGCCGCCATCCGCTCAAGGGCTACCTGGAGCACGTCCTCTGGTCCGGTGACCGGCTCTTCGTCGGCGACAACGACACCACGTACGAGGTGGACCCGAGCACCGGCACCAGCCGGGAGGTGGCGGTCTCCCCCTGGGACGTGGTCAGCCCCGACCCGCGCGTCCGGACGGACGCCGTGCTGACGCTGGGCGGCGCCCCGGAGAGCCTGACGCTGGGTCGGTACACCTGGACCGCCGGCGGCACGCACCTGAACTCCTGGCCGCTCGACTTCCGCGCGCTGCCCAGCGGCAACCGGGTCGACGAGTTCTACGCGCGGGGCTGGCAGCGCGGCGACCAGGTGGCCCGGGCCGGATGGCTCACCACCGGCGGCATGAGTGGGCTGGAGGGGGTCGCGGTGGTGAACGCCGAGACCGGCGTGGTCACCCGCCTGCTCGACCTGGGCCGGGACCGCTGGAAGGCCTGCTGCGAGGTGCTCGGCTGGGACCGGGACGGCGCCGTGCTGCTCCGCCACGATCCGGGCGGGCTGCTGCGCTGGCAGCCGTCGACCGGTGCGGTCACCGGCGTGGTGCGGGACCTGTACGGCGAGGTATCGCTCGCCGCCGGCTGAGCCCGGCCATCGCCAGGCCGGTGTCCTGCCGCGCTCTGGGGCCGAGAGCCGTCGAGCGCCCGTACGCCGAAGCGCCGGACCCGCGCGACGGCCCCTCGGCCACGCGCGGGTCCGGCGACGGTCAGCTGTTCAGCCCGCCGGGCTGGTCGCCCTTCACGACGGGGGCCCGGACCAGGTTGCCCCACTCGGTCCACGAGCCGTCGTAGTTGCGCACCTGCGGGTAGCCGAGCAGGTGCCGCAGCACGAACCAGGTGTGGCTGGACCGCTCACCGATCCGGCAGTAGGCCACGATGTCGTCGTCCGGGCTCAACCCGAGCTGGTCGGCGTAGATCGCCCGCAGCTCGTCCGGCGACTTGAACGTGCCGTCGTCGTTGGCCGCGGACTTCCACGGCTTGCTGACCGCGCCGGGAATGTGGCCGCCGCGCAGCGCGCCCTCCTGCGGGTAGTCCGGCATGTGCAGCATCTCGCCGGTGTACTCGCCCGGCGAACGGACGTCGACCAGCGGCCGGCCGGACGCCACGTGCGCCATCACCTGCTCGCGGTACGCCCGGATCGGCGCGTCGTCCCGCTGCGGCACGGGGTAATCGGCGCGCGGCCGGGACACCTTCTCCCGGGTCAGCTCCCGCCCCTCGGCGATCCACTTCTGCCGACCGCCGTCCAGCAGCCGGAGGTCCTGGTGGCCGAAGAGGGTGAAGACCCAGAGCGCGTACGCGGCCCACCAGTTGAAGTTGTCGCCGTAGAAGACCACCGTGTCGTTGCGACCGATGCCCTTGGCGGCGCAGAGTTCGGCGAAGCTCTTGGCGTCGAGGTAGTCCCGGGTCACCTGGTCGTTCAGCTCCAGGTGCCAGTCCACCTTGACCGCGCCGGGGATGTGACCGGTGTCGTAGAGCAGAACGTCCTCGTCGGACTCGATGACGACGAGGCCCTCGTCGCCCAGGTGCTCGGCCAGCCACTCGGTGGTGACCAGCCGCTGGGGATCCGCGTAGGCCTGAAGGCGGGGATCCGGATCACTCGGCACAGACATGATCCCCAAGGTACGCCCGATGGGACGCCGGCAACCCGGCATCCGAGGTCAGGACCCACAATGTGGCCGACCGCACGAAACGGCGGGCGGCGCCCGGGCGAACGGTCAGTCGGTGAACGGACCGAGCACCGGGCGCTTGGCGCTGACGGTGTCGCCGGACGAGCGGCCGGTCACCCGACGCTTGATCCACGGCGCCAGGTGCTGGCCGACCCAGCGCGCGTCGGCCGCACGGGCGGCCAGCCACGGCGTCGGCGCCGGATGCGGCGGCACCATCAGCCACTCCTCGTCGCAACCCACCCCGAGCGCGGTCAGCACCTGGCCGGCGACCCGGCGGTGCCCGGCCGGTGAGAGGTGCAGCCGGTCGGTGCTCCACAGCATCGGGTTGAGGTAGGTGTCGTCGGCGTAGAGGTCGACCAGGATGCCGCCGTGCCGCTCGGCGGTCTCGCCGACCGCCTGGTTGAGCAGCTGCACCCGGGGCGCGACCAGGCGCTGGCCGGGGAGCCGGGCCATCACGTCGGCGAACCGGAACAGGATCACGTCGGCGCCACCGGAGCGGAGTTCGCGGACCACGTCGTCGAAGCGGGCGACCAGCGCGTCCGGGTCGAAGGTGCGGCGCAGCACGTCGTTGCCGCCGGCCGCGAAGCTGATCAGGTCGGGCTTCATCGCGACCGCCTCGGGCACCTGGGTGGCGACGACGTTCGGGAAGAGCCGGCCACGGATGGCCAGGTTCGCGTACTGGAACTCCGGACCGGCCTCGGCGGCCAGCCGGGTGGCGACCAGGTCGGCCCACCCGCGGTAGGTGCCGTTCGGGTACGGGTCGTCCATCCCCTCGGTGAAGCTGTCTCCCACCGCCACAAAGCTGCGCCAGCGCACCGCGGCCCCCTCGCTCTCGTTGCCTGCGGCGACAAGTTTTGCACCGCCGGCCGGGCCGGTGGGTCCCGCTACTGGGCGACGTGGCAGAGGTCATCGAGGCGGGTCGAGGCGCGGGCGAACGGGCCACCCCCCGTCGGTGTGGCCCGTTCGTCCGCACAGCTCCCGCGTCAGCCGAGCAGCTGACCCCACGGGGTGCCGGGCGGGACGGGGAGGCTGCCCAGCACCCGACCGTCGGCGGCGTAGCGGACCAGCCGGTGGGCGGGGGCGTCGTCACCGAGGGTGGCGGTGTTGATCTGGGCGATCATGGTGCCGCCCGGGAGGAAACGGACCTGCTCGGCCTGGCCGCGACCGGTCTCTCCACGCCACGCCGGGTCGAGCGGCGTCAGCTCGGTGGCGACGCCCGTGCCGACCTGCACTCGGAAGTTGCGGATCCGCCAGGTGCAGCCACACTCGCCCGCGTTCGGCACGTGCGTGCTGATGACGACGTCCCGGCCGTCCGGGGAGAAGCCGGCCACGCTGTGGATCTTGAGTCCGCCGGGGATGCGGGGCTGCACGATGCGGTAGGAGCTGCCACCGCCCTCGGCGATGCGCAGGGCGCGGTCCTGGACGAAGGCCACCACGCCGTTACCGACGAACGGGCACTTCGACTCCTGGCTGGCGAGCACCCGACGCCCCTTGCCGTCGGGGCGGACCCCGAGCACCGTCCAGTCGCCCTGCGCGCCCTCGGTGTACGTCACGGTCTGGTTGTCCAGCCAGCGCGGCGCGCAGCCCCGGTCACCCGGCGCCGGCACCGTCGTGACCGGACCACCCTCGAAGGCGCTGATCATCAGCTGGTTCGGGTTCGCCGAGCGCCAGGCCATCCACCGTCCGTCCGGGGAGGTGGCCACCTTGCCCTCGGCCTTCGGGTCGGCCGGGCGGCCCTCCCGGACGAGCTCCCAACGGCCCTCCGGCGTGCTGCGCCAGACCCGGGCCGACGCGTCGCTCGTCCGGCCGTACTCCGGCTCGGAGTACCAGGTGAGCTGCGGCCAGCTCAGGTTGCGGGCGGTGCCCGCCGGGGCGCTCCGCCGGACGTCGCCGGACCGCGGCGCCGACCCGCCGGCGCCCCCGTCGTCGGCGACCCGGGCCACGGCGACCGGCTCGCTGCTGCCGGGGGCGCCGGCCGGCAGCGCGGCAGCGCGGGCCGTGGTGGCCGGCGTGGCGCAGCCGGCCGCCGCGAGAGGCAGCAGCACCAGCGCCGCGGCGCCCATCAGCGCGCGGGGCCGCAGCGCCCGCCGCAGCGCCGAGGTGAGGACGGTACGGGGGGTGAAGATGCTGTCCATGGGGGTGGCCTCCGGGAGTGGATCTCGTTCCGACGCCCCCCAAGACGCGTCCCCTGTGGATCTCAGTTGCCGCTGTTCAACGCTGTTTTCCGACAATCTTTTCCGGCCCCGGACGGCAACCATCCGGGCGCTCGCGGGCGTCTGGGATTACTCGATTCACCGCTCGCCGCGCGGTGGTTCGACCATCGGCCGCCGGTACGGCCCCCAGGCGACGAACCGGTCGAATAGGTCCCGGGGCGTCGGGCCGTCGTCCGGGTTCAGCCGGAACAGGTCGTGGCTCGCCTCGTGATAGAGCCCGGAGAGGTAGACGGCCAGGTCGAGATAGCGGCCGTCGTACTCGACCTTGAGCAGCAGCCGGGCCTGCGCGCAGGGCCACGGCAGGCCGCACGCGCGGCACAGCCAGAGCGGCCGGATCGGCAGGTGCGGCGGGTGGTCCGGCGGATATGCCCGGGGCCGATCGGCGTACGGCCCGAGACGGGGCACCGGGAGCTGGCGCGGCGGTCCGGCCACATCGACCTCCTCAGCGGGTACGGAAGGGGCCGCCCCGGTACGGGGGAACCGGGACGACCCCGGGCGGATCGGCCCCGTCCAGGCTGGATCGGAGCGGAATCGCTGCGTGACACTCTGCTCGCCGGATGACTACTGTCGGAAGTGATCGACGGTGGTCGTGGTGGTGGCCGGGTGAGGGGTCCACCGGACGGGATCCGCCCGGGAGATCCGGTGAGGTTGTGGAGGAGATGTGGAAGGTGAGCCGACGGCCGAGCTGGTCCGGGCGCAACTACGGCGGCTGCGGCTGAACGCCGACCTGAGTCAGGAGGAGTTCGGGAAACTGGTCCACTTCTCGGGCTCCCAGGTGTCCGCCGTCGAGCTGGGCCAACGGCCGCTCGACCGGTTCTTCCTCAAGCGCGCCGACGAGGTGCTCGGCACGGGCGGGCTGCTGACCTCCCTGCTCAAGCTGGCCGAGCGCGACGGCCAGCCAAGCTGGTTCCGCCCCTGGCTCGAAGCAGAACGCCAGGCCCAGCAGCTCTGGTGCTACCACCCGACACTCATTCCCGGCCTGCTGCAGACCGAGAACTACGCCCGCAGGGTGATCCGGGCAGACGACATGCTCACCGAGGACGAGGTGGAGAAGCGCGTGGCAGTGCGACTCGATCGCCAGGCTGTTCTCAGCCAGCCACACCCGCCCAAGTTCGTGGCGGTGATCGAGGAAGCGGTTCTTCGTCGGGCCGACGAGAGCTTCCGAGGTCTGATGACCCAGCAGATCAGTCATCTGTTGCAGTGCCTCGATCGCCCGCACATCAGCGTTCACGTCATCCCCGCAGAGGTGAGCACCCACGTCGGGCTCGCCGGCCCGTTCACCGTCGCGCGAGGGAGTGACGGCGGATGGGTCGGCCATCTGGAGAACCAACTCGGTGGCGCGACCATCGATAGGGATGAAGAGGTAGCTATCCTCACGGACAGGTGGGAGAGCGTGCGCAGCGAGGCGCTGCCTCGACGGCAGTCGGTCGAGCTGATGAAGGAAGTGATGACGTCATGGAGCTGACTGGTGCGATCTGGCGCAAGTCCACCCGCAGCGGCAACGGGGAGTGCGTCGAGGTGGCCGACAATTTGGCCGGGGTCGTCGGGGTTCGGGACAGCAAGGACCGGAGCGGTCCCGTGCTGACCTTCGACCCCCGGGCGTGGCGGTCGTTCGTGGAGTTCACTCGGCGGCGTTGACCAACATCGACTCCGTTTCGGCGATCTGGCGGTATCGCTGACGTTCGGATACCCCAATGTCGCCGACATCGAGTCGATCACCGAGGCCGGGGACGTGTTGATCGTCCGGCAACCGGTCAGCAGAAACCGTACGGGGCGGACCACCGATGGGGTCCGCCCCGCAGCAGCGGCGATCAGCTTTCGACGGTGGTCAGCGCGTACTTCGCCTGGTTGTTGCTCTCGTCGTTGTCACCCTGGCCGTTGCTGACATCCAGGACACCCGAGGCGGGCTGCCCGCCCCCGGCAAACCGCAGGGTGTAGGTGATCGTCAGCGACTTGCCCGGCGCAATCGGGGGGAGCACGCAGAGCATGACCGTGGGCGGCCCGCTGTCCTGCACGGACGCCTTGTTGTTCAGCACGCCGCGGACCTTCGTCAGGGAGACCGACCTCGGCAGGGTCAGGCGGATACTCGGCTGGTCGATGGCGACCTTCCCGATGTTTCTGACCGTCACCACGAGATCGCCCTGGTAGCTGTTGTCCGCCTGCTTCACGAGCGTCGTCGGACCGGCCGCCACCTTCAAGTCGATCGACACCTTCGGGAAGCTCCTCGGGCCGTCGGTCTGGTGGAACCCGGCACCGCTCCAGCGGTAGCTACGCCACTGCGCGGCGTCGCCGCCGGGCTGGGTGTCGCGCCAGCGCACCCGGACGGTGCCGTCGGCCGCCGTCTGGATTTCCGTGAGCTCTCCGCCTGCCGGGTAGGCGCCGTTGATGGTCACCTGCCCGAGCGTGGCGACCGCGCCGGACTCGGTCCGGTGCAGCGCGACCACCTGCTGGGCCCGCGTCGCGAACGGACTGCACGTGATCAGCACGACCGCGTCCAGGTCACCGTCGCGGTCGACGTCCACGATCGACGGGGTACCGAGCATGCCGAATTCGCCCGGCGAATCCTCCCGGGGCAGGTAGACGCTGCGCCCGTCCTTGAAGCGGTACGTCCCGCCCGGGCAGAAGTCGTCGTTCCACGTGCCGAGGCGGATGTTCGCGTTCCGGACCTCGTCCACCGTCAACGGCGCCCTCGGCGCGTCGGCCGGCTTGACGTCGGACGACGGGCTGGGGCTGGTGACGTCCGGGGTGGGCGTCGGGGTGGCGGTGACCGACGTGGTGGTCGCGGGCAGCGGGTCAGCCCTCCGGTCCGGCATCATCGCGAAGGCGGTGCCGGTGGCCGCGCCGAGCAGCACCAACGCCGCGGCGGAGGTGGCGACGGCGCGCTGGATGCCGATCCGGCGGGACGTCCGCAGCGCGCGGTCCCGCAGGTCGACCGGAGTGACCTCGTCGGCCAGTTCGGCCAGGTCGAGCCGGAGACGCTGGTCGTTCATCGGGCACTCCCTTCCAGGACGTACAGCTCGGCGAGTTCGGGTGCGACGGTGCGCAACTTGGCCAGGGCCTTCGAGGTCTGGCTCTTCACGGTGCCGACGGTGACCCCGAGCATCTCGGCGGCCTCCACTTCGGTGCGGTCCTCGAAGAACCGCATCACCAACACGGCCCGCTGCTTCGGCGAGAGCTTGGCAAGCGCCGCCCGCAGGGTCAGCCGCAGCGTGGTCTGGCTGGCGTGGTCGGGGGCCGAGTCGCCTCCGCGTGGTTCGGGCAGGTCGCCCGTCATCGACTCGGGTACCCGACGGCGTCGCCACCAGGACACTTGCAGGTGATACATGGTCTTGCGGGTGTACGCCTCCGCGTTGCCGCTGTGGTGCAGTCGGTTCCAGGAGCGGTGGGTCCGGGCCAACGCCGACTGGACGAGGTCCTCGGCCAGGTGCTGGTCACCGGTCAGCAGGTAGGCCGAGCGCAGCAGCGCCGGCGTTCGGGTACGGACGAACGAGTCGAACTCACTCAGCAGCGGGTCCACACGAGCCGATCCTTGGGGGTAGTCGTTGATGACTTCCCAGACGCCACCCCGGGATCGCCGGGTTGCCGCCCGGGCAGCCGTTTCCGGCGAAAGTCTCGGCGACGAGCGGCGCAATAGGGTCGCCGCCCCCGCCGCACCGCTCGTAAGCTGCGCCGATGCTGCTTCGCATGTCGACCCTGCTGCTCCGGACCCTGCGCGAGGACCCGGCCGACGCGGAGGTGCCGAGCCACCGGCTGCTGCTGCGCGCCGGCTACATCCGCCGCGCCGCCGCGGGCGGCTACACCTGGCTGCCGCTGGGCAAGCTGGTGCTGGACCGGATCACCGAGGTCGTCCGGCAGGAGATGACCGCGATCGGCGACCAGGAGGTGCACTTCCCGGCGCTGCTGCCGGCGGAGCCCTACCGGACCAGCGGCCGGTGGACGGAGTACGGCGACGACATCTTCACCCTCGCCGACCGCAAGGGCGCCGAGCACCTGCTCGCCCCCACCCACGAAGAGCTGGCCGCGCTGCTGGTGAAGGACCTCTTCACCTCCTACCGGGACTTCCCGGTGACGCTGTTCCAGGTGCAGACGAAGTTCCGGGACGAGGCCCGTCCCCGGGCCGGGCTGCTGCGCGGGCGGGAGTTCCTGATGAAGGACGCCTACTCGTTCGACCTGGACGAGACCGGGTTGCAGGCGGCGTACGACCGGCACCGCGCCGCGTACCAGAAGGTCTTCGACCGGCTCGGCCTGACGTACACCGTGGTGCACGCGATGTCCGGGGCGATGGGCGGATCGGCGTCCGAGGAGTTCCTGGCCGCCACGCCGGTCGGCGAGGACACCTTCGTCGGCTGCACCGCCTGTGACTACGCGGCGAACACCGAGGCGGTCACCACCCGGGCACCGGTCACCGGCGACCCGTTCGCGCATCCGGCGGCGGAGGCGCACGACACCCCGGACACGCCCACCATCGCCAGCCTGGTGGAGCTGGCCAACAGCCGACGGCTCGGTGGGCGGGACGACTGGACGGCCGCGGACACCCTGAAGAACGTGGTGCTGACCGTACGCCGACCGGGCAGCGACGGGGCCGAGTTGCTGGTGATCGGGGTGCCAGGTGACCGCGAGGTGGACCTGAAGCGGCTCGGCGCCGCGCTGCACCCGGCCACGGTGGCCGTCTTCGAGGGCTGGGACGAGCAGCCCGAGCTGGTCCGTGGCTACATCGGTCCGCAGGTCCTCGGCAAGCTCGGCATCCGTTACCTGGTCGACCCCCGGGTGGCCCCCGGCTCGGCCTGGCTGACCGGGGCGAACGAGCCGGGGCGGCACGCGGTCAACGTGGTCAGCGGCCGGGACTTCACCCCGGACGGCACCATCGAGGCCGCCGAGGTGCGGGCCGGTGACCCCTGCCCGGCCTGCGCCGACGGTGAGTTGACCATCCGACGGGGCATCGAGATCGGGCACATCTTCCAGCTCGGCCGCCGGTTCACCGACGCGTTCGCGGTGGACGTGCTCGGTCCGCAGGGCAAGCCAGTGCGGCCGACCATGGGCTGCTACGGCATCGGGGTGTCCCGGGCGGTGGCCGCGGTCGCCGAGCAGCACCACGACGACCGGGGGCTGGTCTGGCCGGCGGCGATCGCGCCGTGCGACGTACACCTGGTGGCCGCCGGCAAGGGGCCGCAGCTGGACGCGGCGGTCGAGCTGGGCGGCCGGCTCGCGGCGGCGGGCCTGCGGGTGCTGGTCGACGACCGCACCCACGTCTCCGCCGGGGTGAAGTTCACCGACGCGGAGCTGATCGGCATCCCGCGCGCCGTCGTGGTGGGCCGCCGCCTCGCCGACGGTTACGTCGAGCTGCGGGACCGGGCCACCGGCGAGCGGACCGAGCTGCCGGTGGCCGAGCTGCTGGACCGGCTGACCGGTGAGGTGTCCGGAAACCGGGTGTAGCCGCCGCGTCACGGGGTACCGCAGTCGGATCGGCGTATGCGTATTCGGAGGCTCTCATGACCGGTTACCGGGTCAGCGACGTGATGACCAGGCAGGTGGTCTACCTGTCCGCGGAGACCACCCTGGACGAGGCGGCCAAGGTGATGAAGGAAGCCGACATCGGCGACGTGGTGGTGACCGACGGCTCCAGCCTCGCCGGGGTGCTCACCGACCGGGACATCGTGGTCCGGGCGGTGGCCGAGCGGGCCGATCCGGCCACCACCACGCTCGGCTCGATCATCACCCGCGAGGTGGTGATGATCGAGCAGCACTCCACGGCCAGCGAGGCGGCGGCATTGATGCGCGAACGCGGCATCCGGCGGGTGTTGGTCTGCGACACCGACCGCAAGCTGGTCGGCATCGTCTCCCTCGGCGACCTGGCGATGCAGCTCGACCCGCAGTCCGCGTTGAGCGAGATCAGCGAACAGTCGCCGACTGTCTGAATCGACGGTCGGGGCCCCCGCCGGTACCGGTGGGGGCCGGTGATCAACAGCGGTAGCCTCGACGCATGTCCGCCATGCCGGCCAGGTTGGCCGAGATCGTCGACGAGTTCGCCGCCGCCCCCCGGGACGTGGTGCTCGAGATGCTGCTGGAGTACGCCGACGTCATCCCGCCGCTGCCGCCCGGCTCGGCCGAGCGGGAGGGCATGGAGCAGGTGCCGGAGTGCCAGACGTCCTTCTTCCTGCGCGCCCGGGTGACACCCGAGAAGACGGTGGAGACGCTCTTCGACTGCCCGCCCGAGGCGCCGACCACCCGGGCGTTCGCCGGCATCCTGGCCGAGGGGCTGGCCGGGGCGAGCGCCGACGAGGTGCTCGCCGTCCCGGACGACCTCTATCAGCGGATGGGGCTGGCCCAGGCGATCAGCCCGTTGCGGGTCCGGGGCGGCACGGCCATCCTGGCCCGGCTCAAGCGCCAGGTCCGGGAACAAGTCAACTGAGCGGGGAGTTGCCACCGATCATGGAGATCGAGATCTACGCCGACGTGGTCTGCCCGTGGTGCTACATCGGCAAGCGCCGGCTCGACGAGGCGGTGGAGTCGTACGACGGCCAGGTGACCGTCCGCTACCGCCCGTTCCAGCTCGACCCGTCGCCGGTGGCCGACCCGGTTCCGGTGGTCGACGCGCTCGCCGCCAAGTTCGGCGGCCCGGACACCGCCCGGCAGATGATCGGCCGAGTGACCCAGGTGGCCGCGGGGGCGGGGCTCAAGCTCGACTACGACCGGGCGATCGCCGCGAACACCTTCGACGCCCACCGGCTGGTCCGCTACGCCACCGAGCGCGGCCGGGCCGGCGAGATGATCGACGCGCTCTACCGGGCACACTTCGTCGACGGGATCGACGTGGGCTCGCACGAGGCCCTGGCCATGCTCGCCGAGCAGGTCGGTCTGGACGGCGCCGACGCGCGCCGGTTCCTCGACTCCGACCAGGGCACCCGGGAGGTGGGCGCCGATCTGGCCGCCGCCCGCGACCTCGGGGTCAGCAGCGTGCCGACATTCGTGCTCGCCGGCAAGTACGCGATCCAGGGCGCCCAGGACACCGCCACGCTGCTCGCCGCGTTCGCCGAGGTCGAGCGCCGGGAATCCGCGGCCGGCTGACCGGCCACCCGGGCTGACCAGCCCCGACCCCGCCGGTAGATCGACACCTGTGATGTTTCACGTGCAACGGTATCGATGTCGACGAGTGGCCGGGTCGGTCGGTGACCGTCCGGCCGATCAGGCCGGACGGGCCAGATTCTCGATCACCTGGGCACCGGGGAGCGCACCCACCGCCGGCCCGGGCAGGGCGATCTTGCTGTGCCGCACCCCCGAACCGATGATCACGTGTGGCATGGCGATCACCCGGGAGTCGACCAGGATCGGCCACTGCGCCGGCAGGCCGATGGGGGTGATCCCGCCGTACTCCATGCCGGTCAGCTCGACCGCATCGGCCATCGGCGCGAAGCTGGCCTTCCGCACGTCGAGCGCCCGGCGGGCCACCCCGTTCACGTCGGCCCGGGTGGTGGCGAGGATGACGCAGGCCGCGTAGCGGACGACGCCCTCGCGCTTGCCGGCCACCACCACACAGTTGGCCGAGACGTCCAGCCCCACCTCGTAGGCCGCGCAGAACGCGGCGGTGTCGGCGAGGTCGGCGTCGATCGGCGCGACCAGCACGTCGTCCACGTCCACTGGCGCGTCGGCGGGCCACTCCGCGAGCGCCGCGGCGACCGGCGGAGCGAGCAGGTCGAGGCGGGTCCGGGCGGGTTCGGTCTTCAGCGTCCCCATCACGGGTGCGATCCTCGCACCCGCGACCCCGCCCCGCCCACCCGAAGCGCCGGAACGCCCCGACGGTGCGGCTCGGGCCCGGCCGTGCGGCGCCGAGCGCGGCTCAGCTGCCGGCGAGGAAGGCATTTTCCTTCATGAAGGTGCGGTCCCGGTTGGTGGCCAGTTCCTCGGCCCGCAGCGCCTGAGCGCGGCGAACCTCCAGGTCCTCCATGCCGTGCCGGACGGCGAGCCGGATCACGCCGTAGAGGAAGACGAAGCCGAAGCAGTAAAGGATGACAGCGGTGACGACAGCGAACATGCCGTCACGCTAGGCCGAACGTGAACGGGGATTCTTCTCATCTCCGGTCGGTTCCCCCGTACGTGTCCGCCAGGTGGTCCGCCCAGGTCCGGGTGCCCCGGGGCAGCGCCTCGGTGACCAGCCCGCCGGCCCGCAGCGCGCGACCGAGCTTCCCCGGGACCCACACCGGCAGCAGCGGCCGACGCGAACGCCGGGCGGCCCGCCAGGCGCGTGCCGCCTCGTCGACGCGGAGCACCTCCGGCCCGCCGTACTCCTCGATCCCGCGCAGCGGCCCCGCGACCAGCCGGGCCGCGAGCCGGGCCGCCACCTCACCCGGGTCCACCGGCTGGGCGAGGACCGCGCGGTCCGCGATCGTCGGGCCCAGCCGGCTCATCGTGGTCAACAGACCTTCGAGGAACTCCGGGAACTGGGTGGCCCGCAGCACCGACCACGGCACCGGACCGGCCGCGACCACCTGCTCGGCGGCGAGCTTGTGCCGGTAGTACGAGAAGGGCACCCGGTCCACCCCGACGATGGAGATGAAGACCAGGTGCCGCACCCCGGCCTCTCCGGCGGCCACCACGAGCCGCCGGGTGCCCAGCACGTCCACCTGATACGTACGCCGCCCCTGGTCCGAGGCCGACGCCAGGTGCAGAACGGCGTCGACCCCGGCCACCGCCTCGGGCAGCCCCGCACCGGTGGCCAGGTCGGTCACCACCCACTCCACCACCGGATCGGTACGCGGTCGCCGGCTCGTCGCCCGTACGGCGATGCCGTCCTCGATCAGCCGCGGCAGCACCTCTCGGCCGAGGCGGCCCCCGGCCCCGGTCACCAGCACCCTCATCTCGTCCTCCTCGTCAGGCTCGACTCCCAGTTCCCACCGGCCCGCCGTCCTGACGACGTCGCCCGACCGGAGGTGACCGGTTCGCGCCGGCGGGTCACCACCCGCTCGCCTCAGCGCAGCAGATCCATCGCCGTCACCAGCGCGAAGAACGCGATCACGACCTCGCTGACCACCCACGCGTGCTCGTCGGCCCAGTCCCGGATCCGGGGCAACGCCCTACCGGCTCGGCCGCCGGCCAGCAGCAGGACGAGCAGCGGCAGGGCGAGCAGCACGAGGGTCAGCAGGATGAACGGCAGCAGGTGCCACCACGCCAGACTGTGCCGGGCAGCGCTCGCGCCGACCGCCGCCATGGTGAGGTCGTCGCTCGGCGAGGTGGCGATGAGTACCGCCGCGTACCGCGCGGCGTCCCGCGGACCGGCGTGCCGCAGCCGCCGCATCCACCGCGGCGGGCCGGTCTCGTGCCGGCGCAGGTAGACGATCACCGCCAGCACGACCAGCAGCGCCAGCACCGCCCAGTCGATCCGGCTCGCGGTCCGCTCGAACCGGCTCGCGTCGGCCTCCGCGTCCCCGGTCGGGCCGCGCAACACCCTGGTGACCACCCAGCTCACCGTCACCCCGACGGTGACCACCGCCCCCGCCCCGCCCAGATACCCGAGCGAGGCGGCGCGTGGCCGGTCGGCCGAGGCGAGCAACACCGCCGTGACCAGTTGCGTCCCGGCGACCATCACCACGGCCAGCGGCAGGATGGTCAGGAAGTTCATCGCCCGCCCATCCTCCCGGCCCGGCGGGCGGCCCAGCGCCGGTTCGCCGGGATCACCGCTGCCCCGCGCCTCACCGCCCGGGTCAGCGGGCGACGGGTACGACCCGGCCGGCCAGCGCGGCGCCGAGCAGCGCGAGGCCGGCGGCCACCGCGAGCGTCGTCAGGTAGCTGCCCGGGCCGGGTGCCGCCCCCGCAGCGAGCACCGCACCGGTCAGCGCCAGCACGGTCGCCGCGAAGAGCGAGTCGCCCAGTTGCAGCGACGAGCTGTTGCGGCCCTGCTCACCCGGGGCGGACAGCTCCAGGGTGAGCACCGACAGCGAGGGGTAGAGCAGTCCCATGCCCATCCCGGCGACCGCCCAGCCGAACACACCGACCGCGACCGGTACCCCGGGCGCGACGGCGAGCGTGAACGTGCCGATGCCGGCCGTGATGCACGCCAACCCGACGCGGGGCAGGGTGGCCCGGGAGGCCGGCGCCGGGATCCGGCCCTGCACCCAGGAACCCGCCGACCAGGCCACCGCCCCGACGGTGAGGACCAACCCGGCCGCGGTCGGCGAGAGGCCGCGTTCCCGGGAGAGCATCAGCGGGATCACCACCTCCGCCCCGACGAAGGCAGCCGACGCCAGGCCACGCAGCCCGATGACGGTGGGCAGCCCACGGGCCGCGCGGAGGAACCCGGCCGGCAGCAGTCGCGGCGCGCAGAGCAGCAGCCCGACAATCGCGACCGCGGTGACCACCGCGGCGCTCGCGCCGCGCTGCTGACCCCCGATGTGCAGCAGTGCGGCGCTGGCACCCGCCCCACAGGCCCAGCCGATCCGCGCCATCGCGCCCGCCGGCACGCCGGTCGCCGCGGTCCGGGCGATCGAACGCAGGCCCGGATGGATGAGCAGCCCGGCCGGCACGGCCACCGCCGGCACCGCCAGGAACACCCAACGCCAGCCCAGGTGCTCCACGATGAGGCCGGCCACCGCCGGCCCGACCAGCGACGGCACAACCCACGCGGCGGCGAAGGCGGCGAAGATCCGCCGGTGCAGCTCCTCCGGGTACGCCTGGGCGACGATCACGTACAGCGCCACCGACAGCAGTCCGGAGCCGAAGCCCTGCACCACCCGGCCGACGACCAGCATCCCCATCACCGGCGCGGTGCCCGCGATGACCAGGCCGGCCACGAACCAGACCAGCCCGTGCCACATCGGCGAGCGCGGCCCCCGGGCGTCGCACCAGATGCCCGAGAGCACCATGGCCAGGACGCCGGCGGCGAACGAGCCACCGAAGGCCAACCCGTACAGGGCGAACCCGTCGAGGCTGCGGGCCACGGTCGGCATCGCCGTACCGACCGCCAGCGCCTCGAAGGCGAGCAACGAGATCAGGGCGACGCTGCCCACGGTCATCGCGCGCAGGCGGGGGGCGAAGAGCCCCGGCGCCGCCACCGCGGGCGTGTCCGTGGCGGTCACCGCCGCTCACCCGACGGTTCGGCCCAAAGCAGGTCGATCAGCATTCGCCAAGCCTGCGACCTGAACCCGGATTGAAGTCAACCGGGCGGTGACGAGCCTCTCGTCAGCCGGCCTGCAACGCCTCGCCGAAGCCCTTCACCAACCCTGAGAAGTGCTGGTCGGCGAGGAGGTGCCCGGCGGTGATCACCAGCGCGATCGGCCACTCGATGACCTGGAGCGCGGCGAGCACCCCCAACCCCGCGTAATAGGCGACTTTGTCGGCGGGTGGCACCGCCACCTCGCCCAGTATCGGCATCCGCACCCGCCGGCTGAAGATCTGGACCGTTTCGCGGCCCCCGTTGAGATGTCGGGTCAGTGTGCTCATGTCGGGCCTCCCCATTGACGGCGGAGCCCGTCGATTTCCACCGCCGATCCTGTTCATGCGCCGTCGGCGGCGGAAAATTCCCCTGCTCGGGGGGCATAACGGACGGTACGTCGGGAAGCCAGGCCGCTGGACGCGACGCGTGGGAGGCGAGATGGCGCACGGCGGGCACAGGAGAATCGGGGAGCCAGGCCGGCACCCGTCCGGCCGTACGCCTCGATGACGTCCGTGCGCGGCGTCGCCGGTCGGCTGCTCCCGCCGGTCGGCGTACCACGGCTGGTCGAGGAGGCGTCGCGCGGCGTCGGCTCCACCGCGATCCGGCTGGCCCGGATGACCGGGCTGACCCGGCGTCGGGTCTGGTCCCGGCCCGGTCGGCACCACATCGAGGTGCACGGCGTCTGCCAGGACGGCGGCGACACCCTGGCCCGGCACGTGGAGTCGGCGCTGGAGCAGATGCCGGGCGTCTCCTGGGCCCGGGTGAACGCGCCGTCCGGTCGGGTGGTCGTCGCCCTCGAATCACCCGAGCCGAAGCTGCGCGAGCTGATCGCGACGATCGCCCGCGCCGAGCGCACCTGCCCGTACGAGCCCGACCCGGAGGTGCCGCCGCCGCACCCGCCCGAGGAGGGTCCGCGTACCCCGCGAACGCTCGGCGCGCTCGCCTCCGACGCGCTGGGTCTGACCATCTCCGCGGCCACCCGGATCCTGCCCTTCGCACCAGTGCCCGGCGAGGTCGCCGGCCTGCTCGGCGCGGTGGACCTGCATCCTCGGCTGCACGCGCTGGCCGGGCGGGGCCTGCGCGCCGACCCCCGGGCCGACCTGATCTTCCCGCTGGCCGAGGCGGTGGTGCAGGGGCTCACCGGTGGGTGGGCCGGGATCGTGCTCGACAGCGCCCAGCGGATCGTGCAGTGGGGTGAGGACCGCGCCCAGCTCGCCGTCTGGGAGGAGGCCGAGCCCCGGCTGACCGGCGACCCGGAACACGCCGTCGCCCGCTGGCCGGTCGTCGACCGGCCCCGCCCGAAGCCGGACGGTCCGGTCGAGCGCTACAGCATCCGCATGCTGGCCGCCGGGGCCGCCGCCGCCGCGGCCGCCGCCCCGGTGGCCGGGCGGAAACGGGCCGCCGCGCTCGGGCTCTCCAGCCTCCCCAAGGCACCGGGCAGCGGCCGTGAGGGGTACGGCGCACAGCTGGGCCGGATCCTGGCCCGGCGCGGGGTGATCGCCATGGAGCGGGGGGTGCTGCGCGAACTCGACCGGATCGACACGCTGGTGCTGGATGCCGCCGTGCTCGGCTCGGATCGCGGGGTGCTGGCCGACCTGGCCCCGCTGCCCGGCGCGGACACCGGGCAGGTGGCCGAGCGGGCGTTCGCGCTCTTCGACCCGGCGGACCCGGAGCGCCTGCACCAGGCGGACGGTTGGCGGCTCGGCCCGCTTGGCCGGCTCGACGTCGACGACCCGGGCGACACTCCCGACAGCACCCGGCTCCGCTCGGGCGGCGGCCAGTTGCTCGGCCTCGCCGAGGGGGGCACCCTCGCCGCCCTGTTGCGGGTGGAGCCGGAGCCGGCGCCGGGCGTCGACGGTCTGCCCACCGCGGCTCGCCACGCCGGGTTGCGGCTGGTCGTCGCGGGCGACGACGAGCAGCGCTACGGCTTCGCCGACGCGGTCCTGCCCGGCGGCGACCAGTTGGTCGAGTCGGTCCGGTCGCTGCAACGCGACGGCGCGATGGTGATGCTGGTCTCCGGCGACCGGGCGGCCCTCGGCGCGTCGGACTGCGGCCTCGGCGTCTACGGCCCCGACGACCTGCCGCCGTGGGGAGCGCACCTGCTGGTCGGCGAGGACCTGCGGGTGACGGCGCTGCTGATCGAGGCGGCCGGCGTGGCCCGCCGGATGACCGAGCAGAACATCCGGCTGGCGATGGCCGGGACCGGCCTCGGTGCGCTGGGCGCGTTCACCGCCGCGCCCACCCAACTGCCCAACCGGGCCCTGCTGGCGGTCAACGGCGCGGCCGCGCTGGCCTTCGGGCACGGCGTCTGGCGGGCCAGCCGGCTGCCCAAGCCGGCGGACACCCCGGCACCGGTGGCGACCGCCTGGCACCTGATGCCCGTCGAGACCGTCTTCGACCGGCTCGGCACGAGCCCGGACGGGCTGAGCACCGCGGACGCGCAGCAGCGGGGCACCGGCGGCGGGGTGGACGCGCCGGCCTCGGGCGGCCTGCTGCGGGCGTTCGTGGACGAGCTGTCCAACCCGCTCACGCCGGTGCTGGCCGCCGGCGCGGTGCTCTCCGCGTCGTTCGGCTCGCTGGTCGACGCCGGCCTGGTGGGCGGGGTGGTCGGCGGGTCGGCGCTGATCGGCGCCGTGCACCAGCGCAACACGGAACGGTCCCTGGCCGAGCTGCTGTCCCGCTCGGCGGTCACCGCCCGGGTCCGGCGCGACGGCGCGGAGCGGGTGCTGGCCGCCGACGACCTGGTGCCCGGCGACGTGGTCACGTTGGAGCCGGGCGACGCGGTGCCGGCCGACTGCCGGGTGATCGAGTCGGTGGGGCTGGAGGCGGACGAATCCTCGCTGACCGGCGAGTCGCTGCCGGTCGCCAAGACCGACCAGCCGGTGGTCGCCGCCGCCGTCGCGGACCGGCACTCCATGCTCTACGAGGGAACCACGATCGCCGCCGGGCACGGCACGGCCGTGGTGGTGGCGACCGGCGCGGACACCGAGACCGGACGCAGCCTCGCGTTGGCCCGGCAGGCGCCCCCGACCGGTGGCGTGGAGGCCCGGCTCGGCCGGCTGACCAGCGCGGCGATCCCGCTGGCGGCCAGCTCGGCGGTGGCGGTGGCCGGAGCCGGCCTGCTGCGGGGCGTACCGCTGGCGGAGACCGCCGCGACCGCCGCGAACCTGGCCGTGGCCTCCGTGCCGGAAGGGCTGCCGTTCCTGGTCAGCGCCGCGCAGCTGGCCGCCGCCCGGCGGCTCGCCGAGCACGGCGCGCTGGTCCGCAATCCGCGCACCATCGAGGCGCTCGGCCGGGTGGACGTGCTCTGCTTCGACAAGACGGGCACCCTCACCGAGGGGCAGTTGCTGCTCGCCGGGGTCGGTGACGGCGACGGCAGCCGGTACAAGCCGGTGGACCGGCTCGACGACCGACTTCGGCTCACCCTCGGGGCGGCGCTACGGGCCACCCCCTCGGCGGCGAACCCGGAGGAGCTGGCCCAGCAGACCGACCGGGCGGTCCGGCGCGGCGCCGGATCCTCGGGCGTGGTCGAGCAGACCGGCGCGGGCAGCTGGCGTCCGGTCGGCGGGCTGCCCTTCGAACCGTCCCGCGGCTACCACGCCACCGTCGGCGAGTACGACGACGGACTGCTGCTCAGCGTCAAGGGCGCGCCGGAGTCGGTGCTGCCCCGGTGCGCGACTCGGCGCGTCGACGGGCGGGAGGAGTCGCTGGACGACCCCGGTCGCGCCGAACTGCACCGGCTGCTCGCCGAGCGGGCCGGTGCCGGGCATCGCATCCTGGCCGTCGCCGAGTGCCGGGTGGACGAGCGCACGGTCAACGACGACCAGGTGCGCGACCTGAGCTTCGTCGGCTTCCTGGCCCTCGCCGACGGGGTCCGGGAGAGCGCCGCCCCCGCCGTACGCCGGATCCGGCAGGCCGGCGTGCACACCATCATGATCACCGGCGATCACCCGGCGACCGCCGAGGCGATCGCCGCGACCATCACCGAGCACGACGAGCAGCGGGTGGTCACCGCCACCGAACTCGACCAGCTCGACGACGACGCCCTCGCCGAGCGGCTGGCCAACACCGACGTGGTGGCCCGCTGCACCCCTGCGCACAAGGTGCGGATCATCCAGGCGTTGCAGAAGTGCGGGCGTACCGTCGCGATGACCGGCGACGGCGCCAACGACGCGCCCGCGATCCGGCTGGCCGACGTGGGCATCGCCCTCGGCCAACGGGGCACCCCGGCGGCCCGGGCCGCCGCCGACCTGGTGGTCACCGACGACCGGCTGGAGACGATCATCGCCACCCTGGTCGAGGGTCGAGCGATGTGGTCGTCGGTACGGCACGCGCTGAGCATCCTGGTCGGCGGCAACCTCGGCGAGATCGCGTTCAGCGTGCTGACGGCCGCGGCGACCGGCCGGTCCGCGCTCACCGGGCGGCAACTGCTGCTGGTCAACCTGCTCACCGACCTGGCGCCGGCGCTGGCCATCGCGATTCGGCCACCGGCGGCGGACCGCACCGACGGCCTGCTCCGCGAGGGGCCGGACAACTCACTCGGCGCGACGCTCACCCGGGAGATCGGGCTGCGTGCCGCCGCCACCACGCTCGGCGCGACGGCCGGCTGGACGCTGGCCCGCTACACCGGGACTCCCCGACGGGCCGGCACGGTGGCGCTGGTCTCGCTGGTCGGCACGCAGCTCGGCCAGACCGTGCTGGCCGGCGGCACCAGCCCGGCGGTGCTCGCCTCGACGGCGGCGTCGCTCGGAGTGCTGGGCGCCGTCGTGCAGACGCCGGGGCTCAGCCAGTTCTTCGGCTGCACCCCGCTCGGGCCGGTGGGCTGGGGCATCGCCGCCGGATCGGCGTTCGGGGCCACGTTCGCCAACGGCGCGCTCAGCCGGCTGGTGGAGCGGCTACCTCAGATCAAGCCGGAGGGCGACCGGCCGGATGGCGACGACGACGGGTCCGACCCACCACAGCGGTGACCGCCGCTTCGCATGCCGGCAGTGGTTCGCGGGTAACGGCTGTCGGTGGAGGTGGGTGCGGTGGCCGAACAGCCGGAAGTGACCTTCGTCGGGACCGCCACCACGGTGCTGCGGATCGGCGGGTTCACCCTGCTCACCGACCCGAACTTCCTGCATCGGGGGCAGCGGGCCTACCTGGGTAAGGGAATGTGGTCGCGGCGGCGTACCGACCCGGCGCTGAGGATCGCCGACCTGCCGGCGCTGGACGCCGTGGTCCTCTCCCACCTGCACGGTGACCACTTCGACCGGGTGGCCCGCCGGGAGCTGGACCGGGAACTGCCGATCGTCACCACGCCGTCGGCGCAACAGAAGCTGATTCGGTGGGGGTTCCACGGCGCGCTGGGGCTGTCCACCTGGCGCTCGCACGAGCTGCGCCGCGACGGCGAGACGCTGCGGTTGACCTCGATGCCCGGTCAGCACGGCCCCGGCCTCGTGGATCAGCTACTCCCGGACGTGATGGGGACCATGCTCGAACTGTTCCGCGACGGCACCCGGCAGTTCCGCCTCTACGTCACCGGCGACACCCTGAACCGGCCGCAGCTCGCCGCCATCCCCGAGCGGTACCCGGACATCGACGCGATGCTCATCCACCTCGGCGGCACGAAGGTCGCCGGAATCCTGCTGACCATGGACGCTCGACAGGGCGCCGACCTGGTCGAGCTGGTCCGCCCGAAGCTGACGGTGCCCATCCACTACGACGACTACCGGGTCTTCCGCTCGCCGCTGGCGCACTTCGTGGAGGAGGTCCGCCGGCGGGGCCTTGCCCGCCAGGTACGCACCATCGCCCGGGGCGAGACCGTCCCGCTCGTGTCGGCCGGCTGAGGCCGGGACGCCGCCGTCCGAAGTGGGCGGTACGACAGCTCCCGCCCTCCGCGCCGGGCCGGGACATCGCGCACGCCCGCCGACGCGACGGCGATCGCCGCCTCCCCGACGGGCGGCGGCGATCGGTGGGTGGTGCGGAGGTCAGCCGCGCTCGGAGATGGCCTCGATGAGGTCTCCCACCGGGCGCTCCGGCAGCGAGCGGGCCACGTCGGCAACGGCCACGATGCCGACGAGCTGGTGGCCGTCGATCACCGGCAGCCGGCGTACCTTGTGCTGCCCCATGGTCCGCAGGATCTCGGCCGCGTCGTCGTCGGCGCCGATGGTCACCGCCTCGCCCTGGGCCAGTTCGCCCGCGGTCACGTTGCTCGGGTCACGGCCCTCGGCCAGCACCTTCACCACGATGTCGCGGTCGGTCAGCATGCCCTTGAGCCGGTTGTCGGAGCCGCAGATCGGCAGGGAGCCGACCCCCAGCTCGGCCATCCGCTTGGCAGCCGTCTTCAGGTCGTCCTGCTCGCTGATGCAGGTCACGTCGTTCGTCATGATCTCGCGTGCGGTCGGCATTGGCGTAACACCTCACTTACGGGGGGTTGTTGCCGTTCCTCCTACCCTCGCGCGCGCTGGTCATGCCGCACCGCACGCGCTATAGGCTCCTGCGGTGACCCTGCCCCTGCCCTCGGGCGACTTCCAGGCTTACCTCTTCGACTGTGACGGCACCATCGCCGACTCCATGCCGCTGCACTACCTGGCCTGGAAGCAGGCCCTCGACGAGTGGAAGTGCGTCTTCCCGGAGGAGCTCTTCTACGCCTGGGGCGGCAGGCCGGTGGCCGACATCATCGTCACGCTCAACGAGCAGCAGGGTCTGGCGATGCCGATCGAGGCCGTCACCCGCCGCAGGGAGGACCACTACCTGCGGCTGCTGCCGCAGCTCACCGCCGTCCCCGACGTCCTGCGACACATCCACGACGCCCATCAGCGGCTCCCCATCGCCGTGGTCTCCGGCAGCACCCGGGAATCCGTCACCGCCTCCCTCGACACGCTCGACCTGCTGGAGAAGTTCGACGTGCTGGTCTGCGCTGAGGACTACGCGAAGGCCAAGCCCGACCCGGAAGCCTTCCTGCTCGCCGCGCGGCTCCTCGACGTGGAGCCGTCCGCGTGCCTCGTCTTCGAGGACACCGACCTGGGCATCCAGGCCGCGACGGCGGCGGGCATGGCCGCCGTACGGGTGCCACAGCCTCGCCGCGCCTGATCGGGGATCGCGCGCCCCTGCGCGGTTGACCTGAACCCAGCTTCACCTTGCAGGCTTGTCCACATGACAGGCTCAACCCTGGACGAGGCGTACGAACGGGTGCGGCACAGCGGCCCGGAGCGGAACGGCTGGTTGTCCAACCACGCTCCGATGGCGGTCGAGGCGCTGGTCCACCACGGTCACGAGCAGACGGTCCACCGGTGGCTCGACGCGTACGCGGACCGGCTCGACGAACGACCGCGGGGCATCCGGCCCATCCCCACCGACGAGTGGCGTGACCCGCTCGGCGATCCGCTGCGCACCGGCGACTGGCTCAACTACTTCGAGCGTGAGCTGGCCGACGAGCACTGGCGCGAGGTTCTCGTACGGTGGTGGCCGCGCCTCTTGCCGGGCATCGCGGCCGGCGCCACCCACGGGGTGATCCGGGTCGGCCACGCCGTACGCGCGCTGCTGGACGAGGAGAGCGGCCCGCGTGTCGACGAGCTCGGCCAGGGGCTGGCCTACTGGGCGGCTCGGTGGCAACCCCTCGCGCCGCCCGGCGTCGGCCCCTATCCGGCGACCGATCCGCGATCCGCCCTGGACGCGGTACCCCGGGTGCCGGACCAGCGTTTCGGCATCCGTGCCCGCCTCGCCCAGCTGGCCGACCTGCCCGACTGGCCAGCGGCGTCCGGCGCGGTGCCCGGCGCCGTAGCCGATGGCGTGCCGGCCCGGCTCGCCGCCGTGGTGGACGCCGCCGTCGCCCGGCACGGCACCCACGGATACGCGAGCCCGGTGATGCTCGTGCACGCGGCCACCGCCCCGAACGCCGTCCTGCGGACCCTGCCCGCTCTGCCGAGCCGGCTCTGGGCACCGAGCCTCGACGCCGCCTGGGCCGCGGCGGCCGCGGTCACCGCCGCCTACGCACCCGCCGAGGCGCGCCCCGCCCCGCCCGCTCGGCCCACCCTGGCCACCGACGAGGTCATGCGGCAGGCGGCCGCGTCCGGCGATCCCCACGCGATCAAGTTCGCCGACGCCGCGATCGACACGTACGACCGCGGCGGCGATCCCGGGATCCTAGCCACCGCCGCCCAGTCGACCCGGGAGATCGTCGCCGACTGACGACGAGCCCGGGGGGCGTGTCACGGCGAGCAGAGCGGGAAGGTCGGTCGGATGACCGACCCATCGGAGCTGGCGCGAAACGCGCTCCAGCGAATCCACCGGGCTGCGGTGAGATATCGCGACCTTGAGCTGCACCACGCGGCCGACGAGATCGTCCGAGCCGCCCTGGCGCGGGGCCTCGATCCCGGGCCGGTCGAGTCCTACCGCCCCTGCCCGGTGTGCGGTGCGGAGCCGGGACAGTTGTGCATCAACGTCCCCGGTCGCCCGGTCAGCCGGGGCGAGATGCACCCCGAGCGCACGAAATAGGGCCGTCGACGGGTTGATGGAATCGACCACGCGGTGAATCGGGCGCTGGGCATGATGGAACCCGGATCGCCCGAGCGGGACCGT
Organism: Micromonospora sp. NPDC093243; assembly: GCF_044753725.1. NCBI lineage: Bacteria > Bacillati > Actinomycetota > Actinomycetes > Micromonosporales > Micromonosporaceae > Micromonospora > Micromonospora sp. NPDC093243. The sequence goes on along the minus strand of NZ_JBIVNT010000002.1, from coordinate 79,150 downwards.
CCTGCCAGCGGAGGTGTCAGGTGGCCGCCGTCCGGATTCCGGCGAACTTCTTCAGCATCCCCTTCGGCCTCGCCGGCCTGAGCATCACCTGGCTCGTGGCCGGACGCGACGGCGACGTGCCGACGTGGATCGGCAACGCCCTGTTGGCGCTCGCCGCGCTGGCCTGGCTCGCCGTGGTGGCGGCGTACGCGGCGTACGCGCTGCCCAGACCGAGGGCCCTCGTCGGCGACCTGGTGGATCCGGTCGCCGGCGCGTTCGTCTCGCTCGCCGTCATCACCCCGATGCTGCTCGTCGTGCAGGGTGTCGTTCCGTACCACCTGGGCGTCGGGCGGGTTCTCGTCGACGTGTTCCTGGTGCTCACACTCGTCTTCGGCGGTTGGATAACCGGGCAGTGGATCTACGGCCGGATCGACATCGACCAGATCCACCCCGGCTATTTCCTGCCGACCGTGGCCGGCGGTTTCATCGCCTCGGCCGCCGCGTCCGCCGTCGGGCAGCGCACCCTGGCGGACATCATGCTCGGGCTCGGGTTCGTCTGCTGGCTCGTGCTCGGCTCGCTGATCCTGAACCGGCTGTTCATCCGGCCACCGCTGCCGGCGTCGCTCGTACCGACCCTCGCGATCGAGGTGGCCCCCTCCGCCCTGGCCGTGCTCGCGCTCCTCGCCCGCAACGGCGGCCGGATCGACATCTGGGTGGCGCTGGTCTCCGGATACGGGCTGCTGCTGGTCCTCGCGCAGATCCGCCTGCTCCCGCTCTACCTGCGGCTGAACTTCGCCCCGAGCCTCTGGGCGCTGACGTTCCCCTGGGCGGCGGTGGCGACGACCGCCCTGCACTGGATCACCGGCGGCGAACCGCCGGGTCAGCGCGTCTACACGTACCTCGTGCTGGGGGCGGTCTCGGCGCTGATCGGCGGCATCGCCGTGCGGTCGATCATGGTCGCGGCGCGCGGGCAGTTCCTTCCGCCGCGCGCTCCACCGGCGGCGCCGTGACCGCGCCCGCTCCACGTGCGGCCCCCCGACCGGGCAGCCCCCGTCACCGCCGCCCGCAACCCCGCTCCAGCCGGTCCAGCGCGGCGACCGCGACCAGGCTGTAGGCGACGTAGGGCGGGCCGTCCTCGAACCAGCCCTGCATCCCCCAGCGGCGCGGGCTGGCAACCCCGAGCGCCGCCATCGGGGCGTCGGCGACCAGCATGCCGCCGGCCCCGACCAGTGCTGCCTTCACCGGCAGTGGTGGGCGCCACTGCCGGGTGGCGAGCGCGACGAGCGTGACGGTCAGTACCCCGTTGACGAAGCCAAGTACGGGTCCGAGGCCACCCAGCCGGTTCGCCGCACGCTCGCCCGTCCCGAGGCTCACGTGCAGCCCACCGGCCATCCGTCGCACCATCCGCTGATGGGTGTCGCTGTACGGCCGAGCCCGGACCACCATGTCCAGGGAGCTGACCAGCTCGCGAGCGAGCGTGGCGGCGGCACCGGCCAGCAGACCGTTCGTCAGGCTGGGCAGGCGGCCGGGGGCACGACCCGATTTGGCACGACCGGCACCGCGGGCACGCGACATGTGATCACCTCGGCTCGGATCGCGGTCGGGTACGACGTACCGCGTCTACCCGCCCTGCCCCCGGCGAACCCTCAGCGGACGGCGACGGGTGCGGCGGTAGTAGGACCACCCTGCCAGCGGTAACGCGATTTCCCACGCCACGAGCAGCGGTAGGCCGATGAGAACCCCGGTGGTCGTGAAAATGTCCTGCGGGCTGGACGTGTCGAATTCAAGCCGTGGTCGCTCCTCGCGAGGTCGGAAACACGTCGCGGGGTGCCGATCGATCGCAGCGGATCCGGCTGGAGAGAATGCCCCGAAACCTGCACGGGACTTGGTGGAGCCCAGGGGACTTGAACCCCTAACCCCTGCCTTGCAAAGGCAGTGCTCTGCCAGTTGAGCTAGGGCCCCGAGGGCGGCGGTGCCGCCTGGTCACTGGCGGCTGAGGCGTGGGCCTCAGCGCAGGTCGGGCGCGGTGGTGGCCTCGTGCCAGAGGGCGCGCTCGTCGTTGGAAGCCTTGACCTTCTTGGCCACGACGGCGGCCACGCCGACAACGCCGGCGAGAATCAGAAGCTTCTTGAACATGGGGCGACCCCTTGCGCTCGGCTGCCGTCGGATGACGTGCGGTGGGGCTAGCTGGAATCGAACCAGCGACCTCAGAGTTATCAGCTCTGCGCTCTAACCGACTGAGCTATAGCCCCGCGTTGCGACGAGCAAGGTTAACCCATCCGCGCTTGCCGCCCCAAATCGGGGTCGGGGCCCGCGCGGCGCCGTCGCGATGTCGAAAGTACCGGAGTGCGGAACGCCGGGGCGACCGCTTTCCGCGGTGCCCCGGCGCCCGATGTTTCAGTCCCGCTCGGCGAGCGTCAGCTCGATGCCGCCGACCAGGTCGGCGCAGACGTTGTAGACGAACGCCCCGAGCGTGGCCAGCGCGGTGAACAGCACGACGTTGACCAGGCCGATCAACGCCGAGCTGAGGATGACGCCCCTGGCGGTGATCTGGAAGCCGTCGGTGCTCTGCCCACCGCCGGCGCTGACCAGGTCGGTCAGGCTGTCGTTGACGCTCTGGAAGACGCCCATCGCGTCCAGCGCGAGGTAGAGCACCGAGGTGGCGACCACCACGACGATGAAGAGCACCACCGAGACGGCGAATGCGAACTTCATCACCGACCAGGGGTCGATCCGCTTCAGGTTCAGCCGGGCCCGGCGCGGTCCGCGGGACGCGGCCGAGCTGACCGAGGTACGCGCCGCGCGTACCGCTTCACCGACGCGGGCGGCCCCGACGGCGGCCGCGTTGCCGATGCCCGGCGGCAGACCGCCGCCGTTGTTCGGGCGACCGCCCGGCCCCTGCCGGCTGCCGTCCGGCTGCGGCATCGCGGCGCCGCCGACCCGAGGCTGGGTGCCGGTCGTCCCGCTGGCCGACGCGCCGGCCCGAACCGGGATCTGCTGGGTACTGGTCGGGCGGGCGGCACCCGCCGCGCCGGCGGAACCGCCCGCAGCGGCTTCGGCCGGCGTCGCCTCGGTCTTCTCAGCGGACCCCGCCTCGTCGGTCGGCTTGTCCGGCGGTGGCGTCATCCCGGGAGCCCGGGTGAATTTCGGGGCAGGCGCATCGGCGGGGACGGTCGCCCGGCCCACGGCGGCGCGGCCGGTCGCTGGTGTGCCGCCCGATGCGGCCTCCTCGTCGACCGGGTTGGCCGAGGTCCCCGTGTTCCCCGACTTCGCCTGTGTCTCCGTCATTCAACTAGTCCTGTTCGTCAGGCTCGTCGGCATTGCGAGCAATCGCCACGATAGTCACGCCGTCCGGAAGGTCCATCAGCTTGACCCCCATTGTGTTCCGGTCACGCGTACGGCGTACAGGCTTCACCGGAGTCCGGATGACACCACCGTTGCTCGTGATGGCGAACAGCTCATCGTCCGGGTCGATCACCACCGCACCGACCAGACCACCGCGTCGCTCGGTGATCTTCGCAGTCAGCACACCTTTACCTCCCCGGCCCTGGACCGGGTATTCCTCGATCGGGGTACGTTTCGCGTATCCCCCGTTTGTGGCCACCAGGACGTCCAGACCCTCCCGGACGACCTCCATGGCGAGCAGGACGTCGTCCTCGGCGAAGCGCATTCCGATCACGCCCGAGGTGGCCCGCCCCATCGGCCGCAGCGCCTCGTCGGTCGCGTTGAACCGGATCGCCTGGGCGTTCTTCGAGACCAGCAGCAGGTCGTCCGACGGCCCCACCAGGGCGGCACCGACCAGCTCGTCCTCATCGCGCAGGTTGATCGCGATGATGCCGCCGGAACGGTTGGAGTCGAACTCCTCGAGCCGCGTCTTCTTCACCAGGCCGTTCTTCGTGGCCAGTACCAGGTAGGGAGCCACCTGGTAGTTCGGAATTTCGATGATCTGTGCGATCTGCTCGTCCGGTAGGAAGGCGAGCAGATTGGCCACGTGCTGACCCTTCGCCACCCTACTGGCTTCCGGAAGCTCGTACGCCTTGGCCCGGTAGACCCTGCCCTTGTTGGTGAAGAACAGGATCCAGTCGTGGGTGGAGCAGACGAAGAAGTGGCTGACGATGTCGTCCTGGCGCAGCGTGGCACCGCTGACGCCCTTGCCGCCACGGCGCTGCGAGCGGTACAGATCGACCTTGGTCCGCTTGGCGTACCCGGTGCGGGTGATCGTGACGACCACGTCCTCCCGCGCGATGAGGTCCTCCATCGAGACCTCGCCGTCGAACGGCACGATCTGGGTACGGCGCTCGTCGCCCCACTTGGCGACGATCTCGCCCAGCTCCTCGGAGACGATCCGCCGCTGCCGCTCCGGCTTCGCCAGGATGTCCTTCAGGTCGGCGATCTCGATCTCGAGCTTCGCCAGGTCGTCCAGGATCCGCTGCCGCTCCAGGGCGGCGAGCCGGCGCAGCTGCATGTCGAGGATCGCGGTCGCCTGGATCTCGTCGATCTCCAGCAGCCGGACCAGGCCCTGCCGGGCGTCCTCCACCGTCGGGGAGCGCCGGATCAGGGCGATCACCTCGTCGAGGGCGTCGAGCGCCTTGGACAGGCCGCGCAGGATGTGCGCCCGCTCCTCGGCCTTGCGCAGCCGGAACGCGGTCCGCCGGCGGATCACGTCGATCTGGTGCTCGACGTAGTAGCGGATGAACTGGGCCAGGTTGAGCGTGCGCGGCACCCCGTCGACCAGCGCCAGCATGTTGGCGCCGAAGGTCTCCTGCAGCTGGGTGTGCTTGTAGAGGTTGTTCAGCACCACCTTGGCGACCGCGTCGCGCTTGAGCACCAGCACGATCCGCATACCGGTACGCCCGGAGGACTCGTCGCGGATGTCGGCGATGCCGGCGAGCTTGCCCTCCTTGATCAGCTCGGCGATCCGCTCGGCCAGGTTGTCCGGGTTCACCTGGTAGGGCAGCTCGCTGACGACCAGGGCGGGCCGGCCGCGCTTGTCCTCCTCGACCTCCACGACGGCACGCATCCGGATCGAGCCGCGCCCGGTGCGGTACGCGTCCTGGATCGCCTGGGTGCCGACGATCAGGCCGTGGGTCGGGAAGTCCGGGCCCTTGACGATGCCGAGCAGCGCCTCGAGGGTGGTGGCCTCGTCCTCGTCCGGGTTCTCCAGGCACCACTGCACCGCCGCGCCGATCTCCCGCAGGTTGTGCGGCGGGATCTTGGTGGCCATGCCGACCGCGATGCCCTCGGAGCCGTTCACCAGCAGGTTGGGGATCCGGGACGGCAGGATGGTGGGCTCCTTGGCCCGACCGTCGTAGTTGTCCTGCAGGTCGACGGTGTCCTCGTCGATGTCGCGCAGCATCTCCATGGCGAGCGGGTCGAGCTTGCACTCGGTGTACCGCATCGCCGCCGCCGGGTCGTTACCGGGCGAGCCGAAGTTGCCGTTGCCGTCGACCAGCGGGTAGCGCAGCGACCAGGGCTGCGCCATCCGGACCAGCGCGTCGTAGATCGCCGAGTCGCCGTGCGGGTGGAACTGACCCATCACGTCGCCGACGACCCGGGAGCACTTCACGTAGCCGCGGTCCGGCCGGTAGCCGGAGTCGAACATCGCGTAGAGGATCTTGCGGTGTACCGGCTTGAGCCCGTCCCGGACGTCCGGCAGCGCCCGCCCGACGATGACGCTCATGGCGTAGTCGAGGTAGGAGCGCTGCATCTCCACCTCGAGCCCGACCGGTTCGATCCGGTCGTGCGCGACCACGGCGCCGGCGGTCTCGGGGACCTCGGGCTCGTTCGGTGTGGACTCGGGGGTATCAGTCACTGTTTACCCTTATCAGACTCAGAGTCGTTTTCGTGCTGTGGATAACCGCTGTGGAAAGCGGCCTAGCTGTGGATAACTCTGTGGATCGGCGGACCGGTGGGTGGTTGCCCCCCGGTCCGCCGATCACCGTCAGATGTCCAGGAACCGGACGTCCTTGGCATTGCGCTGGATGAACGACCGGCGCGCCTCCACGTCCTCACCCATCAGAACGCTGAACAACTCGTCTGCGGTTGCAGCGTCGTCGAGCGTGACCTGACGGAGCGTACGGGTCGCCGGGTTCATCGTGGTCTCCCACAGCTCGGGATAGTTCATCTCGCCGAGGCCCTTGAACCGCTGGATGTCGTCCGGCTTGGCGTTCGGCTTCTTCTGCTGGCGCAGCGCGATCAGCCCGTCGCGCTCCCGGTCGGAGTACGCGTACTGCGCGTCGTCGCCCTTCTTGTTCCACTTGATCTTGTAGAGCGGCGGTGCGGCCAGGTAGACGTGCCCCAGCTCGACCAGCGGACGCATGAAGCGGAAGAGCAGGGTGAGCAGCAGCGTCTGGATGTGCTGGCCGTCCACGTCCGCGTCGGCCATCAGCACGATCTTGTGGTAGCGCAGCTTCTCGATGTCGAAGTCGTCGTGGATGCCGGTGCCCAGCGCGGTGATCAGCGCCTGGACCTCGTTGTTCTTCAGCACCCGGTCGATCCGGGCCTTCTCCACGTTGAGGATCTTGCCGCGGATCGGCAGGATCGCCTGGGTCCGCGGGTCGCGCCCCTGCTTCGCCGAGCCGCCCGCCGAGTCGCCCTCGACGATGAAGACCTCGGACTCCCGCGGGTCGGTCGACTGGCAGTCGGCCAGCTTGCCGGGCATCGAGCCGGACTCCAGCAGCGACTTGCGTCGGGCCAGCTTGCGCGCCTGCTGGGCGGCGATCCGGGCCCGGGCCGCCTGGGAGGCCTTCTGGATGATGGTCCTGGCCTCGGCCGGGTTGCGGTCGAACCAGTCGACCAGCCACTCGTTGCAGACCCGCTGCACGAAACTCTTCACCGGGGTGTTGCCGAGCTTGGTCTTGGTCTGGCCCTCGAACTGCGGGTTGGCCAGCTTCACCGAGATGATCGCGGCGAGCCCCTCGCGGATGTCCTCGCCGGAGAGCTTCTCGTCGCCCTTGAGCAGCTTCTTCTCCGCGCCGTAGCGGTTGACCACGCTGGTCAGCGCGGCCCGGAAGCCCTCCTCGTGGGTGCCGCCCTCGTGGGTGTTGATCGTGTTGGCGAAGGTGTAGACCGACTCGCCGTACGACTCGTTCCACTGCATGGCGATCTCGACCGACATGCCCTCCTCCTCGGCCCCGAACTCGACCACCGTCTTGTGGATCGGGTTCTTGGACGCGTTGAGGTGCCGGACGAAGTCGGCGATGCCGCCCTCGTAGTAGAAGGTCACCTCACGCTGCCGGCCGTCCTCCTCCTCGGCCACCCGCTCGTCGAGCAGGTGGATGCGGAGGGCACGGTTGAGGAACGCCATCTCCTGCAGGCGCCGGTAGATGGTCTGGAAGTCGAAGTCGACGGTCTCGAAGACGTCGGGGTCGGGCCAGAAGGAGACCGCCGAGCCGGTGCGGTCGGTGGTCTCGCCCTTGTCCAGCGGGCCGGGCTTGGAGTTGTCGTACTGCTGCCGCCACACGAAACCGGACTTGTGGATCTCCACAGCCATCCGGGTGGAGAGCGCGTTCACCACGGAGACACCGACGCCGTGCAGACCGCCGGAGACCGCGTACGCCTTGCCGTCGAACTTGCCGCCCGCGTGCAGCACGGTCAGCGCGACCTCGACACCCGGCTTCTTGAGCTTCGGGTGCAGGTCGACCGGGAAGCCTCGGCCGTTGTCGGTGACCCGGACCCCGCCGTCGGCGAGCAGCACCACGTCGATGGTGTCGCAGTAACCGGCCAGCGCCTCGTCGACCGCGTTGTCCACGACCTCCCACACGAGGTGGTGCAGACCCCGCTCACCGGTCGACCCGATGTACATGCCGGGCCGCTTCCGGACCGCTTCCAGCCCTTCAAGAACGGTGATCGACTCTGCGCCGTACTGCTGATTGTCCTGCGCTGCCACGCTCGGCCACTTTCTCGCTCCGTCGGCACCGGTGGGCGCTTCGGGCGCGGGTTCGGCGGACAGGACGCGACGTCGGCGCGCGGACCGGCACCGGAGGACTCCGGTGACGGGTCGGTACGCGCCGGTCGCCGCGGTCGCCCGCGGATCGCGATCGGCTCGACCCGACGTGGACAATGATCACGGGCCCTCTTCCGGGCCCGTGTCTCCTCGCTCCGCACCGGGTCTTCGTCTCTGCGTCAATCTTACTGTGCGCTGGCGGTAGAAACGCCACTCGGCACCCTCGCAAAGCGGCTGAGAACTCCGTAGCCGGCCGAACCGTGTCGTCCGCGACTCCCCCTACACGCCAACCCTCGATCGAGGGCGGCGCCGCCCGACGGGTGCACCCGCTGCCGGGCGGGTCGGGGGGTCGCGTACCGGCGGGCGGTGCCGTACGTTTGCGGCGGTCCCGACGCGGGCTTGATCTTTCCTGCCGGAAACCGGACGATCGTCCCGATCGACTCCCACACGTGCTCTTAAGAGGTGACCTCAGATGGGGCTGGACAACGTCGCGGTGCACTGGCCGCGGACCGGCCGCTTCTACGATCCGGTCGCGCCGGCCGAGTTCGTCGACTTCGGCGAGATCGTCGACATGCCGCAGATCTCCGCGCCGACCGCCGCGCTGGCGGAGTTGATCGCGAAGACCGGCACAGTCCGGGCGACCGCGTACACCGAGCTGGTGGATCTGCTGCTCGGCCTGGAGGGTGTGCTCTACGCCACAGACGCCGCGGCCGAGGACGAGGACCCGGTGATCGACCCGGACGGGTGCTCCTGGATCGCCGACGGCATCGAGCGGTTCGTCGCCGGGCATCGCCCGCACGGCGAGGCGGTGACGTTCGACTCGGTCAGCTCCGTGCTCCGCTCGCTGCTCGGCGACGGACGGCTGGCCGAACAGCAGCTGCGGTGGTTGGACGGCCGGCTGGACGCGCTGCGCGACGAGAGCGGCGAACCCCCGCAGTGGAACTTCACCTGCGCCGAGCTGAGCGTGCTGGCCGCGTTCTACCGGCGCTGCGCGGACCGCGGCTTCGCCGTCTACGCCGAGTCGGAGGCGCCCCGCCGGGTCCCGCAGCCCTGACGGCCCGCTATCCGGCGGCGTCGCTGCCGGCCCGGTTCCCGGCGTCAGTGCCCGCCCGGTTCCCGGCGTCAGTGCCCGCCCGGTTCCCGGCGTCAGTGCCCGCCCGGTTCCCGGCGTCAGTGCCGGCCCGGTTCGCGGCGGCGATGACGTCGGTGAGCGCGGCGTGCAGCTGGCGCAGGTCGTCGAGCGGCAGGCCGAGCCGCGACACGATCGCCGGCGGGATCCGCTCGGCCTCGGCGCGCAGCGCCTTTCCGCTGGCGGTGAGCGTGACCGCCAGGCTCCGCTCGTCGGCGGCGTCGCGCTCCCGGCGCAGGTGCCCGGCCGCCTCCAGCCGCTTCAGCAGCGGTGAGAGCGTGCCCGGGTCGAGCTGCAGCAGGCGACTGAGCTCGCGCACGGAGAGCGGGGCGTGCTGCCAGAGCGCCAGCATCACCAGGTACTGCGGGTGGGTCAGCCCCATCGGCTCCAGCAGCGGCCGGTAGACCGCGACCACGCCGCGCGCGGCGACCGAGAGCGCGAAGCACACCTGCTGCTCCAACGCCAGGGGATCCCCGTCGAGCTGTTCGGTCACCGTCGACCTCCTATCCGTGTTGCGATCGTACCAATGATTGGTGTACCAATTATTTGTACACCAAACGCCGTTGCGGGAGAGGCGAGGCGATGAGTGACGAGAAGCCGACCACCAGAAGCCCCGGCGAAGGCGGCCGACTCATGGCCTGGGCGTTCCGCAACCTGGCGGGCCCTCCCGAGGTGCAGGGCGCGGTGCAGGGCGGCTCAACCCACGCCCGGGAGGCGTGGAAGGACGACCTGGAGCGACGCAAGCAGTGGAGCCGCGAGCAACGGGAGCGTAAGCGCGCCGAGCGGGAGGCCCGGCGCACCGGTCGGTGACCCCTCAGCCGTACGTGTCCCGGGGGCCACGACCGCGTACCCGGCGCGGCCCGCGCGACCACGACGGCGCCGCCGGGCCGTGGATGTGCAGCTTGCGCACCACGTTGTGGCCGACCTCTTTGGCGATCTGCTTCAACAGCGACCCGGCGAGCAGTCGCAACTGGGTCGCCCAGGCGGTGGAGCGGGCCTCCACGGTCAGCTCGCCGTTCTCCAGCTTCACCGGCCGGCTGTTCTGCGCGACCTCGGCGCCGACCACCCGCTCCCAGGCGCCGAAGACCGTCGCCTCGGCGGCGGGCTGCTGCCAACCACGGGCCTTGACCAGCCGGTTCAACACCGCGCCGAGCGGCTGCGGGTCCCGCGGATCAGGGCCCGGGCCCGAGTAGCCGCGCAGCCGCCGCTCCCCACCCCCGGCCGCGCCGGTCCCGCCCGGCCCGCCGCGCCGGCGGGTCCGGTTGGCCTCTCGCCGGGCCTTCGCCGCGTCCAGCACCGCGCGCGCCAGCTCCGGCCCCGCCGCGCCTTCCGCCACGTCGGCCGGGTCCGCCTTGCCGGCCGGGTCCGACCGGCCCGCTGGGGTACCGCCCGCGGTGGGAGGTTCTGGCTCATTCGGCACGGCGCACCATCCCCTCGCCCACCTCGTACCGGGCGCCGCGCAGGGCGGCCGGTACGTCGTCGTCGACCGCGCAGGTGACCACGAGCTGGCTCGCACCGCCGACCAGCTCCGCCAGCCGCTCCCGGCGCCCGGCGTCCAGCTCGGCGAAGACGTCGTCGAGCACCAGCACCGGCTCGATCCCGTCGGCTCGCAGCAGGTCGTAGCCGGCCAGCCGCAGGGCAAGCGCGAACGACCAGGACTCGCCGTGGCTGGCGTACCCCTTCGCGGGCAGCGGACCGAGGGTGAGGGCCAACTCGTCGCGGTGCGGGCCGACCAGCGTGGTGCCCCGCTCGATCTCCGCCGACCGGGAGTCGGCCAGGGCGGTGGTCAGCGCCTCAGCCAGCACCGCTCGATCCGTGGTCGGCTCGGCCAGCTCCACGGAGGGCCGGTAGGCGATGCCTGCCGCGCCCCGTCCGGCGGCCACCGCGTCGTACGCCTTGGCCACGTGCGGCGCCAGCGCGGCGACCAGTTCCAGCCGACCGGCGAGCAGCTCCGCGCCGTGCTGGGCCAGGTGGGTGTCCCAGACGGCCAGGGTGGAAAGGTCCCCGCCTCGCGTCCCGCCGGTCTTGCGGGCCAGGTACGCGGTGCGGAGCAGGGCGTTGCGCTGCTTCACCACCCGCTCGTAGTCGGCCCGTACCCCGGCGAACCGGGGCTGACGGCTGACCAGCAGGTCGTCCAGGTAACGGCGACGCTCGGCCGGGTCGCCCCGGACGAGTTCCAGATCCTCCGGGGCGAACAGCACCAGCCGCAGCGCCCCGAGCACGTCGCGGGCCCGCCGGGCCGGTGAGCGGCCGAGCCGGGCCCGGTTGGCCTTGCCCGGGACGATCTCCAACTCGACCAGCAGCTCCCGGCCGTCGTGCACGACCGCGCACCGGATCACCGCCGAACCGGCGCCCATCCGCACCAGCGGCGCGTCCGTGGCGACCCGGTGGCTGTCCAGGGTCGCCACGTAGCCGAGCGCCTCGACCAGATTCGTCTTGCCGACGCCGTTCGCGCCGATCAGGACGTTCGTCCCCGGCTCCAGGTCCACGCCGACGCGCTCGTACGAGCGGAAGTCGACCAGTTCAAGCCGGCGGACGTACACAGGGTGTGGATACCGCTCAGCGCTTGTGGACGGCGTGCCCACCGAACTGCTGGCGCAGCGCGGCGACCGCCTTCATCGCGGGCGAGTCGTCCTGGCGGGAGGCGAACCGGGCGAAGAGCGAGGCGGTGATGACGTTGAGCGGCACCGCGAGCCGGACCGCCTCGTCGACCGTCCAGCGGCCCTCGCCGGTGTCCTCGGTGTAGCCGCTCAGCTCGGCCAGCTCCGGGTCCTCGTCGAGGGCCCGGTCGAGCAGGTCGAGCAGCCAGGACCGGACCACAGTGCCCTCGCGCCAGGACTTGAACACCCCGGGCACGTTGGTGACCAGCTCGGAGGCGGCGAGCAGCTCGTAGCCCTCGGCGTAGGCGTGCATCAGGCCGTACTCGATGCCGTTGTGCACCATCTTGGCGTAGTGCCCGGCGCCGACCGGACCGGCGTGCACGAAACCGAACTCGCCCGCCGGCTTGAGCGATTCGAAGATCGGCATCAGCCGCTCGACGTGCTCCTGGGCGCCGCCGACCATCAGCGCGTAGCCGTTCTGCCGGCCCCAGACGCCGCCGGAGACGCCGACGTCGATGTAGCCGATGCCGCGCTCGTTGAGCCGCTCGGCCCGGGGGGCGTCGTCGCTGAACCGCGAGTTGCCGCCGTCGATGATGATGTCACCGGCACCGAGGACGCCGGCGAGCTCGTCGATGGTCGCGTCGGTCACGCCGGCCGGGACCATCACCCAGATCGCCCGCGGCGACTCGAGCTTCTCCGCCAGCGCCGCGAGGGACGGCACGTCGCTCAGCTCCGCGTTGTGGTCGAAACCGACCACCTCGTGCCCGGCGGCGCGCAACCGCTCACGCATGTTGCCGCCCATCCGGCCGAGTCCTACCAGGCCGAGCTGCATCGTTCCTACCTCCGGTGTGACTGTTTTGCGAGCGCGATCAGCGGGACACGCGGATCGGCATGATGAGGTACCGGTACCCGGGGATGACCTCGCCATCCTCGCCGGCGGGGGAAATCACCGCGGGCTTGAAGGCGTCGACGAACGAGAGCATCGCGGTCTGCGCGCCCAGGTTGGCCAGACCGTCGATCAGGTACTGCGGGTTGAAGCCGATGGTCAGCGGGTCGCCGGTGAAGGTGGCCTCCATCGCCTCGCTCGCCCGCGCCTCCTCGGAGCCGCCGGCCTCGACCACGAGCCCGTCGGCGCTGAAGCTGAGCAGCACCGGGGTGGTCCGCTCGGCGACCAGTGCGACGCGCTTGACCACCTCGATCAGGGTGCTGACCGACAGCCGGGCCTCGGCGTTGTGGCTGGCCGGGAAGAGCGAGCGGACCGGCGGGTAGTTGGCGCCGTCGAGCAGCCGGCTGGTGGTGCGCCGGGTTCCGCCGGCGAAGCCGATCATGCCCTCGCCCGCGCCGCCGGTGGCGAGGGCCATGGTGACCTCGCCGCCGAGCGGGCCCAGCGCCTTGGCGGTGTCGTGCAGGGTGCGCGCCGGCACGAGGGCGTTGAGGCTCACCTCGGGGTCGTCCGGGCGCCACTGGATCTCACGCAGCGCCAGCCGGTAGCGGTCGGTCGCGAGCATCGCCAGCGTGCCGCCGCTCAGCTCGATCCGGACGCCGGTCATCATCGGCAGGGTCTCGTCCCGCCCGGCGGCGACGGCCACCTGGGCGACCGCGGCGGCGAAGGTGGCCGCCTCGACCGTGCCGGCGCTCTCCGGCATCTCCGGCAGCGACGGGTAGTCCTCCACCGGCATGGTGGGCAGGGTGAACCGGGCGCTACCGCAGACCAACTCGAGGTGGGCACCGACCGCGGCGATGTCGACCGGCTTGGCCGGCAGCGCCTTGGTGATCTCGGCGAGCAGACGGCCGGAGACCAGCGCGGCCCCGTCGGCGTCACCCTGCACCTCGACGGTGACCTGGCTGGAGACCTCGTAGTCGAACCCGGACACCTGCAGGTTGCCGTCGGTGACCCGGAGCATCACACCGGCCAGCACCGGTACGGACGGCCGGCTGGGCAGGCTCTTCGCGGTCCACGCCACGGCCTCGGCGAGCGCGTCGCGCTCCACTCGGAACTTCATCAATGCCTCCGCGTCGACGTCAGCGACAACTCTCTCATGCCGACCGCTGCCTACCGACCCGCCCGACCGTGCGGGTACCCATCGCACCTTAGGGCGCGGGGGCATCGGCTGTGCGCCCGACCCCGGTGCCGGGGTTGGTGCTCACCTCGGTCCGGCAGCGTCCGGCCCGATCCACAGAAAGTCCAACGGTGATGATTGGTTTTTGTTCTTTTAGAAGAGATAACTCATCGTCTTCATCGCACCTGTGCAAACTGTGGAGAACCGGCGTCCGCGCAGGTGAGACAGGTTATCCACCGGTGTGCAGGCTGTGGAGAACCGGGGTGTAAACCCGTGCCGTGGTCCACAGGCCACCGCCGGCGGCTGGTTGTCCACCGTTGTCCACCGGTTGTCCACCGGTAATCCACCGACTTTCTCCCCAGACCTGTGGACCGCCCGGGTCGTCTCGTCGACCGTCATCCCCAGAACCTTCAACAGCTCGCCCACAGGGCGGCCGTCATCGGTGGATGACGGCGAGGTTGTCCCCAGCCATCCACAGCACTGTCCCCAGGGTTTCTCCACAGGCTGTGGGTAACTGGGCCGGGACGGATCGTAGTTATCCACCGTCGGTGGACAACGGGATGTGGACAACGATCGCCGGTGGTGGTCGGACATGGCCTCGATGCTGCCGGCTCGACCGGCTCGAGGGTCAAGTCAACCGGGTGTGGAAAGCAGAAAAGCCCGGCCGTGGGCGCGGCCGGGCGGATGTCGCGGCCCGCCGTCGGTCTCGCGACGGCAGGCGTACGCCTCAGGTGTTCTGCTTGATCCGGTTGGTCAGCTCGGCGATCTGGTTGTAGAGCGACCGGCGTTCGGCCATCTGCTGGCGGATCTTGCGGTCGGCGTGCATCACCGTGGTGTGATCCCGGCCGCCGAACGCCTGCCCGATCCGAGGCAGCGAGAGGTCGGTCAGCTCCCGGCACAGATACATCGCCACCTGGCGCGCGTTGACCAGCACCCGGGACCGGGAGTGCCCACGCAGGTCCTCCAGGCTCACCCCGAAGTAGTCGGCGGTGGAGACCATGATCTGGTCGGCGGTGATCTCCGGCCCGGCGCCGTCCGGGATGAAGTCCCGCAGCACCTCCTCGGCCAGCGACAGCTCCACGGTCGAGCGGGTGAGGCTGGCGAACGCCGTCACCCGGATCAGCGCGCCCTCCAGCTCCCGGATCGAGTTCGACACCCGGGAGGCGATGAACTCCAGCACGTCCGGCGGCGCGTAGAGGCGCTCCTGCGCTGCCTTCTTCTGCAGGATCGCGATCCGCGTCTCCAGGTCCGGCGGCTGGATGTCGGCGAGCAGTCCCCACTCGAACCGGGTGCGCAGCCGGTCCTCCAGCGTCGCCAACTGCTTCGGCGAGCGGTCGGAGGTGATCACGATCTGCTTGTTGGCGTTGTGCAGGGTGTTGAAGGTGTGGAAGAACTCCTCCTGGGTCCGTTCCCGGTTCTCCAGGAACTGGATGTCGTCGATTAGGAGGATGTCGACGTCCCGGTAGCGCCGCTGGAAGGCGCTGGTCTTGTCGTCCCGCAGCGAGTTGATGAAGTCGTTGGTGAACTCCTCGGTGGAGACGTACCGCACCGAGCGGGCGTTGCCCAGGGTCGTCGCGTAGTGCCCGATGGCGTGCAGCAGGTGGGTCTTGCCCAGCCCGGAACTGCCGTAGATGAAGAGCGGGTTGTACGCCTTCGCCGGAGACTCGGCCACCGCGACCGACGCGGCGTGCGCGAACCGGTTGGACGAGCCGATGACGAACGTCTCGAACATGTACTTCGGGTTCAGCCGGTTGCCGCCGGTGTCGGCGCCGGGCAGCCGGCGGTCGTCCCGCATCCCGGTCCGGTGATCCGTGCCACCCCGGCCGGGCCCGCTGTCGGTCCCGCCGTCGCGCGGCAGCGCCCGGATCACGTGCTGGTCCCGGGGTGAGCCGGCGTCCTCGCGGTACCGGGGCTCGTACGGGCGGGTGTCCGCACCAGGCGGGTTCAGCCGAGCGGCCTGCTCGTCGAAGCCGCGCCGCTCGGGCGCCGGTCGGGGCGCCGGCGGCTCGGCGAAGACGGCACTGAACAACGTCTCCTGCGCGTCCCGCCCGGCCAGCCCGGGATGGTGCCCGTCGCCGATCGGCGCCGCGGCCGGCGGCTCGGGGCTCTGCTCGGGCTGCGGCTGCTCAGGAAGCGACACCTCCGGCCGCTGGCCGACACCGGTCGGCTCGTCGAGCAGGGTGGCCGGCCCGCCCTGGGGATCGATCGGCTCCGGCTCCGGCGCGCTGCGGTAGACGGTGCCCGCCGGGCGGCCGGTGGCGTCCTCGGCGACCCGGACGGTGACCGCGACCTGGATCGGCCGGCCCAGCCGGCGGGTGAGCGCCTCGGTGATCGCCGGCCGCAGGCGTGACTCGATCACGTCCCGGGTGAAGGCGTCCGGCACGGAGATCAACGCGGTGTCCTCGACGATGGCACGCAGCCGGGTCAGTCGGAGGTAGGCCCGCTGCTGGGCGGAGATGATCTCGTCGGCGAGCTCGTCCGTCGTCGCCGTCCACACCGCGGCAAGGTCGGTCGTACCGGCCACCGTCGTGCCACCCCCTCGCTTCTGCTCCCCGGCCGCCGCTGTCTGCCAGCCGGCCGTCCCGGGCCCGCCGCATTCGCGCGGGTGGTCCATCACCACCCGAACGGCCGAATGGCCGACCGGTCGTCATCCACAAGTTATCCACAGCCTGTGTACCGACCGATTGTGGCCGTTCGTCGGTTCCGGGTGGGACCTGCCCCTGCCTGAACGGGCGCTGAAGCGGGTACACCGTGCCGAACGATTCACTACCTTGTCCGGTCTTGCCGGTCGACGACGACTGCACCCCCGACGCCGACCGCAATCGGGCACGGTAACAGCGTTGTCCCTGCGCCATCAACCGTCGACGCGGCCCGGCCGTTGTCGGCATCAGTGAAAACCGCCGCTTCGGTCGTCGGCGCGTCCGGGTGGATCCCGGCTGAGCTGTTTGACGGTCATTGCGCCCCTGCGTAGGCTGGAGCGGCTGCTCTCTCGCCCTCTGCTAGGGTGATGGGTGCTTGCTGTCCGCGGTCGCATCCCCGCACTGCCGAGGTCCCGCTCCGCCGGGCAGCACCGAACGGGGGCCACCGCCGAGGTGGCCTGAACCACCCCACGACCCCGGCGATCCCGTCGCGCGGGGCGCGTACGAAAACGGAGAGCCTGACGTGAGCAAGCGCACCTACCAGCCGAACAACCGCCGGCGCGCGAAGACCCACGGCTTCCGGCTGCGCATGCGCACCCGTGCCGGCCGTGCCATCCTTGCGAACCGCCGTTCCAAGGGTCGTACCACCCTGTCGGCCTGAGGCCGACCGGGTAGGTCCGGGGGACGTGGGCAGTCGTGCTGGCGGCCGCGCAACGACTGCGGCGCAGTACTGACTTCGCCGCAGCGGTCCGGGGTGGCCGACGCGCCGGCCGAGGCGCCGTCGTGGTCCACCTGACCCTGCCGGCCTCCCCTGAACCAGAGACACCGACCTCGCCGGAGCCGGCGCGGGCCACCGGTGCGGAGCAGCCCTCCGCCCCGACCCGCGCCGGCTTCGTCGTGTCCAAGGCCGTCGGGCCCGCCGTGGTACGCAACCGCGTCCGCCGCCGGCTCCGGCACCTGGTCCGCGATCGCCTCGCCGCGCTGCCGTCCGGCAGCACGCTGGTCGTCCGGGCGCTGCCGGCGGCCGCCGACGCGTCCTATCCGACGCTCGGCGCCGACCTGGATGCCGCTATCACCGCGGCTCGGGCCGGGCGAGGGCGGCGCCGATGAGCGCCGACCCGACCGCCCCCCGGCCGAGCAGCGCCGCCGCCCGTGTGCTGATCGGGCCCATCATCGCGTACCGTCGGTGGATAAGTCCGGCACTGCCGGCCCGCTGTCGGTTCTACCCGTCGTGCAGTGCGTACGCCCAGGAGGCGGTGGCCCGGCACGGCGCGGTCCGCGGAGCCGCCCTGGCGGTCCGGCGGCTGTTGCGCTGCCACCCCTTCCACCCTGGTGGACATGACCCGGTGCCGGAGCCGGGCGGTCGCCGCCGTGCCGATGTGACTGGAGCCTGAGAATTGTTCAGTCTGGACTGGATCTACTACGCGATCTCGTGGATCCTGCTGACCTGGCACTCCGCCTGGGACGCCATCGGGATCCCGGTCAGCGCGGTGATCGGCACGAACTTCGCCTGGATCCTGGCCATCATCTTCCTGGTGGTCACCGTCCGGGTGATCCTCTTCCCGGTCTTCGTCAAGCAGATCAAGTCGCAGCGCGCGATGCAGGCGTTGCAGCCGCAGGTCAAGGCCCTGCAGGAGAAGCACAAGGGTGACCGGGAGACGCTCCAGAAAGAGATGATGGAGCTCTACCGGAAGGAAAAGGCCAACCCGTTGATGGGCTGCCTTCCGATGTTCCTCCAGATTCCGGTCTTCCTCGGTCTCTTCCACGTGCTCCGCCGGCTCGACCCGGCCAAGCAGGCCAAGACCCTCTACGGCTGGTCGGTCGAGCAGTTCGACAGCGCCTCGCAGGCGAAGCTCTTCACCGCCCCGATCGCCGGCAAGTTCGGCTCGACCGCGGACGAGCTGGCCCGGCTGAACGCCAACGGCACCACGGTAAAGATCATCGCCGGCATCCTGGTCCTGGTGATGATGGGCACCACCTACCTCACCAGCCGCCAGATGATCCTGAAGACCGGCTGGGCCGAGGACCCACAGCAGCGGATGATCCAGCGGCTGATGCTCTACGGCATCCCGCTCTCCCTGCTCGTCTCCGGTGCCATCTTCCCGATCGGCGTGATCATCTACTGGGTCACCAACAACCTCTTCACCCTCGGTCAGCAGCAGTGGGTGCTGCGCAAATACCCGCCGCCGCCCACCGCCAACAAGGCCACCTCGGGGGCCCGCAACCCCGTCCAGCCGGCCAAGTCGGGCGGTCTGTTCGGGCGTGGCAAGCCGGCCCCGCAGGTGCCGGCCAAGGCGACCGCGCCGAAGATCGCCGGGCCGAAGCCGGGCGCCAAGCCGATGAACCCGAAGAAGGGACGCCCCGCCAAGCGGCAGGGCTGAGCTGAGTACGGGCCGCCGCCGGGTGACCGACGGCGGCCCGTTCCGCACCGTGCAGCCGCCGTACGGCCGGCGCCGGGCGGAATGCGCCGCGCACCGCGCGGCCACGGGCGAGACTGCCCGTAAGACGTGCCCGCGGGCACCGGCGACCTCCCGCCGGCCCCGGGAGACCAGCGGACCCGACGGTCCGGCCGAGCGAGTACGGAGATGAGACCGTGACCGACACCAGCATCCCCCGCGCCGACGAGTCCCTGGACGAGGAGGAGACCGCCCCGATCGCGGCGAACGGCGACACCGAGCCCGAGGAGACCGAGCCCGAGGACACCGAGGTCGAGGCGGGCCGGGAGAAGCGGAGCGCGGCCGACAGCGACCTGTTCCGGCAGAGCGAGATCGCCGCCGACTACGTCGAGGGCCTGCTCGACATCCTCGACTACGACGGCGACATCGACGAGCTGGTCGCCGGCGGGCGCCCGATGGTCGAGGTCGTCGGTGCACGGCTGCAGAACCTCGTCGGTCAGCGTGGCGCCACCCTGGAGGCGCTCCAGGAGCTGGCCCGGCTCGCCGTCTTCCGGCAGACCGGCACGCCGAGCCGGCTGCTGCTCGACGTGGGGGGCTACCGGGCCAACCGGCGCAAGGAACTCGCCGCGGTGGCCAAGAACGCGGTGGAGAAGGTCAAGGAGTATGGCGAGGCCGTCCGGCTGGAGCCGATGTCCGCCTTCGAGCGCAAGTGCGTGCACGACGTGGTCAACGCGATGACCGGCGTCGAGAGCGAGTCCGAGGGCGTCGAGCCGAACCGGCGCATCATCGTCCGGCCGGTGGACTGACCGGGTGACCCACGACGACACCGCGGCGGGAGCCGTGGCCGGCCCGGGTGGCACCTCACCCGGGCCGTCGGCTGTCCGGCCCGGTGAACACTCCGGCGACCCCGACGCTCCGCCCGGGGCCGCGGCGGATGGTACGACCGAGGGCGTGACCGTGCCCGCGCCGTCCGACGCCGCGCTGCCGCCGGAGCTGGCCGGTGCGGCTCGTACCCTCTTCGGCGACCGCCTCGACGTCGCCGCCGCGTACGCCGAACTGCTGGCGACCGACGGGGTGCTGCGCGGCCTGATCGGCCCGCGGGAGGCCCCCCGGATCTGGGACCGGCACCTGCTGAACTGTGCCGCCGTCGCCGAGCGGATCCCGGAGGGTGCGACGGTTCTCGACGTCGGCTCCGGCGCGGGCCTGCCCGGCCTGGTGCTGGCGATCGCCCGCCCCGATCTGACGGTGACTCTGATCGAACCGCTCGCCCGACGTACCTCCTTTCTGGTCGAGGTCGTCGAGGAGCTCGGTCTGACCCGGACCACCCGGGTGTTCCGCGGCCGGGCCGACGAGGCCGCCAGCGGTACGACAGGCGCGGCCCCGCTGAGCGGTGACGTGGTCACCGCCCGGGCCGTGGCGCCGCTGGACCGGCTCGCCGCCTGGTGCCTCCCCCTGGCGGTACGGGGTGGCCGGCTGCTGGCGCTCAAGGGCGCCTCGGCCGCCGAGGAGATCGCCGAGCATGCGGCTGTGGTGGCCAAGCTCGGCGGCGGCGAGCCGACGGTGCGGCACTGCGGCGTCGATGTCATCGACCCGCCGACCACCGTGGTGGAGGTCGTCCGGGAGCGCCTGGTGGGCCCGCGTCCGAAGGCCAGCCGGAAGTCCCGGGGCGGTCGGCCCCGCGGGCGCTGACCGCCCGACCGTTCCTTCAGGAATCACGCGGGCGGTGCCGAGCCGTACCGCCCGCGGCGGCGATCGTGATCGACCAATGGTTTGGGCCTTGTCACCGGCTTCCCGGTCGATGGTTCTGTCGTTGAACCGGTGCGGGTGGACCGAAGGGATGAGAACCCGACGTGGACCGGCCGCGCCCGTCCACCGTAGGCTGACCGCGCGTCGATAGTGTGGAGCGGGCGGCGACGGAAGTTGTTGGTCCCGACCGCTCCCGCCGGGCCGCGGGCCCCGCGGGACGAGCGCGGGCGTGGCCAGTTGACGGGGTGCGGACCGACCATCCGAAGCGGGCAGGGATGACAGGTGCATGACGACGGCAGGTACGACGATCCACGCGTGACCGGGTCGGCCAACGACCATGTTTCACGTGAAACCGGCTACCCGAGCTGGTCGCCCGAAGGGGGCTCCGGAAACTCGGCGCCTCACCCGGTCGACGGCGACCCGGCGGCACGGGACCAATCCGCCGTCGGCGGGATGTCGTCCGGGTCGGAGCCGAGCGGCTCCCCGGCCTCGCGGCGGGCTGCGGAGGGCACGCCGCGACCGGCGAACGCCCCCGCTGACGTCCGGTCGACCCAGCCTCGCCGGAACACGGCCGCCTCGGCCCGGTTCGAGCCGGCAGTGCCGCATCAGCCGACCCCCGACGCGGTACGGGACGCGGCCCCGGTGGCCGTGGCGGCACCCGAGGTCGCCGGCGCTCCGGCCGAGCCGTACCCGGCCCCGCCGGCTGCTGACCCGTCGTCCGTTTCACGTGAAACGGACGTAGACGATGACCCACCGTTGGCTATGGAGGCGATGCGCGCCGTGCAGATCCTGAACCCCAGTGGCGAGGTGACAATGCCTCGGCCCGAGCGGACCCGGGTCATGTGCGTCGCGAACCAGAAGGGCGGTGTGGGGAAGACGACCACCACCGTGAACCTGGCGGTCGCGCTCGCGCTGCACGGCAACCGGGTGCTGGTGATCGACCTCGACCCGCAGGGAAACGCGTCGACCGGGCTGAACGTGCCGCACCACACCGGTGTGCCGGACGTCTACGACTGCCTGATCAACAGCGTGCCGCTCGACGACGTCGCCCAGGCGGTGGAGGGCATCCCCAATCTCTGGTGCGTGCCGGCCACCATCGACCTCGCCGGTGCGGAGATCGAACTCGTCTCCGTCGTCGCCCGGGAGTCTCGCCTGGACCGGGCGATCACCGCGTACCCCGGTCACTTCGACTACGTCTTCATCGACTGCCCGCCCTCGCTCGGCCTGCTCACGGTGAACGCCCTGGTGGCCGCGCAGGAGGTGCTCATCCCGATCCAGTGCGAGTACTACGCGTTGGAGGGGCTGAACCAGCTGATCAACAACATCAACCTGGTCCGGCAGCACCTCAACCCTCGGCTCGAGGTCTCCACCATCCTGCTCACCATGTACGACCGGCGTACCCGGCTGGCCGACGCCGTCGAGCAGGACGTACGCAACCACTTCGGCGACAAGGTCCTCCAGGCGGTCATCCCGCGCAACGTGCGCGTCTCCGAGGCGCCCAGCTACGGCCAGTCGGTGATGACCTACGATCCCGGGTCGCGGGGCGCGACGAGCTACTTCGAGGCCGCCCAGGAGATCGCCGAGCGGGGCGCCATGGAGCCGGTGAGCCGGAATGCGTAGTGCGGACGAGTCGTCGGGAGGCGAGGCATGAAGAACCGTCCTCGGGGCGGTCTGGGTCGAGGCCTGGGGGCGCTCATCCCGACCGGGCCGGTACCGGGCGCCGGTGCGATCACGGCTGAGCCCGAGAGCGGACCGGTCGACGCCGAGCCGGTCAACGGGGCGGTAGCGCCGCCGAGCCCGACCCCCGTTCCGGAGCAGCCCGAGTCGACGTTGAGCCCGGTGCCCGGCGCGCGGTTCGCGGAGATCTCGGTCGACGCGATCGTGCCGAACCCGAAGCAGCCGCGGCACGTCTTCGACGAGGACGCGCTGGAGGAGCTGAAGACCTCGATCCAGGAGGTCGGCTTCCTCCAGCCGATCGTCGTACGCCAGCTCGACGACGAGAAGTACGAACTGGTCATGGGCGAGCGCCGCTGGCGGGCCGCCCAGGCGGTCGGCAGGGAGAGCATTCCGGCGATCATCCGGGACACCCGTGACGACGCGATGCTCCGGGACGCGCTGCTGGAGAACATCCACCGGGCGAACCTCAACCCGCTGGAAGAGGCGGCCGCGTACCAGCAGCTGCTGGAGGAGTTCGGGGCCACCCACGAGGAGTTGGCCCGCCGGATCGGCCGCAGCCGGCCACAGATCTCGAACACCATCCGACTGCTGAACCTGCCCGCTCAGGTACAGCGCCGCGTCGCCGCCGGCGTGCTCTCCGCCGGGCACGCCCGGGCCCTGCTGAGCCTGGACGACACGGAGGCGCAGGAGCAGCTCGCACTCCGCATCGTGGCCGAGGGTCTGTCGGTACGGGCGACCGAGGAGATCGTCGCCCTGGCACTGAGCGACGGGCCGGCGAAGACCCAGGCCGCCAAACGGCGTACCAAGCCGCACGCGCCTGCGCTGACCGATCTCGCCGACCGGCTCTCCGACCGGTTCGACACCCGCGTCAAGGTGGACATCGGACGGAGCAAAGGCAAGATCACTATCGAGTTCGCCACGGTCGACGACCTGGAGCGGATCGTCGGGATCATCGGGGTCGGCCAGGAGGAGTCCGCGACCGACTGACCCGATCGTCAAACGGCCGCGCACCCGACCAGGGTGCGCGGCCGTTGTCGTTACCGTCGACCTTCCGAATCCGCCCCCCAGCGGATTTGCCGGCGCCGCACCGGGGCAGCTTCGTCAGCGCGGCCATCTGTTCGGTCGGTGGGCGGCGGTTGCCGCTCCGTTCCGTCAGCGCTGGCATCTGTTCGCTCGGTGGGCGGCGGTTGCCGCTCAGCTTCGTCAGCGCTGGCATCTGTTCGGTCGGCGGCCGGCGCTTGCCGCTCAGCTTCGTCTGCGCGGTCATCGGTCCGGTCGACCGGCCGCGCTTGCCGAGCGGTTCCTCAGGTCGCCCTCGGCTTGGTCGTCGGGCGTATCCGTCCCGAGGTGCTCGCCGGGTGGAGGACGGCCGCTGTGCGATCGGCATCGCCCCCGTTTCACGTGAAACGGCCGAATGGCGAATGCGCGAGCCGCCCTGGTGCTGCGCTCCAGCATCCGAGAAGTCCGCTCGGCCGGACCGTGCGTCATCGGGGGCGGCCCCGCTGCGGAGGCCGGTGCGGCGACGCTGCCCGTCCCCAGGGTCGCGCCCCCGGGGGACCCGGCACGACACGGTGCCGTTGGGCTACGGCTGTCGTGGAGCCGTCTGCTGAGCGGTGAGAGGAGCTCCACCCCTCCAGATCGCCCTGGCGCATCGCATCCGCTCCGGACGTCTTACCGGATGGGTCCGGCGCGGTCGGACCGCCACCGGCCCGCTCAGGGCCGGCACGGGCCACTGGGATTCGCCCCAGGCGGAGCCTCGACCGAATCGCCATCTCTCCGCCAGTCGGACTGGGGCGTCAGGGCCTCCGGGCGTGACCGCCCGTCGGGGACCGCCGTCTCAAGCTTGAGGCGGTGCGCCATGGACATGGCCGCTGGATTCGACCCGCCCCCAGTGTCGGGCCTGTCCGCACCCCGACCGTCTCGCCCCGGCCGGAGTCTCCTCGCCCGGAGTGTCCTCGCCCGGAGTGTCCTCGCCCGGAGTCGCCTCGCCCAGAGTCGCCTCGCCCGGAGTCGCCTCGCTCAGAGTCTTCTCGACCGGAGTCGCCTCGCCCGCCGTAGGCCTGTAACGCTCTGGCCCAACCCTGCCCGCTCCTACCGGCCGGCTCGACCCTGCCCGCTCCTGCCGCCCAACTCTGCCCGCACGGCAGCGCGGCCCTGAGCGGGACTGTGCGACTCACCAGGAACAAGAGCCGGGGCCGGAACCTCGGCCGCGGTCGCCCGTGCGGGCCGAGGAGCGATGCCGCGACGCCGTCGGACGGAACCGACTCTGCCGGCACGGCGGATCGCGATCTTCCAGGCCGAAATCCGAGGCGCACGTCGTGGGCGGCCACGCACCGAAAGGCGGTCTTTTCTGTTTCACGTGAAACCGGGTCCGGTCTCAAACGCCGCCGTCACGCCGACCTGGCGTCACGCCGACTCGCCGTCGCCCGATCCCTCGTGTCCCCGACCCGGCACTCTCGCCGGACCGCCCCCGCTCGGTCCGCCGCCGCCTCGAACCCGCCGCCGCGGAGGCCTTGGCCGGCGGCCCGGCCCCGAGGCGTCGAGCCGGCGTCCGTCCCGCCTGCACCCAGTAGGACGCGAGCCCGTGTCCTGCGACTGCCGCTGCTGCCCTGCGGCGAGGGCGGACACCGGCGGTCGGAACCGGCGATCATCGAACGTCGGAGGCAGCGCCGACCCCGCTTCCGCAGCCTCGCGAGCCCAGCGGGGCCACGCCGGCGCAGGGCCCCGTTTCACGTGAAACGGGGCGCGAGCCGAGCGGTGCGTCCTCGATCCAGCGCGGTGGCGGAGTCGGCCAAAGTTATCCACACCGGTTTTCCACAGGCGACCGCAGTTTCACGTGAAACAGCGCGTGGAACGGGGTGTGGGCCTGTGGATGACGGGGCGTATTCGCGGCTGCGGAGGCCTGTGGATAACCGTGTGGATTGCCCGGCGCGGGTCTTCGGGGGTGCCGACGACAACCGCTGATTCGGGTAGGGACACCGGTGCTCGACTCGGTTAGGGTCAGCCTCGTGCCCGACACCCCTCCCGTAGTTCCGGACTTCACCCAGTGGCCCTCGTTCCCCTTCGAAGGCGACATCCGCGTCAAGCAGCTCGATGATCCGGTCCCGGTCGAACCGCCCCGCAAGGGCGAGGGCCCCCGGGAATGCACGGCGTGCAGCGCGCCCGACGACGCCTACATCTGGGTCGGCGAGCGGTGGCGGGTACGCGCAATGGACCGCCCGACCGGCCTCCCGATGGTCCTCATCCTGGAGTCCCGGTCCCACCTCGATCTCGGTGATCTGCCGAACCTGCTCGCCGCGGAACTCGGGGTGATGACCGTGCGGCTGGAGCGGGCGATCCGCTCGCTCGACGGGGTCGCGCGCGTGCACGTGAACCGCTGGGGCGACGGCTCCGCGCACCTGCACATGTGGTTCCTGGCTCGGCCCTACGGCCGTCTCCAGCTGCGGGGAACCTTCCTGCCGCTCTGGGACTCGATCCTGCCGCCGATCCCGGAATCCCAGTGGCGAGAGAACCTCGCGATGATCGCGGCCTGGCTCGCCGAGTTCGGCGGCCGCCCGCTGGCCGAACCGCCTCGGATCCAGTGGCAGGCGCCGTCCAGCCTCACCGACAGCGCCCCCGTCAGCAGCCCTGAGGAGGAGGAGCCGACGTCGGTGATCGAGGCGGCCGAGGAGTACCCGGAGCCGGTGGTCGCAGCCGAATTCGAAGCCGGACCCGACCCCGACTCCGACTCGGAAGCGAAGACCGATGCCGAAGCCGAGACCGAAGCTGACGCCGAAGCCGAGTCCGGTGCGGCGAAGGGTAAGCCGGCCGCCGAATAGCAGCGACGGCCAGGGACCGTCGCGCGTCCCGGCCGCCGCCGAGGTCTGAGCCGGCGCTCGCCGGAGGCGGTCAGCGGCGGCGGGCGGCGGCCCGGGCTACCAACGAGCTGAGTACCCGCCCGAAGTCCAGACCGTCGGCCGCCACCGCGAGGGGCAGCAGCGACGTCTCGGTCATGCCCGGCGAGACGTTGACCTCCAGCACGTGCGGCTGCCCGTCGGCGTCGACGATCAGGTCGACCCGGGACAGGTCCCGCAGGCCCAGAGCGGTGTGCGCGGCAAGCGCCAC
This sequence comes from Micromonospora sp. NPDC093243, assembly GCF_044753725.1. Classification (NCBI taxonomy): domain Bacteria; kingdom Bacillati; phylum Actinomycetota; class Actinomycetes; order Micromonosporales; family Micromonosporaceae; genus Micromonospora; species Micromonospora sp. NPDC093243. Next base: position 52,875 of record NZ_JBIVNT010000002.1, on the reverse strand, counting down.
CTTGGCCACGGTGTCGGCCACCTCGGGCTCCAGCCGGGCCGGGCTGTGCCAGGTGGTCCGGCCGGCCGTGTACCGGGCGGCGTAGTCGTAGACCCCGTTGCGCGGCACGATCTCCACCGCCGGCAGCGCCCGGGGGCCGTCGCCGAGGTCGACCACGGAGACCGCGACGTCCATCCCGGGGACGTACCGCTCGACCAGCGCCGTCGAGTCGTACGCGAAGCAGCCCACCATCGCGGCCGGCAGGGCCGCGGCGTCGCGGACCACGGCGGCGCCGAGGCCCGAGCCGCCCTGCGCGGGCTTGACCATCAGCGGCAGGCCGAGCCGGTCGACGATCCGGTCGAGCACCGCCACCGCACCCAGCTCGGAGAAGCGGTCGTGCGGCAGGGCGACCCAGTCCGGTGTGGGGATGCCCGCCTCGCGGAGCACCGCCTTCGCCGACGGCTTGTCCCAGGCCAGCCGGGACGCCCGCGCGTCGCAGCCGACGTACGGCACGTCACACAGGTCGAGCACGCCGCGCAGCGAGCCGTCCTCGCCGGTCGCGCCGTGCAGGGCGATCACCACCGCGTCCGGCGGATCGACGGCCAGCGCCGGCAGCAGCGCGACGTCGGCGTCCCGGAGCTCGACGTCCATGCCGACCCCGCGCAGCGCGTCGAGCACCCGGCGGCCGGAGCGCAGCGAGACGTCCCGTTCGTAGGAGAGCCCGCCGGCCAGCACCAGGACGCGCAGATCGTCGGTGACGGCGGAAGCGGTCACGGATTGTTCGGCAGCGGTCGTACCCATGCCGGAATCATGCCAAGTCGGGTCCCGGCGCGTCCGAGCCGGCCCGGCCCCGACGCGAGCCGGCCCCGCGCACGGTGCCGAACACCCGGCGCATCGCGAGCTCCTGCTCCATCACCCCGGCCAGCCGGCGTACGCCCTCGCGGATCCGCTCGGGCGGCGGGAAGCTGAAGTTCAGCCGCATGTTGCCGCCACCGGTGCCGTCGGCGTAGAAGCCCGTCCCGGGGACGTAGGCGACCCGGGCGGCGACGGCGCGCGGCATCATCGCCTTGGAGTCGAGGCCGTCGGGCAGCGTGGCCCAGACGAAGAGGCCCCCGCCGGGAGTGGTCCAGGTGGTGTCCGCCGGCATCAGGTCGGCGAGCGCGTCCAGCATCGCGTCGCGGCGCTCGCGGTAGACCTCGCGGTAGACCTTGAGCTGCTGCCGCCAGGGCATGGTGCCGAGGTACGTCGAGACGGCCGCCTGGGCGAAGCCGCTGGGGCAGAGGATCTGCGCCTCGCTGGCGATGACCAGCTTGTCGCGGACGGCGTGCGGAGCCAGGATCCAGCCCACCCGCAGCCCCGGCGCGAAGGTCTTGGAGAAGGTGCTGAGGTAGAAGACGCCTTCCCGCCGCCGGGCCCGCAGCGGTGCCGGCGCCTCACCCTCGAAGCCCAGCTGGCCGTACGGGTCGTCCTCGACCACCAGCAGGCCGGCGCGCTCGCAGATGTCGAGGACCCGTTCCCGGCGTTCCTCGGTCAGCGTCACGCCGGTCGGGTTCTGGTAGGTGGGGATGGTGTAGAGGAACTTCACCCGCCGGCCGGCCCGGGCCAGGTCGGCGATGGCCGCCTCGAGCGCCTCGGGGATCAACCCGTCGTCGTCCATCGGCACGTGCACCACCTGCGCCTGGGCGGCCTGGAACACCCCGAGCGCGCCGACGTAGGTCGGGCCCTCGGCGAGCACCACGTCGCCCGGGTCGAGGAAGAGCCGGGCCACCAGGTCGAGCGCCTGCTGCCCGCCGACGGTCACCACCACGTCCTCCGGGGAGGCGCCGCACCCGGCGTCGATCCCGGAGAGCGCCATCACCTCGCAGATCCGCTCGCGCAGCTCCAGGGTGCCCTGGCCGATGCCGTACTGGAGGGTGGACACGCCCTGCTCGGCGCCGAGTCGGCCGAGCATCTCGCCGACCGCGTCGAGCGGCAGCGCGGCGATGTAGGGCGCACCGCCGGCGAGCGAGACGACCTCCGGCCGGCTGGCCACCGCGAAGAGGGCCCGGATCTCCGAGGCGGTCATCCCTCGGACGCGACGGGCGTACCGGTCGGTGTAGTCGTCGAGCGTCGTACCGGTCATGACATCACCTCGATCGCTGCGGGGCGGACTCCCGTTCGGGGCATACCCGGGACACCGGCGACCATGGCGGCACGGGACGCCGAATGTCGATCCTAGTCGGCCGTGACCAGGGGCGGCGGTACGGATACGAGGACCGTCCATATCCCGGACGCGGTCACCCGCCACGGTGAGGGTTCGCGCGTCCTCTCCCGTACGGTCGGTTGGCGGCGTACGATCGCTCGTCGGGGGCAGGAAGGCGGCGCTGTCGTTCCGTGCCGGCTTCAGCACCGAGCCTATTTGTGGGGATGCGCCATGTCGCGACGCCTGGTCAGCTTGACGCTGGACACCCTGGAGGATCTGCCCCGCCCGTGCCGGCAGTGCGTCTACTGGGAGCTCGATCCGGTCTCCGCGGACCGCGCCTGCGCCGCCGGCGATCCCGGCCTGGAGAAGGAGGCCTGGGTCTCCCAGACGCTGCTGGAGTGGGGCTCCTGCGGCAAGCTCGCCTACGTCGACGGCATGCCGGCCGGCTTCGTCATGTACGCCCCGCCGGCCTACGTGCCCCGCTCGATGGCCTTCCCCACCTCCCCGGTCTCCGCCGACGCGGCGCTGTTGATGACCGCCAACGTGGTTGCCGCCTTCGCCGGCGGCGGGCTCGGCCGGATGCTCGTGCAGGGCGTGGCGCGGGACCTGACCAAGCGGGGTATCAAGGCGATCGAGGCGTTCGGTGACGCGAAGTTCGGCGACGCCGACGACCCGGCCGGCGGCTGCGTCGCCCCCGCCGATTTCTTCCTCTCCGTCGGGTTCAAGACGGTACGTCCGCACCCGCGCTTCCCCCGGCTGCGCCTGGAGCTACGTACCGCCCTGAGCTGGAAGTCCGACGTCGAGTACGCGCTGGAGAAGCTGCTCGGCTCGATGAGCCCGGAAACGCTGCTCCGCCCGGTCCGCCCCGCCCCGGCCACCCGGTCGACCACCTCCGGCTGACCCGCCCGGCGCCGCGGCCCAGCCGGGCCGGCCAGCGCGGCTCAGTCCACCACCGTGCCGGCGGCGACCACCGCACGCAGCTCGCTGACGTCGATCGAGCCGGTCGGCACGTCCCGCTCGATCGGGAAGTACATCCGCTGCACGGCGGCCACGATCGCCTCCACCACCCGATCCCGGAACCGGGGATCCACCAGCCGGCCCCGGTCCGCCGGAGAGGTCAGATAGCCCAGCTCCACCCGGACCGCCGGCATCCGGGTCAGCCGAAGCAGGTCCCACGCCTTGGCGTGGGTACGGCAGTCGCGCAGCCCGGTACGCGCCACGATCTCCCGCTGCACCAGCCCGGCCAGCCGCTCACCGGTCGCCGAGGTGACCCCGTTGTCGGTGCCGTAGTGGTAGGTCGCCACGCCGTCGGCATCCGGATTGGCGTGTCCGTCGGTGTGCAGCGAGATGAACACGTCGGCGCCGAGGGCGTTGGCGAGCTGCGCCCGCTCGGTGTCCGGCAGGCACTCCCCGGGAGCCGGCCCGCGGGTGAGCTGCACCCGTACCCCTGCGGCGGCGAGCCGACCCTCCAGCCGGCTGGCCAGGTCGTGCACCAGTTCGGCCTCGGTCCAGCGCAGATTCCCGTCGGGCACCACCACCCCCGGGTCCGTGCCGCCGTGTCCCGGGTCGATGACCACGGTCCGGCCGACCAGGGTCGGGCCGGACTGCCGGATCGCGTCGGACTCGCGCAGCCACTGTGGGCGGCCGCCGACCACCTTGCGGCCCAGCCGGCGCAGCGCGTTCATGGTGTGTGGTCCGCACGAGCCGTCCGGGGTCAGCCCCACCTCACGCTGGAACTGGGCGACGGCCCGGGAGGTCCGTACGCCGTAGATCGCGTCCGCCCGGCCCGCGTCGTACCCCATCTCCAGCAGGCGCTCCTGCAGTGAGCGGACGTCCTCGCCGGTGAGCGGCTCGGGCACCGCGTGGTAGAGCGTGCGGGCGCCGAGTCGCCAGCGTGCGGCATCCAGGGCCCGCCAGGTCTCCGCGCCGACCCGGCCGTCGACGCTCAGCCCGCGCGACTGCTGGAACGCCCGTACCGCCCGCTCGGTCTCGACGTCGAACTCGTCGTCGTGCGGACCGGTCGTCCTCGGGAGCAGGTCGAGACCGGTCAGGACCGTACGAATCTCCGTGACCGCGGGCCCGCGGTCACCGGGACGGATCGGACGCACGCACGACCCCCTCTGCACGGAAGCTGGCTGGCCGGGCGGCCCCGGCTTGAGGTTATGCGCTCCGGACCGGCGAGGTGGCTCGGGCGGGAAAAACGCCGGACCCCGCACCCGCCGTGAGGCGGATACGGGGTCCGGATGCTTTCAGCGCCGGGTCAGAGCGCCGATTCGATCAGCTTCACCAGCTCGCCCTTGGGCTTGGCCCCGGCGATGGACTGCACCGGCTCGCCGTTCTTGAACACGGTCAGGGTCGGCACGGACATCACCCGGTAGTTCCGGGCGGTCTCCGGGTTCTCGTCGATGTTGAGCTTGACGATGGTGACCTGGTCACCCATCTCGCCCGCGATCTCCTCGAGCAGCGGCGACACCTTGCGGCACGGACCGCACCACTCGGCCCAGAAGTCCACCAGCACCGGCTTGTCGGACTTCAGTACGTCGGCGGCGAAGCTCGCGTCGGTGACCGCCTTGGTTGTTCCCACTATGACCCTCCTCCGGGTGTGTTTCGGTTGTTCAGCCCTGCAGCGTGGCGATGAAGCGCTCGGCGTCGAGGGCGGCGGCGCAACCCGTGCCGGCGGCGGTGATCGCCTGCCGGTAGGTGTGGTCCACCAGGTCGCCCGCGGCGAACACACCCGGCACGTTGGTCCGGGTGGTCGGCGCCTCGACCTTCACATACCCCTCGTCGTCGAGCTCCACCTGCCCCCGGAAGAGTTCGCTGCGCGGGTCGTGCCCGATCGCGACGAAGACGCCGGTGACGTCGAGCACCTTGGTCTCGCCGCTGTGCACGTTGCGGAGGCGGACGCCGGAGACCTTACCGTCGGCGCCGAGGATCTCCTCGACCGTGGAGTTCCACTCCACCTTGATCTTCTCGTTGTTCAGCGCCCGGTCGGCCATGATCTTGCTGGCCCGGAACGAGTCACGCCGGTGGATGATGGTGACCGAATCCGCGAAGCGGGTGAGGAAGCTGGCCTCCTCCATCGCCGAGTCGCCACCGCCGACGACGACGATGTGCTGGTTACGGAAGAAGAAGCCGTCACAGGTGGCACAGGAGGAGACGCCGTGGCCGAGGTACTCCTGCTCGCCCGGCACGCCCAACGGGCGCCAGGCGGAACCGGTGGAGAGGATGACGGCGCGGGCGCGGTAGGCGGTCTCGCCGACCCAGACGGTGCTGACCGCGTGGGCGCCGGTGTCACCGGTGTCGACCAGCTCGACCCGGGTCACGTCGTCGGTGAGGAACTCGGCGCCGAACCGCTCGGCCTGCTTGCGCATGTTGTCCATCAGCTCGGGCCCGAGGATGCCGTCGGCGAAGCCGGGGAAGTTCTCGACCTCGGTCGTCGTCATCAGCGCGCCGCCGGACTGCACGCCCTCGATCACCAGCGGCTTGAGGTTGGCGCGCGCGGCGTAGACCGCCGCTGTGTAGCCAGCCGGCCCGGAGCCGATGATGATCAGGTTGCGGACCTCGTCCACTGCCGTCTCCCGAGTTGTGTGTGTTCGGCGTCGGTGCGCACCGACGCCGATCCGAGTGCCGACCCCTGGAGAGAGCCGGCAGCTACTTGCGAAACTCATCGTACGAACCGGGAATTCCCGAGCCGGGCATCCGGTGGGTCAGGTCACGTGGACGGTCAAACGCCCGGTGACCGCAGTTTCACCCTACCCGTGTGCGGTAGCGGGTGTCCGCACCCGAGCCGGGGACACCGCACTCCGGACCGGTCACCCAGGCCCAGCGAGCGCCCGTGCCGTCGGCGAACCGCACCACCAACGCCTGCTCGCCCTGGAAGGTGGCGTAGTCGACCAGCTCGACCACCAGAGCACCGGCGCCGTGTTCGACCGAGATCTCGTTGAGGCAGGTGCTCAGCGCGCTCTGATCGGTCAGCCGGGCGAGCCGGTCCAGCCCGTCGGGCGAGGGCAGCCGCCCCTCGTCGCGGTCGATCCGGGGCTGCTCGCCCGGTGCCTCGCTCCCGAGCGGCCGTGCCTCGGTCGAGGCGGGGGCGCCGAGGGTCTGCGGGGTGTAGTCGGTGCCGCTGCGCAGCGGCGGGGCGATGGTCCGGGCCACCCGGCCGGCCTCGTCCGGGGCGCTCGCCGGCTGGTTCAACGCCGTGTCGGCCCCGCCGTCCTGCCGGCCCGGAGCCAGCTGGTTCACGCCGAGCCCGACGGCCGCCAGGGAGACCGCGGCAACCGCCACCGGCCCGGCGATCCGGCCCCACCGCCGCTGTCGCCGGCCTGGCCCGTTGCGCGCACCCCGGCCCGGCTCCGACGGCGGGGTGCCGTTGTTGGGCCGGCGCCGCCCCGGGCCGCCCTGCGTGGGTACCAGCCGCGGCCCGGTGCCGGCCGGCGCGGGATCGAGGCCATCCTGGTCGGCCTCTGCGGCGGCGGGTGTCCGATCCGGGGTGGCGGCCGGCGTCGGCTCGACGGCCGCCGGGGCGGGTGCCTCCGGAACCGCCCCGTCGGCCGCGGCACCGGCTTCGACCGGCTCGTCGGTGAGTCGCGCGGTCGGGTCGACGGGGGGCAGCGCGGCGAGCGCTGCCGTGATCTGGTCGGCGAGCGCCGACGGCAGCTCGACCGCGGGCTCCCCCCAGCCGGCCAGGTCGGCCCGGACGCCCGCCACCGCCGGTGCGAGCAGCGTGTACGCCTCGGCCCAGGCGGCGTCCTCGGTGACCAGCCGGGCGACGACCGCCTCCTGCGGGGTGCCGTCCAACGCGCCGCCCAGGTAGTCGGCGAGCAGGTCGTGGTCGACCCCCCTGAACCCCCCGACCGTCACGTGTCCTCCTGGTTGGCGTCGCGCCGGGATCGACCCGGCCCTGATCCGACGCCCTCCGGCGGGCGTGGGTTCCCGGAGGTGACGGGCGGCACGTCGGCGACCGGGCTGAGGGGCGCGTCGCTCACCACCCGCGCGGGCACGGCCGGGTCGCCGGTCGCCGGTCGCAGGTGACCCAGCAGCACCGCCAGCCGGGCCCGCCCTCGGGCACACCGGCTCTTCACCGTCCCCTCGGCGACGCCGAGGATGCGGGCGACCTCGGCCACCGGGTAGCCCTGCACGTCGACCAGGACGAGCGCTGCGCGCTGTTCGACCGGCAGTGCGGCGAGGGCCTCCCGGACCACCAGCGCGGTGTCGTGGTCGTGCATCGGGGCGGCCGGCTCGACACCGCCGGTGGTCGACCCGTTGTCGGCGCGTGCCCCGTCCGGCAGCGGCACGGTGGGGTGCGCCTGCCGCCGGCGGATCCGGTCCAGGCAGGCGTTCACCACGATCCTGTGCAGCCAGGTGGTGACCGCCGAGTCGCCGCGGAACCTGGCGGCGGCACGGTGCGCCGAGAGCATCGCGTCCTGGAGGGCGTCGGCCGCCTCCTCCCGGTCGCCCATCGTCCGCAGCGCCACCGCCCAGAGACGGTCACGGTGTCGGCGGAAGAGTTCGGCGAAGGCGTCCCGGTCGCCGGCGACGTGGGCACGCAGCAGCGCGAGGTCGCCGAGCGGATCGGTGGGCCCGTGCGGGGCCGGCGACCTGTTCGTCGTCCGGCCCTCGTGTTCGTCCATCACCACGTCCGGCGGAGGCGGTGCCCGGATCGTGGTGGACGGCTCACGAGCCCTGGACCGTGATTTCCTGAACGTCGACCTGGTAGCCCCGATCGTTCGAGGGCAGCACCGTGATCCAGAGCAGCAGGTAGCGGTACTTCTTGTCGGCGTCGAATCCGTCGAAGGTCATCCGGGTGCCGTCGTGCTCCTCGAACGGCTGCCCGATCGGCGTCTTCTTGTAGTTCGCGACCAGGTCCTTGTCGCCGGACGAGCTGGACGGCGGGTTGGTCGTGCCCGCGAGGAGCTGAGCGGAGGCGCCGGTGGCCGAGAGCTCGACCTGCACCGACTTCACGGTGTGCAGCGCGCCGAGGTCGAGCCACACACCCATGCCCGACTTGTAGTTGCCGAACTTGGCCGCGGTGTAGGTGTCGGTGCCCCAGCCCTCGTTGCGGTCGCCGTCGATGACCTTGTTCGCACCGCCGAGCTCGTCACGCACCTTGCTGTCCGGGTCGACGATCCGCACGTTCTGGACGCGCAGCGGGCCGACGGCAGCGGCCGGTGTGGCCTCGCTGGCCGGCGCGCTCGAGGTGGGCGCGGCGACGGGGTTGGTCTGCGGGTCGTCGTCGCCGTCACCACCCAGCGCGCTGATGCCGATGAGGAGCCCGACCAGGGCGACGGCCAGCAGGCCGGCGATGCCGATGGCGACCTTGCGGCCGCCGGCGGCGGCCAGCGGCGACGGCTCCTCGTCGGTGTCGGCGGCGAAGCGCAGCGGCCCGCCGGTCTCCTCCAGGAAGTGCTCCTCGGAGGGCACGTCGAGGCGGTCCAGCTCGGCGGCGAGCACGTCCGACGAGGGCGGGGCGATCTCGGTGTCGAGCAGGTCCATGGTCAGGTCGTCGAGGTACGCGGGCACGCCGGCGCGCACCTGGCGGGGTGCGGCGATGGCACCGCTCGCGTCGCGGACCGCGTCGGGAATGGCGGCGCGCCCGTGGCCGGCGGTGGCGCCGTGCAGCGGGGCCTCGGCGTGCGGCCAGTGGCCGGTCAGGGCGAAGTAGAGGATGCCGCCGACCGCCCGGATGTCGCTCTCCTGGCTGTCCGCGCCGTCGGTGCGGGCGTCGGCCAGCACCACCCGGCCGTCGTCGGAGATCATGACGGTGCCGGGGTGCACGTTGCCGTGCACCATGTCGGTGGCGTGGACCGCGGCGAGGGCGCTGGCGACGGAACTGCCGATCGCGGTCGCCCGGGCGGGATCGAGCTGGTCCTCGGCCACCATCTCGCGCAGGGAGCGCCCGTCGACCCACTCGCGCACCACGTAGGCCCGCTCGTCCTCGTCGATCGCGTCGTAGACGCCGACCAGGTTGGGGTGGATGACCCGGCTGGCCGCGACGGCGGCCTGGAGCATCTCGGTGGCGGAGTCACCACCCGGGTAGCGCAGCACGACCGCAACGGGGCGGCGCAGCACGACGTCGACACCACGCCACACCAGCCGGCCGGCGCTGTCGTTGTTGATGTGCTCGACCAGCTCGTAGCGATCGGCGAGGATCTCACCGGCCGTGGGAGCACCGAAGGTCATGACCGGCGGAGCGCTCTCGTCCGCGTCCTGACCCTCGCCGACCTGGGTCACCCGTCCTCCCTCGGTGATCGTGTCGATCGATGGACCCGCGCTGCTGGGCATGTGGCTTCCCGCTCTGCCTTCGAAGGAACGGCCGACCGGTGTCGACGCTGAGCGTCGGCGCCTGCCGTACCCGTCGAGAGCGACCTTACCCGGGTTGCCCGCCTTCCCGACATGTCATCTTCCCGCCGTACCCGGCGGGGAGCCGGGTACCGGGGAAGTCGTCCGGTTGCGACCGTTGTCGGCCACGTTGCTGGCACATGTACTAGCCAATCTACGGGTTCACCGCAAGAGGCCGCCGGAGGGGCCCGGGCTGGTGTGGCGGTTCGCGCCAACACCAGACCAGTTCCCCCCGACGGGCCGGTCACGCTCAGCCGTACGGCTGGTTATCCACAGGCCGATCCGGTAGCTGACCGGTGAATCGCGGAGTTATCCACAGCCGCATCCCCAACCCTGGTGATCCACGGTCACGGTGCGTACCGGCGGGCGGTCGAGCCGCCGGGTCAGCGCCCGAGCCGGCGGCGGACCATGCCGACCACCTCGGTGATCTCGCCGATCCGCAGCACCATGGCGAGGCCGAGGTAGGTCCCGCCGATCACCGCGCCGCCGACGATGAGCTGGACGAGCGCCTGCGTCCAGCTCGGCGTGTCGTCGCCGGGCAGCAGGGCGACCACCAACAGACCGACAAGCGCGGCGCCGAGCGCGGCGACCAGGACCCGGCCCAGGGTGCGCATGATGTGAGCCAGCCCGATCCGACCGACCCGCGGGCGGAGCAGCCAGGCGGAGCCGATCGCCGCCGCCAGGTACGAGACCGCGTTGCCGATCATCATTCCGGCCGCCGCGAAGTGGGCGGCGAACGCGGCGAAGAGCACGATCTGCACGCCGATCCGCAGCGCCACCACCGGAATGTTGATAAGCGCCGGGGTGCGGGTGTCCGGCAGCGCGTAGAAGGCGAAGGTGAAGAGCTGGCTGATCGCGAACGGCACCAGGGCGAGCGCGGCGAGCAGCAGCACGAGTGAGGTGTCGGCGGCGTTCTCCTCGCTGAACGCGCCGTAGCGGAACAGCACCACCGCAAGTGGAGTGGCCAGCACCGCGTAGCAGACGGCGATCGGTGCGAGCACCGCGGAGACCGTGCGGGTCCCCCGGGACAGGTCGGCGGCGACGTCGGCGTAGCGGCCATCGGCGGCGGCGGCGCTCATCCGGGGCATCAGCGCGGTGATGATCGAGACGGCGATGATGCCGTGCGCCATCATCAGCAGCAGGAAGACGTTGTTGTAGATCAGGGCGCCGGCGTCCCCGTCGCCCGCCCGGTTGAGCAGGTTGAAGAGCACGATCAGGCCGATCTGGCTGACCGCGACGTAGCAGAACATCCAGCCACCGAGCCGGCCCAGCTCACGCAGGCCGAGGGCGCGGAAGTCGAACCGGAGCTTCCACTGGAAGCCGACCTTGCGCAGCGCCGGCAGCAGGCCGGCGGCCTGGATCGCCACCCCGAGCAGGGTGCCACCGCTGATCAGCAGGATCCGCCCGGCTGTCATCTGCTCCGGCCGGACGATCTCCGCGCCGAAGATCGCGATGTAGAGGCCGGCGGTGGCGATCACCACGATGTTGTTCAGGATCGGCGCCCACATCGGGGCGGCGAAGTGCCCCCGGGTGTTGAGCACCGCGCTGATCAGCGCGCTGAGGCCGGTGAAGAAGATCATCGGCAGCATCAGGTAGGACAGGTTCGTGACCAGGTCCTGGTAGTCCGTGCCGCGGTTGTCACTGGTGTAGAGCCTGGTCAGCAGCGACGCGGCGGCCACCGCGACCAGCGCGGCCGCCGCGAGGGTGACCACCGCCAGGGTGAGCAGCCGTTGGGCGTACGCCTGGCCACCGTCGGCGTCCGCCTTGCGGCGGCGCACCAGCACCGGGATGAGCACGCTGGTGAGGATGCCGCCGAGCAGGAACTCGTAGACCATCCCGGGCAGGATCTGCGCGGTGGTGTACGCGTCGCCGACGAGCGCGCCGCCGAGAGCGGCGGTCAGCGCCAGCGTGCGCAGGAAGCCGGTACCCCGGCTGACCAGGCTGCCGATCGCCATCACGGCGCTGTTCGTCGCGGCGCTGGCCTCGGCAACCTGTTCCTGCGGCGGGGCCGTCGACTCCATGGCCGGCTGGTTCAGCGGCTCGGCGGAAATGAAGGTGGCGCCGTCCGGCGTCGGCCGGCCGTGGCCGTACCCCCCGGGGTCGCCGCCCTGTGCGGCGTTCGCGCTGCGGTAGAGCCCGCCGCTCATCTCCAGCCTCCCCCGGTACCTTGCCGGGCGCCCGCCCGCACGTCACAGACCTTAGTCAACCCCAGCCCGTTACCCGCGCCCGGCGGATGGGATCCCGACCCGGCCCGATAGGCTGGCGATCCCATGTCCGAAGTCTCCGCATCGCACACCGCCGACCGCCGCGAACTCACCGCCGCGCAGCGCAACGCCGTCGCCGAACTGCTCCGGGTCTCACCGGTCGCCGACGAGCTGGGCCGCCGGTTCGCCCGGGCCGGTCACGAGCTGCACCTGGTGGGCGGTTCGGTACGGGACGCGCTGCTCGGCCGCCTCGGCGAGGACCTCGACTTCTGCACCGACGCGCACCCCGACGAGACCCTGCGGATCGTCAAGGGCTGGGCCGAGTCGATCTGGGAGACCGGCCGGGAGTTCGGCACGATCGGCCTTCAGCGCGACGGGCTGCGGCTGGAGATCACCACCTTCCGGGCCGAGTCGTACGACCAGGTCAGCCGGAACCCGGTGGTGGAGTACGGCACCAGCCTCAGCGAGGACCTGAAGCGCCGGGACTTCACCATCAACGCGATGGCGGTGAGCCTGCCCGAGCACCGGTTCACCGACCCGCACGGCGGGTTGGACGATCTCGCCGCCAAGGTGATCCGTACTCCCGCGGCACCCCACGAGTCGTTCCGGGACGACCCGCTGCGGATGCTCCGCGCCGCCCGGTTCGCCGCGCAGCTGCGCTTCACCGTGCACCCCGACGTGCACTCGGCGATGACCCGCATGGCGACCGACCTGGACCGGATCACCGCGGAGCGGATCCGGGACGAGTTCACCAAGCTGCTGTGCGGCGCCGACCCGATCACCGGGCTCCGGCTGCTGGTGGAGACCGGGCTCGCCGAGCGCTTCCTGCCCGAGTTGACCGGCCTCAAGCTCGAGATCGACGAGCACGCCCAGCACAAGGACGTCTACGAGCACACCCTCACCGTGGTCGGCAACGCGATCCGCTACGAGGAGGACGGCTGCGACTTCATCCTCCGGATGGCCGCGTTGATGCACGACGTCGGCAAGCCGGGGACCAAGTCGGTCGGGTCGGACGGGCGGGTCAGCTTCCACCACCACGAGGTGGTCGGCGCCCGGCTGACCAAGGCGCGGATGAAGGCGATGCGCTACCCCAAGGACGTCACCGCCAAGGTGACCGCGCTGGTCGCGCTGCACCTGCGTTTCTATGGGTACGGCCGGGGCGAGTGGACCGACTCGGCGGTGCGCCGGTACGTCGCCGACGCCGGTGACCTGCTGACCCGGCTGCACAAGCTCACCCGCTCGGACTGCACCACCCGCAACCGCCGCAAGGCCGCCCAGCTCGCCGCCGACTACGACGCGTTGGAGGAGCGGATCGCCCGGATCGCCGCCGAGGAGGACCTGGCCCGGGTCCGGCCCGACCTGGACGGCAACGCGATCATGGAGCTGCTCGGCGTACCGCCGGGACCGGTGGTCGGGCGGGCCTGGAAGCACCTCAAGGAGCAGCGGCTGGAGCACGGCCCGCTGGACCGCGACGCCGCCGAGGCGGAACTGCTGCGCTGGGCCCGCGACGAGGGCATCCTCCACTGATCCGACGGTCCACCGAGACAACGCGAAGGGCGCCCCTCCCAGACCGGGAGCGGCGCCCTTCGCCGTACGGTCAGCGGGTCTCGACCGCCGCGCCCTCGACGGACGGCTTGCCGTTGCCGGCGGCCGAGCCGAGCCGGGAGAGCAGCCCGGCCAGGTCGATCCCGGTCAGGTCGCTGCCGAGCTGGAGCCCCTGCGCCACGTTGCCGGCCACCGACTTGGTCAGCGACGAAGCGCCGTCGGTGGAGATGACTGTCATCTTGTCGATCGCGCCGATCGGGGCGCTCGCCGCCTGGACCACCTGCGGCAGCACGGTGACCAGCAGGTCGAGCACGGCCGCCTCGCCGTACGCGGCGAAAGCCTCGGCCTTGCGGGCCATCGCGTCCGCCTCGGCCTGCCCCTTCGCCAGGATCGCCGCGGCCTCGGCCTGGCCCTCCCGCTCGACCGCCTCGGCGATGGCCGACCGACGGCGCTGCTCCGCCTCACCCTCCTTGGCGCCCTCGATCGCGTTCGCCTCGGCCAGCGCGGCCCGGCGGGCCCGCTCGCCCTCACCGGTCAGCCGGGACTGCTCGGCGGCGGCCTGGGCGGCGGCGATGACCGCCTGTCGCTGCGCGTCGGCGTTCAGCACCGCCGCGTTGCGGGCCGCCTCCGCCTCCTGCTCCACCTTGTAGCGGGCCGCGTCCGCCGGCTTGCGCACCTCGGTGTCCAGCTGGCGCTGCTTCAGCTCGGCGTTGCGCTCGGCCACCTTCTGCTGCTCGGAGAGGATCGCCTGGTCGCGCTCCGCCTGGGCGAGCGGCCCGGCGGCGGCCGACTTCGCCTTCGCCGCGTCGATCTCGGCCTGGATGGCGGCCTGCTTCAGGGAGAGGTTCCGGTTCGCCTCGGCGATCGCCTCCTCGGCGAGCAGCCGCTCCTGCTCGGCCTGCTGCCGGGCCCGGGCCTCGGCGATGGCGGCGTCCTTGAGCACCCGGGCCGCCTCCGGCCGGCCCAGGTCCTGCAGGTAGGAGCCCTCCGCCAGGATGTCCTGGAGCTGGAAGGTGTCCAGCACCAGGCCCTGGTTGGTCATCGAGTGCTCGGCCTCCTCGGCCACCGCGCTGGCGAACGCGGCCCGGTCGCGGATCACCTCCTCGACGGTGAGCCGACCCACGATCGAGCGCAGCGCGCCGGCGAGCACCTCCCGGGTGAAGTTGTCGATCTCGTCCTGCTGGTGCAGGAAGCGCTGGGCGGCGGCCCGGATCGCGTCCTCGGTGCCGCCGACCTTGACGATCGCCACGCCGTGTAGGTCGGCCCGGATGCCCTGCTTGCTGACCGCGCCCCGGATGCCGACGTCGATCCGGCGGCTGGACAGGTCGAGCGACTGGAGCTTCTGCACCACCGGCAGGACGAAGACCGAGGCGCCCAGCACGACCTTCTGCCCGGACATGTCGGTCGACCGGCCGCCGTCCGCGGTCTGCGTGGTGCGGCCCTTGCGGCCGGTGACGATGAACGCCTCGTTCGGCCCGGCCACCTTGATCCGGGAGAGCACGAAGAGGATGAGTATGAGGACGAGGAGGACCGCGCCTCCGATGGCGATGAAGAGCGGCATGCAGGTTTCCTGTCTGCGAAGGGGTTGTTCAGTAGGTCTCGACGTGCACGCTGGTCTCGCTCAGCGCCTGGACGACGAAGATCTGGGCGCCGAGCGGGATGGGCTGGTCGGCGCGGGCGTTGAGCTTGACCGGCTGGCCGGCCACCCGTAGCCGGACCTCGCCGTAGCCGTCCGCCGGCACCGGGGTGACCACCAGGCCCAGCGCGCCGACCAGGTGGTCGCGGGTGGGGGTGGGATCGGTGGGCATGTTCCGGGCCGCCCGGCTGATCCGGGACGCGATCCAGGCGGCGGGCACTGCGGCGAGCGCGCCGCCGGCGGCCGCCACCGCGACCGCCCCGGTGGTACGCCCTCCGAGCAGCTCGTTGACGATCGCCGCGCCGAAGCCGAACGCGCCGGCGAAGCCGGCGACCGTCTCGATCGGGATCGGCCCGTCGGCGCCGCCGAAGTGGAGCAGTTCCGTGCCGAGCAGGGCGAGGGCGAGCACCGCGATGCCCGCACCGCCGATGATCAGAAAGATGAGGGTCCCCGTGGCCACGACCTGGACGGTATCGACGCCTCGCAACGTCCGGAGCCGGGCCGTGACCGGGCAACGAAGGCGGTTGGACGGGGCCTCCCGACGATCTTCGTTCGACTATCGTCGACGCCGCCGCCCTGGGTCCCGGCGGATGGTCGCCGCAACCGAGGGTGGTCCGAATTGTCCGTGGTGATAGCTCTCTACGTCGTCGCACTGCTGCTGACCGCCGTCGTGCTGGGGGCCGTCGCGGTCACGTCCTTCGCCACTACCTCGCGGGTCGACCGGGCGTTCGCCGGCCTCGGCGCCGCTCTCGCCGGCTACTACGCGTACCACCTGGTCCGCGTCGGTGACGACGGGCGAACGGTGATCTTCTACGCGGCTCTGCTGCTCCCGATCATCGCGGGTCGCAAGCTCTACCACGGCTTCCGCCACCGCGACCAGATCCGGGCCGAGCGGGCCGCGGCGAGGGCGGCGATCCAGGCGGCGGACGAGTGGCGCTCGACCCGGCGCTGGTAGGCGGGTGGTCCCGGCCCGGCACGACGGGGAGAATGGGTGGATGCGCTGGACCGTGCTCGACTCGCCGATCGGGGAGTTCTCCGTCGCCACCGACGGCGACAGGGTTTGTGGAACCCACTTCGGTCGGGTCGAGTCGGGGCTCGACGAGCCCGACCACGAGCTGTCCCGGCAGGCGGTGGACGAGCTGCGGGCCTACTTCGCCGGCGAGTTGACCGGGTTCACCGTGCCGCTGTCGATCCCGCGGGGCTCCGAATTCGAGCGGGCGGTGTGGCGGGAAATGACCCGCATTCCCTACGGGCAGACGTTGACCTACGGCGAGGTCGCGCGCCGGGTGGGTGACCCAGGTGCGGCCCGGGCCGTCGGGGTGGCCTGCAACCGCAACCCGGTCCCGGTCATCGTGCCGTGCCACCGGATCGTCGGCGCCGGGGCGAAGCTGGTGGGTTTCGGCGGCGGCCTGGACCGCAAGCGCTACCTGCTCGAGCTGGAGGCCCGGGTCGACTTCGAGCGTGCCCTGCTCGGCTGACCGGCGGCCCGGGGGCCGGGCTGTCCGCGTACCCGTGGGTCGGCTGCTGACGACGCGAGGGCCGGGTCCGTACGGACCCGGCCCTCGACGGTGCTGCTGGTCAGCGTGTCAGCGCTCGACCTCGCCGGCGATGAACGCCTCGACGGCGGCGTGCGCGTCGTGGTCGGCGTACTGCACGGGCGGGGACTTCATGAAGTACGACGAGGCCGACAGGATCGGGCCGCCGATCTTCCGGTCCAGCGCGATCTTCGCGGCGCGCACGGCGTCGATGATGACGCCGGCCGAGTTGGGGGAGTCCCAGACCTCGAGCTTGAGCTCGGCGTTCAGCGGGGTGTCGCCGAACGAGCGACCCTCCAGCCGGATGTAGGCCCACTTGCGGTCGTCGAGCCACGGCACGTGGTCCGACGGGCCGATGTGCACGTCGCTCTTGCTCATCTCGTGCGGGATCTGGGAGGTCACCGACTGGGTCTTGGAGATCTTCTTGGAGACCAGCCGGTTGCGCTCCAACATGTTCATGAAGTCCATGTTGCCGCCGAAGTTGAGCTGGTAGGTGCGCAGCAGCTCGACGCCGCGGTCCTCGAAGAGCTTCGCCAGGGCGCGGTGCACGATGGTGGCACCGACCTGGCTCTTGATGTCGTCGCCCACGATCGGCAGGCCGGCGTCGACGAACTTCTGCGCCCACTCCGGGTCGGAGGCGATGAAGACCGGCAGGGCGTTCACGAACGCGCAGCCGGCGTCGATCGCAGCCTGGGCGTAGAACTTGTCGGCCTGCTCGGAGCCGACCGGCAGGTAGGAGACGACCACGTCGACCTGCGCGTCGCGCAGCGCCTGCGCCACGTCGACCGGGGTGGCGTCGGACTCCTCGACGATCTCGCGGTAGTACTGGCCCAGACCGTCGAAGGTCGGACCGCGCTGCACGCTGACGCCGGTCGGCGGCACGTCGCAGAGCTTGATGGTGTTGTTCTCGCTGGCGACGATCGCCTCCGCGAGGTCCATGCCCACCTTCTTGGCGTCAACGTCGAACGCCGCGACGAACTCCACGTCGGAGACGTGGTAATCGCCGAAGGTGACGTGCATGAGACCCGGGACGCGGTCGTTGGGGTCGGCGTTCCGGTAGTACTCGACGCCCTGGATCAGGGACGAGGCGCAGTTACCCACACCGACGATGGCGACGCGGACGGAGCCCATAGCGTCTGCCTCCTTCTTCTCTGTCACGGCCGCTCTGTCCTGGTCTCTCCAGGCGGGGGCGGGCTGTTGTCTTCTCGTCGACCGCCGGCCGTCCCGGGTTGCGGGACCGTCGGGGCTCGGCCGGAGCGCTCGTTGGCGATGAGCTCCTCCAGCCAGCGGACCTCACGCTCACAGGCGTCGAGGCCGTGGCGCTGCAGTTCCAGGGTGTAAGCGTCGAGGCGCTCGGCCGCCCGGCCCAGCACGTCACGAAGTCCTTCGCGACGCTCCTCGATCTTGCGGCGGCGACCCTCCAGGATGCGCAGTCGGGTCGCCTGGTCGGTCCGGGCGAAGAACGCGAAGTGCACACCGAAGCCCGTGTCGTCGTACGTCTCGGGCCCCGCCTGTGCGATCAGTTGAGCGAAGCGTTCCTTGCCTTCCGCGGTGATTTTGTAGACCACCCGACCACGTCGGGTGGTCAGCGCGGGAACCTCCTCGGCGGTGGCGGGTGTCTCGGCAGCTTCGGTGATCCAGCCCGCCGCCTGCAGCCGTCGCAGGGTCGGGTAGAGCGAGCCGTAGCTGATCGCCGCCCGGAACGCGCCGAGTTTGGCGGCCAGCTCCTTGCGCAGCTCGTAGCCATGCATCGGAGACTCCTGCAGGAGGCCGAGGATGGCGAACTCGAGCACGGGGCCGCCCTCTCTTACCCTCTGCGCGGAGCGGGTAACCGCCGCGATGTATCGGACCGATACATCGCACGTTAGCGGCTCGCTCCGATCAGGGCAAACCCCGAATTCGGGTTCCTGCGGTCACGGATCGTCACCGTGGTCGCCTCGTCCGGCCGGACCGCGTACCCTCTTCCGCATGCGTACGCAGCGCCAGGTCGTCGACTACTCGCTTCAGAAGCGAGCGGTGCTGCGTGACCTCCTGGCCAGTCGGGTCGGCACGTACGACGTGTGTGACGCCTCTCCGTACCTGAAGAACGCGGCTCGGTTCCACGGAGAGCCGACCGACGAGCGCTGCCCGATCTGCCGGAGCGAGAATCTGATCCACGTCCACTACATTTACGGAGACGAACTCAAGCAGTCCGCCGGCCAGGCCCGGACGCTGGCGGAGTTGGCTCCGCTGGCGATGACGCTACGTGAGTTCCAGGTCTTCGTTGTGGAGGTGTGCCTCGGTTGTGACTGGAACCATCTCGTCGAGCAGTACCTGCTCGGCCGGGACGGGCTTGCCGGCGGCAGCGAGGCGGGTCCGGAGCGCGGCGCGATGGGTGGCGAACCCACCGGCGGCACCGGTCCGGTAAGGCGAAGGCGAGAGGCTCAACGGTGACCCCAGCCCGATCGACCGGCCCCGGTGCCGTGCGGAACCGCCGGGACAGGCGACGGTTGATTGGTCTGATTAGCCCGATTGATTCGGGTACGACGCCACGCGTCCGGCACCCCCGTGCCGCGACGACGCGTGAAGCAGCTCACGGCAACCCGGTGGCGGCGCAGCGGCGCCCCACCGCGACCGGCAGGGTGTGAGGAATGAACTCGTACGGCGATCCCAGTTCGCGTGGGCGGGCCCAGATCCCCAATCCGAGCGGCGACCCCGGGCGGGGGGCGGACGATCCCTACCGCCGCTCCGGCGGCGACGCGCGGGCGGGCAGCTGGTCGGCTCAGGACGGCTCGGCCTCCGCCGGACGCGCCTCGGTGGCGCCGACCGGCGGCAGCCCGGGTGGACGGGCCACGGTGACCCCGCGCGCCGCCGGCGCCGCCGGCTCAGCATCGGTCGGCGCGGCGTCGGTCGGCCGCGCGGGCGGTGGCCGGGCCTCGGTGCCGGTCTCCCCGGCACCCGGGCGGGCGGGCCGCGCGTCGGTACCGGTCTCCCCGGCCGGCCCGGCCGGTCGCGCCTCCGTCGGTGCGGCGTCAGTCGGTGCGGCGTCGGCCGGGCGGGCGAGCGTCGGCTCGGCGTCGGTCGGTGGCTCCGCCGGCCGCGCCACGGTTGCCCGGGCGAGTGTCTCCCCGGTCTCCGGCGGACCGGGTGGCCCCGGCGGACCGGGTGGGCCGGGTGGCCCCGGCGGACCGGGGCGCGGCCGTCGCGGCGCAGGTGATCCCGCTGGCGCGGCGCGGGCGAAGAAGCGCAAGCGGATCAACATGCTGATCGCCGGCTTCGCGGTCTTCATCATGCTCGCCGGACTCGGCGTGGTCGGCTTCACCTACTACTCGACCAACGTGGTGCTGCCCGACGAGATCACGCCGCCGCAGGCGACGACGCTCTACGCCTTCGACAACAAGAACATCATCGCGAAGGTGGGCGAGGAGAACCGCACGCTGGTCACCATCCAGCAGATCCCGCAGTACGTGCAGGACGCGGTGGCGGCGGCCGAGGACCGGAACTTCTACCGGCACTCCGGTGTGGACTACAAGGGCATCGCGCGAGCCGCCTGGAACAACGTCAGCGGCGGTGACAAGCAGGGTGCCTCGACCATCACCCAGCAGTACGCCCGCAACGCCTACGACAACCTGAAGGACGACACCTACGCCCGGAAGGTCAAGGAGGCGATCCTCGCCTCCAAGCTGAACGACGAGTACACCAAGCCGCAGATCATGCAGCACTACCTCAACGTGATCTACTTCGGCCGGGGCGCGTACGGCATCGAGGCGGCGGCGCAGAAGTACTTCGGCAAGCCGGTGAGCAAGGTGACCCCGGCGGAGGGTGCGGTGCTCGCCGCGCTCATCAAGCAACCGGAGCCGAGCGCCAGCCACAAGGGCTACGACCCGGCGATCAACCCGACCGACGCCAAGGGTCGGTGGGACTACGTCATCAGCGGCATGATCCAGGAGGGGTGGCTGAACGCCCCCGGTAAGCCTCCGGCGCCCACCGAGTACCCGACCAAGACGCTCCAGAGCCCGAAGAGCGGCGGCGTCGGCGTCGACTACGGCGTGAACACCCCCTACGGCAACGTGATCAACTACGTCAAGGCCGAGATGCGGGACCAGGGCATCTGCGTCGACAAGGAAGCCGACGTCACCGACACCAAGATGCTCTGCTCGCAGGCGCTGATGTCCGGCGGCTACCGGATCCGCACCACGATCGACGTCAATATTCAGAAGGCCGCTCTTGCGGCCGCCCAGCGCAAGGCGAAGGGCTCGGAGCTGGCCGGTCAGCCCAAGAACCTGATGGCCGCGGTGGTGGCGATCGACCCGGCCAACGGTCGGGTGCGCGCCTACTACGGCGGTGACAACGGCACCGGCACCGACTACGCCGGCAAGAACACCGACTCCAACGGAAACCTGACCGGCGGGCACTCGCCCGGCTCCAGTTTCAAGATCTACACTCTGGCCGCCGCCCTCAAGGCGGGCAAGGCGCTCGAGTCGCGCTGGAAGGGTAAGGCCTTCACGCCGAAGGACACCAAGTTCAAGGTGAGCAACGCGGGCACCGACAACCCGTCCTGCGGCAACTCCTGCACCCTGAAGGTCTCCACGCTCAAGTCGCTGAACGTGCCGTTCTACCACGTCACCGAGGAGATCGGTCCCGACAAGGTCGTCGACATGGCGAAGAGGGCCGGCGTCACCACCATGTGGCGTACCGACACCAACCCGGCCAAGTCCTACGACCTGACCAAGACCGACCCGAAGGACATCGCCCCGTCGCCCTTCTTCCACGTGGTCGGCTACGGGCAGTACCCGATCACCGTGCTCGACCACGCCAACGGCGTCGCCACCTTCGCCAACCAGGGCGTCTACAACAAGGCGCACTTCCTGTACTCGGTGGAGCAGCAGGACGAAGTGACCGGCAAGTGGAAGAAGGTCGGCGGCGAGAAGCTCAAGCCGGAACAGCGGATCGAGAAGGACGTCGTCGCCGACGTGACCTCGGTGCTCGAGCAGTACCCGGCCCAGGTCAACCACCGGCTGGACGACGGCCGCAAGGCCGCCTCCAAGACCGGCACCTGGGAGCAGAAGGCGGGCAGCCCCGAGAACGGCGACGCCTGGATGATCGGCTACACCCCGCAGTTGGCCACGGCGGTCTGGGTGGGCAACGTGAACAAGCGGGATCCGCTCAAGACGAAGGACGGCACCCGGATCAGTGGCTCCGGCATGCCGGGTGCCATCTGGGAGCGGTTCATGGACGACGCGCTCAAGGGCAAGGACGAGCTGGACTTCCCGCCGGCGGCGAACATCGGTGACCCGAACTCCGGCAACGGCGAGGCGCCGCCGCCCCCGCCGGTCCAGCCGCCGCCGGGCTGCCCCGACCCGCTGTCGATCTTCTGCCAGAACAACGGCGGCAACAACGGCGGCAACAACGGCGGCAACAACGGCGGGAACAACGGCGGTGGGACCCCCACCGACCCGTTCGGTCCGCGGCCGGGCGGCAACGGTGGTGGGCTGTTGCCGAGCACACCGACATACCGGGACTGATCCCAGCTCAACCGCCGCCGGCGGCCGGACGAACTGTCCGGCCGCCGGTGCCGTTCCGGGCACCGACATGTCGCCGCCACAACGGGACGCCGAGCCGGACGTACGGCAGGATGCCTCTTCATGAGCACCCAGTCGACGCCCGGCCTCGACGACGCCGGTACCAGTGACCACCCGTCCCGGTCCGACGGTTTCGTCCGGGGTATCTCCGGCCTGATCGGCGGCCCGCTCGGCGACCACGCCGTGGCGATCGACCGGCCGGCGGGACGGGAACGCCGCTTCTGGACCGCGGCCCGGATCGTGCTGGCGCTCACCTGCCTCGCCCTGGCCCTGCACTGGGTGCAGAAGTCGCCCTGCCAGGACGGTGCCTGGCAGAACAACGTCCAGTACACCCGGTTCTGCTACACCGACGTGCTCGCCCTCTACTACGCCGAGGGGCTCAACGAGGGCAAGGTGCCCTACCGCGACCACCCGGTCGAGTACCCGGTGCTGACCGGCTACTTCATGGGCGCGCTGGGACTGCCCGTGCACGCCCTCGGTGCC
The DNA here is from genome assembly GCF_044753725.1 of Micromonospora sp. NPDC093243. NCBI lineage: Bacteria > Bacillati > Actinomycetota > Actinomycetes > Micromonosporales > Micromonosporaceae > Micromonospora > Micromonospora sp. NPDC093243. Next base: position 30,412 of record NZ_JBIVNT010000002.1, on the reverse strand, counting down.
GACGACCCGGGCATCAACCAGGGCATGTGGTTCTACAACCTGAACGCGCTGGTGCTCGGCGCGCTCGCCGTGGCCACGGTGGCGGTGATCCTGACGCTGCGCAAGCGACGACCCTGGGACGCCGCGCTCTTCGCCCTCGCGCCAGCCCTGCTGCTCACCGCCACCGTGAACTGGGACCTGCTCGCCATCGGGTTGGCCGCGTTCGGTCTGCTCGCCTGGGCGAGACGTCGGCCCCTGCTGGCCGGCGCGCTGCTCGGGCTCGCCGGCGCGGCGAAGCTCTGGCCCCTCTTCGTGCTCGGCCCGATCCTGGTGCTCGCGGTCCGGGCGAACCGGCTCCGCGCCGCCCTCACCGCGGTGGTCGCGGCCGTCGTGGCGGTCGTCGCGGTGAACCTGCCGGTGGCGTTGCCGTACCAGGAGAACTGGGACCGGTTCTTCGAGCTGAACAGCACCCGCCCCATCGACTGGGGCACGCTCTGGTACATCGGCCGCTACCTGGACGGGAAGGTGGGCAGCGCGGACCCGGCCGACCTGGGGCCGTTCGAGTGGCTCAACGCCAACATCCCCACCCTCAACCTGCTGTCGTACGCCCTCTTCGGGCTGACATGCCTCGGCGTGGCCGCGCTGGCGCTGCTGGCTCCGCGCCGCCCCCGACTGGCCCAGGTCGCGTTTCTGGTGGTCGCCGCATTCCTGATCTTCAGCAAGGTGTGGTCCCAGCAGTTCGTGCTCTGGCTGCTGCCGCTGGCGGTGCTCGCCCGGCCCAAGTGGGGCGCCTTCCTCGCCTGGCAACTCGCCGAGGTCTGCTACTTCGCGGCGTTCTACGGAGAACTGCTCGGGGCGGCCACCTCCCGGCCGGTCTTTCCGGAGGGCGTCTTCGTGCTCGCCGCCACCCTGCGGTTGACCACCGTGGTGGTGCTCTGCGTGCTGATCGTGCGCGAGATCCTGCAGCCGGAGCAGGACGCGGTCCGGGCCACCTACGCCGACGACCCGGACGGCGGCGTACTCGACGGCGCGCCGGACGCACCGTGGTGGAACCGGTGGCGGCGCGGCCCGGTGCTACCCGCTGAGCCGGTGCCGGCCGTCCGCTGACTCCGCACTGCCGGCGCACCCGCGGGTGCGCCGGCAGTGGGCCGGGTCAGAACAGCCGGTAGACGACCGAGCCGTCGATCTCCTCGCGGGTGATGCCGAGCGAGTCGACCGGCGCGTCGACGGTTATCTCCCAGGGGGTGCCGGCGAGCTGGTCGCGCAGCAGCACCACGTTGCGCACACCCAGGGTGCGCAGGTAGTCGATGCTGGTCTGGTCGGGGAACGTCTGCGTCACCCGGCGGACGTCGTCGAGCTGGCGTGGGGTGAAGCCGCTGCCACCGTTGACCACGTCCTGGAAGTGGGTGGTGGACCAGAGCATCACGTGCTGGTCGAGGCTCTGGTTGCTCGGCAGGACCAGCAGCGGGCCGTCCACCAGGCGCATGGCGGCCGGCTGGGCCGGGACCACCGGGTGCGGCGTGGTGTTCAGGCCCTCCACCGTCACGAGCAGCAACGGCAACAGGGTGGCCAGCCGCAGCCACGGACCCGGCCAGGACGGGACCCGCTGCGCGGCGAGTTCGCGTACCCGGTCGGTGAGGGCGGTGACCGCACCCGCCGCCAGCAGGCCGAGCAGCAGCGTGGCCCAGAGCATCAGCCGGCCGGGGGTACGCAGGCCGTTCCAGCCGGGCAGGTGCTCGAAGAGCGGGATGTAGGTGAAGGTGCCACCGAAGAACCGGGTGCCCATGGCCAGCACCATCGCCGCGAGCACCCCGGCGAGCAACAGCAGCCGGTGCCGCAGCTTCCAGACCGAGAAGATCAGACCACCGGCGGCCAGCGCGTAGAGCACGAAGCCGGGCAGCAGGGTCATCTCGGGGTGCCAGGGCAGGGCGGCCCGGGCCCCCTCGTGCAGCCCACCCCAGACCCGCGACTCGGCCGGCGCGGTGACGAAGCCGGACGCGGGCGGCGAGAAGATGGCGATGTCGCCGACGCTGCGCTCGGCGTACGGGTGCAGCTCGGTGACCGTGAAGTAGGGGATCGCCATCAGCAGGCCGACGCCGGCGAAGAGCGCCCCGCCGACGAGGTTGGCGACGACGAGCCTCTTGCCGAACGGGCGTCGCACCGCCCCGAACCAGGTCCGCCGGACGTACCAGGTGACCGCCGCGACGAGCACCGTGGCGCCGAGGAAGTACGCGAACGGCAGGCCGATCCCGAAGCCGAGGCTCAGCTGCCACGCCGCCACCAGCCAGCCGGCGTAGATCCAGCCGTCGTGCCGGCGTTCCGGCCGGTAGCCGTGCCGCAGGGACCAGCCGTGGCCTCGGGCCAGCATGGCCAGCGCCAGCGGAATGCCCCCGTTGGAGAGCACGTGCAGGTGCCCGGCCTGGGCGAGCAGCCACGGCGCGTACGCGTAGCTGACCCCGGCCACGGCGGCGCCCATCCGGCCGGAGCCGAGCTGCCGGGCCAGCGCGTACGCCCCGAGCGTCGCCAGCGCGTGAGCCAGCACGAACATGATGTTGTAGCGCAGGACGGCGTCCTCGGGACCGCTACCGATCATGCCGGCCGGCGCGTAGCCCAGCAGGGTGTCGGAGAACGCGAAGCTCCACAACTCCGGGAAGAAGGTGTTGGACTGCCAGAGCTGCGCCGGGTTGGTCAACAGGATGTGCCCGGACCAGGCCATCTGCCAGGACTGCAGGCTCGGGTCCCAGTAGTCCTGCGGCAACGTGTAGCGCGGGTAGCGAAGCGTCGGCCAGGTCATCAGCACCGCGAGGGCGAGCGCGCCGAGCGTCGCCAGCGTCCACTCGTGGACCAGGGACCGGCCGACCGCCCGGACGATCCGGCGGGGGCGGGTGAGCACCCGCTCCGGCGCGGGCCCGAAGGCCTCCCACGGGTCCGGCTTGGCCGCCTCCCCCTTGCCGTCGGCGTCGGTCTTGTCGGCCTTCGAGTCGGCGTCGCCGGTGGTGGCGTCCTTCCCGGCGGCTCGTTCCTTGTCCGCGGTGCCGGTGCCGGCCCTGTCGTCGGCGGTCTCGCGCTCGGTGCCGGCTTTGTCGTTGCCGTCCTTGGCGCTGCCGGTCTCGCTGGCGGCGTCGGCCTTGGCGGCGTCGGCCTTGGCGCTGCCGGCCTTGCCCTTGGCGTCGGCCGGAGCGTCGGCGCTGGCGTCGCGGCCGGTGCCGCCGGTCGCGGTGCCACCTGTGGTGCCGGCCTTCGCCTCGCCGGTGCGGGCGCGTTCGGCGTCGGTCGTGGCGGTAGGGGTGCTCGGGCGCTCAGGGTTGTCGCCGGTGGCGGACGGTGCGCCGCCGGTCTCCGACTGTCCGGTCGTCATGCCGCCGGGCGCTCCGTGCCGAGCTGCTCCCGAAGGAAGGCGATGTCGGCGGCCTGGCCGGCCGCACCGCCGGGTGTCTCGACGACCACCGGTGCGCCGGCCGCCCGGATCACCGCCACCACCAGCTCCGGATCGATCGTCCCGCCGTCGAGGTTGTCGTGCCGGTCCTGGCCGGAGCCGAAGGCGCCCTTGGAGTTGTTCGCGTGGACCAGGTCGATCCGGCCGGTGATCGCCTTGACCCGGTCGACCAGCCCCAGCAGCTCCTCGCCGCCGGCGTGGGCGTGGCAGGTGTCCAGGCAGAAGCCCACCTCGTAGTCGCCCACCGCGTCCCAGAGCCGGGCGAGCGCGTCGAGCCGGCGGGCGCAGGCGTTGTCACCGCCGGCGGTGTTCTCGATCAGGACCGGCACGCCGAACCCGCCCGCGTCGGCCGCGTAGGCGAAGGTCTTGCGCCAGTTGTCGAAACCGATTGCCGGATCGTCACCGGCGTTGACGTGCCCACCGTGGACGATCAGCCCCTTCGCGCCCACCGCCGCCGCCGCGGTCGCGTGCCCGACCAGCAGTTTGCGGCTGGGGATCCGGATCCGGTTGTTGAGGGTCGCCACGTTGATGACATAGGGGGCGTGCACGTAGATGTCGACCGCCGCGGCGCGCAGCCGCTCCGCGTCCTCCCGTGGCTTGGGCGCCTTCCAACCCTGCGGGTCGGAGAGGAAGAACTGCACGGTGTCGGCGGCTCGGTCGGCCGCCTCCGCCAGCGGGTCGGTCGAATCGACGTGGGCTCCGATACGCATGCAGGCGAGCCTACGTCGGACGTCCGACGAGCGGGGTGACGGCCGCCGTCGATTCGCCGGGGCGCACGTCACCCGACGGACCGACGCTCGTTGATGAGGTGGGATGGAAGGCCGGCCCGCCAGGCCGACGGACGGGTACGCCCGCCGCGCCGGTTGGTCGGTCACCTGCGGACAGCGGGGCCCCCTCGTCGCGCGGCCCGGCGCGACGAGGGCCCGCCGGACGAGCAGAGCACGCCGATCCGAGATTCTTGGAAATTTGTGCTATTTCCTCCGACAAGTGACAACAGCCGTTGTATCGTCAGATAACAACACGATAAAGCTCCGCGGGGCGTCTTCGGTCCAACCTCATCGGTGTGGTCGTTCCTCCCCAGGTCCCACCCAAGGAATGCGGACGGGACGCCCCGCGGCCCCGTCGACGGGGGCCCGCTACCGGCCTGATGGTCCGGGAGTGGGCCCCCGTCGCCGCGCCATGCACCCGGCCCGAGTGGCCACCCCGGCCATGATCGACCGGGCCGGGTATCCTGGTCCAGTTGTCCGCGTCCGGTCGGGTTCCCCCGGTCCCGGAGCGGGCCACGACGCACGACCTCCTGCCACGGAAGGACCGTGGCCGCTTAGCCCACAGGAGGTGAGCACGTCTTGCGTCATTACGAAGTCATGGTGATCCTCGACTCCAGCCTCGAGGAGCGCACCGTCGCCCCGTCGCTCGACACGTACCTGAACGTGATCCGGACCGCGGGTGGCTCGGTCGAGAAGACCGATGTGTGGGGCCGCCGGCGCCTCGCGTACGAGATCAACAAGAAGGCCGAGGGCATCTACGCCGTCATCGACCTGCAGGCGACGCCTGCGGCGGTGGCCGAGCTGGACCGTCAGCTTCGACTCAACGAGTCCGTGCTGCGCACCAAGGTCATCCGGCCGGAGATGCGCTAAGCATTCAACCCCGGTTCGCCCGGATCAGCCTCATCGACGCTGTCGTACGGCTCTGAGAGCCTGTACGCAGACGATGAGTGCGCGAGGAGATGGTCATGGCAGGAGACACCACCATCACGGTCATCGGCAACCTGACCGATGACCCCGAGTTGCGGTTCACCCCCTCCGGGGCTGCGGTCGCCAAGTTCCGGGTCGCTTCGACGCCCCGATTCATGGACAAGGCGTCCGGCGAATGGAAGGACGGCGAGCCGCTCTTCCTGGCCTGCACGGTGTGGCGGCAGGCGGCGGAGCACGTCGCCGAGTCGCTCCAGCGGGGCGCCCGCGTGATCGTCTCGGGTCGGCTGCGTCAGCGGTCGTACGAGACCCGCGAGGGTGAGAAGCGCACCGTCATCGAGCTCGAGGTCGACGAGATCGGCCCGTCGCTGCGCTACGCCACGGCGAAGGTGCAGAAGATGTCGCGCTCCGGTGGCGGCGGCGGTGGCTTCGGTTCCGGTGGTGGTGGTGGCCAGGGTGGCGGCGGAGGCAACTTCGACGACCCCTGGGCTTCGGCCGCACCGTCTCCGTCGCGCGCTGGTTCGGGCGGCAACTTCGACGAGGAGCCTCCGTTCTAATGGCGCCGAGCGCCCGCGATCGCAAACCAGGAGCAAGGTCAATGGCCAAGGCTGCGGCACTTCGCAAGCCGAAGAAGAAGGTGAACCCGCTCGACAAGGACGGGATCACCTATATCGATTACAAGGACACCGCGCTGCTGCGGAAGTTCATCTCCGACCGCGGCAAGATCCGCGCTCGGCGGGTGACCGGCGTCACCTCGCAGCAGCAGCGGCAGATCGCGCGTGCGGTCAAGAACGCCCGTGAGATGGCGCTCTTGCCGTACACCGCGACGGCCCGCTGAAAGGAGGCACCGACATGAAGATCATCCTGACGCAGGAAGTTTCCGGTCTCGGTGCCCCCGGCGACATCGTCGAGGTGAAGGACGGCTTCGGCCGTAACTACCTGCTGCCGCAGGGCTTCGCGATCGCCTGGACCAAGGGTGCCGAGAAGCAGGTCACGGTCATCAAGCGGGCCCGCTCGGCCCGGGAGATCCGCGACCTCGGCCACGCCAACGAGGTCAAGGGCCAGCTCGAGGGCCTGAAGGTCAACCTGAAGGCCCGCGCCGGCGACGGTGGCCGGCTCTTCGGCTCGGTCACGCCGGCCGAGATCGTCGACGCCGTCAAGGCGGCCGGCGGCCCGACCCTCGACCGCCGCCGGCTGGAGGTGCCCGGTCACATCAAGACGACCGGCGCCTACCCGGTGCGGATCAAGCTGCACCCCGAGGTGACGGCAGCGTTCAACCTGAACGTCGTCGCTTCCTGACACCACCTGCACCACCCAGGGCCCGCACCGAGCGATCGGTGCGGGCCCTGGTCGTCATCGGGCACCTCGCGGAGGTCAGCCGATCGGTTGGCCGGTCACCGCGCTGATCACCACCGTGGAGAGACCGCCACCCACCACCGCCGAGGCGAGCGCGATGGTGGTCGAACGCCAAGTCGTCCCGACCCGACGCAGCAGCGCCGCGACCACCAGGCTGCTGACCAGCGCCAGGCCGAAGCGCGGCGCGGCGGCGAGGAGCGACCCGAGGGCGCGTGCTCGCGGTGAGTCGCAGCCGCCGCCACTGATGTCGGTGACGCAGCCGGCCGGCGCCTGGGCGTCGAGCGTCAGCAGCCACACGAAGATCAGCACGGCCGGGATCAGGTAGCACGTGGCGGTGTAGAGCAGTGGCCGGACCGAGCCGCCCGGATCCGGGTCGAGCAGGTCGTCCTCCAGCCGGCGGGGCCAGCCGCCCGCCCCGGCCGCCTCGATCCGGCGGCGTACCGACGTCATGCCGGCACCGCGTGCGACGCCGACCGGTTCCGCCCGCCGCCGTGTCTGCCCGTAGGAGCCGGGCGAGCTGCGCGGTCTCGGCGCGGTGTACGTGATCACCGGTGAACGCGGCGCCGAGGTGGGCGGATCCATCCACCGCGGATCGTCGCCCGCCAGCCGGGTGCCCGACCAGAACCTCTCGTCGTCCCGCGTGGCGCCGGGCCAGCCCGCCGCCTCGGCGGACCGCCCGGATCGCGGCGGTTCCGTCCGGTCCCACTGGGCCGGCTCGGTGTACCTGTCCCACTGGCCCGTGCTGTCCGGCTGCTCCCAGCGGCCGGCGATGTCGGGCTGCTCCCACTGACCGGTGCCGTCCCACCGGTCCGTCCCGGCCGCCGGTAGCCACTCCTGCACGCCCGAGGCGTCCCAGGGGTCCACCGCCGGCTGGTCCGCCGGCTCGGGATCCTCCGCCGGGGTGGCGGCCCGATCCCACGGGTCGGCGGCCGGACGGGTCCAGGACTCCTCCGCCGCCCGGCGAGCGCGCCGGGTCGGCCGGTCGGGCTCCCGTCGCGGGGTCGGCTCCACCGCCGGGGGCGACTCCTCGCCGCCGCCGGACCAGATGACCGGAGGCCGACCGGCGGGCGACCGCCGGGGGCGCCGCTCCGCGACGGAACCGGAGACCGGCTCTTCGTTGCCCGCCGACTCGGCCCGGCGGCTTCCCACGTACCCCTGCTCCTGTGGACGGTCGAACGTCCACTCGCGGGTGTGGTCCGACTCCGGCGCCGCGGCGATCGCCGGCACCTCGCGCCAGCTGGTCTCCTGGACCCGGCGCCAGCTGCTGGTGGTCTCGGTGGTGCGCCAGTCGGCGCCGGAACGCGGCCGTCCGGGCTCGTCGTCGTCCGGTGCGGCGTGCCGACCACCGCCGTCGGCCCGGCGGACGCCGGACTCCAGCGCCCACCGCGGCAGGTAGGCGTCGACCGGCTCCTCCTGACCCGGGTCGAGGGCCCGCCGCTGGCCACGCGCGCTCTGGCGCTCGCCGGAGCGATACGCGCCGCCCGAGGCTGGCTCGTCCCACGGTGCGATCGGCTGGCGCTCGCGCGGGCTGTCCTCCCCGCGTCCCCAGTCCCGGTAACTCACGGCCGGAGCGTGACCCTTCTCAACCGATAGCGCAATCCGCTGTCCAGGTGTAGCCGTTCGCTGGAGATAGTACGGGACGAACGACTCGCAGACCCGACCGAAAACTTGCCCTCCACAGGCTGGGGATCGCATCGTCCCAGGTCAGCGTCGTGCGGCGGGGAATTCCCCAACGGTTGTCCACAGCCTGTGCACACGCTGCGCACATGCTCGTCCACCAGTGTCCACAGGTTGTCCCGAGGCTCGTCCACCGGTGTTGTTGGCCGCTGAGCTCGGTGTCCGTATGGTTGGCCCCCGACCGCCCGCGCGATGGCCCCCGATCAACCGGGCCGGTCGGCGAAATGTCGTACCCGGACGGTAGAGCTGGGACGCGGATCCGACGCAGTGGAGGGGGGACCGGTGTCGGTCACCGATGACATGCGGGCGGAGCCACGCGGCGGCGGTCAGTCCCCCGCGCCAGCGCAGCGCGAAGGCCACTACGACAAGACCCCACCCCAGGACGTGGCGGCCGAGCAGTGCGTCCTCGGCGGCATGCTGCTCTCCAAGGACGCCATCGCCGACGTGGTGGAGATCCTCAAGACCAACGACTTCTACCGCCCGGTGCACGCCACCATCTTCGACATCATCCTGGAGATCTACGGCCGCGGCGAGCCGGCCGACTCGATCACGGTGGCGGCCGCCCTGGCCGACTCGGGCGACCTGGTCCGCATCGGCGGCGCGCCCTACCTGCACACCCTGATCGCCAGCGTGCCGACCGCCGCCAACGCGGCCTACTACGCCCGGATCGTCAGCGAACGGGCGGTCCTGCGGCGGCTGGTCGAGGCCGGCACCAAGATCGTGCAGCTCGGCTACGGCACCGCCAGCGGGGGCAGCCGCGACGTCGACGACGTTGTCGACCTCGCTCAGCAGGCCGTCTACGACGTCACCGAGCGGCGGGTCAGCGAGGACTTCGCCGTCCTGGCCGACATGCTCCAGCCGACCCTGGACGAGATCGAGGCGGTGGGCGCCCAGGGTGGGGTGATGACCGGTGTGCCCACCGGCTTCAGCGACCTGGATCGGCTGCTCAACGGCCTGCACGCGGGGCAACTGATAATCGTGGCCGGCAGGCCTGGCTTGGGCAAGTCAACGGCGAGTATGGATTTCGCCCGAAATGCTGCGATTCGCGCCAACCAGGCGGCGGCGATCTTCTCGCTGGAAATGAGCAAGGTCGAGATCGTCATGCGACTGCTCTCGGCCGAGGCCCGGGTGCCCCTGCACGTGCTGCGTAGCGGTCAGCTCTCCGACGACGACTGGACCAAGCTGGCGCGCTGCATGGGCGAGATCAGCGAGGCGCCGCTCTTCGTCGACGACACCCCGAGCATGAACCTGATGGAGATCCGGGCCAAGGCGCGGCGGCTCAAGCAGCGGCACGACCTCAAGATGATCGTGGTCGACTACCTCCAGCTGATGACCTCGCCCAAGCGCACCGAGAGCCGGCAGCAGGAGGTCGCCGACCTGTCCCGGGGTCTGAAGCTGCTGGCCAAGGAGGTCGAGTGCCCGGTGATCGCGGTCAGTCAGCTGAACCGTGGCCCCGAGCAGCGCACCGACAAACGACCCCAGCTCTCCGACCTACGTGAATCGGGCTCGATCGAGCAGGACGCCGACGTGGTGATCCTGCTGCACCGGGACGACTACTACGACAAGGAGTCGCCGCGCGCGGGCGAGGCGGATTTCATTGTCGCCAAGCACCGGAATGGTCCGACCGACACGGTCACCGTCGCGGCGCAGCTGCACCTGTCCCGCTTCGTCGACATGGCCATCGTCTGAGCCTGTCCGCGCGAGCGGTGCCCCGGCCGACTGCGGGCGGGGGGACCCCGCGCGTCAGCCGAGCAACGGGAACCAGCCGGCGACCTCGCCCAGCTCCAACCGGTCCCGGTCGGTGAGCGGGAGACGGCCGGCCGCCTTCAGCAGGAACTCGTGGTCGTCCCAGCTCGCCGGGCGGACCGCCTCGTCGCTGAGCAGGCCATCCATGGTGGCCACCGCGACCCGGGTGGCGAGCGGGCCGGGTAGTGGAGCGTCGGGCAGGTCCAGCACCAGATCCAGGTGGTGGATCACCGCCTCGGTGGTCAGCGTGGCGAGGAAGTCCGGCACCCGCAGCACGTGACCCTGGGTGGCCACGTGTCCCGACGGGTCGGCCGCGCCGGCAGCCCGGACGGCGGCCGGCGCGGTGTCGGACCAGATGCGGACGACGCCGGAGGGCCGGTCGAACGCCGCCGCGGAGCGGCGGGCCCACCAGGCGTGTCGGGCACCGTCGGCGTCGCCGCCGGGCGGGAACGCGCGCCAGTAGCTCACGTCGTCCGCGTCGGCCGGCCCGGGCGCCGGGCTGGCCAGCGCCACCAGCGCCCGCTGGGCGTCGCAGAGCACGTGGAACAGCAGGTCGGCGACGAGCCAGCCGCGGCACCGGGTCGGTCGCTGCAGGTCGGCGTCGTCGAGGTCAGTGACCACGGCGGTGATCGCCCCGTACGCCTGCGCCAGCGCGTCATGCTGCCGGACGGCGGTCATGCGTTGCAGCTTCGCATGGATGATGGCGTCCAGCACGACAGCACGACAGGACGGCCGGCCCGGCGGGTACCGGGCCGGCCGTCGGACGCTGTGCGGGTGGGCTCAGCCGAACATGTCGTCGAGGAAGCTCTTGTGCTTCTTGCGCCGGTAGTGCCCGTGGTAGCCCTGGTGCTGCTGACCGTGGCCGCCGTAGGCCGGCGCGGGCGGGTAGCCGTGCGCCGGCGGCGGGGGCGGCGGCACCGCGCCGTAACCCGGCTGGTGCGGCGCCGGCGGGGGCGGCGGGGGCGGGTAGCCGGCGGGCTGGTGGGCTGGCTGGCCGCCCGGACCGGCCGCCTGCTGGCGGTTCCAGTTCGCCTCCGCCTCGAACAGCTTCTCCAGCTCGCCGCGGTCGAGGAAGATCCCCCGACACTCACCGCACTGGTCGATGACGACGCCGCTGCGCTCGTATTGACGCATTTCTCCATGACACTTGGGACAGGTGAGGCTCATCACCCGACGGTACCTGGTCGGGTCACGCGGTTGCCGTAAGCGTTTCCGTCACCTCGTCGTCGGTCACCTCGTGGAAGTCCTCGTAGTAGCTGCTCACCGCCAGGAACTCGGGCGGGCGCTGGGCGCAGATGACCTGGTCGGCCTCGGCGGACAACATCTCGAACGCCTCCTGCGAACCGACCGGTATCGCGACCACCACCCGTTGGGCGCCGAGCCGGCGGGCGACCTCCACGGCCGCCCGGGCGGTGGCGCCGGTGGCCAGGCCGTCGTCGACGATCACCGCGGTACGGCCGGTGAGGTCCAGCGGTGGCCGTCCGGCCCGGTAGAGCTGCTCCCGCCGTTCCAGCTCGGCCTGCTCGCGCCGGTTGGTCTCGGCGATGTCCTCCGCGCTGAGCCGGCTCGCCACCTGCTCGTTGAGTACCTGCACCCCGCCGGGGCCGAGCGCGCCGAAGGCCACCTCCCGAGCCCAGGGCATGCCGAGCTTCCGGATCACCAGGACGTCCAGCGGCGCGCCGAGTCGTCCGGCGACCACCTGCGCCACCGGCACGCCGCCGCGTACCAGGCCGAGGACGATGAGGTTCGGTTCGCCGATCAGGCCGGTGAGCCGCTCGGCGAGTACCCGGCCCGCTTCGGCGCGGTCGCGGTAGGTGGTCATGCCTCAGGTCTACGCCCTGCCGCGCCCCGCCGCGCGCCAGTTGCCGGAAAGAAGCGGCTCGGCCGGCTCGGTGGCCGGTTGCTCCGGGGCACGCAGGGCGGGTGCCCAGATCAGCAGGGAGAGCGGATAGAGCAGGTATCCGAAGCGGGTGGTGGGCATCAGGGCGATCGCGGCGAGCAGCCCGTACCCGCAGATCAGCGCCGCGGCGACGGCGGTGCGCGGCGGGCGGCGGGCGAGTCGGACGGCGATCGCCGCACCGGCCGCGACGAGCAGCGCGGCGGCGATGAACCTGCCGCCGGGCAGCCCGGTCGCGATCAGGTAGCCGGGAAAGGGTGACTGTGCCGGGCTGGTCACCAGCCCGTGGCCGAGGGGGAAGCGGAGCACGTTCTCCACCAGGGCATCGCGATCGACCAGCAGGGCGGGCAGCAGGGCTGCCACGGGAAGCCCGATGGCTCCGGCGGCCACCCGGGTGCCGGCCCGCCGGGTCGCCCCCCAGATGATCAGGACCAGGGCGATCGGCCAGGCGAAGAGCTTCAGCGCGCCGGCCACCCCGACCGCGAGGCCGGCCCGTCCGGGCCGGTCGGTGCCGGCGTAGGCCAGGGCCAGCAGGCAGAGCGCGAGGACGGGCAGGTCGTCGCCGCCGGTGGCCAGGGTGAGGGCGCAGATCGGCAGGACGGTCGCAGCCTGCACTCCGCGCAGCAGCGCGGCGTTCGGGTGGGTCGTTCCGCCCGCCTGCGCCGGGGCGGCGGCGCGACCCGCTCGGTGGTGGGCGCAGAGCGTGGCGACCGCGAGCGCGAGCGTGAGGGCGGTGCCGACCGCGAACCAGACCCGGGCGTCGGTCCACCACCCGTCGGCGATCGCTCGGGGCAGCCCGAAGAGGGCCATGCCCGGTTGGTACGGGGTGTAGCCGAGCAGCCGTTCGTCGGCGGGCAGGGCGGCGATGGCGTCGTGGCCGAGGTACGGGGTGCCGTGCTCGGCGAGCCGGGTGCCGGCCTGCTCGACGACGTGCACCTCCTCCTGTGCCCGGTCGGTCCGGCCGCCCGCCCGCTCGACGCTCTGTCGCACGAGCGGAAGCAGCGCGGTGGTCACCCACGCGAACCCGGTGAGCGCCCAGCGGGCCGGCAGCCCGACGAGCGGCGAGCCCGGGCGACGGCGGCGGACCAGCAGTTGGCTCGCGACGGCCAGCGCGACGAGGAGATAGCCGACGGCGGCGGTGCCGCCCCAGGCGCGGTGCGGGAGCAGCGTCGAGGTGGCGGCGGTGATCGCGGCGAACCCGGCCGACGCGGCGTAGAGGCCGAGGTCGAGGGCGAGGCCGCCGGCGGCGGAGTCGATGGCCCGCCAGCCACGGCGGCGGACGGTCGGGGCTGCGGCGGTCACGCCGGCAAGTGTGGCAGACGGGCGGCGGCGACCCGGGCCGCGCACGTCCTGGTCGTTGATCGCCACGGCTGGGCGTGCGGGTGGTGTGCCGGGGTCAGGCGGGCAGGTGCGGTAGCCGGTCCCGGCCGCGGCCGTTCGAGCGCCGCCCGCCGAGGCGGATCACCGAGCCGGCGTCGTGCAGCGGGGGTGCCAGTGTGCCCGGGCTGCCGCCGGCGCCGCGCTGGAGCGCGGCGAGCAGCGTGCCGGCCGGAATCGGTCGGGCGAAGAGGTGGCCCTGGCCGGCGGCGCAGCCCAACTCCCAGAGGGCGCGGCGCTGCGGCTCGCTCTCGACTCCCTCGGCGACCACGGTGAGATCGAGGCTGCGACCGAGGTCGAGGGTGGAGCGGATGACGGCGGCGGCCTCGGCGGAGCTCTCCATCGCGCTCACGAAGCTGCGATCGATCTTCAACTCGTGGACCGGGATCCGGGAGAGCAGGCTCAGCGACGAGTAGCCGGTGCCGAAGTCGTCGAGCGCCAGCCGTACCCCCTCGTCGCGCAGCCGGCTGAGCACCCGGTCGACCACGTCGAGTTGGCTGAGGGTGAGGGTCTCGGTCAGCTCCAGCACCAGCCGGTCCGCCGGGAGGTCGTGGGCGCGCAGCCGGGCCAGCACCGAGCCGGGGAACCGGGCGTCGAGCAGGCTGCGCGGGGAGACGTTGACCGCAACCGGTACGTCGAAGCCGGCGTCCCGCCAACTGCCGGCGGCGATCAGCGCCTGGTCCAGGATGGCCTCGGCGAAGGCCGGCAGCAGGCCGGAGCGCTCCACCGCCTCCAGGAAGCGCAGCGGGTCGATCACCCCGTGCCGGGGGTGGTGCCAACGGGCGAGCGCCTCGGCGCTGGTGACCTCGCCGGTGGCCAGATCGACGATGGGCTGGAAGTTGACGGTGAACTCGTGGTCGGCGACCGCGCGGGGCAGCTCACCGCCGAGGGTGAGCCGGCCGAGGTCGGCGGTGTCCCGGGTCGGGGCGTAGGTGGAGATCCGCTGGCCGGCCCGCTTGGCCTGGTACATCGCCACGTCGGCGCGGCGCAGCAGCTCGGGCATCCCGCCGCTGGCGGGCGCGGCGGAGATGCCGCCGCTCGCCTCGACGCTGATCCGCATGCCGTCCAGGTCGAAGGGCTCGTGCAGCGCGGCGATCAGGGCCTCCGCCCGGTGCGCGGCCACCGCGGGCGCCGGCAGGCCGCGCAGCAGCACCGCGAACTCGTCGCCGCCGAGCCGGGCCACCACGTCGTCGCCCTGGGCGGCGCCGCGCAGCCGCTCGGCCACCTGCACCAGCACCTGGTCGCCGGCGGCGTGCCCGAGCGTGTCGTTGACCTCCTTGAAGTGGTTGAGGTCGATCAGCACCAGCGCGGTCACCCCGTCGGCGTGCCGGATGCTCAGCTGCTCGGTGCCCTGGTCGAGCAGGTGCCGCCGATTCGCCAGCCCGGTCAGCGCGTCGTGGGTGGCGGCGTACGCGTGCTCCTCGGCGACCCGGGCCAGCTCGGCGTACGCCTGCGCGTTGCGGACGGCGGTGCACAGCGCGGAGGCGAAGGTCCGCAGCGTGTACCGCTCCCGCTCGGAGAGCTCCACCGGCCCGCGGAACCGCAGCCGGAGCACGCCGACGTCGACCGCGCGGTCGTGCCCCTCGAGCGGCGCCGGGACGACGGTGCCGTCGACGGCTGTGGGCTCGCCCCCCGGCCCGTCGTACGTGATGACGCCGCCCGCGCCGCCGCGTACGGTCCGGTCGCCGTCGCGCAGCTCGATCTCCACCTCGTCGGCGGAGAAGAGCTCGGCCGCCTGGGTGACGGCGGTGGTGAGGACCTTGTCCAGGTCGACCACGTTGAGCGCGTCGGTGGTCCGGGCGAGTCGTTGCCACGCCTGCTGCTCGGTCCGGCCGCGGATCCGGGCCGAGTATGCGAGGTGCAGGCTCAGCACGAGCGGGGGGACGGCCAGCAGCAGTCGTGGGTCGGCCCGGATGATGAGCAGTGTGCAGGCGGCCACCACGAAGCGGACGCCGAACCCGGCCAGTCGCAGGTCGAGGTTGTTGCGGAACTGCCGGGAGATCTTGTTGCCCGAGGCGAGGGCGATGACGGGGGTGGCGAGAAGGTCATCCAGCAGCGCGGCGACCAGGTATACCGCGCCGAGGACGACGATGACGCTCCAGAAATCCCTCGGTGGCCAACGGTCACCGAGGAGCAGGATCAGGGCTGTGGCGCCTCCCGCGACGAGGGTGTGCTTCGCGATGCCGAACGCGGTCTTGATGGCGGACAGGCGGGTCAGGAACGACGCGCAGGCGATGCCCACTCCGGCGGCGAGGATCACCTGCGGTGGTGGTGCCAGCGCGAGTCCGAGGACGATGGCGGTCTCGACCCACGCGATGGAGAACGCGGTCGACCTGATCCGCAGCGGCGCCTTGACGATCGCTCCGAGAGCGATCATGACGGCGACGGCGGCGCTCGTCGTGAAGTCGTCGATCGAGGTGGGCGGGTCGTGCCAGACGGCCGTCGCGGCGCCCAGGGCCACGACGCTCGCGAACGCCACAAGAATTCCGACCAACAGCAGCAACCGTCGGTCGGTATCGCTGTGACGACGCGTCGTCAGGCTCACCCAACCCCATCCGTTGCCGACCGTCAGTATCTGATGACCGGCAGCGTACCTCTCGCGTTCCGGGCTTGATAAGAGCTCAGTTCCACTCGGTGCTGCGCATGACAGGTCTCCCTCCCCGATCGCCGGCGCCCCGCTAAGGGGCGTCTTTGTAGGGAGGAGCGTAGGAGAGTTAGTGAGTGATACGGAAGCATTAATGTCGGTATGCGCAACATAAGCCAAGATGGCGCTGGTTTGTCACGTTCTGTCCGCACTCCTGAGCGGAGCGCGCTTAACTCATTCGACAAATCCACCGCAGTGTCGCCGATACCGCTGAACGTTAACGGTCGGTTGCCAGTCCAGTGTGGCCAAGGGCGCCGGATCCTTCATCCGCACTTCGGATGCGTTGCGCGATCGGATCGGATGGCGCCGCAGCGGCGGGCCACAGTCGCGCAGGGTGACGGTCCGGGTGCCGGAATGTGCCGCCACTTCGGTGACCTCCGGTCCTATGCTTCCAGGCGTGATCATGTGAATACCCAATTACGGCCAAAGTAGAGGGACCGGTGGAGATTCGCGTTCTGGGTGGCCTTACGGTGCAACTTTCGGCGGGCAGCCTGCACCCGGGTACGCCGAAACAACAGACCGTTCTCGCGTTGCTCGTGGCACAGCCTGGTCAGCTCGTGACCGTCGAGGATCTGGTGGATGAACTCTGGCCCGCCGAACCGCCACGATCCGCCGTTGCGAACGTGCGTACCTACGCCGCCAATCTGCGGCGGAACTTCGAGGCACTGGCACCCGGCGCGGAAGTCCTGGTGCGACACGCCAGCGGTTATCGGCTGCAGGTCGGGCTGGAACAGATTGACGTCAACCGTTTCGAGGCCGAGTACCGACAGGCCCGGGTCGGGCTCGACGACGGCGCGCTGGACCCGACCGCGGAGCTGCTCGAGCGGGCCGTGGGCCGGTGGCGAGGGCCGATGCTCGCCGGCGTTCCGCTCGGACCGGTGCTGACCGCGCGCACCGTGGCCGCCGAGGAGATGCGGCTGTTGGCCGTCGAGCTCCTGGCCGACGTCTGGACGCGGTCGGGCCGGGGCGAACAAGCCATCCCGCTGCTTCGCGAGCTGCTCGGCCTGCACCCGCTCCGGGAGTCCGCCCACCTGCTGCTGATGCGGGCGTTGTACCAGCGAGGCGACCGGGCCGAAGCGGTCGCCGCGTACCGCAGCGCGCGCGACGCGCTGCGTGGGCAGCTCGGCATCGAGCCGGGCGCCGAGCTCCAGCGCTTCCGGCGGGCCGTGGACGACGCGGACGAGCGGCAGCCGGCCGCCGCCGGGCAGCAGACGGTGATCCCCCGGACGAGGGCCGGGCTGACCCGCCCGGGTGGGCACCGGCCAGCGGCACCCACGGCGTCCGCGGAACGGTCCGGTGCTGTCAACTGGCTGCCCCGGCCGGTGACCGACTTCGTCGGACGCGGCGAGACCACCGAGCGGTTGTTGGCCGAGACCCGGCGGGTGGAGGAGCTGACCTCCGCGGTGCACGTCATCGACGGGATGGCCGGCAGCGGTAAGACGGCTCTCGCCGTACACGTGGCGCACCGGCTGGCCGCCCGCTATCCCGACGCGCAACTCTTCATCGACCTGCGTGGCCACGGCGGTGAGGAGCCGGTCGAGCCGACCGGCGCACTGGCCACCCTGCTGCGTCAACTGGGCGTACCGGGACAGCAGATCCCGGCGGAGCTGGCGTGCCGGGTCGAGGCGTGGCGACGCGAACTGGCCGGACGCCGCTGCGTCGTCGTCCTCGACAACGCCGCCAGCGGCGAGCAGGTGCGACCGCTGCTGCCGGTGCTCACGGGAACGGTGCTCATCGTCACCTCACGCCGGCGGCTCACCGGCCTGGACGTGGGGCCGCCGGAGTCGCTACCCGGAATGACCATCGAGGAAGGGCTCGCGCTGCTCGCCCGCGCGGCCGGCGCCGACCGGGTGCGGGCCGAACCGGAGGCGGCCGCCGCGGTCGTACGCCGGTGCGGGTACCTGCCGTTGGCGATCCGGCTGGCCGGCTCCCGGCTGGCCCGGCGGCGCAGCTGGCGCGTCGCCCATCTCGCCGAACTCCTGGCTGACGGTTCCCACGCGCTCGGCCAGTTCTCCGAGGAGGAGCGCACGCTGGCCGGTGTCTTCGCCACGTCGTACGAGCCGCTGAGCGAGCCCGCCAGACGGATGTTCCGAATGCTGAGCCTGCATCCGGGCAACAAGATCGACTTCGTCATGGCGGTGGCGCTCGCCGGACTCCCGATCGACACCGCGAGCCGCGCGCTCGACGAGCTCGTCGACGGCTACCTGATCGAAGAGGTGGAGACCGGCCGCTACCGCATGCACGACCTGCTCCGGCAGTACTCGTCGGAGCTGTCCGCGCGCGACGACTCCGCAGAGACCCGTCAATCGGCCCTGGCCGAGCTGCTCGACTTCGCCCTCAACGCGTCGCTGCGGGTGGCCGAGTTGCTCGAGCCCGACTTCATCCGGGACCAGGTGGCGCCGCCGCCACCGCGCCGTCCCGAACTGCTGGAAACCGCCGGCCCACCGTCGGTCGACTGGTTGGCGCGGGAGCGGGCCGAACTGGTCGCCCTCGTCGCCGGCGCCCAGGAGGCGGGCCTGCACGGCTACGCCTGGCGGTTGGCCCGGTGCCTCTGGCGGTTCTGCTACATCCGCGCGTACTTCGACGACATCCTGCTGACACACCGGCGCGGGTTGGCCGCGGCCGAGGCGGAAGGTGACGCGCACGGCATCGCCTCGATGAACAACTACCTGGCCTCCGCGTACGTCCGGACGGGCAACTACCGGCCGGCGCTGGATCACCTGTCCCGAGCCGCCGCCCTCGCCGAGCAGGAGGGGGACAGCCGTGGCCTGTTCCGGTACCGGGCCAACCTGGTGGTCGTCTACTGGCTCCGGGGTGACCTGCGACAGGCGGTGGCGGTCGGACTGGAGAGCCTTCGGGATCCACGGGGCCGCGACGGACACGACATCTCCGTCGGCCTGCCCAACGTCGGGCTGGCCCTGGCAGCATCCGGTCGCTACCAGGACGCCCTGCGGGTCCACCGGCTCCACCTCTACTGGGCGCGGATCAGCCACAGCGAATTCCACATCCTCAACGCGCTGAGCCACATCGGCGGGGTCAAGGTGCGCCTCGGCCAGCATCGGCAGGCGATCCGGCTGTTACGGGCCTCGCTCGCGCTGCGCGACCGGACCGGTCACCGCTACGCGGAAGCAGAGGTACGCAACGACCTCGGCGCCGCGTTCCGCGCCCTCGGTCGGCTGGTCGAGGCCCAGCGCGAGCACGAGCTGGCCAGGACGCTGGCGGCCGACTCGGGCGAGCGCCATGTGGAGGCGGCGGCGCTGAACGAACTCGGCCGGACCCTCGCGGTGGCCGGACGGGTGGACGAGTCCGCCGAGATGTACGCCGCCGCGCTGCGCCTCGCGACCCGGATCGGGCATCCGTACGAGCAGGGCCGGGCGTTGGCCGGGCTGGCCGAGCACTTCGCGCGTACCGAGCCGGTCGAGGCGCGCCGGCACTGGGAGCGGGCGTTGGCCATCTTCCGCCGGATGGGCGTGCCGGAACGCGTCGAGGTGGAGCGTCGGCTGGCCGAGCCCCCGGCCGTCGAACGACAGCGGTCGCGGTGAGGTGGCCGCCGCGCTTATCGATTTCTTATCGCCGGCCTCGCTAGCGTCGTCGCGGTGTCGGCCAACGGGGGAGGTTCTGGCCTGCGGTCAGGACCGGGTCGCCGAATCGCCCGCTGCTCGGGTCCCCCCCAGCGACTTGGCGGCGGGTAGGTGGGGAGCGGCGGCGTCAGGCCGTGCGGTCGCGCCGACAGCACCGCGGCGCGCGGAGTGCCGGGCGTCGCTCCTCCCCACCGCCAGTCGGTCGCATGGGCCAGGGGAGCAGGTTCCGGTCGTACCCGGAGGATAGGCTCGCGGCCGTGACCGAACCCGCGCAGCTCAGCCACGTCGACGCGGCCGGCGCGGCCCGCATGGTCGACGTCTCCGCCAAGGCGGTGACCGGGCGGTCGGCGGTCGCCGCCGGCCGGCTCCGGACCACGCCCGAGGTGGTCGACCTGCTCCGCCGCGACGGCCTGCCGAAGGGCGACGCGCTGGCCGTCGGCCGGCTCGCCGGCATCATGGGTGCCAAGCGCACGCCCGACCTGATCCCGCTCTGCCACCCGATCGCGCTGCACGCGGTCACCGTCGACCTGCGACTCACCGCCGACACGGTCGAGATCACCGCCACCACGCGGACGGCCGACCGGACGGGGGTGGAGATGGAGGCCCTGACCGCGGTCGCGGTCGCCGGCCTCGCCCTGGTCGACATGGTCAAGGCGGTCGACCCGGCGGCCTCGGTCGAGGCGGTGCGGGTGCTGCGCAAGGAGGGCGGCAAGACCGGCGAGTGGATCCGCCCGAAGGACCGGCCGTGATCCGGGCGCGGGTGGTGGTGGCCTCCAACCGGGCCGCCGCCGGCGTCTACGCCGACACCAGCGGCCCGCTGCTCGTCGCCGGCCTGCGTGAGCTCGGCTGCCAGGTCGACGAGCCGGTCGTGGTGCCCGACGGTGAGCCGGTCGGCGCCGCGTTGCGGGCCGCGCTGGCCGACGGGGTCGACGTGGTGCTCACCAGCGGTGGTACCGGCATCACTCCGTCCGACCGGACACCGGACGTGACCCGGGCGCTGCTCGACTACGAGATCCCCGGCATCGCCGAGGCGATCCGCGCCCACAGCCGCGACCGGGTGCCCACCTCGGCGCTCTCCCGGGGTCTGGCCGGCGTGGCCGGCCGGATGCTGGTGGTCAACCTGCCCGGCTCCACCGGCGGCGCGCGCGACGGGCTCGCCGTGCTCGGCCCGATCCTCGTCCACGCCGTCGACCAGCTGCGCGGCGGCGACCACTGAGCGGGGTCACTGCGCCGGCACCGCGTCCGCTGCCCCGATAGGCTCGGCGGGTGAGAACCGAAACCGCACCGGCCGCCGACCGCGCCGCCGCGCCGCCGCCGGTCGGCTGGGATCAGGCGCGTGCCCGGGTCCACGCTGCCGGTCTGGCCGCCGCGCTTCCGGTGGTCGCCCGACCGCTCGTCGAGACCGACGGGCAGACCCTCGCCGAGCCGCTGACCACCCGTACCGACCTGCCCGCCTTCCCCACCTCCAGCGTGGACGGCTGGGCGGTGCGCGGCGCCGGGCCCTGGCAGGTCGTCGGCCGGGTGCTCGCCGGCGGCAGCCCTCCGCCGCTGACCCAGGACGGCACCACCGTCGAGATCGCCACCGGCGCGATGGTGCCCCCGGGCACCACGGCGGTGCTGCGGATCGAGGAGTCCGAGCGGACGCCGGACGGCCGGGTCGCCGGCACGCCGCGGGTCACGCCGGAGTGGCGCGAGCCCGGCGAGGAGGCGTACGCCGGCGAGGAGTTGCTGCCGGCCGGAGCGCCGGTCGACCCGGCGGTGATCGGGCTGGCCGCCTCGTGCGGCTACGACACCCTGCCGGTGCGTCCCGCTCCGCGTGCCGCGCTGCTGGTCTTCGGCGACGAGCTGCTGACGGCGGGCCTGCCCGGCGCCGGCCGGGTCCGCGACGCGCTCGGCCCGGCGGTGCCGGCCTGGCTGCGCCGCTACGGCTGCGAGCTGACCGCCGACGACGTCATCGGCCCGGTGGCGGACACCCTTCCCGCGCACGTCGCGGCGCTGCGCGCGGCCCTGGGCAGCGCCGACCTGGTCTGCACCACGGGCGGCACGATGCACGGCCCGGTCGACCACCTGCACCCGGCGCTGGCCGAGCTCGGCGCCGACTACGTGGTCAACACGGTCGCGGTCCGGCCGGGGTTCCCGATGCTGCTGGCCCAGCTGACCGACGCCGACGGGCGGGTCCGCTTCGTGGCCGGGCTACCGGGCAACCCGCAGTCCGCGATCGTCGCGCTGGTCTCGCTGGTCGCACCGCTGCTCGCCGGCCTGCAGGGCCGGTCGATGCCGGTGCTGCCGCAGGTCACCCTGGCCGAGCCGGTGCCCGGTCGAGGTGACTTCACCCATCTCGCCCTGGTCCGGCTGGACCGTGCGGCCGGTACCGCCCACCCGGTGCGGCACGTCGGCTCGGCGATGCTGCGTGGGCTCGCCGGTGCGGACGGCTTCGCGGTGATCCGCCCGGGCACCAGCGGCGAGCCGGGCTCGCCGGTGCCGGTGGTGCCGCTGCCGCTGCTGCCCGGGGAGCGGACGTCGTGACCGCGCCGGCGCTCGCCTTCGGTGAGGTCACCGACCGGCCGCTCGACCTGGCCGCGCACGAGGCGGCGGTCGCCGACGCCCGGGCCGGGGCGGTGGTCTCCTTCCAGGGCGTGGTCCGCGACCACGACGACGGCCGGGCCGTGACCAGCCTGGAGTACGAGGGTCATCCGAGCGCCCAGCAGATCCTGCGCGAGGTGGCGGCCGAGATCGCCGCGGACCCCGACGTGTACGCGGTCGCCGTGTCGCACCGGGTCGGTCCGCTCGCCATCGGCGACGTGGCCCTGGTCGCGGCGGTCAGCACGGCACACCGGGCCGCCGCGTTCGCGGCCTGCGCGCGACTGGTCGACGAGGTGAAGGCGCGACTGCCGATCTGGAAGCGTCAGGTCTTCGCCGACGGCACCGAGGAGTGGGTCAACTGCCCGTGACCGGTGCGGGCGCCGGGTCGCGGCCCGGCGCTCAGCGGCGGGCGTTGACCGAGACCCGGCCCATCCGGTCGCTGTAGAACACCGGCTCCGCCCCCGGCCGCCAGGGCAGCCCGGCGACCAGCACGATCAGCGCCACCGCCAGCGAGTTCTCCATCAGCGCGCCGAAGAGACCGTCCTGGTAGTGCGAGACCTCGGGCAGCTGGTGCTCGTACGGCCAGATCGGGGAGATCAGGAAGAGCAGGTAGAGCCCGATCGCGGCGACGCCGTGCCGCAGCCCGGTCAACGTCGGGTACCAGATCGGCGGGCGCAGCCCGCTCACCCCCGGCAGGCCGCCGTTCCCGGACAGCTGGGCGGCCCGGTGCGCCGGGCCTCGGCTCGCCTCGCGACGGCGTACCGCGGCGTCGGCCAGCACGATGATCGCCGGGATCACCCACACCAGGTGGTGCGTCCAGGAGATCGGGCTGATCACGTTGGCGGTCAGCCCGACCAGGGTGAACGCGGTCAGTTCGTCGCCGTCCGCGTGTGAGTTGGCGGCCCGGGAAAGGCCCAGCGCCAGGATCAGCACGGAGAACGCCAACCAGAGCAGACCGGGCGTCTCGATCGAGTCGTAGAGCCGGGCCAGCAGCCCGGCCAGCGACTGGTTCGGGGTCATGTCGGCCGCGCCGACCCGCTCGGTCTGCCAGAGCACGC
This sequence comes from Micromonospora sp. NPDC093243, assembly GCF_044753725.1. Classification (NCBI taxonomy): domain Bacteria; kingdom Bacillati; phylum Actinomycetota; class Actinomycetes; order Micromonosporales; family Micromonosporaceae; genus Micromonospora; species Micromonospora sp. NPDC093243. The sequence goes on along the minus strand of NZ_JBIVNT010000002.1, from coordinate 7,387 downwards.
TGCCGAAGTAGGCGCGCGACTCGTTGCCGACGACCGCGAACGTGCCGACGGTGACCCCGATCGTGGTGCCGATCGCGGTGAACGCGGCCCGCCACTGCCGGGTGATCATCAGGTAGGCGATGAAGAGCGCGGGGGTGAGCTTGACCGCGGTGGCCAGCCCGATGCCGGCGCCCGCCCAGGCGCCGCTGTAGATGAACCGCAGCAGCGGGCCGTCCTCGGCCGCCGCGTGGGTGCCGCGGCGGGAGCGCCAGCGGAGACCGATCATGTCGGCGATGATCAGCGCGAAGAGCAGCAGGTTGACCTGGCCGTAGCCGAGCGTCTCGCGGACCGGCTCGATGGCCGCGGCGAGCGGCACCGCGATGGCGACCGAGAACCACAGCGGCCAGGCGAGCCGGTCGACGATCGGGCGGAGCAGCCCGGCCAGCACGACCGCCAGCGCGGTGAGACTGGCCAGCGCGTTGACCAGACCGGCCGCCTGCACCGGCAGATGCGCCATCGGCAGCATGACCAGGCCGGCGAACGGCGGGTAGGTGAACCCGAGGGTGGTGTCCGGAGCGATGAACTCGTAGAGCTCGTGGCCGCTGGCCCACCACACGATCGCGCCGTGATAGATCTTCATGTCGAAGAAGTTGTACGGCCGGCCGAAGACGCCGATGGCGAGCCACGCGGCGTAGGCGACGAAGGCCACGATGCCGGCCCGTACCAGTGTCCCGAGCCGCCCTCCGACCAACGCGGTCGTGACAGTGCGATCGATCCCACTCGTGACCCGCTGAACGAGGGCGAGGCGGTCCGCCCGTCTCCCGACGGTCGTCGGCACGGCGTGGCCACCCCCATACCAAGGTCGTCGTCCTACCCGTCCAGGTCCTGCACGGAGCCTAGAACGGCGCCTCACGTTAGTGCCTCCCGCGTTATGCGACCGTGTCCGATCCCACACATGTTTTTGACATTTCCACCGCGTTAACGCCTACCGGGTGGTTCAGGTGATTCGCGGTGTTGGGAGGGGTGCGGCGCATTGAGGGGAGGTATAGATGCAGGTCAACCAGGGATTCGCCGAGCTGTGGCGGCGGACCGGACGGCGATCCGGGCCTCCCGCCGGGCGGTGCGGACGGCCCGACCCACCGAACGTCGAGAGTGGCCGATGCGGTGGCCGGTCCGCCAGCGCAGCCCCGGCTTGCCCTCGGTGTCGGCGGCGGCCAGCAGCAGCCCGCCGAGGAGGCCGACGTTCTTCAGGAAGTGGATCTGGTTGTTGGTCCGCGCGAGGGGGTCGTCGTTCTTCCAGAAGGGATGCCCGGCGAGGGTCACCGGCACCAGCGTGCCGGCCAGCACCAGCGCCGCCGGCCGGGTGAGCCGCCCGGTGGCGAACATCAGCCCGGCGCCGACCTGCACCGCCGCGTTGGCCCGGATCAGGGTCGCGGTGTCGGTGGGGAGGCGGGGGTTGACCCGCTGGATCAGCGGAGCCACCCGGTCGGTCAGCGGCTCGGCCGACGGCACCAGCCGGCCGGGGCTGGTGAAGTTGCGGTACCCGCTGACCACGAAGATGCCGCTCAACATGGCGCGGGCGAGAGAGCGTACGGGTTTCATGGCTCAGTCATACCCCCTCGCGACCCCGGCCACCCCTGCAACCGCCGATCCGGATCGGCGACGGTGCACGCTGCGCCACGCCGAATCGAGCGACCGTCGCGGATGGACCGCCTCCGGCGGGTAACGTCGCGCGGGTGACGACGTTGCGGCTGCGACCCGAGGACCCGGCCGACGCCGGCCCGGTCCGGCGGGTGCTCGCCGCCGCGTTCGCGCGCCCCGACGTGGCCACCCCGCCCGAGGTGGGCCTCGTCGACGAGCTGCGGGGCAGCGACGTCTGGATTCCGGAGCTCGCCATGGTCGCCGAGTACGGCGGCGAGGTCGTCGGCTACGCGCTGCTCACCCGGGTGCGGGTTAAGTCCGAGCGGGGCTCGGAGCCGGCGCTGGCCCTCGGGCCACTGGCGGTGGCTCCGCACCGACAACGGGTCGGGCACGGCACCGCCGTGGTGCAGGCCGCGTTGGACGCCGCCACCGAGCTGGGCGAGCGACTGGTCGTGGTGCTCGGCGACCCGGGCTACTACCGGCGGTTCGGCTTCGAGCGGGCCGACCGGATGGGGCTGACCAGCCCGTGGTCGGGGCTGGGCGAGCCCTGGCAGTGCCTGGTGCTGCCCCCGTCGACCAGCGACGCCGGCCCGCCGCCACAGGGTGAGGTGGTCTTTCCGCCGCCCTGGTCCAAGGTCTGAGCCGCTCCGCCCGATCGCGCTCGGGGCGTGGGCCGGGTGGGCGCGGCCGGGTCGCGGTCAGGCCGGCTGGGTGCGCAGGTACCGGCCGAAGTGCGGCACGGTGAACGCGACGGTACCCCGCTCGCCGGAGTAGATCAGGCCCTTCTTGATCAGAGCGTCCCGGGCCGGGGAGAGGCTGGCCGGCTTGCGGCCGAGGGACCGGGCTATCTCCGCGGTCGGCACCGCCGCGTCCATGTCGTCCCGGACCGGGGCGCCCGTCTCGGCCTCCACCAGCGACAGGGTGGCCATCGCCCGCATGTACTCGCGCTCGGCCGGCGTGGCGCGTTCGAACCGTGAGCCGAAGAAGCCGACGGCCAGCTCCGCCTCGGCCTCGGGGGCGGCGACCCGGACGTCCGCGGCGGTGATCGGGGAGCGCGGGGCGTGGTCCCAGGTGGCCTTCCCGTACGCCTGGACGAAGTAGGGGTAGCCGCCGGACTTCTCGTAGAGCAGGTCGAGCGCCTTCTGCTCGTACTCCACCTCCTCGCGCTCCGCCGGCGCGCAGAACGCCTGGTCGGCGGCGATCCGGTCGAGCCGGTCGATGCGCTGGTAGCGGAAGAGCCGTTCCGAGTAGGACTTCGCCGCGCTGAGCACGGCCGGCAGATGGGGCAGGCCGGCGCCGACCACGATCAGCGGTGCGCCGAGCTGGGAGAGTTCGTGGCAGGCGGCGCAGAGCGCCGAGACGTCCTCGGGGCCGAGATCCTGCATCTCGTCGATGAAGATGGCGATGCCGGTGCCCACGTCGCTGGCGACCGCCGCCGCGTCGCTCAGCAGCTCGACCAGGTCGATCTCGATGTCCCCGGAGTCGGCCCGGCCGCTGCTGGCGGGCACGTCGATGCCGGGCTGCCAGCGGTCGCGTAGCTTGGTCGCGGCCCCGGCCCGGCCGGCGGGCGTGGCGCGTAGCGCGAACGCCTTGAGTACGCCGAGAAACGCGTCGATCCGGTCCGGCGCGCGGTGTCGGGGGGCGAGTTCCCGCACGGCCATGTGCAGCGCGGCGGCCACCGGACGGCGCAGCGACTGGTCCGGCCGAGCTTCGATCTTGCCGGTGCCCCAGAGCCGGCTGATCGCCTGTGAGCGAAGGGTGTTGAGCAGCACGGTCTTGCCGACGCCGCGCAGACCGGTGAGCATCAGGCTCCGCTCCGGCCGCCCTCGGGCGATGCGTTCCAGTACGACGTCGAAGACGTCCAGCTCCCGCCCCCGCCCGGCGAGTTCGGGCGGGCGCTGGCCGGCGCCCGGGGCGTACGGGTTGCGGACCGGATCCACGCATCGCAGAGTATCGGGCCGTCTAGCTGCCGGGCTAGACATGGATAGATGGGGCTACCGGCGTGTCGGGACCGTCGACATAAAACTAGGGCTGTCTAGCCTCCACGCTAGACAGCCCTAGTTTTGCCTACGACTACCGCTCCTTGAGGCAGAGCACGTAGTCCAGCACGTCGATCGTGTTGTCGTGGACGTAGTTCGCGGTGGCCTGCGGTGCCAGCGTCTCGCACCGGTCGCCGTCGGTCGTCGCCGGAATCCGCAGCAGCACCTGGTACGTGTTCGGGCCGCACGGCACCTTGCGCAGCTCGGCCTCGTTGTCCGTGCCGTCGTTGACCACGCAGTCGCCGGTGGCGAACTCCTCGTCGTCCTCGCTCGGGCTCGGCCCGGCCGACGACGGCCCGGTGGACGGTTCGGTGGGGGCACCCAGTGACGGCGCCGGCGCCGAACTCGTCGAATCGTCGTTCGCCACCCGCCACACGGCCCAACCGCTCAGCGCGAGGCAGGGGCAGAGCAGGAGCAGCACCGCCAGGATGACGATCAGCGCGATCCGGCCGCCGCGTCCCTTCGCCGGCGGGGCGGCCGGCGGCATTCCGTAGCCGCCCGGCGCGGGTGGCATCCCGTAGCCAGCGGGCCCGGGCGGCGGCGCGCCCCACTGGCCGGCGGCCGGAGCGGGTGCCGGGCCGGCCGGCGGAAAGGGCCCGGGTGGCGGTGACCCGGCCGCGCCCGGCGGCGGATAGCCGGAGCCGGAGGTGGGCGGCGGGCCCCACATCGGTGCCGTCGGCGGCTCGGCGCCCTGGGCCGGCGGCGGGGCCCATTGCGGCTGGGTGGGTGGCTCGGCGCCCTGGGCCGGCGGCGGACCCCACTGGGGTTGGGTGGGTGGCTCGATGTCGTCCGGCTGGCCGGAACCGGGTGGTCCGTAGGTGCTCATCTCATCCCCAGGGGTGCGTGGGTCAGCGCTGCTTCAGGCAGAGGACGAAGTCGAGGGTGTCCAGCTCGCTGTCGAAGAAGTACCAGTTGGTGTAGCCGGACACCTTGGCGCACTTCGCCTCGGCGTCCTTCTCCCCACTGGTCACACCCTCGATGCGGCGCAGTACCTCGTACGACTTCGGGGCGCAGTCGCTGATCAGCAGCTTCGGCTTCCCACCGGCCGTACCCTCGTTACGGACGCACTGCCCGACCTTGACGAACCGCGGGTCGGCCGACGACTCCGGTGCGGGCGCGCTCGGCACGTCCGTCGGGTCGGCGACGTCCGCGTCCGGCCCCTCGGCCGTCGCAGGCTGGGTCGGCCCCGCCACCGGTGCCGGCTCGTCCTGGCCGAGGAGGACGAAGAGCGCCGCACCGCCGGCCAGCACGAGCAGCGTGACGACCGCCAGCACCGCGATCAACGGCCCGCGACCGCGGCGCGGGGGCGGCGGCGCCGGATCACCGCCGTACGTCACCGGCCCGCCAGGATAGGCGGAGGTGTCGTAGCCCGGCGAGGGTGCTGGATGTGGCTCGGCCGCGTAGCGGGGCTCGGGGGTGTAGCGAGGATCGGCGTCGTACTGGTACCCGTTGCCGTAGCGGGAGCCGTCGTCGTAGCGGGAGTCCTCGTCGTGGCGTGGCCTCGGTTCACCCCATCCGGGCTGCCCGGCCGGCGGCCCGTACGGCTGCTCAGCCGGTCGCCCCTGCCACGGTTCCGGGGAGCCGCCGCCCGCAGATCCGTAGTTCGCCATGCACGCCTCCTGCGGGAGTGGTGAGAGGCCGGCCACCAAGGCGGGACGCCGACGCCGAGGTCACCGTAGCGTGGACCAGCGATGAGCTCGACTCCACCAAGTGCGACCCGGCCCGCCGATCCTTCCGGACGGCCCGCCGTGATCGCCGCCGCCGCAACCGCCCCGGGCCTGATCTGGACCGCCCTGATCGTGGTCTACCTGCTCTGGGGCTCCACCTATCTCGGCATCCGGATCGCGGTCGAGACGTTGCCGCCGCTCGCCTCGGCGGCGGCCCGATTCGCCGCCGCCGCCGTGGTGCTGGCGCTCGTGCTCCGGATCCGCCGGGGGCCGGGCGCGCTCCGCGTCGACCGGCGGCAGCTCGGCTCCGCGGCGCTGGTGGGGGTGCTGCTGCTCGCCGGCGGCAACGGGCTGGTGGTGCTCGCCGAATCCGGTCCGCCCGGTACGGCGCTGCCCTCCGGGATCGCCGCGCTGCTGGTCGCCACCGTGCCGCTGCTGGTGGTGCTGCTCCGCTCGGCCACCGGGGACCGACCCCGGTTCTGGACCTTCGCCGGCGTCACCCTCGGCTTCCTCGGCCTGGTCCTGCTGGTCCTGCCGACCGGTGGGGCGGACAGTGTGCCGCTGGCCGGGGCGCTCACCGTGGTGGCGGGGGCCGTCTCCTGGTCGGTCGGGTCGTTCCTCTCCGGGCGGATCCGGATGCCCGCCGACCCGTTCGTCGCCACCGTCTACGAGATGATCGCCGGGGCGGTGGTGCTCGCCGTGCTCGCCTTGGGCCGGGGGGAGCTGCGCGGCTTCGACCCGAGCCAGGTGAGCACCCGCTCCTGGCTCGCGCTCGGTTACCTGATGGTCGCCGGCTCGCTGGTCGCCTTCACCGCGTACGTCTGGCTGCTGCACCACGCGCCGATCTCGCTCGTCGCGACGTACGCCTACGTCAACCCGGTGGTGGCGGTGGCGCTCGGCGCGGTGCTGGTGGCCGAGCCGATCACCACGCAGGTGCTGCTCGGCGGTGCGGTGATCGTGGCCGGCGTGGCCCTGGTGGTGAGCACCGAGCGACCCCGCCGGGCACGCGACGGGGCGGAGCCGGCCGCGTCCCGCCGGTAGCATCCCGGCCCGTGTCGACGGGACTGGTGACCGGAGCGACGCTCCTCGGCGTCCTCGCCGGCCTCGCTACGCCGACCGTCGCTCGCCGCTTCCTGCCCGCCGCCTCACCGGACGCCACCGCGACCGTCGGCGACGGCCGGATCGCCCGCACCATGCGCTCCAGCGGCGGCCGGATCATCCCGGGCGTGGCCGGGGCGGCGGTCTTCGGCGGGCTCGCCGCAGCTCGGGGCGCCGACCCGGCCCTGCCGGCGTTCCTGCTGGTCGCGGCGGTCGGGCTGGTGTTGGCCGTGGTGGATCTGGCCTGCCTGCGGCTCCCCGACCCGCTGGTGGCCACGGCCACGGTCGCCGCCGCGCTTGCACTGCTCGTGGCCGCACTCGTCGGGGGCACCCCGGCCCGGCTGGCGCTGGCCGTGGCCGGTGCCGCCGTCTCACTCGCCGTTCACCTGGCGCTGGCGCTGCTGCCCGGCTCCCGGCTCGGCGCCGGCGACGTGAAGCTCGCCGCCGCGCTCGGCCTGCCGCTCGGTTGGCTGGGCTGGCCGACCCTCGGTTGGGGGCTGGTCCTGCCGCACGTGCTCAACGGACTCGTGGTGCTCGCGCTGCTCACCACCCGCCGCGTCCGGCGGGACACCGCCCTGCCGTTCGGCCCGGCGATCCTCGCCGGCGCCTGGCTGGCCGCTCTTCTCGCCTGACACCTTCCGCCCTGGTGCGCGCCGGCGAGGTGCCACCGGCACGGCCGTGCGCTCCGGGCCGACACTCACCGCCGCCCCTGCCGGGGAGCGATATACCGGAGAGGCATCAATATGACTCTGAGGTATACCGCTGACAACCAGATGGCCGACCCGGCCCGGCTCGGGCAGCTTCCCGGCCCGGCACGGCCGCTCCCCGGCCCGGCGAGCCGTGTCGGCCGCCCGGCCGTGGGCCTGAGCCGGACGCTCCTATGCCGCGTCAAGTGGTTGTGGTGGGGTTTCGAGGCGTCGGTAGAGCTCTCGGGCGATGTAGCGCTTGAGGCAGCGTTTGATC